>CBFIDV010000025.1:0-38438 GCA_965661455.1 Roseivirga sp.
GCAACGAGCATTAGCCCTTGCCGAGCTAGGTAGAGGGAATGTAAGTCCTAACCCAATGGTGGGTTGTGTCATCGTCCATAATGACCAAATAATTGGCGAAGGGTGGCACCGAAAATACGGAGAAGCCCATGCAGAAGTAAATGCGATTAACGCTGTGGCCGATCAATCTTTACTTCCTGAATCTACGGTTTATGTAAGTCTAGAGCCCTGTGCCCATCATGGCAAGACTCCACCTTGTGCCGATTTACTCGTTTCTAAAAAAGTAAAAAGAGTAATGATCGGTTCGGTTGACTCTAATCCTTTGGTTGGAGGGAAAGGGATTAAAATACTGAGCGATGGAGGCGTTGCGTCATCGCAAGGCATTTTAGATGAAGAAGCCAGAGAACAGAATATCAGGTTCTTCACATCCATCAAAAAACAAAGACCATTCGTAATACTTAAATGGGCCCAGACAACCGATGGTTTTGTGGCTAGAGAGAACTTCGATTCTAAGTGGATCAGCAATGAGCAATCTCGAAGTTTGGTTCACCAATGGCGGGCAGAAGAAGATGCCATTTTAGTCGGAAAGAATACCGCTAAATATGATGACCCTAGGCTTAATGTGCGCAGCTGGTCTGGTCGAGACCCTATGCGTTTAGTGATTGATCTGAATCTTGAATTGGATACAAGCCTTAAGCTATTTGACGGCTCAATTCCTACTGTAGTTTACAATACCCAAAAGACTGAGGAGCAAGACCTATTGAATTATCAGCAAGTCGATCCTGACGATTTAGTGAGTCAAATTTTGGGAGATCTACACCAAAGAAGAATTCAGTCTGTGATTATTGAAGGGGGAGCGGCAACTCTAAAGTCTTTTATAGACGCTGGCCTCTGGGATGAAGCTCGAGTGTTCACAAGTCAAACAGAATTCGAGAATGGTATCAAAGCACCTCTAATTTCAGGTAAGCTAGTAGGTTCAGAAGATATGGGTGGTGATCAGTTAGAAGTCTATCGGAATTCTTACTAGAACTTATCCTCCTATTGAGGAGGTGCCCGATTAGAGTGCATAAACCTGACAGGTTTATTGACACCGTCAATTTTCCAAACCTGTCAGGTTTGCTACGGGGAAAGAACACGCAGTGACGTGAATTTATTTGAACCGAATTCAATTCTGACTCGTTACCTTTGCATTCAATAAAATTCCTATGGCAGAAGAACTCATAATTCAGGAAACGGCTACCAAAGCGGAGCGATACAAATCCTTACTCCCTCAGATTGAGGCCTTGATTTATGGTGAAAAGGATGTGACGGCTAATCTTGCGAATATTGCTTCTGCTCTTAAGTATGGAATGGATTTCTTCTGGGTGGGATTCTACTTGGTCAAAGATGATGAGCTCGTTTTGGGTCCCTTCCAAGGTCCTATTGCTTGTACACGTATTGCCATGGGCAAAGGTGTTTGTGGCACTGCATGGGAAAAAGCAGAAACCATTCTAGTTGATAATGTGGATGAATTTCCAGGCCACATAGCCTGTTCTTCTGACTCAAAATCGGAGATTGTTCTTCCTGCGATGAAGAATGGGGAAGTAGTACTAATTCTGGATGTTGATTCAGCTCAGCTCTCTGATTTCGATGATGTTGATGCAGAGTATTTAGGCCAGTTGATGAAGATAATAGAGGCTTTTCTCTAGCCTATTCTGCAAACTCAGCAATCACTGTTTGTCCACCCTTTGTTATTTGCCCATTCTCCACTGTGATCTTGGCATCAAGCGGTAAAAATAAGTCTACGCGAGAACCAAACTTGATAAAGCCGAATTCTTTGGTCTGAATTACGGATTGTTCCTCTTCAATGTACCACTTAATTCTTCTAGCGGCAGCACCAGCAATTTGCCTCACTAAAACCTCAACGCCTCTTTTTACTTCGTAAACAACAGTAGTCCGTTCGTTTTCCGTGCTCGACTTCGGGTGCCATGCCACTAAGTATTTGCCTGGATGATATTTGAAGTATTTAACTAGTCCTGTTACTGGATTTCTATTCACATGTACGTTTAGTGGAGACATGAAGATGGAAACCTGAATGCGCTCTTTGTCTTTGAAGTATTCTGGCTCGGTGGTTTTTTCTATCACTACTACTTTGCCATCACAAGGCGCAAGAATCTGTTTTTCGTTCAGTTCGTACTTCCTTTTGGGGTTCCTGAAGAACTGCAAGAAGAATAGAAATAGCACGAGTAAGGCGCCATAAATACCAGCTTCAATTGCTGAGTTTAATTCCGTTAAGAAATAAACGGCTGAAGCAGCTGCTGATAAAATAAGAAAAAGGGCCAGCAAGAATGCACGGCCCTCTTTATGAATTGTCATAATCTTTGAATTAATACCCGCCTCTGTATTTGTAGGTTTCAGCCACTTTATCAATTGCCACAATGTATGCTGCAATTCTCATAGGCACTTTAAACTGTTGAGAAGCACTGTAAACTTTCTCAAATGCTTCTTTCATTATTCTATCAGACCTACGGTTTACACGCTCACGTGTCCATTTGTAGCCCAATCTGTTTTGAACCCACTCGAAGTAAGAAACGGTTACACCACCGGCATTAGCCAAGATATCTGGTGCTACCATAATTCCCTTTTCGTTAATGATGTCATCAGCCTCGGCAGAAGTAGGCCCATTAGCGCCTTCAACAATCAGCTTAGCTTTTACATCATTCACATTTCCTTTGTGAATCACATCTTCAATAGCGGCAGGTACAAGTACGTCTACATCTAAAACCAAAAGATCTTCTGGCTTATCCATTAATTCGGCACCATCGAAACCTTCAAGTGTTCCATTATTATTATTTCTATAACCGATAGCTTTTTTGATATCGATTCCTTTTTCATTGTAATAAGCTCCAGAGATATCACTTACTGCTTGAATAGTACAACCTCTTTCAGAAAGTAATAAAGCAGCGTATGAACCTACATTACCAAAACCTTGTACCGCAAGTGTTGCATGATAAGGGTTGATTTTCAGCTTCTCCATAGCCGTAAGGGCAGAAACCATAACACCTCGGCCTGTCGCTTCAACTCTTCCAAGTGAGCCACCTAATACCAATGGTTTACCAGTAACCACAGCATTTACAGTAGTTCCTTCCGAACGAGAGAATTCATCCATCATCCAAGCCATTTCTCTTGGCCCTGTTCCCATATCAGGAGCAGGTATATCTCGGTCTGGGCCAAATACACCAAGCATTGCTTGTGTATAAGCTCTTGTTAACCTTTCAATTTCACCCTTAGACATTTCTCTAGGGTTACACTTGATACCACCTTTGGCACCACCGTAAGGAATATCCACCACAGCGCACTTCCAAGTCATCCAAGCGGCTAGGGCTTTAACCTCATCCAAGTGAACATCCATAGCATAGCGCACACCACCTTTAGAAGGCCCTAAGATGTTAGAGTGAATAACACGGTGCCCTTCAAATACCTCAATGGAGCCATCGTCCATAGTAATTGGTAATGAAACAGACACTTGTTTAGAGGGAGATTTGAGAACGTTGTAGATCTCATTGTCTAGGCCTAACGCTTCAGCAGCGATGTTGAACCTAGACATCATTGACTCAAAAGGATTTGCTTTATCCGTAATTGGAGCCGGCTCAATGTAACCCATAGGGAGTGGTATGTTGATTAAATCGGTTCAAAATTAAGTAAAAAATACGCGATAACGGTCAAGTATGTTACCCATATTTTATCACTCAAATCACATAGTGAATGTAGGCAGTTGCAAAAGGTAATGCAAGCAATAAACTATCAAACCGATCTAAGAAGCCACCATGGCCGGGAAGGCTTGATCCTGAGTCTTTTATGGCCAGCGTTCTTTTGAAAAGGGATTCGATTAAATCGCCTAATGTTCCGAATACAGAAATAATCAATGCGAGTACTAACCAGTGATGAACGGGGAGTACTCCAAATAATTCGAAAAGTAAATAAGCGAACACCAATCCGAGTAGCGCACCGCCAATGGTACCCTCCCAAGTTTTGTTGGGAGATACGCGTTCAAAAAGTTTTGTTTTGCCCAGTGCTTTTCCCGAGAAGTAGGCACCCGTATCATTTGCCCATTGTATGAATAAGATTCCAACGATTAGTTCGTAACCATAGTCGCCATTTACAAAAGCAATGGGTATTAGCAAACAAAAAGGAAGTGATATATAAAATAAACCCAAGACTGTTATAGCCAAGCTGTCAATAGCATTCGACTTGGTTTTATTTATAAGTGGGTAGATAAAGACCACCGAGAATAGAACTGGGAGGAGCCAATAAATACCTTGATCTAAAGTATCGTAGAATGAGTAAAAAAGGACTTGAAATGCGACTAAACCGACAACAATTCCCCAAATCTCAAAAGGGACAGTCCCAGACTTTTTGGATAAGCCATAGAATTCTTTCAGGGTGAATAACATGATTAATGCGAATACCACCGCAAACGCTATGGGATTCCAGACAATAGATCCAATTAAACCGGTAGCGCCAATAAGTGCAGTTATTAACCTAACCAGAAGGTTATTCATCGTCCCACTTTATTTCCTCTTCAATGATTTTTTTAGCTCTCATTACAGAATCCTGATCAACATTAACTTCTATTGTGCCGAATTTATAAGAGGTGTCTTGTTTATTAACAATGACGGCCTGAATACCGCGATCCATCAAAACATCTTTTACAATGTCTGCTTGATAAGATTTATCGGTTGTGTAAACTGTGTGCCAACTACTCACGCGTTATGGATTTTTGGGTAGACATTCTCTTGAAGAAAACCAATAAAGCTGCAAATACCAAAAGTCCAGCGAGTGATACGAGTACAGGAACATTTTCTGGTTCATCAAGATTGGCGGTTGCCGTGTAGGCAATTATAACGGCAATACCATTATTTGCCATGTGCGCAATTATCGCATACCAGATACTTCCCGACCAGAAGTATATATAACCAAAAAGAGCTCCAAGTAGCATTCGAGGTACTAAGCCATAAAACTGCATGTGTATGGCAGAAAATATAAATGCCGACACCCAGATGGCTACGTGAATATTCTTGGTCCACTTTTTAAGACCATTCTGAAGAACGCCTCTAAAGAGTAATTCTTCTCCAATACCTGGTAAAATTGAGATTGCGATAAGACCAACTATGAATTCTGGAAAGCTCTCGAAATTGGTATACTTTTCAGTAGTCTCGGCTAGTGTTTGTTCCAATTCTTTGGCCCATTGCTCAAAACCTGATAGGAAATCAGGTAAATCAACATTGGCATTCCATTCAATTACGTAAGCGTTTACCAACATAAAAGAGAAGGTAGCCAGTATGGTGATGATTACTAAAACAGGGTTAATTGGACCCGAAACACTTAAGTCGGCAAATTTCTTTTTGGCAAAAAGCCTGAGGTAAAACCAAGGTGTTACGAAAGTGAAGACAATCGTATAAAGCACTTGGGTAGTGAGTACCTCTGTAAGACTTAGGTAATCATAAAGTACGTTTAAGTCGTCAGAAAGCTGGTCTATGCTTAATCCATTGGCAAAGGCCAGTACTATAGCCCCAATTGCTCCTGCAAATTGCCCGATAAAAAAGCCTGCTATCAGCAAGCCTAATATGATAATAGTCGATGCTCCTCCACTAAATTCTCCGGAAACATCTATCTCTTTGCCGAGTTTTGTCATAATGGCGTAAATTTACGCGAATTTTCGAAAGCGTTTTGGTTAAGATAGGAAACATAGAGGTAGGAGAATTTCCATTGTTGTTAGCTCCAATGGAAGATGTGAGTGACCCACCATTCCGTGCAGTTTGCAAAGAGAATGGTGCGGATCTGATGTATACAGAGTTCATCTCTTCAGAGGGATTGATTCGTCATGCAGAAAAGAGTGTGCAGAAGCTCGATATTTATGATTACGAGCGTCCTATTGGCATTCAGATTTTTGGTGATAAGATTGAGTCCATGCGCCAAGCAGCTGATATTGCTCAAAAAGCCCAGCCAGAGATTGTAGACATTAATTATGGTTGTCCTGTGAAGAAAGTGGCTTGCAAAGGTGCTGGTGCAGGTATTTTGCTAGACTTGCCTAAGATGCAAAAAATGACCGAAGAGATTGTGAAACAAGTAGATCTTCCGGTTACTGTAAAAACGCGTTTAGGTTGGGACGATAGCACCATTCAGATTGTTGAAGTTGCTAAGCGTTTACAAGATGTGGGTATTCAGGCATTAACTATTCATGGTCGAACCAGAAAGCAGATGTACAAGGGTGAAGCCGATTGGACTAAGATTGCCGAGGTAAAAAACCACGAAGATATCCAAATTCCTATTTTCGGTAACGGAGATATCGATTCCCCGGAGAAGGCTTTAGAATATCGAAACACCTATGGTGTTGATGGAATTATGATTGGTAGAGCTGCTATTGGTTATCCATGGATCTTCAATGAGATTAAGCATTTCTTCGAAACAGGAGAGAAACTTCCTGTACCAACCTTGAAAGAACGCGTAGATGTGGCAAAAAGGCATCTAAAGTTCTCTTTAGAATGGAAAGGCGAGAAGCAAGGCATCTTCGAAATGAGAAGGCATTACACCAATTATTTTAGAGGTATTCGTGACTTTAAGCCCTATAGAACAAGATTAGTTGAGTCTATGAATTCTGAAGAGCTATTCGGTCTATTAGATGAGATTGAGTATGCTTTTGACGGGGCATACATGGCGGTCTGATATTATTTTCGCAACACGGAACAAAAGTTCTACTTTTGGGCTTTTGAGAAAGCGTGTCTAATACAAAAGTACTTTCCTGGGTAATTCTTGTGCTCCTAGCATTAATGTGGGGTTCTTCTTTTATACTCATTAAAATGGGCTTAGAGGTTTATTCTGCCGGTGAGGTTGGTGCACTACGAATTGTGGCTGCTGCTATATTCTTAACTCCGGTGGCCATTTCACATCTACCAAAGATTGATAGAAAGTACATTAAGCTACTTTTTGGAATTGGCTTATTGGGTACGTTTATCCCAGCATTTTTATTCGCCATAGGCCAAACACGACTTGACAGTGGGATTACAGGAGTCTTAAATGGCTTAGTTCCCATTTTCGTGTTAATCGTTGGGGCGACTTTCTTTCATCAAAAATTCGAGAAGGCCAAATATGTAGGAGTGGTGCTGGCTTTTATAGGTACTGCAATTCTAGTCACTAGTGGTGCGGGAGGTATAGGGAGTTTCAATTACTATGTGATTTTTATAGTGATCGCTACGGCATGTTATGGAACTAACTTGAATCTCATTAAGTACTATCTGGCTGATTTATCAGCTCTAGTTATTACTGCAATTAGTGTTGCATTGGTAGGCCCAATTGCCGGTATTTATTTGTTTGTAGGAACTCCGTTTGTAGATACCTTAAGCAATGAGCCTGGAGCTTTAGCTGCATTAGGTTATATTAGTTTATTAGGAGTTATGAGTACTTCAATCGCCTTAGTTCTCTTTAACAAACTTGTCCAAATTACCACGCCAATCTTTTCTAGTATGGTTACTTATCTTATTCCAATAGTGGCGATTACATGGGGCTTAATTGATGGGGAAGAATTAAGGCTTGGTCAGATTCTTGGGATCGTAGCAATTCTTTCAGGCGTACTCATTGCCAACCGTAAGAAGAAGCTAAAAGCTACCAGCTGAACTTGGAGACAAGCGGGTAATGATCTGAAGGGTAGAAGAACTTTTTACTTTTCCACCTGTCAATTTCAAAGCTGTTCAATTTCAGTCCGGTTGACTCATCGTAGAATATATAATCAATTCTTGGGCAAGTGCTTCCACCATTATAACCGTGATAAGTACAACCCAATAATTCATCTCCAGAGTAGGTATCAGTAAAGAACTCTTTAATTCTTTTTATCACATCATCTTCTTTAGTCACGTTTAACCCACCTAAGAATAGAGTAGGCATTTGTTCAGCCCCGATCATCATGGTACGAAGTATAAGTTCTGTGCTTCTCAACCGACTGTTCTGAGACCTATGATCTAATAATGTATTGAGTAAAGGCAGTCTTTTGCCTGTGGTCTTATGCTTGAGAATAACCATGGTGGCAATTCTAGGTAATGTGTTTCCCCAGCTTTTAGTTGCTGGTTGGTCAGGTGTATCACTCAGCCAAAAAGTATTGTGCTCTTCAACAGACCATATTTTTTTATTGTAGAGAATAGCATCGGCAGGGCCATCTCTATCTTCAAGCGTTCTAGAACGATAAATGACATCCAGGTCCTTCACTTTTTTCAGAATCTCATCGAATTGTAGTGGGTCTCCTTCTTGGGTGGCAATGATACCGTCTTTATAACGATCGAACACCTCGAATACGCGAGATCTACGGCTTTTCCATTTATCCAAATTAGAAGAGGCCGAAGCGTATTACGAGCGTCTAAAAAAAGAATAGTTTAATCGCAAAAGCGAAGGCTGTCACCATTACGAAATACCTTAAATATTTATCGTTGATTTTAGTACTCCAACGACTGGTAAGCCAACCACCTAATGACATGCCAACGGCCAAAGCAATTCCTAACTCCCAATTGATTAGGTCGTAAAAAATGAATATGCCAAGGGCTGATAGGGTATAGATCACAACAGATAATGCTTTGATCATATTTATCTTAATGATGCTGAAGTTGTGAATAAACGATAGAGAAGACATAATCAGATAGCCTACACCTGCCTGAATAAAACCACCATATACGCCAATTCCGAAGAAGACAACATAGCCTATTATCTTAGATTTTGCATCCATCTTCTCATAGCCCGATCCTGTTTTTTTATTATCAAAGACCATATATGCGATGATAAAGACAATGAGTATGGCAAGGATTTTATTGAAGGTGTCTCCATTAATGTCTACCGCGATAAAGGAGCCTAGCGCTGCACCAAATAATGCCACAACACCCAGCCAGATTCCGTAAGGACCAATATCTACTCCTTTGGATTTAAAGCCGCGCATGGCGAAAAAGGCATTAAAAAACACTCCAATTCGATTGGTAGCATTGGCCACATTTGGGGGAAGACCCAGAAATATGAGAAGGGGTAGTGTTAATAAAGAACCACCACCGGCTAGTGTATTGATAATTCCTGCTAGAAACCCAATGCCTAGCAGGAGCAGTATTTCTTGATAGTTGCTTATCATGAAGCCGGAGCTTCATCTTCATCTTTTACTCCCCTTAGGGTAAATGCGGCAACTACCATTAGTACACCCGATGTTACGATAGCGTACATGGCGTTTCCACCATAGAGGTTCTTAACAATTGGCCCACCAATTAAGGCATTGAGTATTTGGGGTGCTACAATAAAAAAGTTGAAGATACCCATATAGATCCCCATCTTTTTTGCTGGAATGGAACCTGCTAAAATAGCATAAGGCATGGCTAAGATACTTGCCCAGGCAATTCCTACCCCAATCATAGAAATGATTAAGAAATTAGGGCTTGGAGCAAAATACATTGAGATTAAGCCTATTCCACCAATAACTAGCGACATGGCATGTGTTTGTTTTCTTCCCAGCTTCTTTGCAATGGCAGGTAAGAAGAAAGCGTATATCGCAGAAACGAGGTTGTAAACACCAAAGATTATACCCACCCAGTCACCAGCATCTTGAAAAGTTTGCGAGGAGGTGTCGTCTATGGGTAATCCGTAAATATGGTGAGCAATTGCAGGGGTTGAAAAAACCCACATTCCAAATAGGGCAAACCATGAAAAGAACTGAACAAGCCCCAGTTGTTTCATAGTGGCTGGCATAGCTGCAAAGTCTTTAAATATTTGTGATAAGCCTTTTGAACTTTCCTCTTCTATATCTTCTTCAGATTCATTTTCATCAAAGGCCGCAGTCTCTTCAGGGCTGTACTCTTTTGTTGTTGTTACAGTCAATATAATTGTGGTGGTTAGTACCACTGCACCTACGACAAATGAGATAATCAAACTTGGAGGAACAGAGCCAGTTTCTGCCGTATTATCTATTCCGAACCAATTGGTAACGGCCCATGGTAGCCAAGAGCCAATAACAGCTCCAATGCCTATTAAAATAGTTTGAACGCTAAAACCTAAGGTTCGCTGATCAGAAGGAAGTTTGTCGGCAACTAGAGCCCTAAAAGGCTCCATAGCCACGTTGAAACTTGCATCCATTATCATTAAGAAACCCGCTCCAACCCACAATGCGGGCAGAAAGGCAATGAACATATCTGCCCTTGGCATGAGGATTAGTCCAATAGAAGCTAATAAAGCACCTGCGAGGAAGTATGGCCTTCTTCTGCCAAGTCTAGTCCACGTGCGATCACTATAGTGTCCTATGATTGGCTGAACTATCATACCTGTTAAAGGCGCGACAATCCAGAACCAGGAAAGCTCCTCTACGTTGGCTCCGAATATTTGGAGGATTCTACTTGCATTTGCGTTTTGTAGGGCAAAGCCCATCTGAATTCCTAGAAACCCGAAACTCATGTTCCAGATTTGCAGAAAACTTAAGCGAGGTTTTTTATTCATGGTTGAGCATTAAAAATCTAGTTCCATTCAACGAGCATCTCTTCAGATAAAAAGTCAGTCTTGATGCACTCAATATTTTCAATAAGATAATTCTTTTTTTCTCTTTGAGGTAATGGATCAAACTCAGTAATCGGGGCCATAAGACGAATGCTTTCTCTATGCATTTCAATAGGCCGACCATTAAGTTGAAAGGTCTCAGCTGTAAATCCATGGAGGTAAATCTTTACAGTTTTGAATTCAGACCTAAAGTCTCCTAGTTGCTCAGTAAACCTAATCTGCTTTTCGATACCAGAGAAGTAGATCTCTCTTGAGGCATATGCTCCTTTTTCAAAATTGTAAGACTCCCCGTCATCTTCATACAGGTGTTGACTTGTCTCTACTTCTCCGTGATAGATATGCAGTTTAAGTTCTCCATCATGCGTTTCATGTGTGTTTTGAACAATACTCTGCAATGGGATAATAGCTCCTTCTTTGGCATAAACCGGCAAATCTTCCATGCTGGTCTCCACTACATGGTGTTGCTTACCTTGGGAAACTTCATCAGAAAAGAATCGGTACCATCTGCCTTCCGGAAGATAGATTTTAGCATAGTTTTGAGAGCTCACAGTTGGGCATACCAGTAGCCATTCTCCTAAAGTGAATGCACTTTCTGCGTAACCATGATAGATGTCAGGATCGTTTGTATAATCAATAGCTAGCGACCTATTGATAGGCATTCCTGTAGTATGTGCTTCGTGGAATAGAGAGTATAAGTAAGGCATCATCTGATACCTAAGGTTAATATAGTTTCTAGATATCTCTTCAACCTCTTCGCCATAGGCCCATGGCTCTGAGTCCCTCACATTCACCATACTGTGTACTCTAAAGAATGGCGCAAAAGTGGCTATAGCCAACCAGCGTGCAAATAATGATGGAGAAGACTCTTCAACAAATCCACCAATATCGTAACCTGCTACAGGAATACCAGCCATGCCTAAACTATTTACTAGTCGCACACCAAGCATCATGTGATCATCACCAGCTACATTGTCACCCGTCCATACTGCTGAGTAGCGTTGCACACCACTGAAACCAGACCTTGTTAGAGTAAATGGACGCTTGTTTTCCATTTGCATTTTAGCTCCCTCAAACGTGGCGCGTACCATTTGGTAGCCATACACGTTTCGAGCTTTTTTATGGCTCACTTGCTGTCCATCATAATCGAATTCAATCAAGTGAGGCATGTCTTGTCCCCAGCAAGCGGGCTCATTCATGTCATTCCAGAAGCCCTCTATACCAAGTTCTGTATAGAACTTCATTTCTTCTTGCCACCAAGCTCGGGCATCTTCAGAGGTAAAGTCTGTAAAGTGGCTATTTCCAGGCCATACGGACGCTTCATAAGGAGTACCATCAGGGTATTTAACAAAAGCATCTCTTTCTAATCCTCTGTCATAGGTGCCATAGCCTTTTTTGGTAGCAATTCCTGGGTCTAAAATCACCACAACTTTAAAGCTCTGAGACTCTAGTTTTTCAATGAGCGCTTTAGGATTTGGGAAGCTTTTCTCATCAAATGTGAAGGCTTTAAAATCCTTCATGTAGTGAATGTCTAAATAGATGACATCGGCAGGAATTTGCTTTTCACGGAAAGTGTCGGCAATGTTATATATCTCATAATCCGGATAATAGCTGTAGCGGCACTGTTGAAAACCTAAACTCCATTTTGGTGGCAGGTGTGTGGTTCCAGTTAGTTTAGCGTATTGCTTAATGACATCTCCTACATTTTCACCGTGAATAAAATAGTAATTCAAATCACCTTGGCTCGCGCTGAAATAGCTGAACCTATCGTTGTTTGATGCACCAAAATTGAAGTGTGTTTTATAAGTATTGTCTAAAAATATTCCGTAAGCCTTACCATTTCTAACACCAATAAAGAAAGGTGTGGACACATACAGAGGGTCAGTGTCATTGTCAAAGCCGAAGGCATCGGTATTCCAGTTATCAAAAGAAGAACCTCTACGGTTAAGTCCGCCACCTTTTTCTCCCATGCCAAGGAAAATTTCGTCCTTACCTAAGGTTTTATAGTTGGTAACTTCTTCTCCTAGCCAGCTAATGCCAAAGGTTGGGTCGTCTTGATTCAGAAGTATTCCATCTGACGAAAAAAAGCTAAATCGAAGTGGGTCTCTCTGTAGTTTTACTTGAACAGCACCAGTATCCAAAGTCAGCTCTTTATCTGTGTCTTTGATGTCAACTTCAAGATTCTGAGGTTCGAGAATTACAGAAAATGGGTACTCATCAAACTTTGGGTCTTTAGTAACTTGAACTCGGATAATCTCTTCAGTGTATGGGGTAAGTCTAAATTGATAACTGCCCGCTTTCCCTTCAATGGTATTGTTAGCTGTAGATAGTTGATCTACTGCTCCAACGCTTATGTTTCTATAATTCATCTGGCTTGAATCTCTTCTGAAATGATCGGCTATATTATGCAAAAAGCACTAGCAAATAAAGCCTTTGAGTAGGTGTAAAAACTGTTCTGAATTAGATTTAGGCCGAATACTGCGTTTTACAGAAGATCAAACGGTTGCAATGGTGTGCAATTATTTTCTTTTAGAAGAGCCTCTAATGATTAATTCGGTATCTAGGATTTTAATTTGACTTTTAGTCTTCTCTTTTGAATTGATTTCTTCAAGAATTAGATGGGTCGCCTGTTGGCCAATGTCGTAGCCTGGTTGAGAAACACTACTGAGTCCGGGTTCTACCAGTGATGAGAACTGCCAATTACTAAACCCTATAATAGCAATGTCTCTTGGGATTTTGAGGCCAGTATTTTTTACTGCCTTTAAAGCGCCTAGTGCTGCAACATCATTACTAGCAAAAACACCATCTATGGCCATGCCTGTTTTGACTAATTTGGTCATTACCTGCTCAGCTTCTTCCGAAGTGCCTTCTCTGCACTCTACTATATATTCTTCCTTAACGGGAATTTCATAGTCCTCCAAAGCAGATACATAGCCTTCTTTTCTTTTGCGCCCAATAATGAGATTACTTGGACCAGTTAAGTGCACTATATTCTTGCAGTCTTGTTCTATTAAGTGCTCAGTTGCATCATACGCACCCTGATAGTCATCAATAATCACACTTGATGCATTCATGCCTTCAACCAGTCTGTCAAAAAATACCATGGGTGTGCCCTCTTCAGCTACTTTCTTTAAATGATCTAGATTGCCCGTTTCTCTTGAAATTGAAACGAGCAAACCATCTACACGTGCACCCATGAGGGCATCTATGGAGTCGGCTTCTCTCTCGTAATTTTCATTGGATTGGCAAATCATCACATTATAGCCTTCGCTCATGGCGGCATCTTCAATGCCACTAATAACTGTAGAGAAGAAGAAGTGTACGGTTTCAGGAATAATGACACCAATGATGTTAGTTTTTTGATTCCTTAAACTCAATGCGATGGCATTCGGCCTATAATTATACTTTTTAGCAAGGTCGGTTACTGCCTTTTTGGTGGCGGGGCTTATCCCAGGAAAGTCTTTCAGGGCTCTAGATACCGTTGAGCATGAGACGTTTAGCTCTTTTGCAATGTCTTTGATTGTTACTTGCCCATTCTTCATCATTTTCTAGAATAATCTACTGACTTATTGGCTAAATACGCCTATATCTTCCGATTAAACCAATTAGGGCAAAATTTTTTCAAAATTTTTTTTTCTGCGTTTTTCGGAAGTATTGGCAGTTTCAATCGATTGCAAATCTGGCGTACACCTCTGTTTCTTAGGTACTTAGATTGGAGATTATTTTCAGATTACCTACTTTGATTTTAAGGAAAACAAATAAGTCAAGGATTCACGCTCTAAAAGCTGTTAATCCAAAAAAACATTAACAATAATTTCCTCCATTTCTATTATAGTTTACTTTGCTTGTAGCGCTACTTTTGTTAGCGCTACAAGTGTTTTATACCATTCGTAAATCGTTGACTTTAATCATAGAGTGGAACCACAAAATTTGTTTTCTTTACACCACATTTTTAGACAAATAAATCTATATCAATGGGAAAATTCAGAAGCGGGGTTTTATACGGTCAAGAACTAATAGACTGTTTAAAATATGCGAAAGAGAACGAGTTCGCAATTCCAGCAGTAAACGTAATAGGTACCAATAGTATCAATGCTGTTTTAGAGACAGCGGCTAAAGTTAATTCACCAGTAATCGTACAGTTCTCTGTTAGTGGCGCTGCATACTATGCGGGTAAATCTTTAAGCAATGATGGATACAAGGCTTCTATCATGGGAGCAATCTCAGGCGCACAGCATGTGCATTTAATGGCAAAAGAATATGATGTACCTGTTATTCTTCATACCGACCATGCTGCTAAAAAATTACTACCATGGATTGATGGTCTTTTAGATGCTGGAGAAGCCTATTACAAGGAGCATGGACAGCCATTGTTCAGTACGCATATGTTAGACCTCTCAGAAGAATCTTTAGAAGAGAATATTGCTATTTCAGTAGATTACCTAAAGCGAATGGATGCCATTGAAATGGGTATTGAAATTGAATTAGGTATTACTGGTGGAGAAGAAGATGGAGTAGATAATACCGATGTTGATTCAGCTAGATTATATACTCAGCCTGAAGAAGTTGCAGCAGCTTGGGATGCTTTAAGACAAGCAGGAAAACTATTCACAGTAGCGGCATCTTTCGGTAATGTGCACGGTGTATATAAGCCTGGAAACGTTGAATTAAGACCAGAGATTTTGAAAAACTCTCAGACTTACATTCAAGAGAAATTCGGAACAGAAGAAAAGCCCGTTTTCTTTGTCTTCCATGGCGGTTCAGGTTCTGAGCCAGCAAAAATTAAAGAAGCTACAGGATATGGTTCTATCAAGATGAATATTGACACTGATGTGCAATGGGCATATTGGGATGGTGTTCATGGTTATTACAAAGAGAAGAAAGACTATCTACAGGGACAAATTGGGAACCCTGATGGAGAAGATTCTCCAAATAAGAAAAATTACGATCCTCGCGTTTGGCTAAGAAAAGGTGAGGAGAGTGTTGTTTCAAGGCTTGAAAGAGCATTTGAAGAGCTCAATGCAATTAACAGAAACTAAAAAACGCTTTATATAGAAAGTAAAAAGGAGGCCTAGGCCTCCTTTTTTTATATTGATAGAATCTTTGCTATTCTAAATTCCTCGGGGTCAAGCGGCTTTTCAGTCTTTATCGCCTCTCCGATTGGGGTGTAAAGAATTTGACTGTTTACCATGCCTACCATAACCTTTGATTCGCCTGATCTTAAGCCTTCTACAGCGGCCACACCAAGTCTACTAGCGAGTACTCTGTCTATGGTCGTTGGCGAACCACCTCGTTGCATGTGTCCTAATACAGAAACACGGATGTCATAATAATCTAGTTCTTTCTTAACCTGCTTCGCTATATCATAAGCGTTGCCTAGATGACAGCCTTCCGCAATAATTACAACGTTTGAAGACTTCTGATTCGCTGCGCCTTTTCTTAAACGTTTCACAAGACTTTCAAGTGTCCAGTTATGTTCTGGTACAATCATGGCCACAGCACCACCACCAATGGCTGAGTTTACCGCTATAAAGCCAGCATCTCTACCCATTACTTCTACAAAGAATAAACGTTCGTGTGAAGAGGCAGTGTCTCTAATTTTGTCGATGGCTTCTCTTGCTGTGTTACAAGCAGTATCAAAGCCAATGGTTAAGTCTGTACCAGCTAGATCATTGTCAATAGTTCCAGGAATTCCGATTACAGGGACGTCAAACTCCTGACTAAAGATGTCGGCTCCGGTAAATGAACCATCTCCCCCGATGACCACAAGAGCATCAAGCTCATGCTTTCTAAAGTGCTTGTAAGCCTTCTTTCTCCCCTCTTCAGTTCTGAACTCATCACTTCTGGCAGAAAGCAGAAATGTGCCACCTCTACTTAAGATGTTAGAAACTGAACGCACATTAAGCTGTTCAACATGGTCATTTATAAGACCATCGTAACCTTTGTAAATGCCGTAAACGTCTAGACCGTAGAAGATACAAGCTCTTACTACTGCTCTAACCGCTGCATTCATACCGGGTGCGTCACCTCCTGAGGTTAATACACCAACTCTTTTGATTTCAGTTTCCATAAGATTGATTAATCAAAAATAATCTTTCTATCTGCTATTTATAAAAAGGATTCAATTCTTTAAAGTGCAATCGTTTGAAAGTGCATAAATAAAAAAGAGACCAAGCTTCTGGCAAGGTCTCTTTCTCTTTGAAAATGTTTTTTAATTAAACTCCTTCAGCAACTACTTCTTTCACATCATTAGGAAGCATTCGCTTTAGTAAGTTTTCAATCCCAGATTTAAGTGTTACTGCAGAAGCAGGGCAACCACTACAAGATCCTTGAAGATTAACTTTAACCGTTCCATCTACAAATGAAGAAAAACCAATAGCTCCTCCATCTTGCTCCACAGCTGGTCTAATGTATTCGTCTAGAATTCCTTTTATTTTCTTAACAACTTCCGAGTCGTTTTCATCAAATAAAGGATCCTTATCTAACTCTTCAAGAATGAGCGGTTTTTCATTCTCAAGATATTCTTTGATCACAGATCTTAACTCATCTTGAATTTCCAACCACTCTACATTCTCTGCTTTTGTAACCGTTACAAAATTGCTCATATAGAAAACTCTATCTACATAAGGCAAGTCGAAAAGTTGCTGAGCCAAAGGAGATTGGTCGGCAGATTCTTTGTTTGGATAATCGAAGCTAATACCATCTTGCAATAGCATATAATTCACCACAAACTTCATTGAGTTTGGGTTAGGATTAGCCTCCATGTATATATTAGTCGCTTTCATCTTAATTCGTTGACTGTCTTAACAACAAAGGTAAGTGATAAGTTCTTAGTCTTCTCTAAGTTCTCCTTCAGATTTTGCCACAATCGTAGAAACTGTAGCGTCTCCCGTTACATTTACCACTGTTCTTAACATATCCAATGGTCTATCAACAGGGAATAGGATAGCCACCCAAGCTGGATTTAATCCAACAGATTGTAATACCAGGATCATCATGATCAAACCGGCACTAGGAACCGCGGCACTGCCAATAGAGGCTAAGGTTGCGGTGAGCACGATGGTTAATTGTTGAATTGCGGTAAGGTCTACCATGTGCATTTGCGCTAAGAAAACTACCGCAACTGCTTGGTACAAGCTAGTTCCGTCCATGTTCACGGTAGCACCAACTGGGAGCACAAAGCTCGACACATTCTTAGATACGCCCATATTATCTTCTACACATTCCATAGTTACCGGTAGTGTAGCAGCACTTGAACTTGTAGAGAATGCCATTAATTGAGCTGGGCTCATATTTTTGAAGAACTTTCTATAGCCTACGCTTCTCACAAATAGTTTAATGACCATTGGGTAGAAGGCGAAGATTAAGAATAACAAGCCAAGGATAAGTGTACCTGAATAACTCGCTAATCCTTTAAATACCTGAATTACCTCTCCCGGGGTATCCGCCATTTTTGCAATAATTCCTGCCAATAGAGCAAACACAAAGAATGGAGCAGCTTTCATTACAATGTCTACCATCTTTAGGAAGACCTCGTTTGTACCATTGATGAATGCCGAGAGCCCGGCCACCTTATCATCGGGTATCATGGCCATTACTATTCCGAAGAAAATGGAGAAGAAAATAACCTGTAGCATGAGCTGCTGATTGGATAAGGATAGCACAATATTTTCTGGAACCATGTCTACTAAGAACTGTAGTGGTCCGCTAGTTTTACTTTTGTTGGCAGCTTCCATACGCGCATCAAGTTGCGCTTTGGTCTCTTCGTCCAACTCTAGTTCTTCTGCTTCAATTCCACCATATCTCGGGTCTGCAGAATAGTTCTTGCCATCAAGAATTTCTACACCGTCAGTAGCGGCCACCCACTTTTCGTACTGTAGTCTATTCTTAATCCTTTGTTCTTCGCTTATAAAATTTCCTGGTTGAAACAGGTTGACGATTAGTAATCCTACCCCAACAGCGGTAACGGTGGTCATCAGGTAAAATCCGAGCGTTTTACCACCCATTCTACCAAGCTTCGATAAATCCTTTAAACTAGAAACTCCGCTGATGATAGAGAACATGACCAATGGAACGGCAATGTATTTCAACATGCGAATAAAGATCTGACCAAAAGGGTCTACCCAGTCGATTGTGAATTGATTCCAACCGAGAGAACTTGATAGGAATGCCCAAACCACACCGGCTACTAGGCCTATCATTATTTTGATATGCAGAGGAAGTTTTTTCATCTATTTCTTAGGGATACTTAGAGCTGATTAGTCTTGCTAATTAGCAAATAATCGGCAATTACCAAAGCTGACATGGCATCAACGATAGGTACCGCACGAGGCACCACACAAGGGTCGTGTCTGCCTTTTCCGCTAACCGTTACGCTTTCACCAGCCTCATTAATGCTTTCTTGGTCTTGCATAATAGTGGCTACAGGTTTAAAGGCTACATTAAAGTAAATGTCTTGTCCGTTTGAGATGCCTCCTTGAATACCTCCAGAAAGATTGGTTTTAGTCTTTACCTGCTCTCCTTCTTGGTAGAATGCATCGTTGTGCTCACTGCCATTGAGTTTGACACCTTCAAATCCGCTGCCGAATTCAAATCCTTTTACCGCATTAATGCTGAGCATGGCTTTACCAATTTCAGCATGAAGTTTATCGAATACGGGTTCTCCTAAACCAGAGTGCACACCTTTGATAACACCAGTAATAATTCCGCCAATGGTATCTCGGTTTTTTCGTGTTTTGTCAATGAGCTGAATCATCTTTTCGGCCATTTGTGCATCAGGACACCTGACAATGTTTGATTCAATATTGGACTTGTCCAACTCAGTGTAAGGCTTTTGAAGCGTTAAAGCCCCTACTTGAGAGACATAAGAGTAACACTCAATACCATAATGTTTGAGTAAAAGCTTAGCCACGGCTCCAGCTGCAACGCGAGCTACAGTTTCTCTTGCAGAACTTCTACCACCACCTCTATGATCTCTAATTCCATACTTTGCTTGGAAGGTATAATCGGCATGTGACGGTCTAAATTTGTCAGCTATATGAGAATAATCTTTACTCTTCTGGTCTTTATTCCGAATGAGAATGCTAATGGGTGTTCCCGTTGATTTTCCATCGAATACCCCAGAGAGTATTTCAAGACTGTCTGCTTCTTTTCTCTGAGTAGTAATTTTTGATTGGCCGGGTTTTCTTCGCTCTAATTCTGATTGAATGAAGGCCTCATCTATTTCTAGACCTGCTGGGCATCCTTCAATAATAACTCCCAAGGCAGGACCGTGAGATTCGCCATAGGTGTGAATTTTAAAGAGCTTTCCGAATGAACTTCCCATTTACTTTTTGATAAACATGAACCCTGCAGCCCCTAACATAGCGATTATCAAAATATTGGCAAGAATCTCAGTAGCATTATTGTTACTCAAACTTTTTAACTCGTTTGAAGTAAAATCTATGTTGTCGTAAAAAGAACCTAAATCGGTAGATGATATCGAAACGTTTTGCTTGCTTTCACCTGTTACGTTAAGCTTTATTGAAGAGCTTAAAGTATCATACTGGTCTGTTCTTGGGTTAAAGAAAACCCAGTTAAAATAGTCTTTCAGATCATATTCTCCAGGTTCGTTAGGTATGCCGAAATACGTGTATTGTTTAGAACCTGTTACTCTTCCAGCTCCTCTGTTAATGTCTGTAGCGACATTAGGAGGGTAGATATCCATATTTTTTTCTTCTGCGATTATTGGGTCATTAATGCCCGAGATATTCCCCTCGCCATAAATGTTGAATTTGTACTCAAAGCTTTCGCCTGTTTCTACTGTGCGTTTGTTGGTATTTTCATCGAGTTGAAAATCTCCAACAGCCACCTGGTCTTTCATTGGGTGAGGAGGTAGTGCTTTCACTTTGACTGATTTCTCCTTAGAATAAAATGTTTTGAAATCTTCCTGACGATCTCTTCCAAAGAAAGAAGGTGAGCGAGCCACTCGGTATTTAATCATCTCAAACGGAACAGAAGGGAAGTTTACTGTTTCTAAGTTTAACGGATAGTAGGTGGCTTGGTAAATTTTATAACGTGTATAACTCTTTCCATTCAAAGTTACACGCTCACCATAAATGTTTTCAATGTTGTAATTCTCTTCCCAGCAGTTTTCTGGTTTTAGTTCTTTTAGAATAGTAGAAAGCTGCTTGCCTGCCTCATGAAATTGTAGAGGTGCTCTGTTGGCATCTGCCACATAAAATGCGAAAGTTGTTGTGAAGCCTTCTCCCACATAGACTTCATCTTTATCTGTAGTTAAGGCAAGGAAAGCATCTTCTTTCACGTCAACAAAATCTCTTTCATTTGTATCATTACGACCAAATAGGTCGTCAAAAGGATCTCTACCGAATCTTCCTCTTCTATTATTTTGTCTTCTTTCAACTGGAGGGCCAACGATAATCTTTTTCCCATCAGCCCTGATTTGTTCCCCATTTACTTCAATTGTGAATGGATCTAAGGTGTAAATGCCTTCTTCTAAAGGCAAGTAGCGCTGTGTGAGACTCTGAGCCGAACTTATTTGGCCATTAACAATATTCGTTTTGCTAGAAGAGGAGGTGCCTCGCTTGGCAAAGCCATCAATATCTGGAAAATCTGTATGGCTCTTGATGGTACCGTTAGTGAGTGTAATGGTAATGCTATAGAGCTCATTCAGTCCTACTTCGTCTGGGCCTAAATTAACGCTAATGTCTTGGCCTTGAGCACTAAAATAGAGGAGGCCTAAGAGTAGGTTGATTATAAAAGTAAGTCTGGATTTTCTCATGCGAATTTCTTATATTCCTTTCCTTTTTGAGAGAACGTCTCAAAGATATATTGATTTTTTAAAGTGAGTAACTTTTGTTCTGTAACATGCGTATAGAGAGTTACGATCGGAACATCGATTTAGATTTATAACCCTAAAAAGTTCTTAACATGTTGGAGTATTTCAAAATTATCCTTTCAAAGGTTAGTTTCGATAAAAGACTGTTTGAAAGAGAGTTAAGAAAAGCAATTAAGTCAGTCTTGGAGGAAGAGCTGAATGAGCTAAAAAAATGGTGCTATGAACAATTCGGGCAGGTTTACGGCCCAATTATCGACAGACAATTTGTTCTAGCCGCGTAAATCAATTATCCACAAAGCCCGTCAGAAATGTCGGGCTTAACTTTTTCTAAGGAAATCTAAGTTCCTCTTTAAACCCTCAAACTTCGTTCTCTTTACGGCCGATTTCTTAAAAATTTGACCAAAAACTTCTTTTGTTAAATCTTCCCAATTATTGTTAAAGGCAGATTTTAGTTCGTCATTCGGATAGAATTGCTCTTCATGATGGGTTTGTGAGAACCTATTCCAAGGGCAAACATCTTGGCAGATGTCACAGCCAAACGCCCAACCTTCCATTTGATCTTTGAATTCACTAGGGATAGCAACCTTCAACTCAATTGTAAGATAGCTGATGCATTTGGAGGCATCCATGCTGTATGGGCTTAGTGCATCAGTAGGACAAGCGTCTAAGCACCTTGTGCAAGTTCCGCAGTAATCTTTAATGGGACCATCGGGTTCTAGTTCAAGATCTAAAATGAGTTCAGCAAGAAAGAAGAAGCTACCTTGCTCTTTATTAATCAGCATGGTGTTCTTTCCAATCCATCCCAGTCCCGATTTTTCTGCCCATTGACGCTCTAAAACAGGGGCGCTATCTACAAAAACTCTTCCTTCCACCTCTCCAATTTTTTCTTGAATCAATTGATGAAAAGTTTTGAGCTTGTCTTTGATGACAAAGTGATAGTCTTTGCCATATGCATATTTTGCAATCTTGTGGCTTTGAGGGTTTTCTTGGGCTAGGTCCTTCTCCGGGTAGTAATTATAAAGCAATGAAATAACCGACTTAGCTCCAGGGACCAATTTAGTTGGGTCAAGCCTTTTATCGAAATGGTTTTCCATATAGCTCATTTTTCCATGAGCTTTTTGTTTGAGCCAAGCCTCTAGTCTAGGTGCCTCTTCAGCTAAGAACTCAGCTTTAGAGATGCCACAAAAGTCGAAGCCAAGCTCCTTACTAATAGACTTAATCAGTTGGGTGTTATGGCCTCTTTGGTTATTCATTCTGACACCTCCCTGACCCTCCTCAAGGAAGGGAAGTTATCGTGTTTTCGGGAGTTTGTTTTTTAATTCGAAGTTATCAATGTATTGATGGACATCATTTAAAGCTGTTAGAATGTCATGCTTGATAATGTCATTCGAGAATCTTAAAAATGAGATACCCAATGCTTCTATTGAATTTTGCCTCTTTTTATCTTTTATCCTAGTTTCTTCAAAGTAATGGTAATCGCCATCAACTTCTATAGCAAGCATCAAATCATAGCAAAAGAAATCTACTATCCAATGCAGTATTGGCTTCTGTCTATGAAAGTCGTAACCTCTTATTTTGTCCCTTTTGAGTTCATTCCACAATAGGACTTCAGCAAGCGTACTATTATTTCTCAAGTGCCTAGCTTTTTCCTTTAGCGCAGGGTCGTAGTAAATTTTCGGTCTTGGCATTGTGTTGTTATTCTAACATTTTGTTCCCCTCTTAAAGAGGGGCTAGGGGAGTGTAGCATTAGCCAAACAAAGTTCCAGTTTCTCCTGGCTTCTCAATTTTCAGATGTTCATAAGCGGCATGAGTTGCTTCTCTACCTCGAGAAGTCCTTTTTAAAAATCCCTCTTGAATTAGAAAGGGTTCATACACTTCTTCTATGGTTTCGGCTTCTTCTCCAACAGCCGTAGCAATGGTAGAAATACCCACTGGGCCACCTTTAAATTTTTCTATAATGGTTGTCAGAATTCGATTATCCATTTCGTCTAAACCATGAGAATCGACATCAAGGGCATTTAGCGCCAGTTGGCTAATGTCTATGGTGATGGTACCCGTACCTTTGATTTGGGCAAAATCTCGAGTTCTTCTTAAAAGGTTGTTCGCAATTCTGGGGGTGCCCCGACTTCTTCTAGCAATCTCAAAAGCGGCATCATCGTTAATAGGCGTATTCAGTATGTCTGAAGAGCGTTGAACGATCCTTGTTAGCAATTTTGAGTCGTAATACTCTAATCTTGCGTTGATCCCAAAACGGGCACGAAGAGGAGAGGTAAGTAATCCGGATCGAGTGGTAGCACCAATTAGCGTGAAAGGATTCAGGCCTATTTGAACCGTTCTGGCATTTGGTCCTGAATCAAGCATAATGTCGATTTTGTAATCTTCCATTGCCGAATACAGATACTCTTCAACAATTGGATTAAGTCGATGAATCTCATCTATGAAAAGAACATCGCCCACTTCCAGATTGGTCAATAGCCCGGCTAAATCGCTAGGTTTGTCTAAAACCGGTCCGGAGGTAATCTTAATATCCGACCCTAATTCATTTGCTATGATATGCGAGAGTGTAGTTTTGCCTAAGCCGGGAGGGCCATGGAGAAGCACATGATCTAGTGGTTCTTCTCTTTTCTTAGCCGCTAAAACGAAGACCTTTACATTATCAACAAGTTTTTGCTGACCAGTAAAATCTTCAAAGCTTAATGGACGGAGTGCTCTTTCGATATCCTTTTCAATAGGATCGAAGTTTTCTTCTTCAGCACTCAGGTAATCTTCACGCATTGGGCAAATTTAAAACAAGATAGCTCAAATTTAGAGTTCTGCTTTTGAATTGACCTATCTTTGCAGCAAATCTCAGATTGATGGATAGAAATAGACGTTCGAGAATTTATTTGTTGGCGCTTGTACTGGTTATTTTCATTGTTTACACTTACCGCGAAAACCAGCCGAAAGAGGTTTATCTACAAGGAACCACCATGGGTGTTATTCCCTACAACATTAAGTATTTAGATAAGAAGCAACGTAATTTCAAGAAGCAGATAGATTCACTTTTGGTAGACTTCAATCAGTCGCTTTCTACCTATGTGCCAGACTCAGAAATTTCAATTTTTAATCAAAATGGCCAAGTTGAATTTGAGTATCCCTATTTCTTTGAGGTACTGGAAGCATCAAAGGTTGTGTATGAAAAGACCAACGGTGCTTTTGACCCTACGGTAGGGCCTTTAGTAGATGCTTGGGGTTTTGGTGAGGGAGAGATTATTGGTCCTGATTCACTTCAAGTAGATTCACTCTTAAACTATGTGGGTTTTCAGAAGATAGCGTTTAGCCGTGAGGAGGTGTCTACTTCTCAAGCATCTGTAAAACTAAATTTCTCTGCCATTGCAAAAGGCCAAGCGATTGATGTGGTCTTTGACTATTTGAGGACACAGGGCTTTGAAGATATTATGGTAGAGATAGGTGGAGAGGTTCGCGCCATTGGTGAAAACTTAGAAGGAGATACCTGGACAATTGGTATTGAGGTGCCAGATGAAAGGCGAATAGGTGGCCTTTTTGATGCGGTATATTTAGATAATAAAGGAATGGCAACTTCTGGCAACTACAGAAATTTTCGCGTGCTAGATGACGGAAGAAAAGTAGCGCATACCATTAATCCTAACACCGGTTACCCACAGCTACAAACACTGTTGAGCGCTACTGTAATTGCTTCGGATTGTATGTACGCTGATGCCTATGCAACGGCTTGTATGGTTTTAGGGCTAGAAAAGGGCAAGGCGCTCATTAAGTCAGACGATTCTCTTGAATGCTACTTTATTTATACCAATGCTGATGGGGAGATGGAGACCTATATTTCAGCGGGGTTAGAGGAAATAGTTGTAAGCCGAGATGCTGAATAAGGAACCTTTATCATGATTTCTCACTTTAGTTTCTAATATTTGCAATTCTGTTGCAGAAACAGATACTAGATGATCATAAATGCCATTCTTTTATTCCTTAGCGTTACCATTCCTGCGCTAGTATTTTTACAGATGGGGGCATTCAGTCAACAGATACTGAAGTATTTTCTAGTCTTTTCCGGTGCTTATCTTTTCTCAGTAACTGTTATTCACTTGATTCCTGACGTCTTCATGAGTCAACAAGATCCTTTTCAACTGGGTCTGTATATTTTAATTGGCTTCTTTTTACAGAAGCTTTTAGAGAATTTTTCAAAGGGTGTTGAACATGGTCATTTTCATGCACATGGTCATTATTCAGCCACGTACTTATTATTAGCGCTCGGTCTGCATTCCATATTAGAAGGAAGTGTGCTCACTGATCACATTCATTCTAATCATGCGCCAGATTCACTTTATGCCGAAGGCGGTTCGCCAAAGGTGCTTCTTGGAATTATTATGCATAAGGTACCTGCTGCTATTGCTTTGATGGCATTATTAATGGCGCAATTTAAAAAGAAGAGTAAGGCACTTCTTTTGGTAACAGTGTTTGCTTTAGCTTCTCCTTTAGGCCTAGTGATTTCAGACTATATCAGTCATCAAGAGTCTGTTGATTCAGACTATTTAATCATCTTCTTTGCTATTGTAGCTGGTAGTTTTCTGCAAATATCAACAACCATATTCATTGAATCTGACCCTCACCACAAACTAGACTGGAAGAAATTTTCGGTAGCCATTATTGGTGCTTCAGCCGCGGTTATTGCTCAACTATTTATTTAATTCATCTACTGTTTTTATTAATACTCATACTTAATATCTTGGAGTATGAGCGATAGAATACACAGCCTTGGTGGGTATATACACGAATACCAAAAGAGTGTTCAAGACCCCGAAATTTTTTGGGCACGCATTGCCGATTCGTTTCATTGGCAGAAAAAATGGGATAAACTGGTAGACTGGAATTTTAAAGAACCTAAGGTTGAATGGTTCCAAAACGCCAAGTTGAATATCACAGAAAACATACTCGAAAGGCACCTTTACACAAGGGGAGACCAAGCTGCTATTATTTGGGAGCCAAACGACCCAAATGAAGAGCACATTACACTTACTTACAAAGAGCTTCACGCTAAGGTATGTCAGTTTGCCAATGCAATGAAGGCAAAAGGCATTCAGAAGGGCGACCGTGTTGTAATTTATATGCCGATGGTGCCGGAGGCTGCAATCGCTATGCTGGCTTGTGCTAGAATTGGTGCTGTTCACTCTGTGGTATTCGCTGGCTTCTCTGCCTCTGCGCTAGCCGATAGAATTAATGACTGTGAAGCCAAAATGGTATTGACCTCTGACGGAAACTTTAGGGGAGCCAAGAAAATTCCAGTAAAAGAAGTGGTGGATGAAGCCGTTTCGAATACAACATCAATTGAGACAATTATTACTCTGAAGAGAACGACCCAAGAAATTCATATGGAAGAAGGTCGAGACATTTGGTGGCACGATGCTATTGATGGCGTTTCTACTGAAAACAAAGCGGAGGTGATGGACGCAGAGGATATGCTCTTTATCCTGTACACTTCTGGTTCCACGGGCAAGCCTAAAGGCGTTGTACATACATGTGGAGGTTATATGGTATACACTTACTATTCCTTCAAGAATGTATTTCAATATAATCAAGGGGACGTTTACTGGTGTACGGCCGATGTGGGTTGGATTACTGGTCATTCCTATATCGTTTACGGCCCGCTATTGGCAGGTGCTACTTCTATTATGTTTGAAGGGGTGCCTACCTTCCCTGATGCTGGTAGATTTTGGGCGGTTTGCGATAAACATCAGGTAAATCAGTTCTACACCGCGCCCACGGCTATCAGGGCCTTGCAAGCCCAGGGTACAGAACCTATAGAACCGTATAAATTGGATTCACTTAAAGTATTGGGTTCTGTAGGAGAGCCAATCAATGAGGAAGCATGGCACTGGTATCATGACCATGTGGGTAAAGGGAAATGTCCAATTGTAGATACTTGGTGGCAAACTGAAACCGGTGGAATTTTGATAAGCCCTTTAGCCGGAATTACTCCGACCAAACCTGCCTATGCCACCTTGCCATTACCAGGTATTCAACCCGTAATTTTAGATAATGAAGGGAATGAATTAAAGGGTAATTCAGTAGAAGGAAATCTTTGTATCAAATTTCCTTGGCCATCAATGCTTAGAACTACTTACGGAGACCACGAGCGTTGTAGGCAAACCTATTTCTCTTCATTCCCTGGTCATTACTTCACTGGAGATGGTGTAAAGAGAGATGAGGATGGCTATTACAGAATACTCGGTAGAGTAGATGATGTCATTAACGTTTCGGGTCATAGAATGGGAACCGCAGAAGTAGAAAATGCCATTAACGAGCATCCAAAAGTGGTAGAGTCTGCTGTAGTGGGTTACCCGCATGATATTAAAGGGCAAGGAATTTACGCTTATGTGATCTGTGATATGGAAGGCCGTTCTGAGGAGTCGCTACAAACAGAGATTAAGCAGACAGTGAATAAGATCATAGGGCCAATTGCAAGGCCAGATAAGATTCAGATTGTACCAGGATTACCAAAAACGAGATCGGGTAAGATTATGCGTAGGATCTTAAGAAAGATTGCTTCAGGAGATGGTAATAATTTAGGAGATATCTCTACGCTTCTTAATCCTGAAGTGGTGGAGGCGATTAAAGAGGGAGCGCAGTAAAGTTTCTCTACCCCCTCGGTCTTCGATCACTCCCCCTAAAATAGGGGGAGAGCTATCGATTTAATTATTTATGTCATTCCCGCGTAGGCGGGGATCTCGTATAAATTTTTCTAACAATAATGAGATTCTTCGCTTTGCTACGAATGACGAATTCCATTGAAGCCCTGTTGCATAATACTTTTCATTAGATTTAAGTAATGGGGCATCATCACCATCATAATGCTGAACACGGACATGGTTCTAAGAACCTGAAAGTTGCCTTTTTCTTGAACCTGTCTTTCACCATTATAGAAGTGAATGTTTTGTAATGGCTATTAAACAAAAAAACCCGAACCTTCCGGTCCGGGTTTTTACGTTAGTAGTAATCAACCCCATACATACTAACTCCCGCATGCCTCGCATTCATCGGGATTATCCAATGAGCAAGCCATATCTGATGCGTTTTGCTCTAATTGAGCAGCTGTTGGTGTAGCGGCAGCCGCCTTATCAACAGTGAACTGAATTGCGTCTGTTGCAGCTCTAGATCTCAAGTAATACATACCCGTTTTCAATCCTTTCTTCCAAGCATAGAAATGCATAGAAGTCATTTTACCGAAGTTCGGATCTTGAATATGTATGTTCAAGCTCTGAGACTGACAGATGTAAGCACCTCTGTCTGCAGACATATCAATAATTGCTTTCTGAGAAATTTCCCAAACGGTTTTATAAAGTTCTTTGATTTGGTCAGGAATCTCTTGGATTCCCTGAATAGAACCTTTCGCTGCAATAAGTTTATTCTTCATGTCTGGGCTCCATAAGCCTAGCTCAATCAGATCTTTCATTAAGTGCTTGTTCACAATAACAAACTCTCCTGAAAGTGTTCTTCTCGTATAAATATTAGAAGTGTAAGGCTCAAAGCACTCGTTGTTTCCAAGAATCTGAGAAGTAGAAGCTGTAGGCATAGGTGCTACCAACAGTGAGTTTCTCACACCATGTTTTTTCACCTCTTTCTTCAAGCTATCCCAATCCCAAAGACCTGACTCTGGTGTTACACCCCACATATCGTATTGGAAAATACCTTTAGAAACTGGAGAACCTTTGAAGGTTTCATACGCACCTTCTTTCATGGCCAAATCCTTAGAGGCAGTCATAGCTGCAAAGTAGATGGTCTCAAAGATGTCTTTATTCAGTTTTCTTGCCTCTTCAGATTCAAAAGGCATCTTCATTAGAATAAAGGCATCTGCTAATCCTTGAACGCCCAATCCAATTGGTCTGTGGCGTATGTTTGAATTACGTGCCTCAGGAACAGGGTAGTAGTTTACATCAATTACCTTGTTCAAGTTTTTAGTAGCAACGTAAGTCACGTCATACAGACGCTGGAAATCATAAACTCCTTTTTCCTGATCTACATACATTGGTAATGCAATAGATGCTAGGTTACAAACAGCTACTTCATCTGGCGCTGTGTACTCAATAATTTCAGTACAGAGGTTAGAGGACTTGATAGTCCCTAAGTTCTTCTGATTCGATTTCTTATTCGCTGCATCTTTATACAACATATAAGGTGTACCCGTCTCAATTTGCGACTCTAGTACTTCAAACCATAGGTCTTGTGCTTTTACAGTCTGACGCGCTTTGCCTTCTTTCTCATACTTAGCATAAAGCTTTTCGAAATCTTCTCCATAGGCATCAGATAATCCAGGACACTCGTTAGGGCAGAATAAAGACCAATCTTCATTTGCTTCAACGCGCTGCATAAATAAATCTGAGATCCAAAGGGCATAGAATAAGTCTCTAGCTCTTAGTTCTTCTTTACCGTGGTTTTTCTTCAGGTCTAGGAAGTCAAAGATATCAGCATGCCAAGGCTCTAGATACATAGCAAAAGAACCTTTACGCTTTCCACCACCTTGGTCAACATAACGAGCTGTCATGTCAAAGTTTCTGAGCATTGGAACCACACCATTAGAAACACCACCAGTGCCTTTAATGTATGAGCCTTTCGCTCTCACATTGTGAATGCTTAGACCAATTCCTCCAGCAGACTGAGATATCTTAGCACATTGCTTTAATGTGTCGTAGATACCATCAATACTATCGTCTTTCATTGTAAGTAAGAAACAAGACGAAAGCTGAGGCTTTGGCGTACCTGCATTGAATAGGGTAGGAGTTGCATGTGTAAACCACTTTTCTGAAAGTAGGTGATACGTTTCCGCAACTTTCTCCATGTTTTCGCCATGAATACCAACAGCTACTCTCATGAGCATGTGCTGAGGACGTTCTACGATCTTACCATCTAACTTCATTAGGTATGATCTCTCTAAGGTTTTAAAACCGAAGTAATCATAGTTGAAGTCTCTATCGTAAATGATAGTGGAATCTAGTAAAGCGGCATTCTTCTTTACAATAGCATAAGTTTCTTTAGAAACCAATGGTGCATTTTCACCAGTTTTAGGGTCTACATAAGTATATAGACGCTTCATGGTGTTAGAGAATGATTTACTTGTTGTTTTGTGCAGGTTTGAAATTGCAATTCTCGCGGCCAGTTGAGCATAATCAGGGTGCTGAACGGTCATGGTTGCTGCAATCTCTGCGGCTAGATTATCTAGTTCTGGTGTGGTTACTCCATCGTATAGCCCTTCAATTACTTTCTTGGCTACATCGATAGGTTCCACAAAGTTAGGATCTAAGCCATAGGAGAGCTTTTCGATCCGAGCGGTGATCTTGTCGAATTTGACCGACTCTCGTCTGCCATCTCTTTTAACTACTAACATATTTATTTGGGGTTTGGGGGTATCTTATCAAGTGTTCTTAGAAGTCTGAATCGAAAGAGATCTCTCTTGTATTAGAGGTATCGTCTTTGTCTTTCATAACTCCTGCTTTCTGGTATTCACCAACTCTCTTCTCAAAGAAGTTTGTTTTTCCTTGGAGGGAAATCATCTCCATAAAGTCGAACGGATTGGTAGAATTAAATTCCTTCTTACAGTTCAATTCTGTTAAAAGTCTGTCAGTTACAAACTCTAGGTATTGAGCCATTAGATCTGAGTTCATACCAATAAGTCTTACAGGGAGTGACTCAGTGATAAATTCTCTTTCGATTTCAAGTGCATCAAGAATGATCTCTCTGATACGCTCTTCAGAAACTTGCTGATTTAAATGCTCATTGTGCAGGTGAACTGCGAAATCACAGTGTAGTCCTTCATCTCTAGAGATTAGCTCATTAGAGAAGGTTAATCCTGGCATTAGACCTCTTTTCTTTAACCAGAAGATTGAGCAGAAGCTACCTGAGAAGAATATTCCTTCAACAGCGGCAAAAGCAATTAATCTTTCTGCAAAAGATGGAGATTCGATCCAGCGAAGGGCCCACTCAGCTTTCTTTTTAATAGCATCGAATGTTTCGATAGCATGGAAAAGCTTGTTAGACTCTACAGGGTCTTTAATATATGTGTCTATTAGTAAAGAGTAAGTTTCAGAGTGAATGTTTTCCATCATGATTTGGAAACCATAGAAGAATTTCGCCTCAGTGTACTGCACTTCATTCACGAAGTTCTCGGCTAAGTTCTCATTCACAATTCCATCAGAAGCCGCAAAGAATGCTAGGATATGCTTGATGAAATATCTCTCATCATCGTTTAGTTTATTATTCCAATCGGTAAGGTCTTGGTGAAGGTCAATCTCTTCAGCTGTCCAGAAACTGGCTTCAGCCTTCTTATAGTATTGCCAAATGTCATCATGCTTGATTGGAAATAGTACGAAACGGTCTTTGTTTTCAGCCAACAAAGGCTCATGCACTGCAGTTGTCAGTTCACTCATTTTAGTTTTATTATTTGGGGTTGAATAAAATAAGCCACGATGAAGAAGGATATCTTCTTCAATAAACGTCCAAATAAAGGCATCACCTCTATTGGTTATTCCTATACAAGTCAGGATATCTAGATAAAGCCTTGATACTCATTTGAGTAAGTCTTTTTCCAGAGATAGGTTGTTTACTGGGATCGTAACCTGTAACAAATATTACAAAAAGCAGGTGAAAAATCAATGCTAAAACATGACGGATTTTGTATATGAAATCGTTTTCATACGTTCGTATAACTATCAGATATACAGTGAGTAAGGAGCATTAACTTTGATTATAGCTTATTCGAATTTCAAACGTATGCGCTAGTGAAAAAAAATGAAAATTTAATATTGAAAAATCTCTTGCATTTCTGATGGGTCTACCATTTGTTTTAAAGGAATAAAGAGTTACTTTTGCAGTCCGTTTTTGAAAAAAGTATTCAAATGTACGCAATTGTAGATATAGCAGGTAAGCAGTTCAAAGTAACGCAAGACCAATTCGTTTATGCACCATTGATGCAAGGCGAAGAGGGCGCTTCCGTAGAGTTTGATAACGTATTGTTGTTAGACGATGAAGGTAAAGTTAAAGTTGGTACTCCTAATGTAAAGGGTGCTAAGGTTGCCGGTAAAATTATCGGGCATGTAAAGGGTGACAAAGTAATTGTCTTCAAGAAGAAAAGAAGAAAAGGTTACAAAGTGAAAAATGGTCACCGTCAGCAATTCACTAAAGTTTTAATCGAAAAAATCTCTTAATAAGATTATACCATGGCACATAAGAAAGGAGCAGGTAGTTCGAATAACGGTAGAGAGTCGGAAAGTAAACGACTTGGCGTTAAAGTATATGGTGGTCAGGCTGTAATTGCCGGTAACATCATTGTAAGACAAAGAGGAACAACTCACCACCCAAGCAATAACGTGGGTATGGGTAAAGACCACACCTTGTTTGCATTAACAGACGGTGTTGTTGAGTTCAAAAAAGGTAGAAAAGACAGATCTTATGTTTCTGTTCTTCCTTTCCCAGAGGAGGCAGCTGAAGCATAAGGTTGAAGATAGATTATTAATGGAACCCTGATTTCGAAAGAAGTCAGGGTTTTTTGTTTCTAAACATTATTGGTTATCCTTTTAATTCAATCGAGGTTATTTGTCCATTGAGTATATCAAAATTGAAGACTAACCTAAGTGTGCTGTCAGCACCTACTCTCAGCAGTGCAAAATATCTAGTGTTTCCATCAAAATTCACACCCCTTTTATTGGCGTAGGCATCTGGGAATAGAGGCTCTAGGATATCTATATTATCACCTACTTTAATAATGCTGTTGTTATAGTGCAGTTTATAATTGCTATTACTGATTTCCAGTTTTAACATTTCAAAGGGACCGTTGTGATTACTGTAGTTAATCGTTAGCCCATGGTATTGATATATACTTTGAGTTCCCACAAAGGAGTTGGAGCACGACTCTTCGTTAATTCCGCCAAATGCATTAATCATAGGCTGCCAATTGCCATTGGCTTCGTGTAGGTCTTCAAGACTTATTAAATCATTGATTTTGATTTTTTTAAATTCTGGGTAGCTAATAAATGCATCTTGGGCATTGAGACTAAAGCACTGAGTTGATACCCAAGTGAGTATGAGGATCATTTTGAATACTTTGTGTGTCTGCTTCATTTGGGTGTAATGCTATTAATCAATTTTTCTTCATTGTTGCCATAACCTTTGGTAAGACAAGTGCCGAAGCAAGATTATAAGGTATATAGGTACTTAGATCAAGTTTCTGCTCCGTATCTAGCCTCAGCTAAAGGCTACTGATCATCATGATGCTTTTTCTTTAAATCACTCCCTGACCGGTTAGTTTTCTTAGTACCACAATCCAACGAATATCATATCGTTGAAATTCATTAATACCTAATTCTTGTTCAAGCTGGACACGCTTTAATAGAAGCGAGACATCAAATGGATTGTATTTTATAACCTCCGAAATTGCTTTATGCGCCTTTTTGAACTTATTTTTTCGGTCATGCTTTTCGTACTTCGATACCATAGATTCATAATGTTGAATTGTGGTTTCTTTTTCTATTCTAAATGCACTGGGCTTTAAGGAAAGAGGTCCGTCCTCTTCCTTCAATAATTTCGACAATCTATCTTTCGATAATCTGTCTATTTCTTCTTGAACTAATTGTTCTTTCGATCTAGGATCCTTTGAATCTTTTTTTACCTGTATCTTAATTGGAGGGCCCTGTGTCATAATGGTAGTATGCACAATCGCAGGTGTAAACGGTGGTTTATCAATGCTTGGATAGTTTTCAACACCATCTTTTAAATTACTCATAGAGAATTTTCCAGTGCTTATGCCTAATATTTGGTATACCTCATAAGGCTTTCCATAGAATTGCCAGTAACCTATGTTTTCTTGTAAATACTCTATGAACTTTCCCTCTAGCTATTGATCTATTTGAGTCATGAATTTGGCAGAAACCTTCCCTTCACTACTCATCTTGATTTGTACTATTAAGAGCCCTTCATTATCCCTTTCGAATGTTTGAAACGGAATTTTTAATTCTCTGGATAAAGAATTACGATAGGCCTCAGCTCCTAGACTGTAAAGCGAATCTGTCAATTGAACATATTCATCCTCTTTCGGCTTCTGGGCAAAAAGCCCACTCACGAATAAGAACAAGAAAATACAGATTAGCGTGTTTTTTACCTTCATAAATTGTGATTTCAGTCTTTGAAGAGTTCGTTTAGTGATGCTAAAAGTGCCTCATCATAAGCTAAGTATTGGTCCTTTTTAATTTCTGTTGCCAGACGAATTCGCTCTTGTATTAAGGTTCTGTCAAACGGATTGTATTTGATCATCTCAGAGAGCACTTTAAAGGCCTTTTTACTTTTTCCACTTGCTATAAGAGATTGGTACTCTGCTTTATTTTCAACGTACTCTTCATAAATCTCATAGTTGACGATTTGTAGAAGTGAATCTCGTTTGTTCCTTAGTCTTTCCGATTCGAGATTATAGGCATCGGTAACTTCTTGCAAGTTCATACCAGAAGTGCTAATGCTTACTGGCGATGGAGTTTTAGATAGTTTCATTCTAAAAAATGATTGCTCCATACGGAACTGCTTAAACGTTTTTTCCTTTTCAATAAAGGCAAAGTCGAATGGTTGTAGGTCGCTAAAATAGACGGCTCCATATTCGTGAAAAGTAGTATCCCGTCTTATCCATTTATTTTGAGTTGCCTCAGCTGCCCAATTGAGTTCCTCCTCTATGTCTTTATCTAAATACGTAAGTAGAGTAAATTGAGCGGGACCCTGTGGAGGAATGGTGAATTTATAGAGACAAATTCCGGTGGTTCCTCTTGCCTGAGAAAGTGTTGGATAACTAATTCTACTTATAAAATCATAGGCAAAGGTATTCATCCCGCCTTGATAGCTATCGAATATTTGACGTATTCTATTTATAGTAATTTCATTCTTGGAGCTTAGCCTGTTACTGTCATTAATCTTGGCAGAGAAGCCTGCGCCAGTGTTTCCTCCACCTGACTTTCCTTTGTAGCGATTGGCATCCGCATCTACAAAATCTGATAATAGGTAAGAGTCATACATCTGATACTTATTCTCACCCACCGCCTGTTCTAACTGTATTCGGCTCTTGAGATAATCTCTATTTAGTGGATTATATCTCACAATTTGATTAAGCACTAAATAGTCTGATTCTTTATCGCCCTTGGCAAGAAACTTTTCATAAGCTATTTCGGCTCTCTCGTAAAAGGATCTTTTAGATTCTGGTGCACCAATTTCGCCTAATGATTCAATGGAGAATTTCTCTGGTATTCTCTTCGATTTAACTAGAATAAAGGGCCTTAAAAACTTGAGGGGTAAATCTGCAGGTATTTCTGGAATGTCTCCTTGCAAGGTCTCTGCATAATAGGGCAGCATGGAATACACTATAGGTTGATAAAGCGTGTAAAACTTGTCATCCGTCATATTCCATTTAGAAATAGACTTGGTAACTACCTCAGTTATCTGCTGCTCAATCTCTTCATCGAGCAAAGTGAGAAACTTAGTTTTAACCGTGTTTCTTGACTTGTTAATAGAGAAGCTAAAAAGGAGTAGGCCTTCCGTTTGATTCTTATAGGAACTATTCGGAAAGATTAAGTTGTCTTCAAAGAATTGAGTGTACCCTTCATATCCTCCTTCGAAATTTTCTTCAATGAATTTTTCCCTTAAGAAGTCCTCATCATAAATAATTCCCGTTTGCAGACTTTGAGATGCTGCGCTTAGCGTAATAAAAAACAGACAAAAAGAGAGCGTATGCTTAAAGGTCATCATAGTTTAGGTTAGAAACCTAAACTATTAATAAATGAAGAATTTATAAACCTGTCCTTATTTTTAGTTACTCGCTCATATTGAGTAATCATGCCAATCGATTCAACAGAGGTTACTTGATAATTTCTTCAAGTGCTGAAAGTAGTGCTCTATCAGAGGCTAGGTAATCTTCATTTTTTGCAGATTTAGCAATGCGGATCCTTTCTTCTACCAGCGCTTTATCGAATGGATTAAATCGAATAAGATCGGTTAAGGGTGGAAATATTTTCTTAGCCTTGTCTTTGGCTGCGTGCTTATCAAAAACAGTTTTAGCTTCGAAATATTCATTATAAGCTTGTTCCGCTAGGGTTTCGTCAGGGCTATTTTTAATGCTTAACATTCTGGGTTCCTTGTTGCCATTGTAGTCCACAATCATTAGGTCTTTTTTGCTCTGCTTCAGTTGCTGATAACTATCTAGTTTTTCTGTGAATACATTTACAAATGAGCCTTCTTTTGAGAAAAAGAAAGCGATGTACTCATGATAGGTAGAATCTCTCTTTTCCCAGCTATTGGTAAACTCAGCAGCATCCATAATCATTTGATCAATCTCATCATCGAGTTTGGTCAACAAGGTAGCGCTTGCCACTCCTTCGGCTGGAATGCTAAATTTTACCAGACTTACTCCTTGCGTTTCATTGGCTTGCGAGGTTTCTGGATAAGTTATTTTTCTTAGGAAGTCATAGTTGAAGCTTTCGAGACCGCCAACATAGTTGTCTGAGATTAATTTCTTCTCTGCAGCTTTGCTTTGTTTCTTACTGTTTTTGCTACTCGCAGTAATTTTGCCTTTATAGCGGTTGTCTTCAGTATCTACAAAATCGGTTAATAGGTTAGCATCATAGACCTGATATCTGTTTGTGCCACGAGCAACTTCAATCTTAATTCTATCAATGAGATAATCTTTATCTATTGGATTGTATTTGATGATCTGGGTCAACACACGAGATGCAGATAATTTATCGCCCTTATCCTTAAATCTTTGGTAAGCCTCTTGAAGTCCAAAATAGAAGGACTTGTTTGGGTCGTTTACGTCTACTTTAGAAAGAGATGCCATGGCTACTTTTTCAGGGTTTCGGTCAGACTTCACCAAAATGAAAGGCGGCATGAACTTCTTTGGTAGGTCAATCGGAATCTCCGGAATATCGCCTTCTAGTTCTTCGAAATAGAGGGGAAGCATGGTGTAAATAATAGGCTGATAAAACTTATGATCCTGATTGTCTTGCATCTTCCATAGTGGAAGCGAAGCCTCAATTACTCCTTTTACCTGCTTTTCAATGTCTTTATCTAGTAGGGTTAGGAATTGAACACTGGCCTTTCCTTTCGCTTTGTTTATGGTAAAATTGATGAGGAGTAAGCCTTCAATTTGGTCATCGACAGATTTGGAGGGAAATCTTAGCTTCTCTTGGAAGTATTTTGTGTAACCCGTAAATCCTCCCTGGAAGTTTTCTTCAATGAATTTCGTTTTGGCATCATCATAGATCACATCTATTTGTGCATGAGCAAAGACACTTAAGGTAAGTAGTGCTAAAAGAAGTACAGATTTAAATTTCATCTCGGCTTGTATTAAGTCGCGAAATTATCAAGAAAAATTATTGAATCTATGATTTTGCCTCAGACTAATTTTTGTCCCCAATTTTGAACGGTTCTAGTATTTGGGGTAGCTAACTTCCATTTTGGGTAAAGTTAAAAACCTAGCCCATCAATAAATGAAGATATAATATCGGGCTTCAGTAGAATAATAAACAGTACACCATAAAGCGCTCCATAGAGGTGAGCATCGTGGTTGATATTGTCTCTGCCTCTGCGCCCCATAATGATGGAATAGAGAATAAATACGCCACCTAAGATGTAGCCAGGTAAACAGATTATAGCGTATAAGCAGAGATCTTGCTGCGGATCGAATAGGATAAAGGACATAATGAGCGCTGAGACTCCACCAGAGGCACCTAAAGAATTATAAAGTGGGTTATTTCTATGTTTGATTGTGGTGTGAATGTTTGCTACAACCACAGCACTGCAGAACAATAAAACGTAGAGGTATAGACCAAGAGCGCCAAAGTAGACCTGAAAAATTTCTTCTATTGCGCCTCCAAAAAAGTATAGTGTAAACAGATTTAGAAAGAGATGCATGGAGCCATTATGCACAAAACCAGAGGTCAGCATTCTGAAATACTGCTTTTTGGCAACTACTTCATTCGGGTTGAGCATTAAAAGCCTGTGGATCTGAGGCTTTTGCCAGGCCAAATAGGTGATTAAACCAATAGCT
>CBFIDV010000025.1:38448-38713 GCA_965661455.1 Roseivirga sp.
TTGCTTTCGCTCAGCAGCAATATTCAAGTGATGTAAAGCTGCAAAGCCCTTATCGTAATATTCTTGCATTTTGGCCAACGTCAAGTCACGAATTCCTAGTTGGGCATAAATGGCTTTTATTGCTTCCACTTTTTCTGATGGATCGAATTCTGCTTTATCAATCCAAGCTTGTAGTTCTGCTTTTTGCACTGGGTTTGCTAATTCTAGGGCTTTTAAAAGGAGGAATGTCTTCTTGTTAGAGATGATATCTCCCCCTACTTGTTTT
>CBFIDV010000026.1:0-38330 GCA_965661455.1 Roseivirga sp.
AACTTATCGCATGCTCTTAATTTTTCGCAAGCTTAGACATTCGCTTATACAAAAGAACAAAGTCACCACTTACCTCCTCTATGCCTTAGGCGAAATTATTTTGGTTGTAATCGGTATCCTCATTGCCTTAGAAGTAAATAACCGCAATGAACAACGTAAAAGCCATGACTTAGAAATTAAGTACCTGACAGAGATAAAAGATAACCTGGAAATTGACCTGATCGATGTGAATTTCAACATAGACTTCAATCGAGTAAGACTGCGCGCCAATCAAGAGGTTTTAAATTATTTAAAAGACAAAAAAGTAGACTCTTTATCGTATCATGTAGGCAATACCATGTTCACAACGCGTACTTTGGTGAACACCAGTGGATACGAAAGCCTCAAATCCAAAGGGTTGGAATTGATTACTAATGATTCTTTGAGAAGCAACCTTACCCGACTCTATGAGTTCGAAGTTCATAATCTGGTAGACTTTGAAACCAAAGACGATCATGCCTTTCAATACGGTCAGTTGATGCCTGAGGTAATGGCAGCCATTGATGTTGATTATGGTCAATTTGAAGATGCGAGTGTACCCATTGGCAGTGCAGCGTTTTTAGATGCGCAAAATGTGCGCAAGAACTTTGGTTTTAAGAATGCCAGTGCTACCAACATACTCTACAGAGATCTTATGCTCACTCAATATTTGGATCTACGTTCGGCAATGAATGTTACCATCAAATTTATCGATGAGGATTTGAAAAGATTAAAATGATACCTAGCCTTCTACCAACTACAATTAACCCCGATAAATCGGACTTAGCACTTGCTATTCTGCTTCCACCCGCATCATATGAAAAGCCGTGAAAGTTCTGCCGTAACGGTCTTTTGCTTGAACTTCAATAATATGTCTACCTGTAGGCCAGTCAGTGCCAATATTTGCTTCCCATAGGTGGGTACTGTTTACAGGATTCGGTAAATCCCAACCGTCTATAGGTGGTAAATCTACCGTTGTATCGGCAGCCCATAGTTTTCTGAAATCCATGTTTTTAAACTTCTCCCAACGCTTACCCAATTTGGCGTAGTAAGGATCAAGCTTAGAAACCTTTTCCATAGGCTTCCACTCCTCTTCACCCTTTATTCGGTAAGACAGTTCAGACTCTTCACTCCCATTAAAGAAGTTTACGGTTAACATGGTGGTATCTGTTGAGCCCGCTACAATGCCGCGCGGTACATGTATATTCATCTGATGTTCCTTCGGGCTACCTGCTACTTTCCAGTCGATAATATATTCTGCTCCTTTAAAAGAGATAAATGAATAACCATTAGGCGTACCATCTCGCATCATGGTATGGGGCACATCATTTTCATTTCTCAAACCATTCCACCAGCTACCAGAAGTGGTTCCCACATTAAAGTGATGGTGAGGCTCTTCGCGCTGCCAATCCGATGAATCTTTGTCAAAAAACTTATTCTCTTGCACGTGCGTGTGGGCAGAAATGGACAGGGTATTGGGAAAGTCCTTCAAAAGATCGAACAACTTCTTTTGGTCACTTTGTCGGAAACTTTCGCCATGCTGCACTAAAGGAATGTGCATACTCATCACAATCAGGTCATCTTTGGCCACGGTTGCTAAATAATTCGATACAAATTCGAATTGATCGGGTCTTAAACCTCCCACATAGCTCCCCGAGCCTACTTCATCTTTATGGATCACATTATCTACAACCATAAAATGCACATCGCCATAAACAAAGGCATATGTTGCTGGGCCAAAAACGCTCTCATAGGTTGCAGAAGACATTTTATCGTTTGGCGCCATGTAATTGACATCATGATTGCCGAGAACATTATGCCACGGAATTCCAATTTTAGAAACCGCCTGGTTCATTGGTGAGAATAAATCGAGATCATCCCCCACAATGTCTCCCATTGTAATCCCAAATTCTAAATCAGTTCGGCCAATTAGTTCTGTCACAATATCCTCAGCAAAAAAATCTACCTGCTCAATATTATAGGGTTGAGGATCTCCAAAGACCACCATTTTAAATTCTTTAGAAGCGTTTTCTGGATATAGCGGGAAATTGATTTCGGCTGGCAATGGGCCTGTAGGATCAGCAGCTTGGTATCGGTAGTTATCAGGATAGCCATTGGGTTTATGTAAGTAATAAAATTGAGGCAGAAAATCTTTGTTCACAGGAGTCATCCAGTCCTTGGGCTTCACCACAAATACAACCGCATCGTCTGAAACAGGCAGCTCCCAGGCACCCTCGGCATTAGTATACACAATATCGGTTCCGTTGGAAACCGCTACACCTGCAATTCCTGGTTCGGATTCGTCTTTTTTACGGTTTTCATTCTCATCATGATAAACAAATCCTTTGGCTTGCTCTTCACCCTCCTGGGCTTTAATGCTATAGGGTAATGGCTTAGTAGAATCTGAGGCTGGAGCTTGACATGACGCAAGAATTGCGAAGCTCAATAGAAGTAGAATAGAATTTTTCATGTTTTTATGGTTGAATTATGCTGAATATCATGATTCTAGATCACTTGGTTGTGTTGCTAGAATTATGGATTTGTTACAATTCTAGATTTTACTCCTCCACCCGTCTTAGCGTCTCGTTGAAACACCCCCCCCATCTGGTCTTAGCGTCTCGCTGAGATACTTACTAAGCTAAGTCTTGGTGAGATACTAAGACTAGTAACTCCTTTATCATCGCTCGTGGTGTATCTCTTACTTTATTGCTTCCTCCGACTTTGCTATATTTCGTTGCAATAAAGCAAATTCATGAAACAGAACCCTCTTTGGCAAACCTGGCTCCTAGCAGCCTTACTGATGGCAATGCCCCTAACCCTTACAGCGCAAGAAGCTGAGCTCACCCTTGATGATATCTTCGCATCTCCAAGAATGACAGGTACCAGTCCATCAGGGCCTGTTTGGTCTCCCAACAGCGAGCACTTTGCCTTTTCATGGAATGAACCTGGGAATCCTGGCCGCGGCCTTTGGGTGGCCACAAATGATGGTAAAGAAGTACGCCTCAGTTCCAATGCGGCATCACCTTCAGTGCGCGATATTACCTGGACAGACGCAAACACAATACTAAGCCTGCGAGGTAACCACCTATGGCAAACATCGCTGAGCCAAGGAAAGGACAGTCAGTTTATGCCTGTTGAGTCAGGTGCTGGTAGACTGTCGCTATCACCAAATGGCAAGCAAGCAGCCTATATAAAAAACGGAGATCTGTGGTTAGCTGACTTCTCTTCCAAAGAAAATCGCCAGCTCACCGAGCTTGGCATTGCCAGTCTCTCGAGCTTACGCAGTGGGCGCTACAGCCGTGCAGAGCGTGAAATCGGTCCGGGCATCTGGAGTGGTCCAACCTACAAGTGGTCGCCAGATGGCAAAACCATTGTCTTCCATGTGGTAGACAGACGCGAGATGCGCAAGGTACCCTTCCCAAATTACCTTGCAGAGGAAACTGACCCCAACATGGTACGCAGAAGTTACCCGGGCGATCCAAACGAGATCCGCAGAGTTGGCATTCTGAATGTAGAAAGCGGTGACATTACCTACCTCGATTTGCCAAACCCAAGCAGCAATCAGGTGATCGATTTCAATTCGTCACCAGATGGTAAGCTGCTAATTGATATAGCATCAGACAATGCGGTTGAACGTAAGTTATTTGTGGTTGCTCCCGGAGAAAGTGAACTAAATGAGATTTGGCGAGGTGTTCGAGAAAGCCGCATGTATACTTCTTTTGGCTCTACCTGGCATCCAGATGGGAAGCAGGTTGTTTTCTTAAGCGACATGGATGATCGCTACGGCCTCTATTCGATCGATGCTTCGCCTGCTACTGATGATTTACCGCAGCTACTGACAGATCCGTCCTACGATGTGCTGTCTGCACCAACTATCTCTGGTGATGCACTGTTTTATACAGGCAACGGGGTGAATCCTTACGAACAACATGTGTATCGCCTAAAAATGTCTGGTGGCGATCCTGAACAAATAACACGTCTTGCTGGCCAGAATGTGGGCTACCCCTCGCCCGATGGGCAGCACTTGGTGTTCAGGCATAGCAGTGACACATCACCACCAGAACTACACGTTGTAAACAACGAAGATGGTGACGCTAAGCGCATAACCCAGTCCCCATTACCCGCCTTTACGGAGCGCACCTGGGCAGCTGCAGAATATGTGAATTTCCCCAGTCTCATAGATGATTACACGCTACATGCTCGAATCGTGAAACCTACAAACATGCAGCCCGGTAAGAAGTATCCGGTACTATTTGGACCTGTGTACTCAAACACAGCAAGGAACCGCTGGGCAGGAACCTACGGCCTCGTACAGCAACTGTTGGTCAAGAAAGGATATATCATCGTTCAGGTGGATTCACGTGGTAGCAACGGTTATGGCCGAGCATTCCGTGAGGAGTTCCTGCTGGGCTTTACCGATGACGACATTGAGGATTATGCGAGTGCTGTGGAATATATGGAGTCCTTGGATTATGTCGATCCTGATCGCCTAGGCATCTGGGGTAGCAGTTACGGAGGCACTCTCTCTATTTATTCACTGTTGAAGAAGCCAGGCTTATTCCAAGCGGGTGTTGCCGCAGCAGCAGCGGTTGATCCAATATTCTTTGGCACGGACGATGTTGCTATTGTTCGAACGCCACAAACAGAGCCAGAGGTTTTCGAAAGAAAAGCAATCAAGCTTGCTGGTAACTTGGAGGATAAATTGCTCTTCATCCACGGTATGCAGGACCATGTGGTCCCATTCAAAACGACAGCGGTATTAGCTCAGGAACTCATTAAGCAAGGCAAAGACTTCGATTTTGCCTTTGCACCGAGTGCGACACATGGATGGAGCGGTAATCGGAATAATGGTCGCTACCTATTTGGCAAACTCATTCAATTCTTTGACCGACATTTAGGCGAGGCGGATAAGTAGAAATGAGTAGTGTCCCGATAGTTATCGGGATACGAAGTGCGAAATCAGAAAAAACGTCACTTCGCCCACGCTGATCGCGTGTCGCCTAAGCTTTAGCGATGGAACAAGATTGAGCGCAAGCGTTCAGAGTGTTGAGGTACGAAACCGGCAGGGTCTCCATAATCCTTATCGTCCCTCAGAGTGGAGAGTAACGGAACGAAGAGTCTCCTAGTCATAAACAGGATATTCTTTAGTCGTCCTACGTCCTCCTTCTGAATGACGGGAATAGTTAATAATCGTCACTCAACTCAAACACGTCACTGCGCCTGCGCTGAAGCTTTAGCGCAAGCGTTCTGAGTGTTGAAGTACGAAACCGAAAGAGTCTCATTAAAAGGACGTTAGATTCTTTCAATCGCTTCGCTCCTCAGAATGACATTCTAAAATAGCGTGCGTCATTACTAAGAATGAAATTCCCCTAGTCCTAATCAGGAGATTCTTCAGTCGTCCTGCGTCCTCCTTCTGAATGACGGAAGAAATAGAAAACGTCACTCCTCAGAATGACGTTCTAAAATAGCTTTCATCTTTGCACGAGAGTCACGACCGCGTCAATCTGATCAATACCTGAAATAGACCTGTCTGCAGACAAAGGCTGGCTGAGACTTTGTCAGTTTCAAAAGCAATTTCGTTTGCACAATATTTCTCAACTAAAATCAAACCTTTTTCCATACCCTTTGTAATTTGGGCACAATGTCTCTACTGACTCTAAATACCCAATTAGAAGGCGAACTTTTTACAGATAATGTAACCCGTAGGCTATATGCTACGGATGCTTCTGCTTATAGAGAAATGCCGTTGGCAGTGGCTATTCCAGCGCACAAACAAGACCTGATCACTTTGGTTAAGTATGCGCGCGAAAATGGCAAGTCGCTTATCCCTAGAACGGCAGGCACCTCATTAGCAGGTCAGGTTGTGGGTGGTGGCATCGTTGTAGATATCTCTAAGCACTTCGGCAATATCCTCGAAATCAATTCCGAAGAAGGTTATGCCTGGGTAGAGCCAGGTATCATCAGAGATGACCTGAACAAAGCCCTAGCAGAACACGGATTTTTCTTTGCACCAGAGACCTCTACGGCCAATAGAGCTATGATTGGCGGTATGATTGGAAACAACTCATGTGGCTCTAATAGTGTAGTTTATGGCAGTACACGTGAACACTTACTTGAAGTAAATACAATCTTAGCCGATGGTTCTGAATCTTGGTTCGGACCAGTAGATAAAGGAGCGTTCTTAGATCGCTGTAATGGCTTATCTGTCAGTGGCGAGTTGCAAAACACCATCTACTTCGAGACCCGAGAGATGCTGCGCAAGCAAGAGAATCAAGCTTCCATTATTAAAGAATTTCCTAAGGCCGATATCCCGAGACGAAATACAGGCTATGCCTTAGACATGCTACTGAGACATGAGCCGCTTACTGAGCAAGGCACTCCCTTTAACTTCTCTAGTTTAATTGCGGGTTCCGAAGGCACACTCTGCTTGGTAACAGCAGCTAAGATCAGGCTTACTCCGCTCCCGCCCAACCATAAGCGTTTGGTTTGTATTCATTCCAAAACCATTGATGACAGCTTAAAAGCCAATTTGATCGCGTTGAAATATGCGCCATCCGCTTGTGAGTTAATGGACCATTACATTCTAGAAGCCACCAAGCGCAACGCCATGTATGCAGATATGCGCTTTTTCGTAGAAGGCGAGCCAGAAGCTATTCTGGTGGTAGAACTCAATGGAGATACTGATGAAGAAGCCGATAACAAGGTATTAGAGCTTATTAAGGAATTGAAAGAAGCAGGAAGAGGCTATTCTTATCCTGTCATCAAGGGAAAGAAGATCAAGCAGGTTTGGTCTTTGAGAAAGGCAGGTCTTGGCCTCTTATCCAATGTACCGGGAGACGCCAAAGCAGCCCCAGTAATAGAAGATACGGCAGTAGATGTTAAAGACCTACCCACCTACATCGAAGAATTCAATCAGATTCTCGATAAGCACGGCCTCTATTCTGTGCATTATGCGCATGCAGGTTCAGGAGAATTACACCTTCGCCCTATTCTTAACCTAAAGACTACGGAAGGGCAAAAGCAATTCAGAATCATTGCGGAAGAGATTGCAACGCTTGTTAAGAAATACAAAGGCTCACTTTCTGGAGAACATGGCGATGGTCGTTTGAGAGGAGAATTCCTTCCTCAAATGATTGGAGAGCACAATTACGAGCTTTGTCGCCAAATGAAGGCCCTTTGGGACCCGCAGAATATCTTCAATCCTGGGAAGATCGTGAATGCTCCGGCTATGGACACCGATCTCCGTTACGAACCTGATCAGGCCAACCCTGAATTTGATACGGCCTTCGACTTTTCAGAGAATCAAGGCATTCTTAGAGCTGCAGAGAACTGCAATGGTTCGGGAGACTGCCGTAAGTCTGAACTAAGTGGCGGCACCATGTGCCCTAGCTATATGGCCACTAGAGACGAGAAAGACACGACTAGAGCACGCGCCAACATCCTAAGGGAAATACTCTCTAATCCATCTGATGACAAACCTTTTGCTTCTGAGGAGATCAAGGAGGTTATGGATCTGTGTTTGTCTTGTAAGGGCTGTAGTTCCGAATGTCCTTCTAATGTAGATATGGCCAAACTCAAGGCAGAATGGCAATATCAGTATTACAAAGAGAAAGGTATTCCTTGGCGTACCAAGCAAATTGCAGCCTTTACCAAAAACATGAAGCTCGCTAGTTTAGCCCCTTGGGCCTATGACTTTGCATTTGGTAACAAGGTCACAGGTAACATATTAAAGTCTGTGGTCGGCTTTGCCAAAGAGAGAAGTATCCCCAAACTCTCAAAACAACCTTTGGAGAAGTGGCTCACCAAAGAGTACAAAGCCAAAGTGTCAGACAAGAAGATCTACTTCTTCTGCGATGAATTCACCAACTACAACGATGCTGAGATTGGTAAAAAAGCCATTCTACTCCTCTACAAGTTGGGCTATCAGGTCATCTACAAAGCACATGCACCTTCAGGTAGGCCACAACTTTCAAAAGGATTGCTGGATGAAGCAAAGGCCCTTGCCGAAGAAAACATTAAGATTTTTAGCGAAGAGGTTTGCGACAAAACACCGTTGGTTGGCATAGAACCTTCTGCCATTCTCACGTTCAGAGATGAGTACACCACTCTTACAAGAGGCGAATTAAAAGAGAAAGCAAAGCGTCTAGCGAAGCATACGTACACAATTGAAGAGTTTTTGGCAAAAGAGATCAAAGATGGTCGTATCAAATCGGAACAATTTTCTGAGGAAGAGAAAACGGTCAAAGTGCATGGACACTGCCATCAGAAGTCGCTTTCTTCCATGACTCCGACCAAGCAAATCCTTGAATTACCTCAACGGTATAAAGTTCATGTGATTCCCTCTGGTTGCTGTGGCATGGCCGGTTCCTTTGGCTATGAAAAGGAGCACTATGAGGTCTCAATGAAGATAGGTGAACTAGTACTCTTCCCTACAGTTCGCTCTTTAGATGAAGATGTCATAGTTGCTGCTGCTGGTACCAGCTGTCGTCATCAGATCAAAGATGGCACCAGCAAGAAAAGTTACCATCCTGTGGAGATACTGTATGATGCTTTAAAGGATTAGGAGATCATTGTGAGATACGAAGCTCCGACTCTTTTGATAATACTTCATTATGCATTCCTTTTTACAATTGCATTTACATAGTGTATTCATAATGACTTACGGAGTATTGAGACCCAAGCTTTTTCTCAGAACATCTAATTATTTATTAACTTCATCTTATGGGAAATATAACTCTTGAGCACTTGGAGAAAGTCATATCTGGACTCGATCAAGAGCAGCTTGATAAGGTACTTGATTATGTTAATAGCTTAAAGGGGCATGACTTAATGAATGAGCGAGCAAAGGCTTCGGAAGAGGCTATAGACTATGGTCAAATAAGCACCTTAAGCCAATTCAATCAAGATTTCAAATCATGGAAGAGCAAAAGAAAGTCTATCAAGTAGTTGTTACCCAACCAGCTAAGGATGCTTTCTTCGAAATTCTAGAATATTTGTTAGAGCAATATTCTTACGAAAGAGCAGAAGAAATATCGAATGAACTTAATAATCTTGTCAATTCTTTAGTGAGCCAACCATACCGAGGTTCTAAAGAATTAAGATTGATCTCAAGAATCAACGATTATCGATTTCTACTTTACAAGAGGAGTAATCGAGCGGATATCAAAATTATTTATTTCATCGATAAACAAAAAGAATTAGTGTACATCACTGACTTCTTCCCAACCGAAAAGGATGATCAAAAAATTAATTAGTAATGTCTTAATGCTCCTTGGGGTTTTATGTCTCGTTTCGGTTGCATGCGAGACAAAGAAGCCAGACATAACCATTGCCACGGCCGCCAATATGAGATATGCCATGGTGGAACTGACCCAAGCATTCGAGAATCAAACTGATCTAAAAACCGAACTAATCATAGGCTCATCTGGAAAACTGTTAAGTCAGATCGTTTCTGGCGCACCTTATGATATTTTCTTTAGTGCAGATGAAAAATACCCTAATGCTTTAGCAACTGACGAAACAACTCCCGAAATCTATGCCTACGGAAAATTAGTGCTATGGTCTACCCTGCCCGATCATGAGGTAACACTTGGTAATCTCTTAGATGAGGAAAGAATAGCATTAGCAAACCCCAAAACAGCGCCTTATGGTAAAGCTACTGAAGAAGTACTTGACCAATTTGGAGTCAAAAGATTTTTAAGGAAAAGACTAGTCTATGGAGAAAGCATCTCCCAAGTAAATCAGTTTATCACCACACAAAACGCATCTGTTGGTTTTACCTCAAAGTCCTCCGTAATCGCCAATGAGGAATTTGGCGGCCAATGGGAAGAAATATCGGATACGCTATACACCCCGATAGCACAATCTATGATAGTATTAAAGAATTCTAAACAGCAAGAATTAGCGTCTCAATTTGCTGAATTTGTAAAATCTGAGAAAGGGCAAGAAATTTTGAATAGATTCGGCTATTCAACAGAATTATTTTGAACACCCTTAAAGGCCATATCACGGATACTGACGCATACAAGCAGCTTAGCTTGGTAAAAGTCAATGTTAATGGAATCACTTTAACATCAATTATTCTTAATGATGGGGCTTACTCTCCAAGCATTGGAGAAGAAGTAAACGTCCTTTTCAAGGAGACTGAAGTCACTATTGGTTTGGATGAAGATTTGCACGTGAGTCAGCAAAATCAAATTAGCGGAACCATCATAAAACTAGAAACAGGTAAACTGCTGTCAAGGCTTAGTATTGAAAGTAAGGCAGGAGAAATAAATGCTATAATCACTTCAAATGCAGTTTCGCAGCTCTCTTTGAGTATTGGCCTGAAGGTTAAGGCCTTGATTAAAACCAACGAACTAATGCTTTCAAATTGATGGACTGGCAGCCCATATTGCTTTCTTTGAAGCTGGCCTTCATTACCACCCTGTTGCTTTTTTTAATTGCAATTCCGCTGGCAAATTGGCTAGCAAAGTCCAAGTGGAAAGGTAAGCCCGTAATTGAAGCATTAATCAGTTTGCCTTTGGTGCTTCCTCCTACCGTTATTGGCTTTTACCTTTTATTGGCTCTTAGCCCAAATAACGGCCTTGGTGCTTGGCTTAAGAACAACTTAGGCCTAGAACTTATCTTCTCATTTGAAGGTCTTGTGCTGGCCTCTATGATCTACAGTCTGCCCTTTATGGTGCAACCGATTCATTCCGCCTTGGCGAAACTCCCAAACTCTCTCACGGAAGCCTCGTACGTCTTAGGAAAAAGTAGATGGGCAACATTATTGAAGGTCTTGCTTCCCAACATAAAACCCGCCCTACTCACAGGTATTGTACTTTCTTTTGCCCACACCATTGGTGAATTTGGAGTGGTGTTGATGATTGGCGGAAATATACCAGGGGAAACCAAAGTAGCGTCAATTGCTATTTACGATGAAGTTGAAAGCTTGAATTATGGGGCTGCTAATACCTACTCGCTTGTGCTTTTAGGCTTGTGCTTCTTCATTTTGCTTTCAGTATATATGTTTAATGGAGGTCACTTTAAATTCAACAAAGAATGATAAAGTTTAACCTTCAAAAAGCATTCTCATCGGGTAGAAACACTTTCGCATTAGATCTAGCACTTGAGATAGAGGCAGGTACCTTCGTAGCCATTAGAGGAAAGTCGGGTGCTGGTAAATCAACACTCCTAAGGCTTATAGCGGGACTAACACCACCAGATTCGGGTGAGATTGAAGTAGGAGGATCAAAGTGGTATCAGAGCGAAGTAAAGAAGAGCCTAAGTATTCAGGAACGCAACATTGGCTTTGTATTTCAAGACTATGCGTTATTCCCCCATCTGAGCGTAATGGATAACCTAAAGTTTGCAAGTGATAAAACTACGAATCCGAAGCATGTTCAAAATCTGGTAGATGCGATGGAGATTGACGATTTACTTCACCGCAAACCAGATACGCTATCAGGAGGTCAAAAGCAAAGAGTTGCGCTTGCCAGGGCACTCGTTAGAAACCCGAGCATTTTACTATTAGATGAGCCCCTCTCTGCTTTAGACACAGAGATCAGAATCAAATTGCAAAACCACATAAAAAAGCTACACAAGCAATTCAACCTGACTACCCTTATGGTTACGCACGATCAAGGAGAAATCTTGAGGATGGCAGACCGATTGGTAGAGATTGAAGCAGGAAAAATGATCTCTGATGGGATACCTAAAGAGGTGTTAGGAAACAAGAGTCTTAGTGGTAAATTTAGTTTCAATGGAGAGATTCTATCCATTGATGATCAGGAGTTTATATCAATTATTACTGTCCTAGTTGCTCAGGACACCGTAAGGGTTGTGCTAGACCAAAGTGAAAGAAAAAACCTTGACGTTGGAGATAAAGTGATTGTGGCGTCAAAAGCCTTCAATCCAATAGTTCACAAGCTATAAATCACCTATCTCGCTACAATCAGCAACCTGCTTAATGTGATAATAATTCTCTGGCATATTTGCCGGTAAGGCCAAGCAGACAGCGCATTGAGAGCGTATTTGCTCATCCACTAACTCAATAAAAAATGTACCATTGAACTCATCAATTAAACAGGGGGCTATGAATGTACCAAAGACATTCTCATAGGTTTGATTGTCATAATTTGTCCAAGTGATCAAATCTCCGGGAAAAATACCATCTACAACCTGCACGGCAGACATACCACATACATTTTCAATAACTCTTATTTCGATACAGCTATCTGATAATTCGTTATCACAGCTTATAAGTGATAAAAAACCAACCAGCCCAAGAACAAATAGTAATCTCTTCATTTTAACATCTTTCCTTGCTTCAATAGGCACAGCAAAGAGGCAAAAGGTTGTAATTGGAATTAAATAAGGCTAGCTCTTTGTTTTTTAAACTGCTCAAAAGCTGTCAAATATGAATCTGGCTGATTGCCAATGGTGTTCTTTAGCTTTAAAAATGAAGTATATGGCAACAGCACAGCACGATCTAATCTAGAAATCTCTAATCCCAGCATTTTGGATACTTTCTCGCCCAACAACTTTTCCATAAAAGCATCAGTTTGTCCCTCAATTGGAGAACCTGCAGTGGCTTTTACGAAGTAATTCCGCAATGAAGCAAACAGCTTCTCTCCTGCTTCTGACTGTTCAAAATGCCTTTGACGAATATTGCGCTCCAGAATGTAAGCCTCTTTAGCTGTCTCGGGTAATAACTCACTATCCAATCCAAGCAGCGCTCCTAGTTGATTCCAGTAGTTAATATATGCTTCCGCTTGTTGAACGGGTATTTCCTTCCCTAACTCTCTTAAACCACGAACCACAATGAGTGAAAAGCTCAGGTTGGTACCTGCCATATCCTCTTGATTAATTGCTTTGCCAAGTTCCTGCTCATTCCAATGCCCAGATTGCTTGATTCTAAACCTAATCATAGCATGCATGAGTCTCACTTTTATAATATGTACCAATCCTTCTCCTTGCTCGGTAAAAGCGTCTTTCTTCATTACCTCAAAAACAAATTCAGCGGTTTCAAGCAAGCGCTTTTCAGGATTTTCAAGGATATACTTTGAACGAACGAGCACCTCAGCGCCTTTAGCCGCGGCATAACAATAAGGGAGCGACAATAAACCCAAAAGAAGCATGACATCGCTGGCATGTTGATCGAAGAACTTAAACCCACTAGACAAGACCTCGGTAGATAATCCCGCTCTTTGCTTTTGAAGCTTAACCCATAATTGAGATAACTCGGGCTTCATCTCATTGGATGTTCTAGTTGAATTGTTAGTCAACAAACCCAAGTGTTTTTGAAGCAAGGCAAAGTCTCCGTTATAAGAAATCAACACAGCATCTGCATCTGTGTCTTGCACTAGTCTCATTCCATCAAGCAAATCAGAGCTGTAGGTTTTCATTGATATGTTAACTAGACGTTCCAAATAAGGTTTTAAATGGGTGAAATGACTGTGCTCAAATTATTAGCAATAGTATTTTTTGAATACTTTACAATCTGTTAATCAATTACTTATTACACTTAACATAAACTATTTATTCATAATAATTACGGATGACCTTTGGTAGGTCTATTCATTTTGAATAAATTAAGAATCAAACCATTTCATATGTATTCTAGAACTTCCATCCTCCTCCTTCTCACCTTTTTGTCCATCAATTTATTGGCTCAAAGCCCACCTCCTAACACAGATATACTGGTAGTAGATATGAAAGAAAAGAAGGGGAAAATAACCTTAGGCAATTGGAAAAATGTAACCAATAGAAATGGTTATGATAACCAACCCTCATTCTTTAACAACGACTACGTACTCTACTCCTCTCACATTAATGGTCAGAACGATATTATGATTTATGACCTTTACGAAGAGAAGACCACCAATCTTACTAAAACTAACACAAGTGAGTATTCACCATACCCTATTCCAGGGTTTAGTTCGTTTGCTACAGTGCGTGTTGAAGAAGATGGTACACAGAGACTATGGATGTTTCAGATGGATGGAAAAACCGACCCAAGTTTAGTCTTTGAGAAAATAGCACCGGTAGGCTATTTTGCCTGGAACACCAATAATGAGGTTTTAATGTTTGTTCTTGGCTCTCCTGTAACTGCTGTAATTGCTAATGCAGAGAAGGTAAATGATGAAATAGTAACCTCAAATATTGGTAGAACCATTCGACTAATTCCTGGCACTAATGATTTTGCTTTTGAAAGAAGAGAGGAATCGGGAGAAGTAATTATCTACAAGCTAGACGCTTCTAGCCGTGAATTCAGTAAGATTATCACCAAACCGGAAGGTTCAGTGGATTGGACAATTACACAAGATGGAACGTTCATCACAAGTGTTGGCACAAAGCTGCATATGTTCAATCCTAAAAACCACAGCAATTGGCAAGAGCTAAGTGACTTAGGATCAATGGCTAGTAAAGGAATTACACGTATGGCGGTTAGTCAAGAAAATGATAAGCTCGCAATCGTTGTTAACCAATGACATTTTTGAATTTTTATTCTAAAAACATTTTCAGAAATTCAGCCTGATTTTGGATTAGAATAAGCTTAATAGCTTTTTTAATCGTATAATTGAGTTTTAAGAAAAAATCGAACCAGATTATAAACTAACTATGTTTAAGACCTATACTTTCCCAAGCGTTTTTGAAGGGAATAACACCGATCTTAGAAACGTATCTCCAGACCTTATCAACGGTCTTAAAGTGTATCACAACGGAGATGGATATGTAATCGGAAATCTTGCTTTAACAGAAGGCGTTTCTCCACACAGAAACATTAATTCAGCACAGCTGAATGGTGGTGTAAAAAGTAGTGCTGTTGGATTAGATATTGGAAACGCGACTACGATTGTTTCTGTGTTTGACGAAAGTAACCTGAGCACTGAATCTTCAATCCCTGCTGCTTATTAATGCCAAAGTCATCAACAAATAACGCGAACCCATCCACTCATATCACGCAAGTGCGCCAAGGTTCTGTAATTTCAGGCAACATGGTCTCTGGGCATTCGATAAGAGTGGACGGTTTTGTTACTGGCGATCTCATTTCTGGAGAGAAAATAATCATTGGAAGTCATGGCGAGATTGGCGGTAACTTAAGTGGAACTGACATAAACATTGAAGGCTATGTAAACGGAGATGTGGTGTCCAATGGGCATCTTCATCTCTCAGCTCAGTCTCAGGTTTATGGAAAAGTCTTCGCCAAGAACATCTCTGTTGAAAAAGGAGCTGTAATGAACGGCAAAGTTACTGTTGGCAATGATATTGAAAGCCCAGATATTGACAGCTCGTCCCCTTCGCGGTCTACCAAGAGCCTCACAATCGAAAGCTCGGATGACGATTCAAAAGATAATTATGGAAATGTAGCCTGGTAATCACCAGGCTTTTTTCTTTCTCGCTTTTTCTCTCCTATTCCTTATTCTATATTTGCCGACCAAATCACAAAGCAAATGAGCAATCCTTTTGTTGAAGAATTAAAGTGGAGAGGTATGATCCACGACATCATGCCTGGTACAGAGGACCAATTAACCAAAGAAATGACATCAGGTTATGTAGGATTCGATCCTACAGCTGATTCACTTCATATCGGAAACCTAGTTCCTATCATGCTATTGGTTCATTTGCAGAGGGCAGGCCACAAGCCATTTGCTTTAGTAGGCGGTGCTACAGGAATGGTGGGTGACCCATCAGGCAAATCTGCCGAAAGACCACTTCTAGACGAAAAAGTTCTCAATCATAACTTAGAAAGCCAAAAGAGGCAATTAGAGAAATTCTTGGATTTTGACTGTGGTGATAACTCTGCCGAAATCGTGAATAATTACGACTGGTTTAAAGACCTAGGTTTTCTTGAGTTTATAAGAGACGTTGGGAAGCATATTACGGTCAACTATATGATGGCTAAGGATTCGGTTAAGAATCGCTTGGAATCAGGAATGTCATTTACAGAATTCAGTTACCAACTTGTTCAAGGTTATGACTTCTACCATCTCTATGAAAAGCATGGCTGTAAGATTCAAATGGGTGGTTCCGACCAATGGGGCAACATTGTAACGGGAACAGAGCTCATTAGAAGAAAAGCGCAAGGGGAAGCATTCGCAGTCACGGCACCTTTGATTAAAAAAGCCGATGGTACTAAGTTTGGAAAATCTGAAGGAGGCAACGTTTGGCTGGATAAAGAGAAGACTTCACCTTACAAATTCTACCAATATTGGTTGAATAGCTCTGATGAAGATACAGCGAATTTCATCCGTATTTTCACTTTGCTTCCTAAAGAAGAAATTGAGGCATTAGAAGCAGAGCATAATGAAGCTCCTCACCAAAGATTACTTCAGAAGACGTTGGCCGAAGACATCACTAAAAGAATTCACTCAGAAGCTGACCTAAAAATGGCCATTAACGCTTCCAATATACTTTTCGGTAAATCAACCGCAGACGATCTAGAGACATTAGATGAGTCTACACTCCTATCTGTATTTGAGGGTGTACCTCAAGTAGAGATCACTACAGAAGACCTAGAAACTTGTGAGAACTATATTGATCTGCTTTCGGTAACAACTAAGGAAACCATCTTTAAATCGAAAGGAGAAGCGCGTAGAATGCTGAAAGATGGCGGTGTATATATCAATAAGTCGAAGATTGATGATATGAACGCTAAACCTTCAATTAAGCTATTGCAAGACAAATATTTCTTGGCACAACGAGGTAAGAAAAACTACTTCTTGATTAAGGTAGCTTAGTAAGGGTCAACATAAAGCATTAATTAACCAACCAACTCTCTCAGCTTAGGACTCTCAGAAACCTCCAACATATGTTGGGTGTACTCATAGCCTATTTTAAAGAGCTCAGCTGATTTCTTAAAGTCGAACGTGCCGAATTTTCTTAATTCATTTGGTTTAAGATAAAGATCACAAAGTTTGCTGCTGCTCAGTACATTAGAACTTAATGTGAGCATAGAAACTCGCTCTATCATTGATTTAGGCCCACCTAACTCTTCTTCAGGAACTACTGGTGAGACATTAGATCCAATAACAAAGTCACAAACTTCTCTTAAAGGTTCCGTTGGAAGGTTATTCAGAATACCTCCATCTACATAATGATGTGCACCAATTTTTACAGGATCAAAAATAAACGGGATACTACAAGATGCCATAATTGCCTGACTCAGAGAATTTGATGTAAAAATCTCCGGCATACCAGTATTCAAGTTAGTAGTCGCTACATAAAGAGGAATATTAGCATCCTCGAAACTATCCTTCGGAAAGTACTTTTTATAAACACGCTCAGATTTTGAAATACTAAGCAAACCTCTAGTACTAAAAGCCGGCCAAGCTAGCTTAAGCAAATTAGTGTTATCCATTATTCTAAGGATCGCTTTTGGGCTATAACCATGCGCATAAAAAGCAGCACCGATTGAGCCAGCACTGGCACCGCTAATATGAGTGACCTCAATGCCATGGTCCTCTAATGCCTGAAGCACGCCCAAATGTGCTATTCCTCTTGCTCCTCCACCTGATAATGCAATACCAACTTTCATTATAGAATTTCCTTTAAGGCAAATGTTCTGTCTAAACGTACGCCCTTTTCTGTCATTTTAACCGTACAACACTCGTTTACAGGGTCGTGTTCTAAAAATAATATGTATTCATTTTCAGCAGCTTCCTCTAAAAAAGCAGCTTTCTCGCTCAATGTTTTTAGGGGTCTTGTGTCATAGCCCATAACATATGGCAAAGGAATATGACCAACAGATGGAAGCAAATCTGCCATAAACACAATGGTCTTGTCTTTATATTTGATTTTGGGAAGCATTTGCTTATCTGTATGACCATCTGCTGTAATTAGATCGAATTGTGAGAAAGGTGATTGCCCTCTTAATTCCACAAAGTGTAAATGACCGCTCTCTTCCATAGGTTGAATGTTCTCTTTCAAGAACGAAGCCTTCTCCCTTGCATTTGGCTGGGTAGCCCAATACCAATGATCTTCATTAGACCAATATTTAGCATTCTTAAAATGTAAGTCGAGCTTTTCTTTATTGTCGCCAACATAATCAACCCCACCACCACAATGGTCGAAGTGTAAATGCGTGAGAAACATATCTGATACATCTGAAGGCTGAAAACCTGTGGCTTTTAAAGACCCATCTAAGGAGTAATCTCCATGTAAGTAATAGTGGCTAAAGAATTTCGCGTCTTGCTTATTGCCAATACCATTATCGATTAGAATCAGTTGGTTACCATCTTCTATTAAGAGGCTACGCATGGCCCAAGTGCAGAGATTCTTTTCGTCAGCAGGATTAGTCCGCGTCCAAAGTGACTTTGGTACTACGCCAAACATAGCTCCGCCATCTAACTTAAAATAGCCCGTATTGATTACGTGTAAATTCATTCCTTTTTGTTTTCTATGAGCTCAATTAAATCTTCACAGTCCTTCATTAAGGCACGGTAAGCTTGCTGGCGTCCACTCAATAGATTAAACATGCTTCCGATCATATTTGTAGCCTGATTGGTTTTTAGCGGCTTAGCATTTCCAATACCATCATCACGCATAGAAAATTCTATGTTGTCGATCATATAAGGCTGAATCATATTGTAAGCTAGATTTTTTATCAGCTGATCGGTTCTTTCGAGCTCTACGTAGTTGATATTATAGTGATTTGAAAGTGTGGTCTTTAATTCAAAGTCTTTAATCACCGAGATATCTCCTGAATTGATCAAGGATACGTAAGTACCGTTTTGAGGGTAGAAATAGGTAGCCAAATAAGTACTTACCACATGCCTTCTTTTATAAGCATCAACGGAAGCATTACCGAAATTGTATTGAAATACTTCTCCTATATTTCTGATGATAGTATTGGTTGAATCAATGACCAACTGAAGATCTTCAACGTCTTTTTTTAAGTCAGCAACTAATGAAGTCTTGTAGTTGGCTTCCAATAGGTTTTCCTTATTCACACTCGTCCACCTTTCTAGCGCGAATGCCACACTTATACCAATAATTACAACAAGTATCTCCAAGAAATAAGTCTAGAATGAATTTTTCTGCTTTGCCATAAGCTTGATTTATTGAAAAGTAACTAAAACAAAAAAGACCACAAAGCGAGGCTAGGTGGTCTTTTCTATCAAGTCAAAATCGTTTATTCCTGAAACTCGCCCATGTTGGCAAACTTCTCAATTCTATTTTCAATTCTTTCTTCTGGTGTTTTCTTGTCTAAGGCTTTAAACTCCTCTAGAATTCGCTCCTTTAAGGTGTTTGTCATCGCATCTAGATCACGATGCGCTCCGCCCAGTGGTTCCGGTACAATCCCGTCTACTAAACCAAAGCCTTTCATGTCGTCAGCTGTCAGTCTTAACGCTTCTGCCGCTTGCTCCTTATACTCCCAACTTCTCCAAAGAATAGAAGAGCACGACTCTGGCGAGATTACCGAGTACCAAGTATTCTCAAGCATTAGCACACGGTCTCCTATGGCAATACCCAATGCACCACCTGAAGCTCCTTCTCCTATCACGATACAAATCACTGGCACCTTGAGCATAAACATCTCTTGAATGTTTCTGGCAATGGCTTCTCCTTGGCCTCTTTCTTCTGCCTCAAGTCCAGGAAAAGCACCAGGAGTGTCTATAAGGGTTACGATAGGTTTATTGAAACGCTCGGCCATTTTAAAAAGCCTTAGAGCTTTTCTGTAGCCTTCTGGGTTAGCCATACCAAAGTTTCTCATTTGGCGCTGCTTCGTATTTCTACCTTTTTGCTGACCAACCAACATAAAAGTTTGGCCCTCTATTGTTCCAAAGCCACCAACCATCGCTTTATCATCACTCACTTTTCTGTCACCGTGAATCTCGATAAAATCATCAGTTAGGTTGTATATGTAGTCTAAGGTGTAAGGTCTATCTGGATGTCTTGATACCTGCACACGCTGCCAGCGCGTAAGGTTCTTGTAAGTCTCTTCTTTGAGCTTCTGGATTTTGTTCTCTAAAGACTTCACGTCTTCAGTAACATCTACTTTACTACTTTCAGCAAGTTGCTTCATCTCTTGCAATTTTGCTTCCAGCTCGATGATCGGTTGTTCAAATTCCAATTGCGTAATTGTTTTTGATGAGGGAACAAAAGTAATTATTATCAGAAGACTGAACTTATTTTTTTAAGATAAATGGCCGATCCTACTTTTTTAGCTACTTTCATTGTCATAGCTACCAACCATTAATTCTCATGTCTCCATTAGCCGAAAATCATTTAAAAACCATTAAGAATGTACTGCTCATATTCGCAGGCATACTCTTAGTCATGATTATCATGGAGCTTTCTGGTCTGTTAATCCCTCTAGCATTTGCCTTATTCGTTGGTATTCTACTATCACCTATCATTGAATTCTTAGAGAAGAAGAAATGGCCATATACGGTAAGTATAAGCCTCATCTCAATTCTTTCAATTGGCCTCCTGTTTCTAATAGGTCTCATTGTTTACGATACATCAACTCAGATTCTAACTCAAAAAGTAAAACTGTTAGCACAAATTGAATTTAAGTTTGAAGAGATCTTATCTCATTTAGAGTTTATTCCTGGGGTGAAGGAAATGGAAGCAGATGGATTTATTAAAGTGCTAAACAAGATTATCTCTCAAGAATTCCTGCTAAACACCTCTGGAATAGTAGCTTCTCAACTGGGTACATTCACCTTCAACTTTATACTTTGTGCTGTATACTTGGTAGCCGTTTTAGGTAGTATTCTACGATACGAACAATACATTACCTATTTAGAGGGTGACGATCAAGAGGGAAAGGAAAGGTTACTCAAGTCTTTTATTGAGGTTAAAACCTCTATTGTATCATACATGAAGGTGAAGTTCTTCACTTCCTTTTGTACAGGACTTTGCTTTGGCCTCATCTCTTGGATCTTTGGAATTGACTTTGCCCTATTCTGGGGTTTTTTAGCCTTCTTATTGAACTTTATCCCAACCGTAGGGTCAATTACGGCCACCCTGCCTCCTCTTCTTCTGGGGCTAATTCAAATAGATGCTACCGGATCCTTCGCCCTATTTGTGGGGCTCTTAATCCTAACTCAATTCGTTTGGGGTAATGTGGTAGAACCATTGATGATGGGTTCAACCGTAGCTTTAAATACTGTAACCGTAATCTTAGGCCTTGTTATTTGGGGATACATATGGGGAGTAGCCGGAATGTTACTCTCAGTTCCATTAATTGTGCTGGCACGAGTGATTCTTGCTCAGATACCCGATGCTGAAATGTTTGTGAAGCTTATGGGCCGTTCTAAATTGAAAAAAGCATAATGGAAACGTATCGTTTTGAGCATGCTGCCATGGCTACTGAATTTGTTTTAACCATAAAAAACGAAGAAGCAGAATATGCCAACAGTGTATGTCAGCAGGTTTTCGACCTTATTGATACCTTAGAAACTAAGCTGAGTCGTTTTGTTCCTGACAGTGATATCTCTCGGATCAATAGAATGAAGAAGGCAGGCGAGCAATTACCAGTTGATTTTGAGACTTGGGAAGTGGTGAAGAAGGCGATTTATATAACCGCACTGTCTTATGGTGCCTTTGATATAGGTGTGGCCAAGCACATGGATGTATTTCGTGCAACTAAGGAGAGAATTCTCACCGAATTTGAAATGAACAAGGCCTTGCAAAAAGTACAGCAAGACAAGCAGAATGCACGCTTATTCGTAGATCCTGACAAACCGATGGTCTATTGCGTTGAACCCGGCATGTATTTCGACTTGGGAGGAATTGGCAAAGGCTATGCCCTAGATCAGGTGGAAAAGCTAATGCATGAGTTGGAAGTAAGCACCTATAGCTTGAGCGCAGGCGAAAGCACCATCCTTTTTAAAAACGACACATCTGTTCTTCCTTATTGGTCATACGCCATTTCAACCAAAACAGAACAAAAGACTTTGCAACTCTCCAATGTTACGGTCAGTGCAAGTGGTACTTATTTTCAAGGAAACCACATATTCGACCCAAGAACTGGCAATAATGATTTTGTGCCAGACTCAGAAAGAGTTTGGGTAGCCGCCAAGGACTCAGCTTATAGCGATGCTTTCTCAACCGCCTTTTTCTTACTCTCTGCCGAAGAGATTGAAGAAATTGTAGCCGAAAATGAGAAAATTCTCTGGATGGCCTATAGTAAGGAAGGAACGATGAATTTCGTTCCGGAAAATGATATATATTAGGTTTTTTAACACACCTTTTTCCCAATTTCGCATAAACTACAAAGAGCATGACAAATTCTAGCAGAAGAGATTTTATGAAGACCTCAGCCCTTTTCGGAACGGGTCTAATGATTGGTAACCCTTTCAATATAACTGCCAATCCTTTAAAGGCAGCTGATAAAATCAACATCGCTGTTGTAGGTTGCGGTGGACGTGGTGGTGGAATGATTTTCAGCAACATTCCCAAAATACCAAGCGCCAATCTTGTAGCAGTCTGTGACATTGTAGAAAGCAGAAGAGAAAGAGCAAGAACCAACTACATGGAGCAGTATGGAGGTACCGTAAATGCTTATGAAGACTTCTATGAGATGATGGAAAAAGAGAATCTGGATGCCATTGCCATGGCTACTCCTGATTTCTGGCATATGCGCCATGCTGTAGATGCGCTAGAAGCTGGTATTCACGTGTATTGTGAGAAAGCAATGTCTAACAACATTGAGGATGCGCGTAAAATGGCTGAAGCTCAAAAAAGAACTGGAAAGCTCCTTCAGATCGGTCGTCAAAGAAGATCTAATGACAGGTATAGATTCACAAAAGAAATACTACTGGAGCAAGAGCAAATGTTCGGTCGGTTAACCCATGCCATTGGGCAGTGGAACAGGTCTAGAATCTGGACACAAAGACCTTCTAAAAGAGATAATCTAGATCTAGCTAAACTAAAGAGATACGGCTTCGATACTGTAGACCAAGTGTATAACTGGAGAAACTATAAGAAACTAGGCGGTGGTGTTGTTTCCGACTTAGGCTCACACCAAATCGATATCTTCAACTGGTTTGTTGACAGTTTCCCAAAAACGGTTTATGCTTCGGGTAACAACTCCTACTTTGGCCTAGAACAAGCCGACACCATGGCTACCATACTTGAGTATGATACTCCAAATGGACCGGCAATCGGTATTTATGAGAACATCTCAAACTCGAGAGCTATAGGTGTTTATGAGCGCTTTATTGGCGATGATGGTGCCTTTGTTATTTCTGAAGGCAAAGACAATCAGATTTACAGAGAGTCTCGTGTACCTGCCAACAGATGGAAAAAGTATATAGAGGCTGGATACCTTTCTAACCTTGCAGATATGTCTGAGTACAAGGAGAAAGAGTCTGGCGATTCTGGTATTAAAGAAACCGCCCCTCAGATTAGCTATGACATTAAAGACATGGCTGGTATGAGCAAAGTATATAACCTAGCGGCTCACACAGCTCACTTGTACAACTTTGTAGAAACAGTGAGAGGCGAAGAAACCTTGAATTACGATGCAATTGAGTCGTACAAATCTGAAGTTTGTATCTACAAAATTCACGAAGCAATTAATGCTGGCGGTCAGCGCATAGAAATTGACCCAAGTGAATACGAGATTTAGTTAATAAAACAACTCCAACCAAAAAGGGGGCGTTATATAGGTAACTTATAACACCCCTTTTTTTAATAGATTCATTATATGTTCTTCTTCTACATTCTCGTTTGGGTGGTCCCGTTTTTTCTAATAGTCGCTGCACTTATCGATATCATCCGTAACCAATTTAAGCGCCCAATGGACAAGCTAGTTTGGACATTAGTTGTTCTTTTTATTCCAATACTTGGTGCTATTCTTTATTTTGTAATTGGTAAACAACAGAAAGTTCAATAAACATGATACCAGCAATTGGAATGGCAGGAGGATTAGGAATGGTTTTACTATTCGCATTGGTCCCATTAGCAGTTATTATTCTTGCCCTAGTAGATATCTTAAAGAATGAATTTGAACCACATTCGAATAAATTAGTCTGGCTTTTGGTGGTTTTATTAATGCCATTAATTGGTTCAATCCTTTACTTTATCATTGGTAGAAACAGTAAAATAGACCCACGACAGCAATTTTAATATGGAAATGATTCAGGCAATAGGCGTACCAGGGGGACAAGAACTCTCCTTCATTTCAGGTATCTTTCTTCTACTCCTAAGCCCATACTTGGTAAATGTTGTCGCCCTAATAGATATTTTGAGGAATGAATTTGAGCCACATCAGAATAAACTAGTCTGGCTCTTGGTAACCCTATTCCTACCACTTATTGGAGGAATATTGTACTTTCTAATTGGTAGAAAGACAAAAATAGACACGACACAAAAATCTTAATATGGAAATGATTCAGGCAATAGGCTTACCCGGAGGACACGAATTTATTCTTATTCTATTTGTTTTGTCCCCAATCTTAATCTCATTTCTAGCAGTAATAGATATTGTGAGACATGACTTTAACCCGAGACAAAATAGACTGATCTGATTATTAGTAGCACTACTTCTACCCTATGTAGGCGGAATACTCTACTTTATTATCGGTAGAAAAACGAGAATTGTAAAAGAGAGCGTTTAAACGTCCCAATCTTTTTTGTGAGTAGACACCTTCTTGTTTGGAAGAATGAATGGCGCAACGATAGCGGCTACGAAAAGGGCAAGTACGATAAGAATAAACATAGTCTCTTTCTTTGCTGCGAAGATGCGAACAAAAGCGATTTCTACCAATAATTTAGATTTAAAAATCTAAGATTTTAATAATCTTTTATTGATGCTAAACCGTCACAATCTTTATACACTTAATCGTTAATTTGTGACATACGGCTATGAAACGCTTACTACTCGCAATTCTTATTTTTTTACCATCTATTGGTTTAGCTCAAAACGAGATAGTGATATTAAGGGGTCAAATTGTTGAAACTAACAAAGATGAAGCGATACCCTACGTAAATATCCGATTAGATAATTTCTATTATGGCACATCTACAAACTTGGAAGGTCGTTTTGAATTAAAACTGAAAAGAGATCTCTTTTCCTCAGATCATGTACTCAAACTATCTAGCATAGGCTATATCTCACAAAACATCAATTTATCTCAAATTGAACCAAGCCAATACCAGGTATTCAAACTTGAGGCTTCTAGCAAACAATTAAATGAAGTCGTGATAAAAAGTGAAAGGGCCATTCGAAAAGAAACCAACCAAGCCAAAACACTTCTAATGGATGCGATTGATAGAATCCCATCCAACAAAATTCGGTCTAAATACTTGGCAAAAGGCTTCTACCGGCATTATTGTAAAGAAGATTCGACCTATGTACGACTTACTGAAGCCGCTGTATCCTACAATCAAATAGATGGGAAGGCTAACCTAGTTCAAATACCTGAACAGCGACTAGGTTTCAATATTAGGCAGATGCGCAGAAGTTTCGACTTCACAGCTTTTGCTAAATTGACACACCCTCCTATTTCGCTCAACTTCTTGCTTTCAAATGATTTATATAATTATGAATTTCATAATCCCTTAAGAAGAAACTTAGACCAATACGAGCTGTCTATAACAGACACCACTACTTTCCAAGAAGACCCAGTGGCCATTGTTGCTTTTGAAACTAAACATGAAGGCAAACTCAACTATTCAGGAAAAATTTATATCAACCTAAACGACAAGGCATTTGTAAGGGCTGATTATACAGAAAAGCAAATTAGTACCAACAAGCAAGACAGCATTTACTCGGTTGTTGAAAAAAAGGTCTTCTATGAACGTATCAAGAATAAGTATTACCCCATAAGAGTACTATCCGGTGTTTCTGCTTCGCACTACACTTTGAATAACCCTAGCATTGAAGCGGTAAAACACCAATCTCATGTAGAAATGATGCTGAATGAGTTTATTCCAAAGTCAAAAGTGAGAATCGATTCGAATGAACCCAATGAGGAGGACTTGAGAGAAATTGATTATGATTCAACTTTTTGGAATAATTATAATGTTTTAGAGGCAACTCCTTTAGAGCAAAAAATAATCACTGACTTATCTCAGAGAATCAGTTTGCAGAAACAGTTCAAATCCATTAATGAATTTAAAAAAGGTATTGAGAGTTTAATCTCCTCTACTGAATGTCAAAATGTTTTAGCCAATTATGAAGGCATTCCAACATTTATCATCTTTTGGGCCAAATGGAAAGTACCGAACTATTATGAGATACTACCCTCTCAACAAATGAGAAAGCTCATAAAAAAAGGTAAACTAAAGCTGGTCATGATCTCACTAGATGAGGATGAAGATAAATGGCAGTTGAATAAAAAGATTTATGGTTTTGAACAACAAGGCATTGAACACCATAGAATAGATTTAGGTTTTGGCGAAGAAGTTACCAAGTCTTTTTACACAGCCCTTTTGCCGGATTTTTTATTTCTAGACGAAAATGGGAAAATAACCGACCACCATCCGCCTTTACCAAACCAAACTGAATGGAAGGATTACTTTAAAAACTTAACCAAAAATACGCTTTAAGCTGATTTTTACTCAAACTTTAATTTTGAAAGCTTCGTGAGCTTAGAGTCTTTCACAAAGGTAAAGCCCAAAGCATAGTCTTTTTGCCAGGCCAAAACAAGGGTATTGTCAGGACCATTAATGCTTCTCAATTGGTTCTTCCTATAATCAAATTCAATTAGTCTATTCTTGTCTGAATAGGCCAACACCTCTCCTCCCATCTGGGTCGTTTCTGCCAATCGGCCACCATCGTCTATATTGAACCAAACACCAGGCCTAGAGACAATCTCAGAGTTATTTTTAAGCTGAATAAAACTGGTATGATTGTATCTAATTCCCTCCCGGATAGCCTTTCCTAAACTTTGATTCATGAAATTATATTGCAGCTGATCTGTGGCTGAATAGGTCTCCATTCTATCCGCAAGTGTAGAACCACCTAAACCATTCCTAAAGCCATAAGTATTCTGATCGATCTGGGCTGTTCGATCCCGAGAAATAAACTGCTGCTCCAATACACCTCTATTTCTAAATTCAGTACCGTAAACCTCATAAGCTACCCAGACCCCATCTTCATCAAAAACCAAATCGTCTATATAAATTTGCCTACTTGGCAACTTATATTTAACAGCTTTAGATGCTGAAAAGCCTTTTTTCTCAATATCAGTTATTCGCTTATAACTAATAACTTCTGGGTTCTCTTTATATGATTTAAGTAAAAGTTGGGGTTTTGTAGAAAATGAAGCAAAATAAATTCCTTCGTCCTTTTGCTTATTCTTAATGGCGTAGACCCCTGTTGCAATGGCCCTATCGTTTGTAAACTTGCCTTTTATGCTACGGACCACATTTCTTCCAAACTCGTATATTTTTTGATCCGCCAATATATCTCCTTCAAGCGAAACAGAACGCCATACGATAACATCTTCCTTTCCTATTTCTCCTAGTAAAAGATAATCTAAAGCCTTACGAGATCCATTGAACTGTAAACTGCCCGCATACTTCATTAGGCCAGGTAAACCAATGGGCATTGTATTGTAAGTGTCATTGGCGTTTAATTTGAATAAGGCTGGTTTACCTCCTATGGCACCAGAAACCCATACATTATCATAATAGAACTCAGCTTCAGAAACATCAAAGGGTTCTGTAAAATTATATGAACTTCGCATAAAGCTTCCATCTTCCAAATTAGCCATTACCAATTCATAATTCTGAGCTTTGGCATTTGTAAAAAGAAGCAAAATACCTTCTGGGGTTATTTTCTGAAAGACGGGCGATAAGCCTTTACTGAAGGGATAGTAATTCTTCCAAACCTCATTGAAATCATTATCCAAAAGCGAAAACTCTAAGGCTAAATTCCCGGAATTATTTTTCAACAGATTTCTATTCAATAGAAGTACAGAACCATCTGTCTGTGGATAAGGATTGAAAGCTCCAGTAAGGCTTTTTTCTTGAGACATCAATTCTGATGTGGCTAAGAAGAAAAAGATAAATGAAAAGAAATATGATTTCATTACAGCTGATTTATTGATTAAACGAACTTTTTGACGGACCGATCAATCTCACGCTAAATTAAGTATAGAATCTACAGATCGGTTTTATAAATTGATCAATTGTGCATTCAATTTGATCATGAAAACATAAATTAAGTGAGCCAATTCAACTACAAAAGCAGACAGCTGCTCAAAGGGCAGCACCTTATCGGAACCTTGCTCGTTTTAGCAGGTGTAGCCAATATGGTCATTCCCCTTTTTGTCGAATCAGATTTAACTCAGAATCAGTCTTTGTTGATCGGTGCTGTGGTAATCATTGTAGGATTAGGGATAGTCTTTACCTATGACGGTATTCTGATTGACTTTGAGCAACGAAGAGTTAAAGATTATGCATCGCTCTGTGGGTTTAAAAAAGGAGAATGGCGAGCATTACCGTCTACTTTAGGAATTGAAGTTATGGTTAAGGAGGAACAAAGCACCAATACGGCTAATGGTATAAGTCCTACATTATCCACTCTTACTGTCACTTATGAGGTAATTCTAAAAAACACCGCCACACAAAAGGCCGAAACCGTTCTCTCCTATTCTAAAGAAAAGCAAGCAAAGCAGGTATCCACTATTCTTAAGAACCACTTGAATTAATTTTTTTGCACTCTTAGAATTCATCAAATGAAGAAGGTCTACAATAATTTAACTTCCATCACACTGCCATTTGTACTACTGATAAGCATTTGCAGTTGCAATTCCCAGCCTAACTATTGCGCGTTACCACAAGCTCAAGAAGCCTTAAAAGAAGCCTTAATTGAAAAAATGATTGTATGGCAAGACAATGCAGAGTGGGCAAAAATAGAAGACTTTGAGAATAGGATAAATAAGATTATTGAGGAATCAACAATCTCTGAATATGATGTAATTGAGGAGATTGGTTTTGGAATTCTAGATGCATACAAGGAAGCCCAAAACGTGACAGGTAATTCTTGTTCATGCGAAGCAAAGTTTCAATTCCAGGCACATGATCGGTATATGGAAGTATTTGCTGATTCTGTTAATAGAATTGTAAAAGAAGAACACCGATTTAACAGAGCCTACATGAATGTAGACAAGCAAATAAACTATGTTGGGAACAACGGATTCGTTTTCGAATACATACTTATTATGGACGAAGATTCGACATTTTATGTGCCTGAATTCTACCCAGACCCTACTCAGGATCAAATAGATAATGTAGGTGGCCTTCTCTACGAATATTTGAATGAACATGAAGGGCTCTAATTATGGTTTTTTTCTTAGTTTTTCTCTTGTAGAAAATTAAAATCCTACCTTTGCGGCCTGAAACGTACCCTTTATGATTGCTGCACAGAATATATCCCTAGCCTACGGTAAAAGAGTCCTTTTTGATGAGGTCAACATCAAATTCACTGGTAACAACTGTTACGGTGTAATTGGGGCCAATGGAGCAGGTAAATCTACTTTCCTCAAGATTCTTTCTGGAGATGTGGACCCTAACTCGGGTAAAGTAATTATGGAGCCAGGCAAGCGCATGGCGGTTCTTAAGCAGAACCACTTTGAGTTTGATGAAAAAACGGTACTAAATACAGTAATGATGGGCCATACTGTGCTCTGGGGCATTATGCAGGAGAAAGACGCCATTTATATGAAGCCAGACTTCTCTGAGGAAGACGGCATAAAAGCATCTGAGCTTGAAGCACAGTTTGCTGAAATGGATGGCTGGAATGCTGAGTCTGATGCAGCGGCCCTTATCAGTGGTTTGGGTATTACAGAAGACCTACATCACAGTTTGGTTAAAGACCTGAATGGTAGTCAAAAAGTACGTGTCCTTTTAGCTCAAGCTTTATTCGGTAACCCAGACTTACTAATTCTCGATGAGCCTACTAACGACTTGGACTTACAGACCATATCTTGGTTAGAGGACTTTCTGTTAGATTTTAAGAATACCGTTATCGTAGTTTCTCACGATAGACACTTTTTAGATACTATCTGTACAAACATTGTAGATATTGATTTCAGCCAAGTAAGGCTCTTTACTGGTAATTACAGCTTCTGGTATCAATCTAGTCAGCTGGCCTTGTCTCAACGTTCTTCAGCAAACAAAAAAGCTGAAGAAAAGAAGAAGGAATTACAGGAGTTTATTGCGCGTTTCTCCGCGAATGCCTCTAAATCTAAGCAGGCAACGAGTAGAAGAAAGCTCCTAGATAAAATAAACCTAGACGACATTCAACCTTCTACAAGAAGATACCCAGCCATCATTTTTGAACAAGAAAGACAAGCAGGCGACCAGATTCTCGAGATTAAAGAAATGAGTTATTCCAACGAGGAGAAGACACTCTTTGCTGGATTAGATCTGTTTATAAACAGAGGTGATAAAATTGCTGTTTTAAGCAAAGACAGCTCTGCTACTACTTCGTTCTTTAGAATACTTGTGGATGAGCTGAAGGCGGATGGCGGGGAGTTCAAGTTTGGACAAACCATCACTCACTCCTACTTACCTAACGATAATTCAGAATACTTCGACACCACTGAAAACTTAGTCGATTGGTTGAGACAATTCGCAACGGGTGAAAAAGATGAAGTATTCATTAGAGGCTTCTTGGGCAAAATGCTCTTCTCGGGAGAGGAAGTATTCAAAAAAGCCAATGTGCTTTCAGGAGGAGAAAAAGTACGTTGTATGCTTTCAAGAATGATGTTAAAGCAGGGAAACCTACTCATTATCGATGAACCGACTAACCACTTAGACCTAGAATCTATTCAAGCATTTAATAATGCACTTAAAGATTTCCCAGGTACAGTTTTATTTACATCTCATGACCATGAGTTTACCAATACTGTTGCAAACCGAATTCTAGAGATAGGGCCAAAAGGCTACTTAGACAAGCTAAGCACTTATGACGATTACATTGCCAATGAGCAGTGGATGCAGCAAAGAGAAGGGATTTATTAGTCTGTATAGCGTATAGCGTATAGCGAGAATACTTTTCTTTGCAGATCCAAACAATGCCCATGACTTAATCGTATCGTTGAGTGAAAACGGTTTTCATCATACATCTGATAAGCACACTTTATATGCTGGGCATTTGCTGGTTTGTTCAGATCGTGCATTACCCACTTCAAATCTATTGATCAAAAGGTTTTTATCAGTTATCAAAAGAAGAACTGGGTTACGGGTTACATTACTGGACCTGTTATGATTATTGAACTGATTACAGGACTTCTTTTATGGTATCAGATCCAAGACCTGAATCAGTATCTCAACATTGGTTTATGAAGGATAACGGGTTTAAGCACAGTCTTTGTCCAAATACCGATTCATCTAAAACTTAAAGAAGGACATTCCTCAAGCTTAATTCGCAAACTCATTAGCACCAATTGGATCAGAACCATTTCCTGGACATTCAGAATGATTTTGCTAACTCTATTCTTATACGAGCATTTAACTTTTCAATAGCTCTTTTTATAGACTAACGTAACGCTTCGTAGGTTGTGCTTCACTTTATGAAAGAAAGAATTCTAGAGTATTCTAGAATGTTCTTGATTTTCAAGCTCCCAAATCTTTCTACGCAGTTAGGAAATAAAATGCAGTAAAAAACTCACAGATAGTACCATATACTCCCCTCTTTAGGGTGGTTATACTAAACTAGTAAGTCTTAGCGAGACGCTAAGACCGGTGGAGGAACTCACTTTATGATATTTCCGCATGAGTAGCAATCTCCATGAATCAGAAAAAACATTGTTTAAAGCCTTTAAACACACTTGTCGTGTAGTTGTCGTGACCATGTCGTGAGAAAGGACCTATACACACATCTATATTTGAGCAACGAAATTCAAAACTCAAAACAGATGAATTACACTACAGAAATTAAAAGCGACATTCAGTCAGAGGGGCTTTTCAAAGAGGTACTGAGAATAGTCAAAATCCCAATCCTGTTGGGCCTATTGATAACACCAATTCGGTTTGGTCTTGAACAACTGGGTATACCTGAAATCTATATCTTTCTTGTTGGCTTGCTTTGGTTCAGTTTTGGTCTGTCTGTTTACTGGGGTATAAAGCTATGTGACAAGCCCAAAGCTACCTTACTCCTATTTTATGGTCTTGTCATTTTCTCTCCTATAACTAGAATAGCTGTTGCTGTACTTTGGTGGCTCGATCGGAAATTCGAAATGGGCAGTCATTATGGTTTATATTTTGATAACTTCCCTGAAGCTTTACTTAACCACGTTTTTTATGGAGCCCTTATACAAATTATACCTGGGTTTCTAATTGGTATCACAACCCTAGCGCTTATAAGGCATTTTAAAACTCAAGGATCAAAAAATGGATAAGTCATATTTAGGTAAAAAGGTAAAGGAGTATCGTACCAAAAAAGGCTTATCACAAGAGCTTCTTGCTGAAGACTCAGGACTCAGCTATCGAACCATTCAACGCATTGAGAATGGTGAAAGTAAACCCACAGGTGACACTTTGAACAGAATAGCAGCTTCTTTAGACGTAACGCCAGAAGATTTAGCGAATTGGGAAGTAGAAGACGATCTTAAGTTCTTGGTATTTCTAAACCTGAGTGCCTTATCCTTTATTCTATTTCCAATACTCGGCATCCTCATTCCGTTTATTGTATGGACAGCAAAAAGAGGCAAGGTGGTGAACTTAGATCAACTAGGTAAGGCCTTGATCAATTTTCAGATTACTTGGACTTTGACGCTTATGATTGCAGTGATTGCACCATTTGTCGCTGCAAAAACAGGTATCCTAGCAGAATTCATCTTTAGCAAAGCTATTATCATTGTCTTAATTGCCTATGCATTAAATGCACTTATTATAGTAGCAAATACCATCCTCTTAACTAAGGGCAAACCCGCTCGATACTTTTCACTGATTAAATTCTTGTAGCCTCTCGCAACATCTATAAAAGACAAAAGCCCAAGCAAGTGCTTGGGCTTTGTTCTATATTCTCAATACTATTTTCAAATACTCATTACTCCATCTCTATAGAGACAGAACCTTCCGCAGGAGCACTTACCTTAGTGTCGTATACATAAAGATCTAAGGCTTCAGTAGACTCATTCTCAATATTGATTTGTCCGTCTTTAGCGCTTATCCCTAAGTTTCTACCTCTGAATTTGATGTGGAAATTATATCCCGTCCATTGATCGGGTAAACTCGGACTGAAGTACAACTCTCCTTCTCTAACACGCATACCAGCAAAGCCTTTAGCAAAAGCCATCCAAGTACCCGCCATTGAAGTGGTATGACAACCGTCTTCCGTATCATTATTATAATCATCTAGGTCTAGACGGGCCGTACGGATATACATCTCATAGGCCTTCTCTTTTCTTCCTAGCTTAGAAGCCAGAATACCATGCACACATGGAGAAAGTGATGATTCATGAACTGTCATCGGCTCATAGAAATCGAAGTTACGCTCAATCGTTTCTATATCGAATTCATCTTCAAACAAGTAGATCCCTTGAAGTGTATCTGCTTGTTTGATAAAGCAAGAGCGAAGAATTCTATCCCAAGACCAGTTCTGGTTGATCGGTCGCTGACCATCAGGAATATCATCTACAGGCATTAAGTCCTTATCTAAGAAATTATCCTGCTGTAAGAAGACTCCTTTTTCTTCGTCATAACCTAGGTACATGTTATCCAAGATATGCTCCCATTTCTCGGTCTCCTCAGCCCCTTTGAAGTTAACTTTGTCAAACAGCGCCTTCAATGCAGCTGAATTTTCGTACTTCTTGAGACCTTCTAAGGTGTACTCTAAGGTCCAGAGTGCCATTTTAGAGGTATACCAGTTATTATTCACATTGTTCTCGTACTCATTCGGCCCTGTAACACCATGCATCACATATTGGCCTTTACTTTCAGACCAATGCACACGCTGTGACCAGAATCGAGAAATAGCAATCAATACCTCTAGACCGTATTCTATGAGGTAATCTTCATCGCCATGATAGTTGATGTAGTCATAGATTGCATAAGCGATTGCTCCGTTACGGTGAATCTCCTCAAAGGTAATTTCCCACTCATTATGACACTCTTCACCATTCATGGTTACCATTGGGTATAAAGCAGCGCCATCGGTAAAGCCTAGCTTTTGAGCATTTTCAATCGCTCTTTCTAAATGCTTGTATCTGTAAAGGACTAGGTTCTTAGCCACTTCAGGCTCAGCTGTAGCTAGGTAGAAGGCCAAACAGTAAGCCTCAGTATCCCAGTACGTAGATCCTCCGTACTTTTCACCAGTAAATCCTTTAGGGCCAATATTTAATCTTTCGTCTTGGCCAGTATAAGTCTGGTTCATTTGAAAGATGTTGAACCGAATACCTTGCTGGGCAGCTACATCGCCTTCAATAACGATATCACTCTTTACCCAGTTAGAAACCCAAGCCGCTTTGTGCTCGTCTAGCAGGTCGTCAAAACCTATTTCTGAAGCACTGCCTACCTCTTTGGCACAATTGGCCACGAGTTGGTCTTTGTCTAAATACATGGAAGAGATGTTTGCAGCATACTTGTAAACCGTGAAGGCCTCACCTTCTTTTACCGTACCTGTTTCAGTTACCTCTACATATTTTTCTCTTTCAAACGTAAACCTTCCATCAGAGTAAAAGCTTCCACCTATGTGGAATTCCATTCCTGTAGCTACCCAAAAATCAGTCTTTTTGGTACTTGCCATTATGAATGAGAAACCCTCTGCAGCCTTCTTTTCCTGCTCTACCCAGAATTTCTCATCATAGTTGGAGTCATTGTTTACCACATCAAAATCTACACTCGGTGTGATTTTAGCAGCACCTGTAAAATTTATAGGAGTTACTTGATAAGCGATAGCGCCAACCTTATTCTTCACTAGAGAATTAAAGCGTGTAGAAATCACTGACACGGTTTTACCACTGGGCATTTTTGCCGTGAATGAACGTTGAAGGTAACCTTCACGCATATTTAGCTCTCTCCTAAAGTCAGAGACTTCAGCCGTATGCAAGTCTAACGTTTCACCTTCAAACTCAATATCGATTCCAATCCAATTAGCTGCATTAAGCACTTTGGCAAAGTATTCTGGGTATCCATTCTTCCACCAACCTACTCTGGTCTTGTCTGGATAATATACACCTGCTACATAATTTCCTTGCAGTGTAGCACCTGAGTATTTCTCCTCAAAATTGGCACGTCCACCGAACATACCGTTTCCAATACTAAAAATACTCTCCGAAATCTCATTGTATTCAGGAATGAACCCTTCCTCAATAATTGACCATGGATCGTGTTTGATGTAATTCTTCATTCTAAAGATTTTGTATTTTCTCTAATGTCAATTGTGTCATATCTGGAATCACCAGATCTGCTTGTTTTAATATTTCAGGCTTGCCAACCCCAACGCATTTCATCCCCCCTGCTTTTGCTGCTTTTACGCCAGATATGGCATCTTCTAGAACCACGCAATCTGCTGGAGAAGCCCCTAACAATTCAGCTCCTTTTAGAAACACCTCTGGATCTGGTTTTGAGTTACTTACCACATTACCGTCAACAATGGCATCGAATCTGTTCGTTAGGCCAACACATTTTAAAATGGTGGGAGTATTCCGACTGGCCGAACCAATCGCTTTAGGGATATTGTGCGCTTCAAGCGTTAGTAAGAAGTCCTCTACACCGGGTAGAATGTCTGCAGGAGTCATTTTAGAAATGATCTCCACATAGATCTTATTCTTCTTCTTAGTTAGTGCTTTAATCTCTTCTTCGGGCATTTCTACGTTGCCAAGTGCAAGAATTTTCTTCATTGACTTTATACGACTCACCCCTTTTAATTGCTCATTTTGTGTCTTATCAAAAGGAATACCCAACTCATCGGCAATGGTCTTCCAAGCGATATAATGTGCAGATACGGTATCCACAATGACTCCGTCAAGGTCGAAAATGCAGGCTTTTATTGAACTCATTTGAAGTCTTGGTAATTTGAGCGCATCATTGCCTCAGTCTCGTCTAAACTCTTGAATACTTCGAAGGTCGTACCTTGTGTGCGTTGAGCACCTAATGCGTTTGCATACATTGCGGAAACAATGAAGTTATCTCCTCCGTCCATTAAACCGTAGGCCAAACCTCCAGCGAATGAATCACCGCATCCGGTTGTATCCACCACGTTTTTCATGAAAATGGAAGGAACAAATTCTTCCTTGAGTTTACCATTAGGTTTGGTAAAGACCTTGCACCCTGTAGCGTCTGTTGTTACAATCAGCGCTTTAGGTCCTCTATCCAGTATGTAATCTGCCATAGGCTCCAAATGATCTTGCCCTATATCATCTAGCAAATCGGTCAATTCGTCCTCTCTATATTCGTTTTTATACCAAGTACACCAAGATTCCTCAAGGTTCATTTTTAGTACATCTATGTATGGCAACCATAAGTCTCTCTCAACCCAGAATTTCTTATATCGCTCACCATTTATAGCCATAGTATGTGTAGGACCGTGACCATCGAAAATGATAGTTCCTTTACTATGCTCTTTCAAATATTTGAGGGTATCTAGAATAATCTCGTGATCTGTAATAGGAACAAAAACGAAAGCATCACAGTCTAAATATGGTGCCATGTCCTTGGGTGTAATCGGATTCATAAAGGCCGTTTGCCGCTCTTCTCTAAAATTCTGATCTAAGAATTTTAGCTTAATAACATCACCTGTATCCGATTCATCAGAAACACCGGTTGAATCGATAGCATCATAAGGAGCAAAAATTTCTTGGACAGCAGGAGTATCTACCTTTCGGATATGAGAAACAGGATAAACTATTCCTTTATCCTTTAGCAATTGAGCTAAACCAATTGTGGGATGGGTAATACATCCATATTTTTCAATCACATCTCCCCTGTGTGTAGTGATATGATCTCTAGGGATAGGGCCAACTACGGCTACTTTAAAGTGCTTTTCCATTTTTAGCTGAAATAGATCCAGAATGCGATAATGATAAGATTTAAAATTGCTGTCAATTAAGAACTAAACTTCCTCCTCACTGACACTAAAATTATTTATTAAACCATCCATTTTTTCATCGGACGATAAGGTAGTCCGTTAAAATAATCTCCATAAACATAGACTTTAACAGACCCATAATTTTGACAAATGAAACTACAAAGGTTAAAAAAACGCCCTAATCTAAGGCATATACACTAACATAATCAATCTCCATCCTATTTGGAAAGATATCGTTTGCAATTCCATATTTGCCTCCCCAGCTTCCACCAACGGCAACATTTAAGATCATATAGAAGGGTTGATCAAAAGGCCACTCAGCAGAATTTTCATTCCCAGTATTCACAAAAGTGTGGTATTTCTCATCATCTATATACCAATCAATTTTGTCCTCTGTCCAGTCAATCGCAAACACATGAAACTCATCGTAAAGGGTGGCAACGCTTAGAGAATCATTGTCTTCAGTTTGCTTCATATGATTAAAAGCATCTGTGTGTACGGTACCGTAGACCATATTAGGATTATAGCCTACATGCTCCATAATGTCAATCTCGCCACTCTTTGGCCAGCCACCATAAGTATTCTTTGAAGGCAACATCCAAATAGCTGGCCAGTTGCCCTTGCCTCCGGGAATTTTAGCCCGAATTTCAAAGCGACCATACTTCCATTCAGCGAGCCCTTTAGTGATGAGCTTTGCGGATTGATATGCATTCTCTCCTATTGAATCTTCAGTAGCCGAAATGGTCAATATTCCATTGTCGACTTTAAGGTTATTCGGATTGTCCGTATAATACTGTAGTTCATTATTACCGAATCCACACAATTGAGGGCAGCCATTACCAATTACAGCTTCCCACTTAGTCTTGTCCAACGCTTGTCCTTCGAATTCACCAGACCAGATTAATCCAGTTTTTGCTTCTTGAGAACAAGAAGCCACTAACAAACTAATGCTAGTGGCCACTACAAATAACAGCTTCTTCATGGCTGATTATTTTCTTTCATATACTCTTACATAATCTAGAATGAATTGCTCATTATCAGCTGCAGGATCGATCGCTCCGCCCATGCCACCACCCATAGCCAAATTCACTATTAGGTTTTGAGGTTTATCAAATGGCCATTCTAATTCATCGTTCGTCTTATCGTAGGTGTAATATTCTTCACCATCTAGAAAGGCCACAATACCTTCTGGAGTCCACTCAATGGTATAGTTATGGAATTCATCTACCATATCTTTCACATCGGTAACCGCTGTAATATGAGTTCCTTCTTTGAAATAATAGGTTCTTGTATGACATGATGCATGATTAATACCGTCTCCTGATTCATCATCAATCTCGCTACCTACACACTCTAAGACATCAATCTCACCGCAGTAAGGCCAAGA
>CBFIDV010000027.1:0-34741 GCA_965661455.1 Roseivirga sp.
GTGAGTCATTTGAGAATCATTTGCACGAATTGGCACAAAAATTCTTGGAAAATGATGAAGTAGAGAAAGCTTGGTTAACTTTGCTACAGTCAAAAACATAATAATTACCTAGATATGAAAAAATATTTGATGCTCTTCGCATTGGTGTTTATAGGATATTCAGCAAGCGCACAATTTACTTTGGGACCAAGAATAGCAGTTACATCTACCAATCTTGACATTAGAGAGGATGTAGCTGCCGTTCAAGCAGGTGATGCTGAATTCGGATTTCAATATGGTTTGTTTGCACGATTTAAAGTACCTGTAATTGGGCTTTATGTTCAGCCAGAAGTTCTAATTTCTAATAGCGAAGCAACAATTAGCTCTACAACGAATGCCAATAATGTTGACCTGAGCTTTAACCGTGTAGACGTTCCAGTGATGATTGGTGCTAAGATTGGCCCATTAAGAATTAATGCTGGTCCTTCTTTCAGTTTTCTAACTGGTGCAGAAAGTGATTTAAATGGAACTGTTACAGATATTAAAGAGAACTACAGCAGTACCACTATTGGTTTTCAAGCAGGCATTGGTATTGATATCCTGAAGTTTGCTATTGATTTGAAATACGAGGGTTCTCTAAGTGAAAAATTTGGTGAAGATGTAACTGCTGGTAATGTAACATTTGCCACGGATGAAAGACCAAGTCATTTGGTATTAGCAGTTGGTTTTAAACTGTTCTAATCAATTTCAAAATGAAATTTGAAGCCTCGGGAGAAATCCTGAGGCTTTTTTATTATCCACTGACTTTACCGAAATTGATTCTATGAAAATGATAAGAGTTGGATTTTTGCTAACAGTAATTTTGCTTTCCTCCTTGAACGTTAAGGCATGGCAAAAAGATGAGGAATTAGGAGTGTTAGCCATAGGTCTTGTGGTTTCGGATATTCAAGTATCTGAGCAGTTTTATACTACGGTAGTGGGTATGGAGCCTGTCTTAGAATTTAGCCTAGACGAGCAGTGGAGTAAAGAAGCAGGAGCAGCGAACGAGAGGCCATTTTCTGTTAAAATGTTTAAGATGAAGAATAAGCCTTCAGCAACCATTCTGAAGCTTGCCTATTTTGATAAAACAAAAAGGAGTAAAGACCAAGATGGGATCGATAAGCTGTCTGGTGTAAACTACCTCACTTTTAGTTATTCAGATTTAACCCCTGTGATTAAAAGAATAAAGGATGCGGGTATTGAGAATGTGGGCGATGTGAAGAGAGATAATTATCGAATCATATTTATTAAAGATCCGGATGGAGTCTATATTGAAATGATATAGAGATATTAAAAAGAAAGGAAGCTTATAAAGCTTCCTTTCTTTTTTTGTTAGCAACCTTACTGGCTTCTACATTTCTTTCAATTCTATGCTTTGGCCTAGACCATTTTGTTTTGTCTTCGCCCGCTGGTGTCATCTCTTCTTCTGGTAAAGGTGTTGGCTTAGCTCCTTTAGCATATGGCTTCATTGGATTAATACCGAGTATGTTAAAGAGCTCCATGTCTTCATTAACATCTGGATTAGGGGTGGTTAAGAGCTTGTCTCCAGCAAAGATTGACCCTGCACCTGCTAAGAAACAGAATGCCTGACCTTCCTTACTCATTTCAGTTCTACCAGCAGAAAGTCTAACCGTGGTAAGGGGCAATACAATTCTTGTAGTGGCCACCATTCTAATCATATCCCAGATCGGTACCACCTGTTGTTCTTCTAAAGGTGTTCCTTCTACAGATACCAATGCATTAATCGGAACAGATTCTGGTTGCGGACTAAGTGAAGCTAGAGCCAAAAGCATTCCCGCTCTGTCTTCAATAGATTCGCCCATACCGATGATACCACCAGAGCAAACAGTAACATTCGTTTTACGAACATTAGTTAAGGTCTCTAATCTGTCTTCCCAACCACGAGTTGAGATAATTTCTTTGTAGTATTCTTCGGAAGAATCTAGGTTGTGGTTGTAGGCATAAAGTCCCGCTTCAGCTAGTCTTTTGGCTTGATTCTCATTCAGCATACCTAAGGTGCAGCAAACCTCCATATCCAAGCTATTGATGGTACGGACCATGTCTAGTACTTGCTCGAATTCAGGGCCGTCTTCTACATTTCTCCAGGCTGCACCCATACAAACACGCGAAGAGCCAGATGATTTGGCCCTCAGGGCTTGTGCTTTGACCTGATCTGTTGTCATCAAGTCGTTGGTTTCGATATCTGTATGATAACGAGCAGCTTGAGGACAGTAGGCGCAATCTTCAGGGCATCCGCCAGTTTTGATTGATAGAAGGGTACTTACCTGTACTTCGTTTGGGTTATGGTGTTTTCTATGAATAGTAGCCGCCTCATATATTAAGTCTAGAAGTGGCTTGTTATAAATATCTATGATCTCCTGCTTCGTCCAGTCGTGTCGAATCTCACTCATTCGGGTTGGGTTAATTAGTCAGCAAAATAGGGAGGTACTATTTCAACTCCAACTTCCAATACTATATTTGAAGCTATGGAGGGAATATACTTGTTGCTTGGTACTAATTTGGGTGATCGGATGGCAAATCTTCAGAGGGCAAAGGAGCTTATGATGACGAAAATGATCACAGTTATCCGAGAGTCTTCTGTTTATGAAACTGCTGCTTGGGGAATTGAAGACCAGCCTAGCTTTTTGAATCAGGTAGTCCAAATAGACTTTTATCGGGCACCGAGTAGATTGCTGGCCTTATTGCTAGAAATAGAAGAACAAATGGGTAGAGTTCGTGAAGAGAAGTGGGGGAGCCGTTTGATCGATATAGATATTCTTTATTTCAAGGATGAACTCATTGATGAGAAAGACTTGCAAGTTCCTCATCCAGAAATTGCCAATAGAAGGTTTACCTTATTGCCATTGGTAGAATTGGCACCAAGTCTTTTGCATCCGGCCAATGGGAAAACACAGCAAGAGTTATTGGATGAAACTACTGATCCATTAGAGGTAAAGCTTTTTAATAGCTAGTATTGGTGAAAAGCGTCTGATACGAACTTAAGGGCCATGGGCAGAGATTCACGCCAATAGGTCCAAGTATGTCCGCCTTGTCTCACCCTGTACTCATGTGGGATATTCTTTTTCCTCATGGCTATATGAATCAAGCTGTTGCCTTCAAATAGAAAGTCATCATCTCCACAGTCAATAAACCACCGGACTGAGCCTATGGCCTTGGCATCTCCTTTTTCAATGAGAGAAAGGGCATTGATGCTTTCCCAATAAGTTCTTAATTCATCAACCGTTCCATCAAAGTTCATACGCTCCATTTGTTTTTCTAACTGCTGAACGCTGCTCGGTCCAATATATGCACTCATGGGTACCGCTGAGGAGAAGAGGTCAGGTCTGTGAATGGCATATGTAAAGGTGCCGCCACCTCCCATGGAAAGACCTGAAATGGCTCTAAAGCGTTTTTCTTTTTTAATTCTGAATTTCTCTTCCACATGAGGCATAAACTCCTCAAAAAAGAAATCTTCATATCTCCATTTATCTCCTGGGGTGTTGAAATAGCCCAATTGACCAGTCTTAGCATCAGGCATAATAATAATCATAGGAGTTGCTTCACCATTCTTAATGGCCTGATCAGTGATATGTAAAACCTCCCCAAACTGTACCCAGCCAGTATGGTCATCTCCTGCACCGTGTAATAGATAAAGTACTGGGTAACTTCTAGATGATGCTTCGTAATCTGGTGGCAAGTAAACCGCATAGTTTCTATCCATTTCTAGAATCTCGCTTGGCATGGTTAGGTTGTCATAGACTTTGCCGTGCTGGGCGAAAACGGAGATACCAGTAAATAGCAGGAGGAAGATTAAAAAGTTTTTCATGAGAAGTTCTTTGAAGGAATTTCCTCAAAAGAAATGAAGAATACAAAGCATAAAAAAAGCCCATTCTTTTGAATGAGCTTTAGAATTTTTGTTTCTAGTGAGCTAGATGCTAGCAACTTCAGCCTCTCTATGAATCTTTTTCACCAAACCCTGAAGAACTTTGCCTGGCCCACTCTCTATAAAAGTTGAGCCACCATCGGCCACCATAGCTTGTACAGACTGTGTCCATCTGACAGGAGCGGTTAATTGCGTTTTAAGATTAGCCTTGATTGTATCAACATCAGTTTCTGCTTGAGCAGAAACATTTTGATACACTGGGCAAGAACCTTGACTAAACTCAGTTGCATCTATAGCTTTCTCTAGTTCTTCTCTGGCAGGCTCCATTAATGGCGAGTGAAAGGCGCCACCCACAGGTAAAGGAAGCGCTCTTCTTGCACCGGCTTCTTTCGCCTTCTCACAAGCTAATTCAATTCCTTTATGAGAACCAGAAATTACCAGTTGACCAGGGCAGTTATAGTTAGCGGCAACAACTACTTCATCAATACCTTCGCAAATTTCTTCAACTACGTTGTCATCTAAACCTAAGATAGCTGCCATGGTAGAAGGGTTTGTCTCGCAGGCCTTCTGCATGGCTAAAGCTCTTTGAGAAACTAATTTAAGTCCATCTTCAAAAGAAAGAACACCATTAGCAACAAGTGCTGAGAATTCACCTAAAGAGTGACCTGCTACCATATCTGGATTAAATTCTTCAGAGATTTTAGCTAATACAACCGAGTGCAAAAAGATTGCTGGTTGAGTCACTTTAGTTTGTTGTAATTCCTCTTTTGTACCGTCAAACATAATGTCGGTAATACGGAATCCTAAAATGTCATTGGCTAATTCTAAAAGTCTTTTGGCTTCTTCAGAAGATTCGTATAAATCTTTAGCCATACCTGGGAACTGTGCACCTTGTCCCGGAAAAACATAAGCTTTCATATGTCGCGATTTTTAAGTCGGGCAAAGCTAATCAATAATCGCTAAGCTTCCTTAAAGCGAGCTTTCAAGTCTGGGGTAGGAATGCGGCAACTATCTTCTTTCCCAAACCACTTGTATCTGTTCCTAGCGATAATATCATACACTCCGTGTCGAATGAATGGAGGGATAATGATGAATATGTATAGAAGTGGATACAGGCCATTGAGCTTTTTGGCAATCTTTAAAGCGGCTGTACTCTTTTGGTAAACTTCATTATCAGATAGTAAAACAAGGCTGTCGAATTCTTTTTGATCAAAACGGAGTTCTGCCAACTTCTCTTGACCAAAATCAGATTGAAGCGCAGCAAACTTGAAGTGCCCTTTTGGATCATGGTCTATTATAAAGTTGACTGAGCTGTTGCAAAGGTTGCATACCCCGTCAAACAGTAAGACTTCTTGATTTGCTATCGTATGATTTTCACCCAATTCTTAAATTCCTGTACTCTTTTTGATTGATCCAGTACACTGAATGTAACAGTAACGGAATAGTAGTAAGTTCCTGAAGCGAGTTCTCCGCCATTATTATCTGTTCCATCCCAGTTTATAAAAATGTTTGGTTCACCGGTAACCTCATCAGTATTGTAGGAGAAGACTTCTCTACCTCCCCATCTGTCAAAGACCTGAACAACAACCGATTCTACAAACCTCGGACATCTGCCATTTGGCTGGTCAAACGCTCTGAAGGTATCATTAATACCATCACCATTCGGGGTAAAGGTATTCGGGAGCTCATAATAAGGGCAATTATCAAAGCAAATAGGGTCGCTTAAACCACTTTCGTTACCGGAACGATCAACCGCTGCAATGCGATAACAGCCTTTGATTTCAGGCAGGTTGCTGTGTTCGAACTCGTTTGTTCTACTTGTTCCGACAATGGTGTAATCGTCTTCCGCACTGGTATTAGAATAGTAAACATTGAAGAATGCTATATCTCCGTCAACATTGTCAACTTCCCAAGTAACGGTATTAGTAAAGCTCGCAAAGCCACATGATTCAAATTCCAAAAGCTCACACTGGTCACCTTCCGCAATAACAATTGAGCCAAAAGGTCCTTCAACAGTAGTTGTGTCGGTAGGAGTGATATCTGGGTCTTCAGGTGGGATGTCATCATTCGGCATTACACAGATAATTTGTGAATTGTTGAGTAGAGGGGAAGGGATAATTGGATTTCCATAACTACCCTTAGCAGTAACAAAATAGCAGTACTCTCTGTCGTTGCTCAATGGAATGCCATTGAAGCGTCCATCGTCTAGATAGGTAAGACCATCAGCTGGGGCATTGGTGCTGTCTATTAGTACAAAGTTGTCTACATCGTCTGCTGTTGCATCTGTTCTGTTTCTGTAAACATAGTGAAACGGTGCACTCTGCACTTGATTAGACCAAGGCACTTCTGCCTGCCAATCTAAGCGCACAGATTGAAGTTCACCACGTGCCTCTAATCTTAAAGATGAAGCCGTTGAAGAGCTATCGATCAGGTTGTCGTCTCTGTCGTAAAATCTAACCTGATAATTGTGAATATCATCCTGTGTATTCAGGCCAGTATCTGTAAATACCGTATCCATTGTAGATGTTAACAGGGTTCTACCACCAGTGCCGGTAAATCCGTTATATCTAAAGAGCTCATATCTAAAAGGTGGAGGGAACAAGGTCTGATCTATTTCCAATGGAGAGGTCCAACGAACAAAAATCTCTCCGTTTGTATCGTTGGATTCTTCAATGCTCACATTTGTAATAGCAGGTACGTCTAATGGGATGTCAATACAAAACTCTGTTGACGCATAACTTATTCCACCTGTAGGTTGTGGGAATTGGGTGACTAATCTATAGCAATATTTCACACCAGGCCTCACGTCATTATCATCAATGTAGGAGGTTTGATTTATCGGTAATTCTTCAATGAGTTCATAGCCTGAGTTGGCAGGAATACCCACATTACATCCTTCAGGAGTAAAGTCAAAGCTATCTACCCTTCTGTAGACTTGCATAACTGGGGCAAAATTAGCAGCTATATAATCATCCCAAACAAGTTGAATGGAAGTACCCGAATTTATGGCACCATTAAGTCCGGTAGGAGCGGGAGCAACTACGTTAATATTCCATACGCCAAAATCTACTAGGGAAGGTGCCAAAGGATCAAATGGTCTATCCGAAACTTTAAACTGTACTTCGTACGGTCTCTCTCTTACATGATCAATGATGGTTTGCCATCTGAAAAGATTTCCGACAGGCTGTTGTCTAAATTCAGGTGTAGCTGAACTGTCTGGAAGATTAAGATATTCCGCAGGCGAATTATTTAACTCAAAGACACCACCAAATGCCTCCATTAATATTTGGTTATTGTCCGGATCTCTACCCACTACGATGGAGTTTAGAATGTCTCCTGCCTCAACACAAGTATCAGCTGGTATTTCTAAGATAGGTCTTTCATTATCGCAGTCTTCTACCACCACTTGCATATCTCGCGTTACATAACCTAGCAATTCATAGCGGCCTGTAAGCTGAGAAAAGCGCCACTCTTCTATGATAAAGGCAAGGTTATATTCCCCCGCAAATTGTGGTGCATCCCAAACTAAAGTACCTGTAATAGGGTCTATGCTATATTCCGCTGGACCTGCGTTATTCTCTCGAATATTACTAATGTTGGGATCGTCTAAAGACACGTACTGTAAAACTGGAACGCCTCTGTCTTGAAGTGGATTTACAATTTTATAAGCTAGGCTATCACCATCTGGATCGAATGCACCAGGATTATGAAAAAATTTTGAACCCACACAGGCTCTATCAATGGGAGGGATGGTTAATTGTGGTGTGCCGTTTACATCCAATCCTGGATCTATTCTAATTACCGTTTCAACGTGAAATGGGATGTTTTCAGAGCTTGCATTACCCATGTTAATGATCTCTGCATTTCTGTTTTGTTCAGTATAACTGACAACATAAACGCCAGGGCCATCAAACGTATGCTCAAATTGAATTACAACTATGGATGTGTTATTGCCTAATGTGGTCTCTCTAAACCCAGATACAGATTCTAATTCAAGATCAGCTATTGAACCTCCAATTACTCGTCCTTGTCCAAAGTTGAATATACCCGTTTCCCCTACGTTTACACCGGATTCTGTGTCTCTGTAGATCACTAAAGTAAAACGATACCTTAAGCTAGTCTGTGAGATTCTCACAGCGGTGATCTCACCTGCTCTCAGGTGAGTCGCCATGGCATCAACACCAGCAAGGAATAACAGGAATAGTCCTAGAATTAATCTCCTCTTCATAGAATAGACTTTGCTTCTTTCAGATTAAACGCAATATCTGCAATAAGTTATATTTTAAACCATCAATTCTTGATTTCTGTTCTCCAGAAGACCTAACAATAATTATTTGATGATTTTCACCCAATTTTTGATCTCTAACTCCTGAAGTTCTTTTCTGAAGGTATTGAATAGTATTGTGGCGTTGAAGAAGTATGTTCCCGAACCAAGAGGTTTCCCATTTGACTGTACACCATTCCAATCTATGTAGATATTACTGTTTTCAAGATTGTTGTTGTTGTAGGTATAGATGGTTTGACCTCCCCATCTGTCGAATACATTAAAAATAACTCTTCTAACGAATCGAGCGCAACTCTCAAATTCTCTATCAAAGGCTCTAAACGTATCATTCTTTCCGTCACCATTGGGTGTGAATGTATTTGGAAGCTGATAATTAGGACAGTTATCGATGCAGAGTGTCTCACTTAATTCGCTCTCATTTCCAGATTTATCGAATGCTTTTACTTTATAGCAACCTTTGAAATCTGGCAAACCCATATGGGCAAATGTCTTAGTTGGTGAGGTGCCTATCAATTCAAAGTCCTGATCGAAGCCAGATTCAGAGAAGTAAATTTCATAATAGTCAATATCTATTGCCTCAATATCCCAAGTAAGGTTATTGGTGAATACTTGTTGATTGCAAGCTATGTTTGCTTCTCCACATTGATCTGCCACAATCATATCCACCTCCTGCTGGTTTAAGACGATCACTTCAGGTACTGTTTGAGTGACAAAGAATGGTGTATCAGGTGGGATATCATCAAAGGAAACACTACAGCCAATTTGCGAGCTATTCAGGAGTTGTCTGTTGAAAATTTCATTAGAGTAAGCACCCGAAGTAGAGATATAATAGCAGTAATCTATGTTGTCTTGTAGGCCGAAACCTTTGTATTCGCCTTGATCTATAAATACGAGCTGTTGTTCTGTTACTCTTACACTATCTATTACTCTAAATGTAGTCGTGTTTGTTGCGCCAGCATCTGTCCGATTTCTGTAGATGTAGTGATAAGGATAGGTTGCAGATTCATTTTGCCAAGGCACATCATATCTCCAATTGAGTTGTATGGATCCTACTTGACTTTCGGTATTTAGTCTAACAGAGGAGGCATTCTCGGTACTGTCAATTAAGTTGTTATCAACATCATAAAAGTCTACTCTGTAGTTGTAGGTAGGGTCAGTTGTGTTAATCCCAGTGTCTACAAAAAGAGTATCGGTTGTGCTTGCTATTAATTCACCGGCATCGCTCGGTCTTAGGCCATTATATCGTCTTAGTTCGTAAGTATACGGTTCTGGGTAAAGGATGGGATTGATTTCAAAAGGTCTAGTCCAGGCCACTGTATTTTCTCCGTCTTGAGGGTCTGTTTCGTCCACACTTACTTTGGCCATAAGGGGCACGTCAATTGGGATTTGAACGCATACTTCTTGCGAGGCATAACTAGTGCCTCCCTTAGGTAAAGGAAATTCTGCCACTATTCTATAGCAGTATTGAAAGCCTACTTGGATGTTTTCAGTATCAACCAACTGCGTTTGACCAATGGGTAGCTCTTCTATTAGTTGATAGTCTGAGCCATCCGGCAGACCAGTTTCACAATCGTCTGGCACAAAGTCGAAAGGGCTAATTCTTCTGTAGACTTTCATAGTTGACCCAAGTGCAGCCCCAGGGTAGTCATTCCAGTTGAGTTCAATAATTTTTCTTCTGATGAGATCGGCCTGCAGGCCTGTAGGTGCTGGGGCATTCACCTTTATTTGAACCGTCTTATAAGCAAAAAGGGATGGTGTATTTACGCCTAGCCCATTCCCTTTGGCTTTCAGCTGAATATCATAAGGCCTTTCGCGAACGTGATCAAAAACTGTCGGCCAATAAATCAACGCTTCAAAAGGAGAGGTTCTTGAAACGTCAGTATTCGTGGTGTCTGGTAAGTTTAAGAATCTGGCAGGAGATTGTCTTTGTACAAATGGCCCACCAAACGCTTCAAAAGACAACTCACCAACAGGTGTAATTAGAGCCCTAACCGTGTCAGAAACAGTAGTGCCTGCCTCTACACATATCAATTCGGGGGCTTCAATGATTGGCCTGTTACTTGAGCAGACTTCAACCACAATTTGCATATCTCTGGTTACTGCACCCATCAGAACCCACTCATTCGTTGCTGGGTCTTTTCTCCATTCTTCCACTACAAAAGCAATACTGTATTCACCCAGAAATTGAGGGGAGTCCCAAGTGAGCGTGCCAGTAATGGGGTCAATCTCATAAATCGCACCATTAGAACCGTCTTCTCTTTCCGTTGAAATGATTGGATCATCTAAGTCGAAGTAATTAGTCACTACATCTCCACCTTGTCCTCTTGGCACATCTAATCTGTAGGCAAGACTGTCTCCATCTGCATCGAAAGCACCAGGGTTATGTAAAAATCTAAAGCCAGAGCATGCTCTATCAATAGGTCTTGAAAGTAGCACGGGCGAGCTGTTAAAGAATCCATCTTGAATTCTGATTTGGGTGGAGATATTGAACGCGAAAGAATCTGAGTCTCCTCCGTTTATATTTAGTATACCTCCATTCCTTGCGAGTTCGCTGTAGCGGAGGGTATAAGTGCCAAAGTTTTCATACGTGTGCTCTATTACATACTGAACGACACTCGTTTCATTTGCTAGTGTGGTTTCTGTTCTTCTGCTTGAAGTGAGAAGGCTTATGAAGTCGGCTTGGGTTAATGAGGTGCCATCGCCAAAGGAAAATGTTGCCCCCCCTCCACCTTCACCTATCTGGACTCCAGACCTCGTATCTCTGTAAATAGTTATTGTGATCCTGTAGGTGAGACTTGAGTTGGAGATTCTTTCTAGCGTTATTTCTCCCGCTCGAATATGAGTGGCATTCCCAACTTTAGTGAGAAACCCAAATACTAGGCATAATATGAAGAGCCTTAACCGCATTAGTTTTCAAGGTCTAATTAATTCCTTAACGAACTAAGAAGAAATGGGAATGTTTTTAAACAAATAAAATGCACATTTACTTAGATCTTCTACTTTGCAATTTATAATGGTTTAACGTAAAAAACGGTTTGATTGCAAAGGTTTGGATTTTACCTTTGACGCAAACAAAACGCAATTTCTAAATGAGTTGGGTTAAACAAAACTTAACAAGTTCCATAGGTCGAAAATTCGCTATGGCGCTTTCCGCACTTTTCTTGATGTTCTTCTTACTCCAGCATTTTGCTATAAACTTTACTTCGGTATTTGGAGATAAGACCTTTAATGAGATTTCTCATTTTATGGGTACGAACCCCTTAGTTCAATTTGCATTACAACCAATTTTAATCTTTGCAGTGGTCTATCACTTTGCAATGGGTTTTGTTCTTGAGATTAAGAACAAAAAGGCGAGAGAGGTTAAATATGTTATGAACAAAGGATCTGCTAATTCAACTTGGTTTTCCAGAAACATGATCTGGTCTGGCCTCGTGATCTTAGCATTTTTAGCACTTCATTTCTATGATTTCTGGATTCCGGAAATTAACACCAAATACATTCAAGGCGATATGTCTGGTATGCATGATGGTGGCTACAGATACTATGAAGAGCTAGTTCACAAGTTTGAAGATCCTGCAAGAGTGGGTATGTATGTATTGTCTTTTGTATTGTTAGCAATGCATTTATTGCACGGCTTTCAATCGGCCTTCCAATCTGTTGGAGCCAACCATAGCAAGTATACGCCAACTATAAAAAAGATTGGAAATATCTACGCAATCGCAATTCCAGCGGGCTTCATTTTCATCGCATTGTTTCATCATTTAACAGGACACTAAATCATGGCTACATTAGATTCTAGAATTCCTGAAGGTCCTATTGGAGAAAAGTGGACCAACCATAAGAACAACATTAAGCTGGTGAACCCAGCCAATAAGAGATCTATAGACGTTATTGTTGTGGGGACCGGTCTTGCCGGTGGTTCTGCTGCGGCAACCTTATCGGAATTAGGTTATAACGTAAAAGCATTCTGCTATCAAGACTCACCAAGAAGAGCGCACTCAATTGCGGCTCAAGGTGGTATTAATGCAGCTAAAAATTATCAAGGAGACGGTGACTCTACTTACAGACTGTTCTACGATACAGTAAAGGGTGGAGATTACAGATCTAGAGAGGCAAACGTTTACCGTTTGGCTGAAGTTTCTACGAACATCATTGATCAGTGTGTGGCTCAAGGTGTGCCATTTGCAAGAGATTATGGTGGGTTATTAGACAATAGATCTTTTGGAGGTGTGCAGGTGTCAAGAACCTTCTACGCCAAAGGACAAACGGGTCAGCAGTTATTGCTGGGTTGTTATTCTGCAATGTCTCGCCAAATTGGTAAAGGAAAACTGAAGATGTATAACCGTCATGAGATGTTAGATCTCGTGATTGTTGATGGTAAGGCAAGAGGTATTATTGCCAGAAACCTAGTTACAGGTGAGATCGAAAGACATTCAGCACATGCTGTTGTGGTAGGTTCTGGTGGATACGGTAATGTATTCTTCTTGTCAACCAATGCCATGGGATCTAATACATCTGCGGCATGGAAAATACACCAAAGAGGTGCTCATTTTGCAAATCCATGTTTCACGCAAATTCACCCAACATGTATACCTCAGCATGGCGAGCAGCAGTCTAAGCTAACCCTGATGTCTGAGTCGTTAAGAAACGATGGAAGAATCTGGGTACCTGCTAAGAAAGAAGATGCGGAGGCAGTGAGAGCTGGCAACTTAAAGCCAACTGACATTGCTGAAGAAGATAGAGATTATTACTTGGAGAGAAGATACCCATCGTTTGGTAACCTAACTCCGAGAGATGTAGCTTCCAGAGCTGCCAAAGAAAGATGTGACGCTGGTTTTGGTGTGGGAACTAACGAAACAGGAGAAGCTGTTTTCTTGGATTTCTCATCAGCCATAATGAGGTATGGTGCGGAAGATGCGAATGTTAAAGGTATTCATAACCCATCTGAAGCTCAGATCAGAGAACTTGGTGAAAAAGTAATTGAGAATAAGTACGGTAACCTTTTCCAGATGTATGAAAAGATTACTGCCGATAATCCTTACAAAACACCAATGAAAATTTATCCTGCTGTGCACTACACAATGGGTGGTGTATGGTGTGATTATAACTTAATGACTACTATTCCAGGTTGTTACGCTATTGGAGAAGCTAACTTCTCAGATCATGGTGCTAACAGATTAGGAGCTTCTGCTCTAATGCAAGGGTTGGCCGATGGTTATTTCGTATTGCCTTACACTATTGGTGACTACTTAGCTGATGATATTAGAACGGGTGCTATTCCAACGGATTCACCTGAGTTTGAAGAAGCTGAGAATAAAGTGAAGGAGCGTATTGACTTCTTTGTTAACAATAAGGGTTCAAAATCTGTAGACCACTTCCACAAAAGACTTGGTAAAGTAATGTGGAATAAAGTAGGGATGGCCAGAAATGAAAAAGGTCTGAAAGAAGCTATTGCTGAGATTAAAGAAATCAGAGAAGAGTTCTGGAAAGATGTGATGGTACCTGGCCAAGCAGAAGGTATTAACCAAGAGCTTGAAAAAGCAGGAAGGGTAGCCGATTTCTTAGAGTTAGGTGAGTTATTCGCCAGAGATGCTTTAGAGAGAGAAGAATCTTGTGGTGGTCACTTCAGAGAAGAGCACCAATCAGAAGAGGGAGAAGCTGTGAGAGATGATAAGAATTTTGCCTTTGTTTCCGCTTGGGAATATAAAGGAGAACCGTCAGAGGCTGTTCTACACAAAGAGCCTTTGAATTACGAGAATATAGAATTGAAGACTAGGTCTTACAAGTAGCAATAAAGAACATTAGATATAGCAATATGTCAGTACATAAAAATCTAAACCTTACTTTAAAAGTTTGGAGACAAAAGGATCAGAAATCAAAAGGAAATATGGAGACCTATCAGGTTTCTGATATTTCTACCGATAGCTCGTTCCTAGAAATGATGGATATTCTGAACGAACAGTTGATCGGTGAAGGCAAAGAGCCAGTAGCTTTTGATCACGACTGTAGAGAAGGTATCTGTGGAAGTTGCTCCATGTATATAAATGGTGAGGCTCACGGGCCAGGAAGGGAAGTAACTACTTGCCAATTACACATGAGAGAGTTCAACGATGGTGACACTATCTACATTGAGCCGTGGAGAGCGAAGGCTTTCCCAGTTACGAAAGACCTTATGGTTGATCGATCTGCATTTGATAGAATAATGGCTGCAGGTGGTTTCGTTTCTGTAAATACATCGGGTAATACAGTTGATGCCAATGCTACGCCTATTGAGAAAGTGAATGCGGATAAGGCATTTGATGCAGCAACTTGTATTGGTTGCGGTGCATGTGTAGCTTCTTGTAAGAATGCTTCTGCTATGTTATTCGTGTCTGCTAAAGTATCTCAATTTGCCTTGTTACCACAAGGTCAGGTTGAGGCTGCTGAAAGAGCACAGAATATGGTAAAAGTGATGGACGAAGAAGGCTTCGGAAACTGCTCTAACACAGGAGCCTGCGAAGTAGAATGTCCTAAAGGAATTTCCTTAGAAAACATTGCAAGATTGAATAGGGAGTATCTTTCTTCCAGCATTAAAAAGTAAGTTTTTTACTTAGGCTTGAGTATAAAATTCAAAGCGCTTCTCGTAAAACGGGAAGCGCTTTTTTATTTCAGAAATCGGTATCGATTGCATGACTTTCATCATGCTAAGTCTTTATCAAAGCGTGCATTTTTGAATAGATGGCAAAGAAACAGCGACTAAAACTCTTTGAACGAATTCACCTTCGATTTGAAATTGATAGGGCGAATCCTCTTCCGCACTATCTTATTTCCAAAGGCCATTGTTAAGTAAGCACTTAATGATGTTCCTTTTTAGTGTGCTTACCTCTTCTGTAGTAGTTATTATGCTGCTTAAAACACAGAATCAGGAAGTAGCCTTTATGGGTGGAATCTTCGTGCTCGCAGCACTGCTTTGGGTCACAGAAGCTTTGCCTCTTTTTGCTACAGCACTTTTGGTTATTGGTTTACAGATTATTTTATTAGCAAACCCAGGCGAATGGATGGGTTTTGGTTTTGAGAGTGGTGTCGGCCCAACTTATCGAGAAATTCTCGCTCCATTTGCAGATCCGATTCTCATTCTTTTTCTAGGTGGTTTTATGCTAGCGAGGGCCGCGGTGAAAGAAGGGGTTGACAAAGCATTAGCTAGTTCAATTTTGAAAATTTTTGGAGGTAAGCCAAGTTCAGTTATGCTGGGTCTCATGCTTATTACGGGAGGGTTCTCCATGTTCATGAGTAACACCGCTACTACCGCTATGATGATTACACTGGTGTCTCCTTTGTTTATTGCATTGAAGGATGGAGACCCTTTGAGAAAAGGACTCGTGCTTTGTATTCCAACTGCCGCTAATATTGGTGGAATGGGTACACCAATTGGTTCACCACCAAATGCTGTGGCTATAGGATTTTTAAGGTCTGAGGGCATCAATATCAATTTTTTGAATTGGATGATCTTGGATTGGTCTATTCTGACCCCAATTTATTGAGGCTAATTTTTACTAATCTAGTTTCTAATGCCTGTAAGTATTCTCCTTATGGAGGGAACGTAAAGATTAGTTTTAAGGTGTCTAAAAACAAGAGACAGCTTCGTTTTAGGGTTGAAGATCAAGGTATTGGCATGTCGCAGGACGATATAAATCAGATATTTTTCCGTTTCTACCGTGGACAGAATGTAGGTTCCATAGAAGGTACTGGTATTGGTTTAGCCATTGTAAAGAGAGCGGTAGATTCTTTAGAAGGAAAAATTGAACTAGAAAGTAAAGTAGGAGAGGGAACCTGCTTTGAGGTACAGATCCCCGTTTATTTCTAATAAGCAATTGAGATTGCCCGAATCTCCATGAATTTCACCAAGTTTTTCAGTTTAGGTACTATTAGCGGTATAGTTTTGAGTATAACCTTCACAATCGATTGCACAATTCTTTATTCCAAACTACCCTGACTAGTTCAGGCATTCCTGTATTTTTGATCTCTTTTAAAAATTGGACTAATGAAATTTAAACACCCATATAGGTTCGGGAAAGGCTACGAAAAACCAGTAGCTTATTTTTCAATGGAATTTGCCATTGACCAACCTTTAAAAATATACAGTGGTGGGCTTGGCTTCCTAGCGGGTTCTCACATGCGTAGTGCTTACGATCTTAAGCAAAATGTAGTAGGTATTGGTATCCTTTGGAAATACGGCTACTACGATCAGGTTAGAAGACACAACAACGAGATGGACGCCCTTTGGCAGGAGCGGCATTACAACTTCCTTGAAGAAACGGAGATAGAGTTTGAAATCACCGTTGATCATCACCCAGTGATGGTTAAGGTGTTCTATTTGCCACCAAAAGTGTTTGGAACAGCGCCTATTTTCTTGCTGTCCACAGATCATCCTGCTAATGACCACTTAGCACAAACCATTACACACAAGCTTTACGATAATAACTTAGCAACCAGAATTGCACAGTATGTATTGCTTGGAATCGGTGGGGCTAAATTGTTAGAGGCCTTAGGTCACGATGTTGATATGTATCACTTTAATGAGGCACATGCGTTACCAGCGGCATTTCGTTTAATGGAAAAGGTTGGGTCTCTCGATAAGTTGAAGGAGAAATTAGTATTCACAACGCATACACCTGTTAAAGCAGGAAACGAGGTGAATGACCCACATTTGTTACATAAACTCGGTTTCTTCAATGGCTTCTCTATTAAAGAAGTAGAAGAAATGGTGGGCTTTGAGAACGGAATGTTCAACCATACTTTGGCTGCGCTGAGAATGTCTAAACGCTCGAATGCAGTATCTAAAAAGCACCAAGAGGTGTCAATGGAAATGTGGGGTGAGTTTGAGGGTATCTGCGATATTATCCCAATCACCAATGCACAGAATAAAGGGTATTGGACAGATACTGAGATTGAGAAGTCTAAAGTGAAGAAGGATCACAAGAAATTCGTAAAAAGGAAGAAAGAGCTCAAGGCTCAGCTTTTCGAATTGGTTGCTGATCAGACAGGTAAAGTGCTAGACCCGAATGTCTTGACTATTGTTTGGGCGAGAAGATTCGCAGGTTACAAAAGGGCAGACCTAATTGCTAGAGATGTTGCGCGATTTGAAAGACTCTTAGAAAATAAAGATAGACCTGTTCAAATTATTTGGTCAGGGAAACCTTATCCGCTAGATCATGGGGCAGTAAGTACTTTTAACTGGTTAGTCCACTTTACGAGAAAATATCATAACGCTACTATTCTTACAGGATATGAATTAGGACTTTCTGCTCTAATGAAGAAGGGTTCTGATGTTTGGTTGAACAACCCGAGAATTCCTTTAGAGGCATCTGGTACTTCTGGTATGACAGCTGCGATGAACGGTTCTTTGAACTTCTCTACCAATGATGGTTGGATTCTTGAATTTGGTGACCATGGTAAAAATGGTTTCATTATTCCTGAGGCAGACACGAATTGGCCTGAAGGCCAGCAAGATGAGTGGGATGCAGACCATATGCTAAGAATTCTGGAAGAAGAGATTGTGCCTATGTATTATGATAATCATGATGAGTGGGTTGAAGTGAATTATCAAAGTATGGAAGATGTTGATAAGTACTTTAAAGCTGCGAGAATGGCAGATGAGTATTATAAAAAGCTCTATAACTAATATAGAATTAGCAAAAACATAATAAATTTGAAGACAGTCTTGGCGGCTGTCTTTTTTTTTGGGGTATTAGCTCAGTTGGTTTAGAGCGCTGCCTTGACAGGGCAGAGGTCACTGGTTCGAATCCAGTATATCCCACAAATAAAAGCCTCGCAAAGAGGCTTTTTTCGATTCAACTCGAATTGGATGAAAACCAATGGGTTGAAATCTTAGCAAAGATTCACGAGGGATGGTGTTGCATGCCTGCGAGCAGGATTAATCTATCTAGTTCTACTGCTGCCCTTTTGCCGATAGGCTTTCTTAGCTCTTGAGTTTTACAAATACTTTTCTTCCTAGATAAAGGAGTCCAATAAGTACGTAAAAGCCTCCAAACCACATAAAGGTTGAATCAAACTCGCCTCTTGTTGTGTAATCATATCCAAGTGCTCCAAAGAACGGTAAAGCCGTAGATAGGAATAATGGAATCGCTAAGCGATATCCTGGTTGTGCTTCTAACTCAAAAATATTCTCCTCCACAATAAAAATTAAAGTGGGTGTATTCACGGTATCAATTAAATGTAGTAACACGAATGTGATGAATGGCACGGACTAGTTTAATAGCAACAATAAAAAAGCCCTTCTCAATTCAGATTAAGAAGGGCTTTAAAAGAAGTTGAGATCAATTAATTCTTCTTGAATTTATCGAATCTAGAGTCTCTTTGGTTTGGCTGAGGGAATACATTGTTATCTGTATTCACATCGGCTAACTGCTTAAAAGGGTCGAAAACAACACTGTCTACTTCTTTGTCTTTTACAAAGAGCTTTGTCACTTCCTTCTCACTTTTTCTCCAGATCTCTGCTGGGATTTTCTCAATCTCCTTTGAGCCGTCTTTATAGGTCCATTCTAGGATAATTGGCGTTACTAGGCCACCATTATTCTTAAAGGTCATCTGATAAACATTCTTGCCTGCAAAACGCTGCTTAATCTCTTCGTTATTAATCTCACCTCTATACTCACCTCTAACTTGAGTGTCCTTTAATTCAATTTCTTGAGGCTGACCATAGAAAGGATTATCAGCACTTTGGCTTCCACCTTCTCCAAGGTTGCCAGTTTGTGCGGTAACATTACCCTCCATAGACTTATTCTCACCTTTAATTTTCAGCCATTTTACATCGGCTACTTCTACATCCACATTGTCTGTAGTGAAGAACCAGCCTTTCCAGAACCAATCTAAATCTACTGCAGAAGCATCTTCCATAGTTCTAAAGAAGTCTGCTGGTTTTGGGTGTTTAAAGGCCCACCTTCTGGCGTATTCTTTAAAAGCTGCATCGAATAATTCGGGACCCATAACTTGTTCTCTTAGCACTACTAATGCAGCCGAAGGCTTAGAATATGCTTCAGGACCTAATTGTAAAGACTGCTCCGGATTCGTCATGATAGGGCGCATATAGTCTTTGCTACCCTTCATGTAAGGCACAATCGCCTCAGGTGAATTCGAGTTGTAAGGTAAGTCTGGGTAGAAACGTTGCATGGTCATATACTCTAAGAAAGAGTCTAGGCCTTCGTCCATCCATGCCCACTGGCGCTCATCAGAATTGATAATCATAGGGAAGTAGTTATGACCTACTTCATGCACAATTACATATACCATTCTGGTTTTAATGAAGTCATCATAACTGCCATCGGCTCTTGGTCGGCCAAAGTTGAAACAGATCATTGGATACTCCATTCCAATACTTGCAGCATGTACAGAAATGGCAACAGGATAAGGGTAGTCAATAGTCATTTCAGAATAATTAACTAATGTATTAACTACTGCTTTTGTAGATTCTCTTTCCCAAAGTGGGTTACCTTCCTTAGGGTAATATGACATAGCCAAAGGCGTATTCTCTCCCAGCTTAACGGCCTGAGCATCCCAGATAAACTTTCTAGAAGAGGCAAAGGCAAAATCCCTCACATTCTCTGCATGATAAACCCAGGTAGACTTATCGCTTGCTCTCTTTTTCTCCTTAGCACGAGCTTCTTTCTCCGTTACAATAATCACGGGCTTGTCGAAAGACTCTTTAGCCTTGTTGAAACGCTGAATTTCCTTAGATGTCAATACATCACTCGGGTTTTGAAGTTCACCCGTAGAGGCTACAATGTGATCTGAAGGAACTGTGATTTCCACTTCAAAATCACCGAAGGTTAGGGCGAACTCTCCAGAACCAATAAACTGTTTGTTTTGCCATCCGTTGAAGTCATCATAAACCGCCATTCTAGGGTAGAATTGTGCGATAGTATATAAGTAGTTATCGTCTTCTTTAAAGTATTCGTATCCTGATCGACCACCAATTAAACCACGATCGTTCACATTATACCACCAATCAATATTAAAGCTAAAAGACTCCCCTGAGGCCAATGGCTCAGGTAAGTTTATTTTCATCATGGTGAAATTAATCACGTAATCAAGATCATTGCCTTGCGTATCCTTTACAGCCATGAGCTTAAAGCCGCCATCAAAACCGGTATCACCTAGTGCTCTTTGAACTTGAGTTGTGCCCAGGCTTTTTGCATTTGCTGGTATTCCACCAGAACCGCTGGTTAAAGAACCTAGGTTGTCTTTTTGTCTTACATTCTGATCTAATTGAATCCATAGATATCTCAAGGAAGAAGGAGAGTTATTATGGTAAGTAATAATCTCAGAACCAGTTATTTTTTGGTTCTCATCATCTAATTCTACCTTTATTTTGTAGTCGGCTTTCTGCTGCCAATAATTAGGCCCAGGCTCACCAGATCCAGTTCTGTACTGGTTTGGGGTAGGGAGCATGTTGTCCATTTGTTCGAATTTGCTTTGCCAATTACTTTGGCCAACTGCAGCAAAAATCATGAACGAGAAGAGTATCGATAAACTAGTTTTCATTTTTTTATGCTTTAAAGAATCCCCAATTCAACGCGGTTTATGAAGAACAATAATACTTAATTAATCATACATTCACATGCGATATTTAACTTGCTTCAAACATTAAAAAATGAAAAAGCTACACCTTGTTTTCTTTCTTCTTTGTCTGCTATTCAATATTTCATTGGCTCAAGATTTGGTGTTTAAAAAGGAACTCACCAAAATTGCCATAGGCTCATGCAATCGCCAAGATGCTCCGCAGCTTATGTGGCCGCACATAAATTCGCATAATCCCGATCTATGGATTTGGCTGGGTGATAATATCTATGGAGATACAGACGATATGTCTGTGATGAAGGCCAAATACGATAAACAGAAAAGTAATCCTGAGTATCAAAAGTTAGTTTCAAATACAGATGTAATTGGCACTTGGGATGACCATGATTTTGGTAAAAACGATGCAGGGGAAGAATATGCTAAAAGAGATGAAAGCAGGGACTTGATGTTTGAGTTTCTGGATGTGCCTAAATCGAGCCCTGCTTGGAAGAGAAAAGGAGGCTATCAGTCTTATGCCTTCGGTGAAGGAGATAGGAAAGTAAAAATCATTCTGCTTGATGCACGCTATTTTAGAGATGAACAGCCAAAAGAAGGTCGTTCTTATGTGAGAAACTGGGAAGGCGATGTTCTTGGCGAAGCGCAGTGGACTTGGTTAGAAAATGAATTGACAAATTCTGATGCCGCTATTCACATCATTGGTAATGGCATTCAGTTTATAACAGACGAGCATAGATTTGAAAAGTGGGCAAACTTTCCAAAATCTAAACAAAGAATGCTCGACCTGTTCGCGAAAACACAGCCACAAAACATTTTAATGCTCAGTGGTGATAGACATATTTCAGAAATCACATCACAATTTGTTCCGGGTTACGGTATGCTTTATGATTTTACCTCAAGCGGAATGACACATAGTTATGAAGCAAGTACAGAGTATAACTCCCATAGAATTGGAAACCTCATTACGAGTAAAAGCTTTGGGCTGATTTCTATAGATTGGTCTGGAGATTCACCAATAGTGAGTTTAGAATCAAGAGGAACTGACAATCAAATACTAGATGTGCCAATCAAGATTTTCGAATAATTCACTACATTAATACCTACCATGAGAGTATCAATTTGCTGCCTTCTTACCTTAGTAACACTTTCTATTAAAGCCCAAACCCTAGATATTCAAGGGCACAGAGGGGCAAGAGGTTTACTTCCAGAAAATACAATTAGAGGATTTCTAAGAGCCATAGATGAAGGAGTAACCACCCTAGAAATGGACGTAGTGATCACTGAAGATAAACAAATAGTGGTTTCTCATGAACCATACATGTCACCGGCTATTTGCTTAGACCCTAAGGCGAGAAAGATCAAAAGTGCAAAAGACTACAATATTTATCAACTGACTTACAGCGAGGTGGCACTTTTTGACTGCGGTATATTAGGTAATAGACGTTTCCCAAAACAAGAGAAAGTTTCAACCAATAAACCATTGTTAGAAGAGGTAATCAATACAGTAGAATTCTATTTAAAGGAGAATAACCTACCAAATGTGGCGTATAATATTGAACTCAAAAGTAGTGCTAGTGGAGACGGTATCTATCACCCAGGGGTAGATGAGTTTTCTGATATTGTCGCAGGTTTGCTACAAGAAAAACTTGATAACGCTCGATATACCATTCAGTGTTTCGATTTTAGAATATTAAAATACTGGCACGAACGCTATCCGGACACAACACTTGTAGCACTAGTAGAAAACGCCACCAAACTTGAAGAGAGTCTCGAAACCTTAGGTTTTACACCAAGTGTTTACAGTCCTAATCATTCACGGTTAACAGCAGCCATTGTAAAGGCGAGTCACGACAGATCTATGAAAGTGATTCCGTGGACTGTAAATGATTTAGCTAGGATGAAAAAGCTGGTAGAAATGGGTGTTGATGGCATCATTACGGATTATCCAGACAGGGCAAAGGCGCTTAAATAAGGCCATCCTCCAAACTTCAATTTTGAAGTTCTATTTAAGTCTTTATTTTTGACTTCCTTAAATCATCCATGCAGTTAATAGAGGTCAAAAGTAAAGCAGAAGAACAGGCATTCATTAAGCTACCTGTTCGCTTATATAAAAACGAAAAGAATTGGATCAGGCCTCTTGATAAAGACATCAAGGCGGTATTCGATAAATCTAAAAACAAGAACTACCGACAAGGCGATGCCATTCGTTGGATTCTTAAAGATGATAATGGTCTAGTGATAGGCCGTATCGCAGCTTTTTATATTAAGAAAGTTTCAGAGCAAGAAGACCAACCTACAGGAGGTATTGGTTTTTTTGAATGCACAAATAATCAAGAGGCGGCCAATAAGCTATTCGATTATGCCAAGGCATGGTTAGGAGATCTTGACATGGAAGCTATGGATGGGCCTGTTAATTTTGGAGATCGAAATAACTGGTGGGGACTCTTGGTTGATGGCTTTCATGAGCCGAATTATCAAATGCCTTATAATTTTGCCTACTACAAGGAGCTATTTGAGCAATATGGTTTTCAACTTTATTTCAACCAATATACCTACAAAAGACCATTTGGTAGTTATGTAGGCCTGCCCGATAAGTTTTACGAAAAAGCTAAACCAACGCTAGACGATCCCGATTACGAATTTAGACATATAACCAAAAAGGAATACAGTAAAGGTCACGAGTACTTCCTGGAAGTTTACAATAAAGCATGGGCTGGCCATAGTGGGGTAAAACCAATGAGTATGAGTCAGGCTAAAGCTATTTTCACCCAATTGAAACCAATAGCTGATATCAGATTAATTTGGTTCGCTTTTTACAAAGGAGATCCTGTAGCTTTCTTTATTTCTATTCCAGAACTCAATCAGATTTATAAGTACCTCAATGGCCAATGGAATATTCTATCAAAGCTTAATTTCATTATCCGTTTAAAGCTGGGAATGGTTAAAAAAGGCTTGGGGATAATCTTCGGGGTTGTACCAGATCATCAGCGCAAAGGTGTTGAAAGAGGCTTGGTGGTAACCTACGTAAAGACCATGGCTTGGAAAAAGGGTTTTCCATACGAAGACATAGAAATGAACTGGATTGGGGACTTCAATCCAAAAATGATGAGAATTGCCGAACAAATCGGCTCCGAAGTATTCAAAACCCACGTGACCTACCGATATTTGTTTGATAGAACAAAGGAGTTCCAAAGGGCTTCAATCATTAATAAGAGCACAAAATAAGATGACAAAGAAGTACGATGTTTATGGCATAGGGAATGCCTTGGTTGATTTAGAAATTAAAGTCAACGATAAATTCCTTTACGATCATAAAGTTGAAAAAGGCTTGATGACTTTAGTAGATGAAGCTACTCAATTTAGACTCCTAGGGGCTGTTGAAAATGCTCAAATGGAACGCAAATCTGGTGGCTCAGCGGCCAATACCGTTATTGCAATAAGTCAGTTTGGAGGCAAGTCTTTCTATTCTTGTAAAGTGGCCAATGACGAATATGGTGACTTCTACTTGAAAGACATGAATGATGCTGGGGTTGATACCAACCTTGATAACGCTACACGAGAAGAGGGAACCACCGGTAAATGTCTGGTAATGGTTACGCCAGATGCAGACAGAACCATGAATACTTTTTTGGGCGCTACAACTGATATTTCAGAAATTGAAGTAGATGAAGCGGCCATCAAAGACAGTAAGTATGTTTACTTAGAGGGTTACCTAACAGCTTCTTCAACTGGTTTTGAAGCCATGAAGTTGGCCAAGAAAATTGCTGAAGATAATGGGGTGGGTACTTCAATTACTCTTTCAGATCCTTCTATCGTACAGGGCTTCAGAGAGAAATTCAAGGATGTGGTTGGCGCATCAGTAGATCTTTTGTTCTGTAACGAAGATGAATCAATGGCCTTCACTCAAACAGATAGCATTTCAGAAGCGCGCGAAGCACTTAAAAGAGAAGCGAAACGCTTTGTGATTACCATGGGCAAGAATGGCGCAATGATTTGGGATGGAGATACTTTCATAGACATTGAGCCTTACAATGTTAAGGCTATCGATACCAATGGTGCTGGCGATATGTATGCTGGTGCTTTCCTTTATGGAATCACAAATGGCATGACTTATGCATCTGCAGGTAAACTAGCGAGTTTGGCCGGTTCCAAAGTGGTTTGTCAGTTTGGCCCTCGATTAAAGTGGCATGAGGTTCAGAAGGTTCTTCATGAACTGAAATAACAACCGTCTAAAATTAACTGAAATAACAACCGTCTAAAATTCCAGTCAGCCGGAGCATCTTCCTCTGAACATTCTCCGTAGACATAAAATTAAACACGCAACTATTTTTAAGTCGCATTAAACACTGTATCCATGATTAGAAAAACCTTAATTCTAATGATGTTCTGTGCAGCTTTATTTACAACGCAAGCACAAAACATCGAGTTTGAGGAATATAATCTTGATAACGGATTGCACGTAATCCTTCATCAAGACAATTCCACACCAATTGCCACCGTAGCTGTTCTATACCATGTAGGTTCTAAAAATGAACCAGAAGGAAGAACAGGATTCGCTCACTTCTTTGAGCACCTTATGTTTGAAGGATCTCCAAACATTGAGAGAGGAGAGTATTTCAAAATCATTCAAGCGGCCGGAGGTCAATTGAATGCTAATACTTCAAACGACAGAACTTACTACTTCCAGACTCTGCCATCGAACCAACTAGAATTGGGTCTTTATATGGAATCGGAAAGAATGCTTCACGCAAAAATTGATTCTGCTGGAATTGCCACACAAAAAGAGGTAGTGAAAGAAGAGAAGAGGTTGCGTATTGATAACCAGTCGTATATGTCTTTTCAAGAAGAGATGTTCTCCAGAGCATTTGAAGGAACAAATTACGAGTGGACACCTATCGGTAGCTTCGAAGATATTGATGCAGCAACGGAACAAGATTTTAAAGATTTCTATGAAACATTCTATGTACCTAACAATGCAACTTTATCAATAGCAGGAGATATTGATATTGAGGAGACAAAAAAAATGGTTGAAGCGTATTTTGGGGAAATCAAAAAAGGAACAAAAGATATTCCAAGGCCGGAAGTAGTAGTTCCTGAATTCACCGAAACGCAAGAAGCTGTAGTTTTCGATAACGTTCAACTACCAGCTGTATTTGAAGGCTATAGAATTCCTGCTCAAGGAACTGACGATTATTATGCACTTCAGTACTTAAACAGACTCTTGTCAGTTGGTGCGAGTTCTAGATATCAAAAAGTATTGGTTGACGAAAAGAGACTTGCCTTGCAAGTACAATCAGCACCTTTTGCTCTGGAAAGTGCAGGCTTATTCATCAACATTGCGTTACCAAATCAAGGAGTAGAGTTAGATGAGTTGAAATCTGAGTTAGCTAAAATTATAGAAGACGTAAAAAACACTCCAATTCCTGAAAGAGAATTCCAAAAGCTGCAGAATCAAATTGAAAGTAATTTCATATCTGGTTATGGTTCGGTTCAAGGAATTGCTGAAAGCTTAGCGAATTATCACGTCTACTTTGGCGATGCTAATTTGATTAACACAGAAATTGAAAGATATAGAAAGGTGACACCAGCAGATGTAATGCGTGTTGCGAAGAAATATTTAGTACCTGAAAACAAAGTGGAGTTGACTTACAGGCCTAAAGCCGAACAGGAGAAGCCAACTGAAGCGCCACTTAAAAAAGAAGGAGGGAACGAATAATGAAGAAGATATTCACACTCGCATTAACGCTGCTATCAGTTGCAGCAATTGCACAGATCGATAGAACTAAATTGCCAGAGCCTGCTCCGGCTAAAGAGATCAAAATCGGTGATTACGAAAAATTTACTTTAAAGAATGGGTTAGCGGTAATCTTAGCAGAGAATCACAAGCTGCCTACCATTGGTTGGACATTGTCACTAAACACGGGCCCAATTACTGAAGGAGACAAAGGGGGCTATGCGGGTATTTTCGGTCAGGTAATGAGAGCTGGAACTACCTCAAAATCTAAGGATGTGCTGAACGAGGAAATCGACTTTATGGGCGCTTCTATTTCAGTAGGTGCTACAAGTATTTCTGGATTCTCACTTTCAAAATATAGAGAAGATGTGCTGTCCATTATGACGGATATTCTGTACAATCCAGCTTTTCCTCAAGATGAATTCGATAGAGCCATTGAACAAACCCTCACGGGATTGAAGCAAGCTCAGGATAACCCTGATGCTATTTCAGGAAATGTTTCTGGCGTTCTTAACTATGGCAAGGATCACCCTTATGGCGAATTAGTTACCGAAGAAACGGTTGGTAATATCACAATCGAAGACCTTAAAGCCCATTACAACAAATTCTTTAAGCCGAATATCGGATACTTCGTAATCGTTGGCGACATCACTAAAAAAGATGCGCAGAAACTAGTTAAGGAGTATTTTGGAGATTGGGAAAAAGGAGATGTTGAAAAAGAAGCATTCGAGGTTCCAGAACCAATTCAAAGCACTAGAATTGCCATTGTTGACAAGCCCACTTCAGTACAATCAGTTATCAATGTAACCTATCCTATTCAAAACAAGCCGGGTAACCCCGATGCAACTAAGATCTCTGTTATGAATAACATCTTAGGTGGAGGAGGTTCTGCAAGGTTGTTCATGAATCTCAGAGAAGATAAAGGGTATACGTATGGAGCGTATTCGAGCTTAGGATCTAGTCGTTACTCAGCAACATTTAGCGCTAATGCAAGTGTTAGAAATGAGGTAACTGACAGCTCTCTAGTTCAATTCATGTACGAATTGAATAAGATCAAGAATGAGCCGGTATCAGAAGAGGAGTTAGCAAATGCTAAAAACTTCCTAAGAGGTTCTTTCTCTCGTTCATTAGAGAATAGATCAACAGTGGCCTCATTCGCCCTCAATACCGAGTTGAATGACTTGCCTGAGGATTATTACGCAACTTATCTTCAAAGATTAGAGGCAATAACAGTCGAAGATGTTCAAGAAGTTGCTCAAAAAGTGATTAGACCAGAAAATGCTAATGTAGTAGTAGTTGGTAAGGCTGAAGACATTGCTGAGAAGTTAAAGCCATTCGGAGAAGTTACCTTCTATGATTACTTGGGTAATGAAGTAGATGATCCTACCAATGTAGAAATTGATGCTAGCGTTACGGTTGAGTCTATTCTAGATAAATACATTCAATCGATAGGAGGTAGAGAGGCTGTTGATGCCATAGAGACATTACAATATTCTAGTAAAGCTACTTTGAGTATGGGCGGTCAGTCATTAGAGTTGATAAGAAACGTTTATCAAAAAGCGCCAGACAAATATTTGGATGAAACCATTATTCCTATGATGGGTGCACAGAAACAAATTTATAATGCGGGTTCAGGAAAAGTAGAAGCTGGTGGTCAAACGCAAGAGATTCCTGAAGCTGGATTAGCTCCATTGAAATACTTAGGCGTTATGTTTCCTGAGAGATTCTATGATGACTTAGGTTACAAGTCAGAATACAAAGGAGTAGTGAAGGTTGAAGGATCTGACGCTCATAGAGTAGATGTGACTATAGATGGCTTTACTGTAATGGAGTTTTATGATGTTGAATCAGGCTTGAAAGTACAAGCAGATCTTGGTCAGAACGGTAAATATAATATGTTTGATTATCAGGAGGTTAATGGTGTGAAAATACCTTTTAAACTAGTTGTGAGACAAGCAGCTATACCTGCACCATTAGAATTTATTGTTTCAGAAGCTAAGGCTAACGAAGCAATTGATGATTCTAAATTCGAATAAGATCTTTAATTCATATGATAAAAGCACTCTCCGATAGGGGAGTGCTTTTTTATTTTACGCAATCCTCCAACCAGCCCTTTTGGAGTTCATTCGATTCGTTATGAGCGACTTGATATATGCTGAAATGATTTGATTCAGATTTGTTCAACTCTACGAAAAGCGGTCTTCCAAAACGCTTAATCTCTAGTTCTAGCGTTTCTTCCTCCAATTGGGCATCCTTGAGGGCAACACCATTTACAGAATTAATTTCATCACCAATCATCAGCCCTTCAAATGCAGGGCTGCCGCTGGCAATGTCACTCACCTTGTGCTGCATTAGCCTGAAACCGAAATCTCTTTCTTCAGCTTTGTTTGAATTCTTCAATTCGAAATTAAGCCCAAACACCTCTAATAAAGGCTTTAGTTTGAGCTCATACGAAGTATTTCCATAAAGAATCGATCCGAAGTATTCCGATAGTGTTTCTCCAAAAATAGTTTCTGCCGCCTCTTGATAATCAACCGCCTCGTAACCGCTTTGGTCAACCCCGAATTCTGCCCAGAGCAATCTCATTACATCATCCAAAGATTTTTCATTTTCCCATTTAAGTCGAATGGTCAAGTCTAAAATTAAAGCAGCTAGTGCTCCCTCATTATAAATGGAAACCTTTCTTCCAGGCACACCTTTTTCATAGCCATCTAACCACAAGTCAAAAGAGGAGTCTGCCACGGACAGGTTATGCCTGCCCTCATTTTCATAGTGCCGCTTGAGCATTTTGTTCAATTCTGCCAGATACTCATCTAAGCTAAATACACCCGATCGAGCTAGAAATAGGTCTCCATAATAGGTAGTTACCCCTTCTGTGATGTAGCCCGTAAAGTGATAATTCTCTCCTTCAAAATTGTAAGGCGTCATCTCTTTAGGTCTCATTCTAATCACGTTCCAAGTATGAAAAAGCTCATGTGAGCTTACACCTAAAAGATCTAAATAGCCTTCGCGCTTCTGAAAATGTTCCGAAGGTCCAAGGGTAATAACCGTAGAGTTCCAATGCTCAACACCGTGATAATGCTTATAAGGTAGGATTTGAAATAAATAATGATACTCATCACAAGGGAATGGCCCCATAACCTCAATCTGCTTAGATGTGTAGGCATTAAAGTCATTAATCAATTGCTCATCCGAGACCTCTAAAGAGCCTTGTATCCACAAATTGAATTGTACACCAGAATTACTAAATGGAATACATCTTAAATTCGCACTGGCAAACATTGGGCTGTCCACAAGTCTGTAAAACGAAGGGCTGCTAAGCTCATGCTTATCAGTTTTTTCAAGTCCGCAGGCTATGTTATAGGTTTCTGGGAGTTCTAATTTTACAGAACATGGATTTTCGAGGTGTTCATCAACATAAAGCATACAGTTGATAAAATTTAAATAGAGCTGTTCATTATCTAGCCAGCTGTTTCCAGCATCCATAGCTGCGGCATGATATTCATAAGAAATTTTAATTGCATTACTACCTTGTGGCTCTACTTGCCATGTAGATTTATCTACTTTTAAGATGCTCAAAGTCTTATTCTGGTCATCAAATACAGCTATTCGCTTAATTCTTTTGGCAAAGTTTTGGATTTGATACCGACCTGGTCTCCAATTGGATAATTTGAATTGAACGGGGTAACTGCCGTTTGCAGGCACTTCTAGGGAAATCTTTACAATTTGACTTAGTGGATTATCAAAAGAAATGGAATAATTTAGCATCGGCTTTTAGGAATAATTTCTAATCAGGATTGGCAATTAATAAAAAGCGATCTATCTTTGCACTCCTTTTGGGAAAATAAGTAAGAGATAATGAAAAGAACATTCCAACCTTCGCAGAGAAAAAGAAGAAACAAGCACGGTTTCAGATCAAAAATGGAATCTGCTAGTGGTAGAAGAGTTTTAGCTAAGAGAAGAGCAAAAGGCAGACATAAGCTTTCTGTTTCTGACGAGAGAAGACACAAAAGATAGTCTCTGTTGAGGTTTTATTAAATTAAGCCTCGTGTCAGAATCTAAACCATTGAGATATACCTTTCCAAAGTCGGAAAGACTACATAGCAAAAAATTAATTCAGGAGCTTTTCGATAAAGGCTCCTCTTTTTATTTATACCCGTTTAAGGTCATCTACCTCAAATCTGATGATATCCCCAATTCTCAGATGCTAGTTTCTGTCTCAAAAAGAAAATTCAAGAGTGCAGTCACGCGCAATGCCCTTAAAAGAAGAGTCAAGGAAGCCTACCGATTAAATAAGTCTTCACTATTTGAGGCAAATCTACAAACCGGTAACCTGCTTATTGCTTACATTTATACAGGTAACGAAGTATCTAACTATCAATTGATTGAGAAAAAACTAAAAAAATCAATCCCTCGTTTGATAGATGAACTTAAAAGCGAATAGCATTTATGAATCGAATATCTTCCAAAGCAAAGTGGTTACTCCTAGTAATTCCAATTTGCTTTCTTTCCTTTAAAACTGTCCAAAACAACAAGTACTTCGAGATTCTCAAAAATCTCGACATTTTCGCTACCATGTTCAAAGAGGTGAACGCGAACTATGTAGACGATATCAATCCTAATACCTTTATGGAAGAAGGTATTGATGCCATGCTATCGGCCTTAGATCCTTACACGGTTTATTACCCAGAAGATCAGATTGAAGATGTAAGAACCGAGAACACCGGACAATTCGGTGGTATAGGTGCGATAATCGGTGAACGTAGCCAAGGCAAAGTGATGGTAGTAATGCCAAACGAAGGTTTTGCAGCAGAGAAAGCAGGCCTAAAAAGGGGAGATGAAATTATAGAGGTGCAGGGTGTAGATGTACGTAATGACTATGAGAAGGCTTCAGAGTATCTGAAAGGTCAAACTGACAGTAAACTTCAAATCAAAGTAATTAGAAAAGGGGAGTCACTAGATTTCGAGGTAGAACTTGAAAAGATACAGCTGCCTAATGTTCCGTATTCAGGTATGGTTACCGAAGATGTGGGTATCATTAAGCTTACTGGTTTTAGGTCAAATGCCGGTAGAGAGGTAAAGTCGGCCTTAAGAGCTTTAAAGAAAGAAGGAGCTGAGAAAATTATTATCGATTTGAGAGGAAACCTGGGTGGGCTTCTCAATGAAGCCGTAAATATCTCGAACATATTCATCGATAAAGGTGAGCTTGTGGTTACGACTAAGGGTAAGTTGAAGGAAATGAACGCTACTTACAAAACCCTCAATGCTTCCACCGATACGGAAATACCAGTGGCGGTTTTAATCAATAGTTCAAGTGCTTCAGCCTCAGAAATAGTGGCGGGTGTAATCCAAGATTATGATAGAGGAATTGTCGTAGGACAAAAGTCTTATGGAAAAGGATTGGTACAAAGAACACTACCGCTTTCCTATAATTCACAGATGAAGGTGACCATTGCAAAGTATTATACACCTAGTGGTCGCTGTATTCAAGCCATTGATTATAGCACTAGAAACCAAGACGGCAGTGTTGGTAAAATTGCAGATTCTTTAAAGACAGAATTTAAAACAGCTAACGGAAGACCTGTATATGATGGCGGAGGTGTAGACCCTGACTACATTTTACCAGTAAAAGAATTAGCCCCAGTTACAAAAGCTATTCTAGATAATGATTTGTTCTTCCAATTCTACAATGAGTATGAACAAGAAATTCAAATGGAAGATGCTCGGGCTTACAAATTGCCTAATGAAGTATTCCAAGCTTTCCTGATCTGGATGAAGGATAAAGAGCTATCATATAACAATGCACTTCAACTGGAGCTTGAAGCTTTCAAAGCGTCTGCCGAGGAATCAAAAGAGTTCAGAAAATTAAAAGGAGGTATTGAATCACTCGAAAACTTATTAATTGTAGATGTTCAAAGAGATATCGAGGGCAATAAAGAAGAGATCATCTATTTCCTTAAAGAAGAAGCCGTAATGAGAGCCCTTCTTCAAAAAGGACAAACCGAATCCACCTACGATATTGACCTAGATTTGGCTAAAGCGATAGAGATTCTTAATAATCCCTCTGAATATACTCAGACACTCTCGGGTCAATAATCAATGACAGAGCTATTGCTGCTTTTCCTAATGGGACTCATCGGTGGGTTTCTTGCTGGGCTCATTGGTATTGGGGGAGGAGTAATGTATATCTTGGTTTTGCCCTATTTGCTCTCAGGAATGGGGTTTCCACAAGAAGAAATTGTACAGTATACAATTGCCAATTCAATATTCGGAACCATGTTTGCGGCAATGGCAGGTAACATCACACACATACGTCAAAGGTTTTTCTTCTGGAAAGAAGTACTTGTCATTGGCCTTCTTGGAACCATAGCTTCTATCTCAACACTACACTTCTTTGTCAATACTGATGCTTATCAGAAGTCAGAATTCAATATTGCAGTCATTTGCATCATGATCTTTATAGCATTTAGAACAATGATTCAGGTGAAAAAGCCTTCTGGAGGTAATTATGAAAAACAGCCAGCTATTCCACTCCTCTCGGCTATCGGATTATCAGCGGGTACTATTTCTGCCCTCTCTGGTTTAGGAGGCGGAACAGTGATTATTCCTGTACTCAATAGTGGTCTAAAAATGACAATGCAGAAAGCGAAGAGCATCTCTTTGGGTGTCATTTTCATCACAGCGTTAGCACTTACTATTTTTAATTTGAACGAAGTCCCGATGAGTGAGTTTAGGAATCAAAACACGGGTTACATCGTTTGGCCCTTGGCGCTCACCATATCACTTGGTGTCATCCTTGGTTCTCCTTTAGGAGTAGCGGTTTCAAAAAAACTATCAAATAAGGTCATCAGTATTATCTTTGTACTTTTTGTGTTTGTAGTTATCATCGACAAAGCACTTCAATTATTTTAAAATGGCACTCATTCTAAGTCTCGACACTTCTACGGCCGTTTGTTCGGTAGCCCTTACTAAAGACGGCAAGAGGTTCGACCATATTAAAGTGGAAGAGGAAAGATCGCACGCAAACTTATTAACTATAACAATCAAAGACTTATTAGTTAGGAATGCCCTCAATTTCGATCTGCTATCTGCTGTGGCAATTTCAGAAGGGCCAGGTTCTTATACGGGGCTTCGAATTGGAGTTTCATCGGCAAAAGCATTATGCTACACCTTGGGTATACCGTTAATAGCTGTTTCAACATTACAGGCTATGGCATTAGAAATGAAATTAGCTAATTCATCCGCTAAATATTTCGCACCAATGATTGATGCACGCAGAATGGAGGTTTACACTGCTCTTTTTGATTCTAGGTTGAATGAAGTAGGTTCTGTTGACGCTAAAGTACTCGATAACGATTCTTTCGCTGAAACGCTTTTGCAAAGTCTTGTGTTATTTGGAGGAGATGGTTCATCAAAGTTTATGCCCCTAGTTGAGGGGAATAGTAATGCGCTTTTTACAAATGGGCTTTCACCCTCTGCATGGGCTGTAGGTTTATTGGCGCATGAGAAGCTAATTAAAAGTGAATTCGAAGATGTGGCATACTTTGAGCCATTCTATCTTAAAGAGTATAAAGCAACTAAGTCAAAACCATTATTATGAGTGAAGAGGAAATGATTGAGAATAGGGTAGCAAAGAGTCCTTTGATCACAATTGATTTAGAAGACTACTATCACAAAGGTGAAAGGGTTACTTATGATATTGCCGATAATTTATTTCAAGGGCTTATTTTAAGAGAGGAAGACTTAAGGACGTTTGTTAAAGGGCATGATTGGTCTCAGTATGCAGGAAAGAATGTTTCTTTAATCTGCTCAGCTGATGCGATAGTCCCAACTTGGGCATTTATGCTCTTGACGACCAAGTTAGAGGGGATAGCAAATATGGTAGTTATGGGCAATCAGGAAACACTGGAGTACGCCCTCTATAAAGAGGCACTCTCTAAAATCAAGCCAGAAGATTTTCAAGATAAACCTGTTGTCATAAAAGGTTGTGGAAAATTACCGGTTCCAGATTCGGCATATGTAGAGTTAACTAGGCTTCTAAAACCATTTGCAAAGAGTATTATGTATGGCGAACCATGCAGCACAGTGCCTTTATATAAGAAACCTAGAAGGCCTAAAAACTGATCATCAGTTACTTACACTTTTTATTAAAAAATCTTCAAATTTAGCTTGGTCATTAGCCAATAGTCTGCCTACCTTTGCCGTCCCGTTCAAATGGAGCGGGTTTCTTTTTGAAATTATAGATAAG
>CBFIDV010000028.1:0-32754 GCA_965661455.1 Roseivirga sp.
ATAGCTCTAATTCTGTCATTACCGTTCGGGCATTGGCAGGAATCAATTCAGAGAAGAAAGACCAGAATTCGTTTTGTCGAGCTTGGTTGTAAAAACCAGAAGCTGCTGCGCCACTTTCTAGTAAGTCAATCTGATTTCCATTAACCGAATAACGCGCTAACAGACCTGCATTTCTCGTCTGATCTTTAATGTCAATGGGCGTTTCTTCAGCTTCATCTGTCTGGCAAGACAGTACGAACAAAAAAGCCAATAATGTAAAGAGCGAGTAAAATTTTAAGTGTTTCATATACCTAGTGTTTGGGCTTAAATCCGCCATGCAGACTTAAACCCTACCCTAGGCTATTACTTTCTCGTGGCAAACTCTTTTCTTACTTCTAGCATTACGGAATAACGGATGCTATTCATCAACTATAAAATGGTCTCTCCGTAGTTCACTGGTTCAATTAGTTATTCTGAAAAGCCAGCTTTCTCGCGTTCCAACGTTCGGCTCTCACCTCATTAATTGCGTCTAGATCATAGCTAAAATCTATATTAGCTCTAATCTGTTGTCTAAGTGCTACCATCTCAGAGTAGTCTTGCCAAAAGCGAACCTTCTGGTCTTGAATTGAATTACCCGCTGGAATATCGTCCCCCATCATAAAGTAGCTAAAGGACTCCGCTATATCTTCTCCCGGGTTAGTAGCAGCATATGCCGTCACAAACTGATCGCTGTATTTGTCATAGAAGGCGTCAATCTGATCAATATTATTCTCGTCTAAGCCTCTATTCTCAGCATAAATGTCCGTCCAGAAAGTTTGAAAGAATTGATTAATGTAAGAGTCTGATTTACTGCAACCTTCACCCGGAAAGAAGTTGTCGCAATTACTCTCGTTCACCCCAACTGTTACTTGACTCTCCTCAAGCGTTATCACATGAGCAATTTCATGTATTGAAGTGTAAGCCGTTTCGCCATATATAAAGTTGCCCTGAAAGTCCCAGACAATGTCTAAGTTATGGCCCATCAACCATTCGCTTAGATCGTTATCCTCTAGCGGCAGCACAAAAGCTGCGGTATCATCCTCTTCATCGAAATACAGCTCCCATTCAACGATAGACGTTCTAGCCGATGCAGGAATCAAATTGATAATAAAAGTCCTAAGCTCATTTTGTCGGGTACTATTATAAAATCCCTTACCAGCTTCTCCCGTTTCCACCAAAGTAATCTGACCTCCATTTACTTCGAATACAGCAACTAAACCATCTTCTCTTTGGGTGTCATCTCCATCTGCTGGGAATTCATCATCGGTTGTTCCACAAGAAGAGGCGATGATCGCGAGCAACATAAACAGAAGAGGGAATTTGAGAAACTTCATATCAAAATACATTTTGGAGTAAATACTGAGGGCTTTTATACCCTAGCGGAAAGTTAATTATTATTGTCTTCTTCTTCCCTTATCCCTTCTTCATTATTGTTCTTCCTGTCCTTTCGCTTTTCCTTTTTAGGCTTGTCAGGTTTGGGTTCTTTTTGTTTTTTGTCCTTCTTCTTGAACATACCAAAGACACCTTTTTTAGCTTGGGTAGAATCTGAAGCAGTAGTATCTGAGCTCGCTAATATTCCAGTAGTATCAATCTCTACAGGTTTTGGAGGCTTCAAAAAATATTTCTCAAACCTTTTATTGTAGGCTTCTTGTTCTTCGTTGAATCCTGCCCGAAGCAATGGCGCATATTGGACTTGAATGGCAATGGGCTTTTCATTCATTTCCGCCATAAGCACATCATAAGCAGCTGTATCTCTCCTATTTATTTTCTGCTTTACCAGTGAATCGTACCTAGCAGAATTAAAATGGATTAGCTTAGTTTCTAGATTGTCTAATTTGTAGAAAGGTTTCTTTTTTGTGATCCGATCAAAGAGATATGGATTTTCTAAAACAGGCTTTTCCCTTCCCTTAAATACCTTCACCCAAAGCTTTTCACTCATACGGTTTTCATATTTGAATCCCTGTTTTTCAAATGGATGGAGCTTTCCTCTTTGTACACGAAATCCTTTATCAGGAGTACCTTTGATAAACTTCTCCATTAGGGAGTCTACATCTTCGGCCTTAAACCTATAACCGTATGGTCTTTTAGGAACGGTACCGCCTTCATACACAGTAAAAAGCGAGTACGTATCTCTTCTGGTGTCCTCATCTAGAATGAACGCAGACTGATAGGCAGGGCAAATCATTTGCACAGCACAGGAAGGCAGCAGGCATAGCGCCAGCAGGCATATGATGGTTGTTTTGTTCATTCCTAGCCCCAAAAAGGGCTCTAAAGTAATAATAATTTATAAACCTCTCAATATGAGATAGTTCTAATAGTAAGCGAATTATATTCTTTAATACTGAATATTGTTTACACAAAAACAGATAATGATTGTTAATCATAGTAAGTTTAAAGCAAATGAGGGAGTTCGATTATATAATTGCCGGATCTGGAGCTGCTGGGCTCACATTGGCATTCCTGTTGATGGAGAATGAATATACAGAAAAAAAAGTACTCATCATTGATAAAGACCTTAAGGAGAACAATGACCGCACGTGGTGCTTTTGGCAAAAGGGAGAAAATATGCTCGAGCAATTGGTCCATAAACAATGGGGCCAAGTGGTTGTAAAAGGTTCTCAATTTGAAAAATCATATCAAATTGCACCTTACTCCTACAAGATGATCCGTGGCATTGACTTCTATCATTTTATGAAGGAAAGCATCTCTATTCATCCGAATGTAACATGGATTAACGAAGAGGTAACCAGCATTGAAGATGATGGAACAGTTTCCACAAACTCGGAATCCTTCAAAGGAGAATTGGTTTTCAATAGTATCTTCAATTACCAGCAACTAGAAAAAGAAACACAACAGACTACCTTATTACAGCATTTCTTGGGTTATATCATCGAAACGGATGAGCAGCATTTCAATCCGGATGAGTGTACCTATATGGATTTTTCCATAGATCAAGAAGGCGATTGCCGTTTTTGTTACATCTTGCCTTTCTCAGAAAATTCTGCGCTTATTGAATACACGCTCTTCAATCAAGCACTCTTAAAGAGAGAAGAATATGAAACGCGCTTGAAGCAGTATATCGATTCACTAGGTATTCAGAACTACAAAGTAAAAGAGGTAGAATACGGGATAATACCCATGACAGACTATCCTTTTGCCAATAAGCAAAGCGACTCTGTTATTAACATTGGTATTAATGGAGGTTATGCCAAAGCCTCCACTGGATACAGCTTTTTAAGAGCCCAGCAGGTTTTAGGCAAAATGGCAAGGAACATTCAGCTTGGTCTTGATCCAACTCACAGCTTACCACACCAAAAAGCTCGTTTTAAAAAATATGATGCTACACTCCTGAATGTATTAGCTAGTGGCAAATACACCGGAGAGGAAGTCTTTACGAACCTGTTCAAGAAAAATGGTGCGCACGCTGTATTCAAGTTTTTAGATGAAGAAACTAACCTTCCAGAAGAATTGAAAATCATGTCTTCTACTCCTATTCTAGATTTTGGAAAAGCCTTTATTCAAAGTGTTTTGAAGTAAGCGAAATAGCTTAACTTTAAGCATGCTGGCACAATGGGAGGCTATTTCACCCTACGTTTTACCATTTTACTACCTCGCCATTTTCTTTGTGGTGATTAGCATCTTGCTGGATAATCGAAATCCCCTTAAAACACACTCTTACCTATTGTTGCTACTCCTATTACCGATTCTCGGTATCTTTATTTACCTCCTCTTTGGGCAGAATATTCGCAAGCGGAAGATCTTTGCTAAGAAACAGCTGATCAATTCAGCATTTGGTGACCAAGTTTCATTTAAAAATGATGACGCAAGCCTCTTGGGGAACAATCGGCCGCATACCACCTTGCCCGATGGCCAATACGGTAAGCTTATTCAGTTCTTAAGGAACGACCTCTCTCCTCTTTCCACCAATAATAAGGTGACTGTACTCAAAAATGGAGAAGCCAAATTTCCAGAAGTGTTTAAAGCTATTGAGGAAGCCAAGCACCACATCCATTTAGAATACTATATACTCTCAGATGATATCATTGGCAAAAAGCTAGTCTCCTCACTCATAAAAAAAGCACAAGAAGGTATTGAAGTAAGAATGATTGTAGATGGCGTGGGCTCACTGCAACTTTCAAAGGCCTTCTTTAGAGAAGTAAAGCAGTCTGGTATTCAGATCGTAGAATTTATGCCGGTACTATTCCCCAGCTTTACCAGTAAAATCAATTATCGGAATCACAGAAAAATCTTAGTAGTAGATGGTAAAATCGGTTTTACTGGCGGGGTTAATATTAACGATCGATACATCAACAATGAGCAAAACGCTCTCTACTGGAGAGACACTCACCTAAAAATAGAAGGTGAATCTGTTAAGTCATTACAGTTCCTATTCTTCCTGAATTGGCAATTCATTACGCAGAAAGAAGAAGCAAATATAGACGAATACTTTCTGCCTTTAGATAAGGTGGGGGAGCACTGCGTCCAAATCAATGCAAGTGGCCCCGATTGGGAGTTGGCCAGTATAATGGATTCATTCTTCATCGCTATTAACTCGGCTAAGCACAAGGTGAGAATTGCCACACCTTACTTCATACCCAATGAGAGTATCCTAGATGCGATTATGACTGCTGCACGTAGCAGTGTAGAGATCGACTTAATGATTCCTTATGAATCGGATTCGTGGATAGTACAATCGGCTTCTTTATCTTTTCTAAGCGCATTAATGGAACGTGGTGTAAATGTTTATCTGTACCAAAAAGGCTTTCTACATTCCAAAGTGATTATCATTGACGATACCTTCTCTTCGGTGGGCACAGCAAATATGGACTACCGTAGTTTCGATCTAAACCATGAGGTGAATACCTATTTGTATGACAAGGACTTGGTGAAGACCTTGATCGATCAATTTGAAGTTGACAAGCAAGACAGTCTACATTTAGACCTGAAGACTTGGAAAAATAGAGGCTTACCTGAGAAACTTAAGGAATCCGTTTGTAGATTATTAGCTCCTTTACTGTAAACAAAAAACTATGGCTGAATACACTAATCTTGAGACCATTAAATACATGCTCAACGAAGTACATCGTGTGAACGAAGTACTTGGCAAAGGAAGGTTTCAGATGTACGATCAAGAATCGGCAAATATGTTTCTGGACTCTATCAAAGCCTTTAGCGATGCTGAATTATTCCCTTACCAGAGGGAAATGGATGAGAAACCAGCGCATTATAAAAATCAGGCGATTCACATTCACCCACAGTTTGAAAAGATCTTTCAGCAAACCAAGGAACTAGGGCTTATCCCGGCCATTTTTAATGAAGAAGATGGAGGTATGCAAATGCCGAATACACTCTTTCATGCGGCTTACTATGTAATGGAAGCAGCCAATAATCATGTTACAGGATATTTAGGCTTAACCACCGGAGCAGCCAACCTCATAGCTACTTTTGGTAGTCAAGCGTTAAAGGATACCTATCTGCCAAAAATGTTGGATATGGAATGGACAGGCACCATGTGTTTGACAGAGCCTCAAGCCGGTAGCTCACTATCCGATATTACTACATCAGCTACGCCTACGGATAATGGCTCTTACCTGATTAACGGACAAAAGATCTTCATTTCAGCGGGAGACCATCAGTTTGCAGATAACATTGTGCACCTATTACTAGGTCGACTCGAAGGAGCACCGGCAGGCACAAAAGGAGTTTCCTTATTTGTGGTACCGAAACACAAAATCACAAGTAGCGGACTAGAAGACAATCATGTGATTACGGCTGGAGAATTCGAAAAACTGGGGCAACGCGGTTATTGTACCTCACACCTAGTCTTTGAGAACTCTGAAGCTTGGTTGGTAGGAGAACCGAATAAGGGTCTTAACTACATGTTCCAAATGATGAATGAGGCCAGAATTGCAACAGGCAGAATGGGTGCAGGTATTGCCTCTGCTGCTTATTACTCTTCCTTAGCCTATGCTAAAGAAAGGCCTCAAGGGAGAAAACTTAGCAATACGGGCAGCAAGAATGTCGACCAGGATCAAACGCTTATCATCAACCATGCCGATGTAAAGCGAATGCTCCTCCACCAAAAATCTATTGTAGAAGGTTCACTATCCTTAATCATTCAAGCTTCTAAATACCTTGACCAAGAGCTTTTGGCAGAAGATGAAGAAAAAGCCTATTACAATGGCCTTTTAGAATTACTGACTCCCGTTGTTAAAACTTATCCAGCAGAAAAAGGCAAAGAGGCAGTGGACACAGGACTTCAAGTACTTGGCGGCTATGGCTTTTGCATGGATTTCGATCTCCAATTGTATTACAGAGATATCCGAATTATCTCAATTTATGAAGGCACTACAGGCATTCAGTCTTTAGACCTGATGGCAAGAAAGGTTGGTCTGCATAAAGGAAAAGTACTAGAGTGGCTAGGTGCCGAAATGATGGAGGAAATTAATGCGGCAAGCACAAATGAAAAGCTCAAAGCTTATGCTGCTCAGCTCGGTCAAAACCTCCCATTGGTACAAGAGGTCTTGGGGGCTTTAATGCCACATGCAAAGTCGGGGAATTTTGAGAAGTACTTAGCGGATGCCACGCTCTTTATGGACTTCTTCGGAACAATCCTAGTGGGTTGGCAATGGCTTAAAATTGCTAACCAAGCTCAAAAAGACTTAGATGTGGGCAACGTAAACAAGTCTTTATTGGAAGGAAAGATTCATACTATGGAATACTTCTTTAAGTATGAGATGAGCAGAACTAAAGGCTTAGCCAAAACCATTATGAATGACATAGAGCTTACCTTAGATTTTGATTTAGCGTATTTGGATTAGTGATTGAAAACCTTCCTATATGGATCGATGTGCTGTTTATCGCCACATTCGTTTTAACGATTGGTCTTTTCCATCTTTCAAATGGTAAGCCCAAAAAGTTAACGTTGATTATCTTGATTTGGTCGGTTATTCAAGCCCTGCTAGCCTATACAGGATTCTATCAGAACATGAATACAGTACCTCCACGGTTCGGACTTGTTTTGATCCCAGCTTTTGGATTTATTATTTATGGCCTATTACCAGCACAACGCAAGTGGGCTTTAGCAAATAGAAACATTCAATTCAGTACACTACTGCATAGCATTAGACTTCCTATCGAAATAGTCCTTTACGGTCTATTTATCAATGAGATGATTCCGGAGCTTATGACTTTTGAAGGTAGAAACTTTGACATCATCATGGGCATCACCGCACCCGTTGTTGGTTTCGTGTATTGGAAAAAAGCAGTCAACGTAAAGACATTACTTATCTGGAATATACTTGGGCTAGGGCTTGTTTCATTTATACTCTTTAACGGTATTCTCTCAGCGGAACTGCCCTTTCAACAATTCGCATTCGACCAACCGAACAGAGGTATCACCTTTTTCCCTTTCATCCTCCTACCCGCTACTATTGTTCCAATCGTCATTTGGACACACCTTTCCGATATTATCATCTTAGTTAGAGAACTTAAGACTAAGTAATGCCTCACCTCCAACTTCAAAGATTTAGTAAACGATTCATAACAGTTCAATGTATGGGGAAACAAGATGGATGTTTTACTTTTGCTCCGTAACTCGACCCCTTATGAAGAAGCACTTCAATATTATTGTTCTCCTCCTCATCTGCAGTTTTACTTCCTGTGAACAAACATCCGCAACAAGTGAAACTCCCTATGTCATTCTCATCTCATTCGATGGGTTCAGACATGACTATGTGCAGAAGTATGAGACGCCAAACTTTGATGCGTTTATAGCCAATGGTGTGGCTGCAGAGGCCATGATTCCTTCTTACCCAAGTAAGACCTTCCCGAATCACTATTCCATTGTTACGGGCATGTACCCAAACAACCACGGATTGGTGGACAATAGCTTTTACGATAAGGAACTAGACAAACGTTACAGTATTGGAAACCGTGAAATGGTTGAAAACCCTGCTTTCTATGGTGGACTACCCTTATGGCAATTAGTGCAGAAGAATGAAATGAAATCCGCTTCCTATTTCTGGGTGGGTTCTGAGGCACCAATCGCGGGTTCTTTCCCAGATTTTTATGAAATCTATGATGGCAAAGTACCGAATGAAGATCGGATTGATACGGTAATCGATTGGTTGAACTTGGAAAAAGAGGCTAGACCAAACTTTGTTTCTTTATACTTCTCGCTGGTTGACGATGCAGGGCATGCCAGCGGCCCGAATGGTGAAAGAACGAATACAGCAGTTCAAGAAGCCGATAGACTACTCGGTTTATTAATGACCGAGTTGAAGTCGGTTGACTTACCCGTGAATGTAATTATCACCTCTGATCACGGCATGAACGAAATTGCTCCTAAAGCCGAGAACTATATAGATATGGCGGATATATTAAGCGGCTTAGATCAGGATAAGGTTTTAGGTGTAAGCAATGGTGCTCACGTACAATTCTATTTAAAAGAAGCATCTTATCGCAGCGAATTGATGAACTATCTGGAGTCCTATGAAAAGTCAAGCCTTTATGAAGTCTACGAAAAAGGTAAAATGCCTGAAAGCTGGAATTATGGAACACATCCTCGCGTAGGCGATGTGTTTATTAAGATGACGCCAGGGAAGTACATCTCTTCTAAAAACAGAATTGAACGCACCTTAGAAACAGAATCATTCCGAGGTGAGCACGGCTTTAATCCCGAGGACACGGAAGACATGGGAGCTATCTTCTACGCGAATGGCCCTAATTTTAAAAATGGAGCCACGCTTCCAAAATTCAAGAATATTCACGTTTACCCATTGATTGCAAGAATTTTAGGCATTCAGGAACTTCCAGCCATAGATGGTAAGTTAGAAGTCCTAGAACCTGCTTTACGCGATTAATAGCTTCTTATGGAAATTCAAGCAGACAAACCTGCCTTACTTCTTATCGATTTACAGAAAGGCTGGGCAAATACAGAACATTGGGGTGGCAACCGTAACAATCCCGAAGCAGAATTAGTAGCTGAGGAGTTATTAGACTTTTGGCGCTCCAAAGAGTTGCCAGTATTCCATATCATTCATAGTTCTAAAGACCCAAATTCTGAGCTCCATGTGGAAAAACCAGGGCACCAAATGCTCGATGCATTCAAGCCTAAACAAGACGAGGCGCTGATCATAAAACAGGTGAACTCTGGCTTTATCGGCACTAGCTTAAAAGAACAACTGGAATCGAATAATATAGATACACTCGTAATAGCCGGCTTAACCACCAACCACTGCGTTTCTACCATCACCAGAATGGCGGGTAATTTTGGCTTTGAGGTTTTCTTGGTTGCAGATGCCTCCGCCACTTTTGATAGAAAGGGTGTGAATGGAGAAGTATTCCCTGCCGAATTAGTCCACCAAACGGCCTTAGCCAGTTTGAATGAAGAATTTGCTACGGTGACGGACAGCACAGCCATAATGAAAGCTATTCTGGCTAATGAAGCGCTAGGATTAGAAGATTAGTCAATCTCAATTAGTTCAACTCAAGTTTAGTTACGCGCTTTCACTCATGATAAAGATCATGCTGCCATAAAAGGCATATTGATTATGTTTGTGACTTATGAAACCTAAGAGTTCAAAGAACCTCCGCAATATCTGGTATGTCGCTTGTCATGGTAGTGAATTGAAGGCAGGTAAAACCCTTGAGAAAGAAATTGATTCTGAGAAAATCTGCTTGGGAAGAGATGACCAAGGCAAACCTTTCGCGTTAAGAAATCAATGTCCGCATAGAGGAATTCCTTTGACTTACGGCAAATTCGATGGACAAGATATTCAGTGCTGCTACCACGGTTGGCGCTTTAAAACGGATGGCGTTTGTTATAAAATCCCTGCGCTGCCCCCTAACTCTAAACTTGACGTTTCTAAAGTAAGGGCGCCTTACTACCCAGTAAGAGAAAAGTACGGCATTGTATTTATCTACATGCCAAGAGATATGCGCAAGCCCGAAGATATTGACGAATCGCTATTCCCACACTTCCCAATTCCAGAAGGAAAGGAATTCGAGCTGGTAACAGCTAAGCCAATGGATTGCGGTCTAGATCATTCAGTCATAGGGTTGATTGACCCTGCTCATGTGCCTTTTGTGCATCAGTCTTGGTTTTTTAGAAAGAGCTCAAACTTGAAATTGAAGGAGAAGAACTATGAACCTTCTCACTTGGGCTTTACTATGGTTAGGCATGAACCATCCAAGAATTCTGCAGCCTATAAAATCTTAAAGAAAGAGCAGACCACTGAGATTAGCTTTCAAATTCCAGGCATTAGAATTGAACATTTAATCATTGGGGACAAGACCATCCTCATTATGACTACACTGACCCCAGTGAATGATGATACCACCGTACTTACTCAGTTTCTATATACAGATCTCAAATGGATTCACTGGTTTAAACCTATCTTCTATCGTTTTGCCGATACCTTTATTCAGCAAGATGTAGATGTCTTTAAAAAGCTCAAAGAAGGACTCAACAACAACCCTCCCCTAATGCTCATGGGTGACCCTGATATGCAGGCAAAATGGTATAATGCCATTAGAACCAGATATGAAAAATGCCAAGAGGAGAAGGTTCCTTTTGAGAATCCGATCAAAGCTCAGACGCTGTATTGGCAGACTTAGGAGTTGAGAAGTTAGTAGTTAGTAGTTAGTAGTTAGTAGTTAGAAAGAAACGAGCAGAGCATAAATAGTTGCTGTCCTCCTCTGGAGGAGGTGTCCGCAGGACGGAGGAGGTTTTGTGAAATTCCACCTTAGCCCTAAAGGGTGAAGTATTACAGTTTCTATAAATAAGAATAAACCTATTCCGTCATTCTGAGAGAGGATATTCCTTGATAAAGGAATAAACGACCGAAAGAATCTCCTTATACTTATACAGTTTTCACCCCAGCCCAAATGGCAAGGTTTATTTGACGATTCTCTTTTTATGTCGAGTTTACTAGACAACGTGCTAGATCCTTCGGCAAGCTCAGGATGAGAAAATCAGAGGTTAGCATGAGAAGAGCATAAATAGTTGCTGTCCTCCTCTTGAGGAGGTGTCCGCAGGACAGTGGAGGTCCTTGGGAAATCCTAATCCCAACCCTAAAGGGTGAGGGATTAAAATTTCTACATATAAGAATAAGCCCTACCTATTCCCTCATTCTGAGAGAGTCTATTCCTTGATAAAGGAATAGACGACCAAAAGAACCTGCCTTTGCCGGCAGACAGGTCTCCTTGTTTCGAAGAGGAAACTCTTTCATTATAACTCCTCCAATTCCTTCTGCACCTTCTTTGGTAAGCTTTGTACAATAATGTCGTAAGAGTGATCTACTAATTCTTTGAAGAGGTTTTCAGGAACTGAACCATCGGTCATTACGGAATTCCAGTGCTGCTTATTCATGTGCCAGCCGGGTTTTATACCGACATAACGCTCTCTCAATTCTGCAGCATACTCAGGATCACATTTGAGGTTTACAAATTCGTAGTTATCAATTCCCGTTACCGCGAACATCTTGTTCATCACCTTAAAAACTAAGGTTTCAGGTCCAAAAGGTGTTCCTTCAGAAGTCCCTTTTTTACTGAGACAGTATTCTCTGAGTTCGTCTAAGTACATGTCGTTTCTGGATAATGGACCTGCAATATTTCTAACTATAAAAAGATTCAAGGCTTGTACCAAGATAATCAAATCTTGCTGTTGGTGATAACACTAACAGAGGATTAGCGTCACAATAACAGGGAGATTCCCGTCTTCACGGGAATGACATTAACGATAGGAATGACGGTAAAGATAGGAATGACGATAACAGGTCGGAGTAATGAAACCTGCTGGCTTTCGAAAAAAGATATAACTAGGTCTTGCAATCAGATGATCATTAACTGTTCAAACCTAACAGGTTTAAACAGTTAATTTACATTCTAGAAATAAACCTAACGATCATTACCGTTAAGGCAATTAAGAACATTACAATGGATACCTTATTGATGCCATGCATCACTTTAATATTGAAATTAGATGGTCTGTTGGGATCTTTCTTTCTGAAGAAATAACCAAACACAGGACCAAAATCGAATGCTTCTTTTGCCTTTAATTTTACTTTCTCCTCTTTTTTCTCTTGCTCTTCCATAATCTTAGACTTCAACGGTTTGAGGCTCGATCCACTTATCGTCCTCTCTTATAATTTCTATTAATTCGTCAACAGCTTGTTCCGAAGGCACTCCCCTCTTCACCACTTCTTGACCTTTATATAATGTTATCTTTCCTTTTCCTGAACCGACATAGCCATAGTCTGCATCGGCCATTTCTCCTGGTCCGTTTACGATACAGCCCATGATGCCAATCTTCACCCCTTTGAGGTGATCTGTACGCTTTCTAATCATGGCAGTAGTCTCCTGTAAGTCGAATAAAGTTCTACCACAACTCGGACAAGAGATGTACTCGGTCTTCGTCATTCGAGTTCTTCCTGCTTGAAGAATCCCGAAAGCCGTTTCGTTTTTGAGCTTAATGTCTTTGAGAAGTGCCGCCTTTTCAATTCCATTTGAAGAAAGCATAACGCCATCACCGAGACCATCTACAAGCAAACCGCCAATGTCCGTGCTTGCATCTATCAAGAATTGCTCCTCATCTGTTACATCATAATTGCGATTAATGATCACAGGCACACTCAACTTTCTTTTCTCCAATTCGAAGAAGAATCTTCTCATGGCAGGCATGGCATGCGCATTATCAGTTTCTAAAAGCACCACCAAATTATCGGCTGCTAATAGCAACATCACGTCTTCATTCAGATCATTAGCGGAAAGTTTAATGAAGTTCAAACGATCATCGCATGATTCTGCTCTAGACATCTGCTCGAAAGTATATACCGGACAGGTATTCTTTCTGTCTTCCATTTGTGCCCAAACAGGATAGTCTACCAATTGTACCAATCCGTTCGGTAGCATAAATGGAGAGGGTTTATCACCCAGGTAGACATAATCAGTTCCCTGATCATTCATGGTCCATTTATCTGGCTCTGGTAAGTAGAAATGCCCTACACTTTTTAAATTCTTAACCTCAAGTGATTCTAGACTCGAAAGGTCTGCAATTACTCTAGGTACATTGGTTTTCCCAATATTCTCCACCTCAAAAGTCGATCTTCTGTGATAAGCAAATGGATCTATTGGATTCTCTTCAATAGCAGCAATTGCTTCATGGCCTGCTCTATTGTTATATCTATCGACTAGCTTTTGAGCTACTGGCGCTTCATACTCTGGCTCTTCCGTTAAAGAAACACGAACCGTATCTCCTAGGCCATCTTCTAAAAGTGTACCTATTCCAACGGCTGATTTAATTCTACCATCCTCGGCTTCTCCCGCTTCCGTTACACCCAAGTGTAAAGGATAAGGCTTCAATCCTTCTTCATCTAGTTTTTGCACCAATAAGCGATAGGCTTCTACCATCACTTGGGCATTACTAGATTTCATGGAGATTACAATCTGGTAGTATTCGTTTTCCTCGCAAATGCGTAAGAATTCCAAGGCAGATTCTACCATTCCAATGGCCGTATCTCCATAGCGGCTCATGATACGATCCGACAAAGAACCGTGATTGGTTCCTATTCGCATAGCAGTGCCATGCTCTTTACAAAGCGCTACTAAAGGCGTAAAGCGCTCCTTAATTCTTTCTAGTTCAGCTTGATAGGTATCGCCTGTATATTCTATGTTCTGGAATTTCTTCTTGTCGGCATAGTTACCAGGATTCACCCTAACCTTTTCCACAATTTGAGCCGCTAGCTCTGCCGCATTTGGGGTGAAGTGAATATCGGCTACCAAAGGAACATTGCAGCCTCTTGCACGAAGCTCATCTCTGATGTTTCTAAGGTTTTCAGCCTCTTTTAAGCTAGGTGCTGTGATTCGCACTAATTCACAGCCTGCTTCCACCATGCGCAGAGTTTGCTGCACAGAGCCCTCGGTGTCCATGGTATCAATGGTAGTCATTGACTGCACGACAATAGGATTATCACCTCCGATGGTCACATTTCCTACCTTGACAGGAATGGTCTTTCGCCTGTTATAAGAAACAAGACTGTTACAATATTTTTTAGTGGAGATTAGGCTCTGATTCATAGCTTTATCAATGCTGCTAAGTTAACCTGTAACGAGGTAAAATGTTCCTTAAATATCCCCCAACTGAGGCCTTACTAAAATTTCTTCTACAACCGTCTGCTTAGAGAGTGCATTAGCCCCGTAAATAGCATCTGCGATATCCGTAGCCTTCATGAATCTTTCTAGTGGTAAATCTACTCCTTCCCAACTTGCGGTATAGGTAGCACCTGCTAAAACGGAAGTTACACGAATGCCATGCGCTTTCATTTCTTCGCGAAGTGCTTTGGTAAAGCCTCTCATTGCAAACTTGGAGATGGAATAGCTCCCACCATTGTCATAAGAATCAATACCGGCAATTGAACCCATCGTGAAAACATGTCCTGACTTGGCCTTCATCATTCCACCAATGAGCTTTCTGGTTAGGTAATAAGCGCTATAGAGATTCGTCTCAATCATTGTTTCCAAAGCACCATCTTCTTCATTATGAACAGATCCAGGAATAAAGGTTCCTGTATTGTTCACTAGAACATCTACCGTTTGGTCTAAATCCAAGACCATCTGAGCAAAAGCAAGGACCTCTTCCTTCTTAGACATATCGGTAGCACGAATATGTACCTTATTAGATCCATTAGATTCTAATTGAGATTTAAGTGATTCGAGATCTGCTTGATTTCGAGCACAGGTGACTATATCGAAGCCTTCTTGATAGAATTTTTTGACAGTTGCTCTGCCAATTCCTTTTGTTCCACTCGTAATTACCGCCAGTTTTGCCATAAGATTTTTAGATTCGGACGTTCAAAGATAGGGGCTTAACAAAAACCACATTAGATTTAGATGAATAAAGCTCCGGTAATACAACTTTTATTAATTTGTGGATGTTTTCCAATTGTCAAAAACTCTAATAAATGAGCCGATTAGGTCAGTATATACTTTTTCTTGGCGCCCTCTTTAAGAACCCTGAGTCTTTCAAGACTTACCGAAAGTTGATTCTTGAAGAGTGTATCCTTATTGGAATTAACAGCATTGTTCTCGTGAGTATTGTATCCATTTTTATGGGTGCGGTATCTACTTTACAAACAGCTTACAACTTGATAAATCCTCTAATTCCTGATAATGTGATTGGTTTGGTCGTAAGAGATTTAACCATTCTGGAACTAGCCCCTACCATTACGGCTATCATTTTTGCAGGTAAGGTTGGTTCGAGCATTGCAGGTAATTTGGGCACCATGCGCATTACAGAACAGATTGATGCATTGGAGGTAATGGGAATCAACTCTGTTTCCTATTTAGTACTCCCTAAGATTGTAGCTACACTTTTTATGTACCCTTTCTTGGTGATTCTCGCAGGTACATTAGCCATAGGTGGCGGATATTTAGCCGCAGAGTTTGGCGGTGTCTTAGCTACTGCTGACTACTTCATGGGACTGAAGCTAGAATTCAATGAATTCAGCATATACTTTGCGTTGATCAAATCGGTCGTATTTGGATTTTTAGTGGCCTCTATTTCAGCATTTATGGGATTTTATACCCAAGGTGGTGCCTTGGAGGTGGGCCAGTCTTCAACAAGAGCGGTAACGGTTAGCTGTATCGCTATTCTACTCAGTGATTTTGTTTTAGCTCAACTCTTATTGGTTTAATGATAGAGGTAAAGAATTTACATAAGTCATTCTCGGACAAAAAAGTCCTAAACGATATCTCAGCCACTTTTGAGCAAGGAAAAACTAACCTAATTATTGGCGCCAGTGGATCTGGAAAGTCTGTGATGCTGAAAAACATTGTAGGTCTTTTCAAGCCAGACCAAGGTGATATTCTCTACAACGGTCGAGATTTCTTGAATGCGGATAGAGACACCAAAACTGATATTAGAAGAGCCATTGGTATGCTCTTTCAAGGTGGAGCACTATTCGATTCTTTAAATGTAGAACAGAATGTGAAATTTCCTCTAGATGTGCTAACCAAGATGCCTGAGGATGAAAAGCTTGATCGGGTAAATCTTATGCTCAAACGAGTAAAGCTTGAGAATACAAATAAGAAAATGCCCTCTGAGATTTCCGGAGGAATGCAGAAACGAGTCGGTATCGCTAGGGCAATAGTCAATAATTCTAAGTACCTCTTCTGTGATGAACCAAACTCTGGATTGGATCCACAGACTTCAATCAAGATAGATCAATTACTAGCGGACATTACCGATGAATACCAAATTACAACGGTAGTAGTTACCCATGATATGAATTCGGTAATGGAGATTGGTGAGTACATTATGTTTATCGGCAATAGCCATAAACTTTGGGAAGGCACAAATAACGACATTATGCATTCAGGCGTTCAAGAACTAGACGATTTCGTTTTTGCCAATAAAATGATGCGCAAGTTTAAAGCAATGAGTTAAAGAAGCTTGCTCAAGAGAATCTTGCCTGAGCGTTTCACATCTGACAATGTTTTTGCACCAAAGCATAACCTTAGAATCTGGCAAGGTCAAAAGTAAACTTGGAAGCTTAGAACAAAGCACTTACCTGTACCCTGCCTAAATGTACTGTCCTATTCCCTTGTGAAGAGCGGCCGTCATATCTTATGACCATTTGAAGGCCTTTGCCTAATCGTTGCTGCCAATTCAGGTTCCAAGTTAGGTTTCTCCCAGGCCTCAATGCTTCTAGTAATTCATAGCCAACAGGTGAAGTCTCTATCCCCGTAAAATCTATATCGATGTATTTAAAAATCAGTCCGATGGTCGACTTTGCTGCTTTCGCAAATCTTGCATTCACTCCTAACTCAGAGATTTGAGAAGACTCCTCTGAAGCTTCTGAGAACACATTCTGCTTTTCTTTGTAAGCCAAGTTCGCTCTTAGCCGTAAGTTCCTTGAAGGCTGCCAAGTAACGGCTGGTTCGAGTGTCTCAGTCTGCACTTGATAGTTTCTCTGAGTCAGCACATCCGACTGGCTAATACGCTGACCATCAATAAAGTTAAGATCTAGGTTTAATCGCTTATTGACATTCCAGCGGGCATGATAACGCAAATCTTTATTTAGTCTTCGCTCAAATCCGTTGAGTAACAACTGTTGATTTTCAACCTGCGCAATCCCAACATCGGCACTAAATGTGGTGCTCAAACGATTAAAGAAAAAGGTAGATCTCAGGTTATCATTGACTGCTAATAAGTCTTCCTCATTCACATTTAATGGAAGAAGGCTAGTTCCTAAATCATCGTCTGTAACCTTAGAGTTGAGCGACCAAGAAGTAATATTAGAGATTTTAGAAAAGGCTTTTTTGATTTCCGATTCATTCGCCCAATCTCTTGGAAAATCTAGGTTGAGCCTATAATTGATAATGGTATTAAATGCTTCTTCAAAAGTATCTCCAGATACAAAAATCTTGGCATAATTCTTCTCATCAGGATTCACCGCAATGTAGAACTCATTCAAATCTTGTACGCCATTGGCATTATCATCTCTCCAAGTATGCGTCCCCTCTCCAGTTGGCACCAAGATGAAAATAAACTCTCTTCTCAACTCCCTAGAATTAGACAAGTTATAGCTCAAGTCAGAGCGAATGGCTCGATTAAAGAAGGCGCCCACCCAGTCTATTCTACCCATTATGGTTTCATCAGTCCTATTATCGCTGGTCTCATTCAGGCGCGTAAGATTTCTGTAAGTAAATAAGACATTCAAATTATTGTAGGTGTCGAATTCGGTTCGAAAGAATGCGTTATAGGTCTCAGATTCCGCATTATCCACTAACTCACCATTTACAGGTAATCGGTCGATTCTGTACTGATATTCCAAACCATACTTTGTTTTGAGCGTATCTGCGTTCCTTAAATAGAAAGTGTTTTCTTGAAAATTCATGGCAGTTCTTACTACCTGCTGATTCGTTTTGTTGATGACCTCATTTTGGTCTTGTATATAGCGATATCCTGGGACAAACCACCTCGATCTGAAAGACACATCAGAGGTTAATCGATTCCATAAAACGCTGATCGTTGTTCATAAAGAATCCATCGATCTTGAACCTCAGAGGTCCCACATCCTGATTAAGCCTTATATAATGCTGCAGCCCATTAACAGCATCGCCCCTTCTTCGCCCTACTAATTTATAGTCCAGGTTATTCCGAGCGTCTTTGCTTAAGTTGAGTCCAGCATTCAGAATATTCTCAACAAAGTTCTCGGTAAAATCTTCGGGATTAAAACACCAGTCACGATCGAATTCGATATAACGTAGCCGATCAATAAAGGAGAAATTCTCGCTGTTATACTCGTATGACATATTTGAGTTCAAACGATACTGCTCCAAAAAGGAAACTGGCCGATCTCTCGACTGATAAATCACCTTAGAGGCAAAGCCATTGTCATCCTCGGTATCCATCTCAGAAAATAGATTGACGTTATTCTTTGAGAAGGCTAATTCTACATCTAACTGATCATAAGCGTTTAGCTTGGCTCCACCAGCCAAAGTGGCCATGGACTTTTGGTTTGGTGCATTTAAGAGAGAAACAGGTTCATAATCACCTTGAAATTGATCATTAACCGGAGCGACCCATTCGTAAATACGGCCATTAGTTGTGGTATTCAAGAGTATATAATTACCGTTGCCTTGCCCTACTTCTGAGAATTGCACATTGAAAAACGCACTATCTGGGTTGGTCGAATATTGAAAAATCTCAAAAGGTCTGAGTTGCGCATCGGTAGCAGTGGTCTTTCTATAAAGCACTAACTCTTGAGAGAAAGAAACGCTATCGGCCCGGCTGGTAAAAGCTTGTTTGAGATTATCGCCCGCATTGGCTAGAATACCCTTCTCTTCAGCACTGAGCTCAAAGGCCAAAGGTTGATTTCGGTTATCCTTCTCGCTGTAGTAGTTGAAAGCGAAGTTCAGTTTCTAGTTTTGCTGATAATGGCTTGCTTGAACAATAGAGCGCGTATAATTCTGATCAGAAAACTCAAAGTCAACTCTTATTCTCGTGAATTCGGTAATTAAAACATTGTTGGTGAAGGTGATCTCTCCCAAGTTATAGTCAATGGTATAATCCTGATCGTACCCTCTTACCTTCAGTTCTCCATCGATATAAACCTTTTCGCTACCTGCTAGGATGATGATGAAGCGCTCATTACTTGGTCCCCTTACGCGATATGGGCCAAGAACTCCTTCTATCGGGTCTACAGAAATTGAGGCAAAGCGCCCCTTAGCTACTGAACCTGCCAATGTAGTCTCTGCTTTGAAACTACCCGGTAGCTCGTATTGTGTATTGAATTGGGCTCCTTGTACATTCTTGTAATACCTCAAGAAATTAGAGGCTCCATTTTTGAGCACAACATCTCCTGCTCTCAGCTTCCACTTTTCATTATACAGCTCAATGAATACATTATCAAAGTCTTGCAATTGCTGCGTATTCCCCTCAGGCTGAAAAGGCACGGTCCTATCAGTAATAACAGCTCTCAAATTGACATCCTCAGTAAGCTGGCCTTCCATTTGAAGGTTAAGCGTAGAGTTAACGAAGACATCTTGTCTATTTCCAAAAGATACCCCTCGGGTTATAGTTTTAGTAATGTTTTCCGTACTGACAATCTCTTCTCTTTGAGGTAATTCTAATCTCTGCCTAAGCAAGGCTGCTTCCCTGAATAAAGCCGTTGAGTCATAGCTATCTAGTGTTCTTCTGGCTTTGGTTGAATGTAAATCAAAAGGCAGCGTTCGGTAACAGACTAAAACCGAATCTATTCCTGCGACATTTATCTTAATCTGATTTGTCTGAAGGTTAAATTCGAATGGAATATCCTTCTTTGGTTGGTCAATTCGGATGGATTCAGGTAAGACAGTAAGTGAATCTAAACGTTGAGGTGCCGACCGCACTTGAACCCAGCGACAAGTCTCGTATGGAGACTGCGCACGTGCACTCATGCAGATACAGATAGAAAGACTAAATAAGACGCTACGCAGCACTTCTAATCGGTTAGAGGGAACTCCAAATAGAAGGTAGTTCCAACATCAACAGTTGATTCAAACCAAATACTCCCTCCGGCATGCTCTACCCCACGTTTGGCGATAGCTAATCCAATACCAGAACCGGTTTCTTTGGTACTGAATTTAGGGATAAATACTTTTTCCTTTAAGTCTTCGGGAATACCTTGGCCATTATCTGCGAAGGTTAACCTTACTTTGTTGTGGGTCATCACCATCTCAATATCAAGACGTCCTTGCTTATTCGGATCACTGGCCTGCTGCGCATTGAGAATGAGGTTATTGAAAATTCTACCCAACAGCTTTTCGTCTCCCATTGTCCAAATAGCTTGTCGTGGAATATTAGAGTTAATTTCAAGAGGTGACTCCTTGAAAAGCCGCATCGTTTTCTTCAGTACTTCTACAACATTAAGCCTCTCACTAATGGGAATAGGCATTTTCGCAAATGAAGAGAAAGAGGTGGCGATATCGCTCAAGGTATCTACCTGATTTAATAGGCTATCTATGGGTTTATTAATCTCTATATCTATATCTGGTGCCGAAGATAAAACCCTCTTTAAATGCTGGAGCTTAAGCTTCATTGGTGTAAGCGGATTTTTTATCTCATGCGCTACTTGCTGCGCCATTTCACGCCAAGCACTTTCTTTTTCGCTCATGGCCAATGCCTTCTTATTCTTCTCCAGATTCAAAAGCATCTTGTTGTATTCTCGCACCATCAGGCCTATTTCGTCATCTGCATTCCATTGCAAAGGTTCATTCAAGTTTGAAAGTGTCGTGGTCTTAATACGCTCGGTCAGGTATTTGAATGGATAGGTTAAGATTCTAGATGCTAAGAATGACAACACAATAAAAATGACAAAGATAAAGGTGAAGGCATTCAGGATATTTGATAAAATCTCTCTTTGTTCGTTTTTCAATTGCTCTTCCGAATCGAAGAATGGCATACTGAGCACACCAATCAAACGGTTATCCACATTCGACCGAATGCCATAATAAGTTGCTTTAAAACTACGGTCTCCTACTTGTTCCTGATTCAATTGCTGTCCATTCCCTGACTCCACCAGAGATTCCATGGCATTGGGATTTATAAACGGTGCAAGTAACTCATTCTCAAAAATTAGCCTTTGGTTGGTGGCAATGAGTCTTCCATTTGTATTAAACAAGTTAATGTCTGCCTGTGCATACTGGCTTATCTCGTTGATTCTACTTTCGAGTTGCTCGTTGTTTTCATTTCTACCTTCTAAAAATAGCTGCAACTCTGTCGATAGATTATCTCCTGCGCTTTCTGTAACTGACAAATATTTTGTTTCCATGTTCAGCTCAACCGTTTGATTTACCAATCTCAATACCACTAGACTCACAATAATGAGAGGTAAGAAGAATGCGAAGTTTAAAAGAATCTGAATCTTTGAGGATAGTGTGGTACTTGAACGTTGAAAAGACCTTACCAAGCCATTTACCCCAAAAATGAGTATAATCACAGCTACCATAAAGAGGAAAAACAGTGCGAAGTTGGTAATAAAGTAACGTACTGGATAAAATGGATTACTTACAACGTAAGTTTGATCTGAATTTGGCTCCTGAATGGCAAAATGCTCATACCCTTTACTCGACACACCCTGAGAATACAGTATCGGGTTATCCAAAAGATCTAGATCAAAATCCCGATCATAATTGAATGATCCAGTCGTACTTTGTACTTTATTACCTCTGAACACAGCGTAATCATATTCATCAAAATTGGTTTCTTCAAAAGCCTCACCTAAGAGTAATTGAGGGAGAATACTATTGTTTAATTGCTGCTTTCTATCGAGTTCAACCAATATGTGACCTACAATCGTATTATAGCGCAACACATCTACAAAGAGAAAATACTTATTATAATTAATGGGATACACATCTTCATATAAGTATAGCCCTTCGAAAGAAGTCTTATTTTTATCAGTAGCATAAGCTCTTTTAAGTTGCTGCCATTCAGCCAATGATTCATTTCCAATTGGGTTTCCACTCCCATTGAATAGCATGATTTCAATGTCATAATTGTCAAAATCATCGCCCAAATAAACCCTTCTTATAGTTCTCCTGATCTGATCTTTAGGAGCAAAAGGATTTGTAATTCCCGTTTGAATCAGAATGTCTTTGGCAATTCTATCACCAGCTTTAGAAAGAAGGAATTCATCAAGGTCGTTAGTCGACTGAAGCTCTGTTACAAGCATCTGTTTGTCTTGTAAATTCTCTTGTTTGATGAATTTCGTTAATACGGAAGTGGAAATACTCGCAGCTAAGAATGCCGCGATAAAGTAATATAAAAAGGTACTATAATTGGCCTTCTCAAAGTGCTCATAAAGCCTGAAATATAGAATAATCATTAGATATGCTGATATGATGGACACCATGATCACGTAAGGAATACCAAAAACAAACTGACATAGAATACCTATAAAGAATAGTGAGGTTAGCAGGAATAAAGCAGCCTTATTTTGATTCAATCGATCAATCGACTCACTAATAATCTGCCCTAATAAGAATGGAATTATGGCAATGATGAATAAAGAGAAATAAGCAAGGAGTTTGGATTGACTAAAACTGATATCTGTTGCCACATCAAAGGACCATTGACTGTTAGCAAGAAGTGATTCCGTCTGAGAGACAAAATAAAAGACACTACCTATGAGCAGAAGCATGGTAAATACTAAGTTGGTCTTATCAATACGCTTCTTTTTATCTTGATTTGATTCTTGTTTAAAGCAGAGATAGCCAAATACAAATACAGCCAATAATGTGATCTGATTTAAAAAGAAGTCCCCAATAGAGGGTGACCACCAACTTGCTGCGAAGATGTCTGGTTCAAAAAACACAGATTCTATGATGCTCTGCGGATACTCGTATCGCAACATGGTTAAACGAACAATCAACAGGAACAAAAGCCAAAGTGCTGTTGCCAACATAGGATTAACCTTTGTGCTTAGCCGTTTACTAAAGCGATAGCCAGCAACAAGAAAGAATGAAATGGCTATCAAATAGAGTAAGAAAATGAACACCGCATAGTTTGGGTATTCTATCTTCATTCTTTCGCTTCCTTCAAAGGAGAAAAGAAAAATACCTTCAGGAGACTTAATGCTACTCTCCTCGCTCGGCTCGTTAAACAGGGTATACGAAGAACGTCCAAAGATCGCTTCATTCAGCCCGTAGTTCTCAAAGTTACCAGCAATGCGCAGCTCAGAAGAAAGAGGTAAGAGCGCGAAGATTTCCACCACGCGATTTCCAGAACTGTTAATGACTTGCCTACGGACAATATATTGACCGCTCTTAAGCTCTAAGAACTTATACAGGTAAGTTCCACTGAGCGTACCATACTTTGGGACAAATCTATTGGTGCTCCAATAGATAATCTGTTCATCTTCAAAAATGAAATAAGGAATACTCTCACTGTTTTCGAATCGACTAAATGCCCTATTGAGATCGACAATGGCGCGATCGCTCACCCCATCAATGAAGCCATCGAGTTCACGTAACTGTTGATGTACGTTAGCCGTAATTTGCTCCTGAGGATTAACCCTGCGTTTTGCATCAGAGAAAATAGCCTCGTCTATCAGCAATGTCACAACTACCAATAGCAGACTAAGTAAAAAATATTTATTGGACCCTAAGGCCTTTGGGCTAAGCTTCAAACTGGTTTTTAATAGCTAGAACGGAATCTACTAATAATTTCTTTTCACCGATCTTAAGCAAAAATACTTCCAATTAATGACTTAGTAGTCAATCCTCATAAAAACAGGTAGACTGAGTTAAAATGAAATTCGGAATAGCAAAACTACTTCTTATCCCCTTCAAACTTTAAGCCTCCAAATAAGTAGAGGTAGAGAATTCTGGAATAGCGAAACATAAGAGGATAAAGCAATACCACCTCTGAGATAATGGCGATCAGGTATACATTCTCAGATTCAGGATGAAATAGCTGGTAAATGATAAATGCGCTGACCAAGAATAGCCCAACTGACAGTGCATAGCTAATGTACATCGCACCATCGAAGAATCGTGGTTCCCGTTCAAATTGCACATTGCAATGAGAACAGTTCTTATTTACTTCAGTGAATTTCTTAAGATTGAAAGTCGAGTATTTAAAAAGTTTGCCTTCTCGACATTGTGGGCATCTACCCTGTAATACCGCTAAGCCCTTTGATCTTTTGTGCATTCTGCCTGCTCCTTTTATACCAGAAGTACCCAATAACAGCTGCGAGTACATATGGTGTGAAAAATAAGTACAAGATTCCAATGTTCAAGTTCGATGCCATTGAAGTATCCCCTGAGCTCACTGTAGATTCAACAGCGCCTCTACACATGGCACATTGAGCCCAAGACTGAATAGAAACAAGGCTTAACAATACAAAAGTGAGTAGAACTCTTCTCATAGATCAAAGATAATGCTTAAACATTTAATTCTTGAATCAGAACGTATAATACGGGCTAATCATTAGATATACTGTAACACCAGTTACAGATACGTATAACCAAATAGGAAAGGTATACTTAACGATCTTTTTATGTTTATCAATCATTCCATTCAAGGCATAGAAGAAGGCCAACAATACTAATGGCACTACTCCAATGGACAATACAATATGACTGATCAGCAAAACGTAGTAAACGTATTTAACAGCGCCCTCTCCTCCATATGGAGTTGACGGTGCACTTGCATGGTACAACACATAACACACTAAGAAAACTGCCCCTAATATGAATGCCGCTGAATTCATTTGCCGGTGCAGTTTAATATTCTTTTTCTTTACCGCTATCACTGCAATTATTAAGCAGAGGGCTGTCAAGGTATTAATACCTCCTATCACATGAGGTAAATTATAAACCCAATCTCCTAGATTCAACTTAGTAGGTAACCCTAGTAGCACTGCCACCGCTACAGGAATCGCAATTGAAAATATGCGAATCCATAACATAGACTTTTTCTTTTCTAGTACTTCAGCCATCTTATTCTTCTGTTCTGAGTATTCTCAACTCTAAGATCAAGCGATCTGTTTCGTCTCTTTCCAAAATATTATAATAGCCTCTGATTCGATTTGCTTTGTCAATTAAGACAACTCTATTATCAAGATCTTTCATGGCCATAGCGCAGTATTTAAGATTAGCCCAAGTGGTTGAGTCTAACTCATTTCGTTTCCAGAATCCGTCAAAAAACTGAATACGTTTATCGTAATCTTGAATATCTTGGACAGCAATAGAGGCACTATTTACGAAAGTATTTAGGCTAATATCCTCAGCATCATAGAAGACATCTTGAACGCGCTCTAATTCTTCTAGCCTTGTTTTCAATACTGGGCCGTCTAACTGTTCAAAGTGAATAATCTTCATTCCTGCAGGAACGAGGTCATTGTTCACAACATACTGCTCCTTTTTCTTATCCAAGCATGGTGTGCTAAGAGAGTCTCCAAGCCCTTGTTCATACATGACAGGAATTAGATACTGATTATCCCCAAAACCTTTTAAGAAAAGGAATATCAATACAGGTAAACCAATAGTAAGGAAGAGAAGAAAAGCTTTCTTATTCATAATAGGATATAAAAAAATCAGGCTTGTGAGAGCCTGATTCTAATTTAATGTTTAAATATTTTATTCGTCTTGCATTTGCTCAACTGCAGGTCTCTCGACATCTACAATACCTCGAGATTGCTTGATAGAAGCTCCTTCCATGTTCACTAGAGCTACGATAAGCCAGATAACAAACATCATAGGTAGAATGATAGAGTAGATTAATCCCTTTACTTCATGGCCAAGGTGCATGAATTCACTTACAATAAAGAAGGCTTTCCAAATCGTAAGGCCAACGAAGATGGTAGACCTTAGCATACCTGCATCCATTGCAAAGGCAAATACATATTCCACGGCTGTGATCAATGCCATATAGCCCGCAATCTTCCAAATGCCTTTAATCTTGCTCTTGTCGACTGGTTGGACGGTAACGTTAGTAGCTGTTTCCATTATTATAAATTTATCAAATCAAGTAGAAGAATGTAAATACGAAGACCCAAACAAGGTCAACAAAGTGCCAATATAGACCAACCTTTTCAACCATTTCGTAATGACCTCTCTTTTCGTACATGCCATTAGCGGCATTAAAGAAAATGATTACGTTAATCACTACTCCTGAGAATACGTGGAATCCGTGGAATCCAGTTATAAAGAAGAATAGGGCTGCGAATGTTGGTGGACCATATTGGTTAAAGCTTAGATTAGCCCCAAAGATTTCATAGTTCTCTGTCCAGATACCATTAATCATTACATCACCAATGGTAGCTATATCAGTACCTTCAATAAAGTGAGACCATTCCCAAGCTTGACAACTTAAGAAGGCAAACCCTCCAATAATTGTCCAAAGCATCCATTTTACCACACCTTTCTTATCCATTCTATGTCCAGCCTCAACAGCCAAAACCATAGTAACTGAACTCAAAATGAGGATAAAGGTCATTAGACCTACGAATACTAGTGGAAGCTCTACTCCGTGGAATCCAGGGAATGCCTCATACACCTTCTCAGGTATTGGCCAGTATTCTGTTGAAAAAGTAAATGCATCAGGGTCTCCATTGTACGCTGGTGCACTCCATCTTAGGAAAGCATAGGTAATTAATAAGCCAGAGAACGTAAACGCATCTGACAATAGGAAAAACCACATCATGAGCTTTCCATAGCTGGCCTTTAATGGCTCAACTCCTCCACCCCATAATTTAGCTTTGCTCATTGTAGCAGTAGTTGCCATAAGTAGATCTAGTTTTTAATGATTGAGCAGTAAAAATATGAACAAATATATCCACAAGCCTCCCAAAAAGTGCCAAAAGGTAGAACACATTTCTATGTTCAACATATTTTTTGAATGCACTTTGCCTTTGAAAGACACAGTTAATACATAAAATAAATAAATAACACCACTAATAAGGTGTATACCGTGTAGTCCTGTAAATACATACATAAAACTACCAGCAGGATTACCAACAAAGAATACTCCTGCATCAACCAATTGGCCCCACGCAAGGTATTGACCAATTAGAAATACTACGCCAAGTACAGAAGTGATTGATAGAGCCAGTTTAACTTGCTCTAAATTATCTTTTTTAGCCGCTAAGTAAGCCCAGTGCATAAATACACTACTCAAGAGAATTACACCTGAGGTATACCATAACATTGGAGGAATATCGTACTCAAGCCAATTACCATCGGCTTGTCTTACAATGTGAGCACTTGTAAATGCCGCAAATATCATTACCACGGTTACTATGAATAACCACAATGCAAACTTCTTAGGGTGCATTGCTAATGGCTGTTCAACCGGTGCGTCTACTAATTTATAATCCTCTACCATCACTTCACCATGTCTATTAAGTACGCAATTTGAACAATTGGCAAGTACAAAAATGAACCAAACATGATCCTCAATGCCGATTTTCTTGACTGATCTTTCATTAACTTAATGGTAGACGCCAAGAATAAAACACCACATACTGTGGCTATAACTCCTGAATTAATTCCAGTAATACCAAAGTACGTTGGTAACAAGCCTAATGGAATTAAGAAGAGCGTGTATGTCATAATTTGAAAAGCAGTCTTCATGTCCTTCTCGCCTTTTACCGGAAGAAGTTTAAAACCAGCCTTTTTATAATCTTCATCAGCAACCCAAGCAATAGCCCAGAAGTGAGGGAATTGCCAAACGAATTGTATTCCAAAGATGATCATCGCCTCATGGCTAATCATTCCCGTTGCGGCAGTCCATCCCAAAAGCGGAGGCAATGCACCAGGAAAAGCACCAACTAATACTGCTATTGGACCAACCCTTTTTAATGGCGTGTATACAAAACTGTATAATACCATTGACAAGATTGCTAATCCAACTGTTAATGTATTCGTTGATATGATAAGGAGTAAAATCCCTACGAGGCCTACTGCTGTAGCAAACCATAAAGCCTCAGTTACATTTAGTCTATTCGTTGGGAGCGGCCTAGTTTTGGTCCTCTTCATCAAGACATCCAAATCCTTCTCAAGTACCTGATTAATGGTACATGATGCACCACTGATTAACCAGCCACCTACGAATAAAAGTGCCAATTGCTGCCAATCAACTCTTCCACCCATACCCAAGGCATAGCCAAAAGCCGAAGAAAATGCTACCAATAATGATAGCCTCATTTTCATCAGCTCTAAATACGCTTTTGCTTTAATGGCAAAAGTGCTCGCTACTTTTATTTCTACTGAATTACCCGCCTGCATGACTTAAGCAACTACTAATTTTCTATTATTTGTCAAGAGCAGCACATAGTACTGCAATCCTACTATTCCTGTTCCAAGCAATAAATGTATTGGTTGAATAAATGCTGGAACTCCAAAATAAGCCATCAATGCTCCGCTTATTATCTCTACGACAATTGTGATTAACAATATTTGTGTAGGCAAAATAAGCGACTTTTGATTCTTACTCTCCTTGATCAAAACTCGAATCATCCATATATGAACTGCTAGGATAACTAGTGAATAAGTTCTGTGGACTTTAAAGCTTATCCCTAAATTCTCAATCCATTCAGGCCTAGCAAATAATGCTGCAACCTGATCTATTTCTTCCCTCACCTGTGTTCCTAGTACAATCTGTACAACAGACATTACCAGGCATACCACAATCAGTGTCTTTAATTTAGAAGAAAGTACAACTTCGGTTCCACCCAAATGTCTTTTTGAACGGTAATAGACATAAATTAACAAGCATACGATCAGCAAAGCTAAAAGCATGTGTATTGTAATCATCCATTGAAGGAGATTTGTACTTACTACTATCGATCCGATCCATCCTTGGAAACCAACCAATACTACTGCAAGAAATGAAAGAACTGTGATTAACTTATCCTCCTTGAGGTATCTTAATGACAATACAAATGTACCAAACACCAAAAGACCTATAACCGCGCCAATCAAGCGGTTTATATATTCTGTCCATGTCTTAACTGCATTGAAGTCTTCTTCTTCAAGAATACTCGTATCGTTCGCGATCTCATTTGCCAATTCAGCAAATCCTAAAGCTGTAAGATATCGACCAAACTTTTCATTCTTTTCAACCCTCTGTTGAACGTATTGCGCCTTGTAGTCTTCTGGTAATTGACTTACCTCTGTTGGAGGCACCCAGCTACCGAAGCATTTAGGCCAATCGGGACATCCCATTCCCGAACCTGTACTTCTAACAATGCCGCCTACTGCTATAAGCAAGTAGACGGCTATGATAGTAACGGCAGAAAACCGTCTAAATAATCTATTCTTAGTGTGCGTTTGACTCATTCACAACAATCTCATCCATCTCCTCTTTCTCCAACGCAATCATGTCATTCTCATGAGCTAAATTAGATTTCATTGTTTCTGAGAAAGGAACAGTCTGAGGAATGAAGTCATCTTCAGCTCCTGGCTTAGAGTAATCGTAAGGCCATCTGTATACGTGAGGAATCTCACCAGGCCAGTTACCGTGTCCAGGTTCTACCGGAGTAGTCCACTCTAATGTATTAGATTTCCATGGGTTAGCTGATGCTTTCTTACCTCTGTACATACTATAGAAGAAGTTGAACAAGAAAACAAACTGACCTACGAACGTAGCAATAGCTGCTACTGTAATGAACATATTCAGATCCGTGAAACCACTGAACGCATCAAAATTCGTGAAAGAATAATATCTTCTTGGGAAACCTGCAATACCGATGTAGTGCATTGGGAAGAACACAGAGTAGATACCAATGAAGGTTAACCAGAAGTGGATATAACCTAATTTTGCATCCATCATTCTACCAAACATTTTAGGGAACCAGTGATACACCCCTGCCAATAGTCCGAAGGCTGAAGCAGCACCCATTACTAAGTGGAAGTGAGCTACAACGAAGTATGTATCGTGCAACTGAATATCAATAGCTGAGTTACCTAAGAAAATACCCGTGATACCCCCTGAAATGAATACCGAAACCAGACCAATCGAGAACAACATAGCCGGTGTAAAGACGATATTACCTTTCCAAAGTGTAGTTAAGTAGTTAAATACCTTCACTGCTGACGGTATAGCAATAATCAATGTCAAGAACATGAAGATTGAACCTAAGAAAGGATTCAAACCAGACACGAACATATGGTGAGCCCAAACAATGAATGACAAGAATGTGATACCCATCATTGAGATGATCATTGCTTTGTAACCGAAAATTGGTTTTCTCGAGTTGGTCGCAATAATCTCTGATGTTATACCTAAAGCAGGTAAGAGAACAATATAAACTTCAGGGTGACCTAAGAACCAGAATAAATGCTGGTATAAAATAGGACTACCACCAACGTTTGAAAGTGCCTCACCTCCAATATAGATTTCAGATAAGTAGAAAGAAGTACCAAAACTTCTATCAAATACCAATAATAAAGCTGCCGCGAATAATACTGGGAATGCCAATACACCAATAACAGCTGTTAAAAAGAATGCCCAAATCGTAAGTGGTAATCTTGAGAAGGTCATTCCTTTTGTTCTCAAATTAATTACCGTTGTGATGTAGTTAATACCACCCAACAATGATGATGCAATAAAGAACACCATAGCCACTAGCCACATGGTCATACCTAGGCCTGAGCCTGGCATTGCTTGTGGTAGAGCCGAGAGTGGTGGGTAAACTACCCATCCCCCCGATGCTGGACCAGTTTCTATGAAGAGTGAAATGAACATAATTACACTGGATACAAAGAAGAACCAGTAAGAAAGCATGTTCATAAACCCTGATGCCATATCTCTCGCACCAATTTGTAGAGGAATTAAGAAGTTAGAGAATGTCCCACTCAAGCCTGCAGTCAATACAAAGAATACCATAATGGTACCATGCATCGTCACTAATGCTAAATAGAAATTCGGATCTAAACTTCCGTCTACTTGAATCCATTTACCTAAGAATGGTCTTAACCATCCTAAATCCGCGTCAGGAAAACCAAGTTGTAGTCTGAAAACCACAGACATGGCTGCACCAATCATTGCCCAGAAAATTCCTGTAATCAAGAATTGTTTCGCAATGGTTTTGTGATCCTGAGAGAATATATATTTCGTAATAAAAGTCTCGTGATGCTCATGATGCTCTTCATGCGCATGTACTTCAATATTTGCTTCTGTAGTAGCAGTTGCCATGTTCTTTTATTATTCGTTTATGCCTGATGTTACTAATGCCAATTCCTTCAAGTTCTCTGGAACTTGAGTCATGTATTCCGGATTTTTAGAAAGCCAAGACTTTTGGTCAGCCTTCCACTTTTCATATTCCTCCGGCTCTAAAACGGTAACCGTTTTCTTCATAGAGAAATGACCTCTACCACATACCTCAGTACATGCCAACTCATAATTGAATTCAGGATTTCCTTCTTCAACTCTCATCTCAGCTGTAGACTTATTCGCTACAAACCAGAATTGTGTCGGCATACCAGGTACAGCATCCATTTTTAACCTCATATGAGGAATGTAAACACTGTGTAATACGTCACGTGCTCTTATCTTTAATAGTATTGGTTTGCCCTTAGGCACTACAAGATCTCTGTACTGGAAATCATCGAATCCAGATCTGTCAGAAAAATCTTGCCCATGACTATTAACTGCGTCAATCAAGCGATAATCATAATCTCCTACTTCGTTATCCATTCCGCCATATCTCAATGACCAAGCGAACTGATAACCCATAATCTCTATCTGCTCAGAATCTTCTGGCGCTTCGCTCATGATCCCGTCCCAAGCCATCCAGCCGGAGATTACTAACCATGTTAATACGATAGCCGGAACACCTGTCCAGATATACTCTAATTTATTGTTGTGAGGGTAGAACAATGCTCTTCTACTCTCGCTGTATCTATATTTCCAAGAGAAATAGAATAATAAAACGTTTGTAATAAAGAATACGATTCCTGTAACCCACATGGTTCTCCAGAACAACTTGTCTGTTAACTCACCATGCTCAGATGCTACTGGAGGATCGTATGCATCAAAATTCCCAAACGAATACCAAGCCGCTAGTCCGAAGAATCCAATCATAAATACCATCATCATGATAGCATTAAAGTTGTTGCTACTCTTCGAAGTAATCTCCCCTGTACCTTTTACCACACCAATCAACCTACTTACTCTAAAAATGAGTAACAGGATGGCTACAACTAGAAATACTGCTAATGCAATGTAAAAACCGAACATATCTATTGATTCAATAAATTAAATATGGTGATGTTGAGCTTCTGTCAACATCGGGTGATTCTTAGGTACAAGTGCGTAAGACGACAATGCCTTCAACACTACCCATAAGAATGCTGCCCCAAACATTAAGTACATACCGATTTCCGTGAAACCAAATGCGCCTGACTCACCAAGCGTACCCGGAGTAACCATTAGGTAGAAATCGATCCAATGCCCTAGTAGTACAACTACGCAGGCAATCTTTAAGAACACATTCAATCTCTTCGCATCTCTTGTCATTAATGTCAAGAATGGGAAGAAGAAGTTCATGAAGATATTCACAAAGAAGAATGGTGCATACTTGTCGCTTAGGAAGCGTTCTACAAAGTATACAGACTCTTCTGGAATGTTTGCATAATAGATCAGTAAGAACTGAGAGAACCAGATATAGGTCCAGAAAATACTGAACGCAAATACAAACTTTCCTAAGTCGTGCAAGTGATTTGAAGTTACTTGAGGTAAGT
>CBFIDV010000029.1:0-32621 GCA_965661455.1 Roseivirga sp.
TAGCTGGCACTTTTGCTCTAAATTCAATCTTACCGTATAAGAAGCTTACTTTGCCTCTAGTAGTTAAACGAGCAGAAGTCCAATCCTGCCCCATATCATTTCTTCGCGCTTCAATAATCAGGTTTCCATCTTCTAAGCGAGCATTCTCTCTTCTATCGTTGGTATAATACTGTGGCTCGTTATTACCCCAACCCCAGTTACCAACATCATAAGTCCACTTAGTCAAATCTGGAGCTCCTTCGCCTTCAAATTCATCAGACCAAACCAATTCCCAATCATTACCTTCATAGCTCTGAGTTAGAGACTCAGGTGTATATTCATGATCGATCATTTTAGTGAATTGAACGCGATCAACTTCTAACCCATTTCCAGCTAAATGAAGCTTCATTTGATGTACGCCTGTATTCAGAGGGCTCCCATCTTTACCAGACAAAGCAAAATCTGTAGAGGCCACTTCAACAGCGCCCGTGATATTATAGGTTCTACCATCAGGGTTGTCGTGATAATCCTCAACCCATGCCGTACCGGCTCCTTTAGCGAAAACCTCAGTTTTATATCTACCAGGCTCCCTCACATCAACCGTAAAGGTTATCCAAGAGTCACCTGAAGTGTTCAGAACCCCAGTCTCTGTTTTTTCTACTGAGCCATTACTGTTGGTAAAGTCTTCAACTTCAACCACAAGATCGGCATCAATTGTCTCTTGCTGTTCTTGGCTCGATTGGCAGCTCACTGCAAATGCCAAAACAGCTATCGCGAAAAGTAATTTTAATCCCTTCATAGATTACTTATTAATTAACATTGCTTCTAACTCTTCAAGGCTCTTACCCTTGGTTTCAGGCACCTTCCATAGTATGAATAATAGCCCTAGAACCGCCAATATTCCAAAGAGGAAGAAGGTCATGGAACTACCAATTGTGGCAAGCTCCCAAGGGAAGATAGACTGAACGCCCGCACTTACCATTGAATTGACAAAACCAACAAATGAAATGGCAACTGCCTTGATTGATAATGGAAATAGCTCTGAAAATAGCACCCACATTACTGGTCCGAGTGAAATGGCAAACGAGGCAATGAAACCAATAATACTAATCAAAATGAGTGTAGAGTTCACTTCAATTGCAGCCGTAATTAAATCAGATTCATATTTTCTAGCTTTTTCATCTCCTAAAACCTCAGCTAGTTTGTTCTTGTAATCAATGTCGCTGTTATCAAAAGAAACGCCTTCAATAACACTCAACTGCTGCCCTAAAGCTTGATATTCACTTACTTTTGCAGGATCTTCAAATTGGGCTACGATGCTGTTGAATTTATCAGAATCGAACTTATACTGGGCTTGATTGAACCCATAACCTATCATAAATAGGAAGACGGCTACACCAAAAACACCCACCTTAAGTAGGCTCTTTCGTCCAAACTTATCAATATACCTCATCGCAACAATTGTAAATACAATATTCACAACACCAATAATTACAGCCTGTAAGAAAGCGGCATCTGTACCTCCACCTGCTTGTTTAAATACCATTGGTGCATAAAAGAACACCGCATTAATACCAATTATCTGTTGAAGAATTCCAATGACTAGACCTATGAGCAATACAGTTCTAAATGCCGGTTTGAAGATTGCAGTAACAGGCGTCTTCTCTTTTTGAGCTTCTGTAGCAACTGCTTCCTTAATGGACTCCATATCTTTTATGGCTTCTTCCTCTGGTCTGAATAACTTCATAACCAGCAAGGCTTCTTTGTCTTTGCCCTTCATGGCCAGCCATCTTGGACTTTTAGGTACTAAATACAATCCAAAGAAGTAAAGAATAGCAGGCAATGCTTCTAGACCGAGCATCCATCTCCAGTTGTGTTGAGAAATTCCCAATGACTTAACCCATGAGGCATCAGAATCGCCTAGTGAAAGAATTAAATAATTGGTAAAAAAAGCTAGAGAGAGCCCGATAACAATATTTAATTGGTTGAAAGAAACCATCCTCCCCCTTATTGCGGGCGGTGCTATCTCAGCTATGTACATAGGTGCTAAGATGAGAGAGGCTCCTACACCTATACCTCCTAACATTCTAAAAGTCAAGAATAAAGTAAAGTTTGGTGCAAGTGCTGAGCCTACTGCTGAAATAGTGAATATGACAGCACATGCCTTCAATACCACCTTTCTACCAAAACGGTCACTAACGGTACCTGAAAAAAGCATAGCAACAGCTGCAACAAAAGTTAGCGAGCCTACCGAAAAACCGAGTTGAGCTTTGGTCAGGTTAAAATCAATTTCTACGAATTCATTAACTCCTGAGATTACAGAAGCATCAAATCCCATCAATAGACCTCCTAAAGCAACAATCGCAGCTACTTTGGCGGTAAAATTAGATTGGCTTTTCATTGAGTTAAGTTAAGGTTGAAGAAGAAGTTATTAAAAAGTTCGCATACTGTAATGACCACTTACAGAAAGCCTAATTATCTTGAAATACTCTGATATAATCGACCACTAAATGTTGAGGAAAGGATGTCGACCCATTTGGAGGACCCGGCCAATTTCCACCAACAGCTAAATTGACAATAAAAAACATTTCATTTCTAAACTCATCAATTAAGGCATCTGAGGTAATGTCTACTTCATTGTATTGTACATTGTCTACAAGCCATCGAATACTGTTCTCATCCCAAATAATTGAGAATACATGGTATTGCCCGTGAAATGACCCTGACGGCTTTGTGTAAGCTCTCCCAAAATTTTGAAATTCACCATTAAGTCCTGACCAATGCACTGTTCCATGAACAGTATTTTCCTTACCGGCACCGCCAACCATTTCCATGATATCGATCTCTCCACATCTCGGCCAACCGACAGAACTAAAATTAGATCCTATCATCCATAATGCAGGCCACATACCCTGCCCTTGAGGAAGTGCAGCGCGAATATCTATTCGACCATATTGAAAGTTTTGCTTACCAAGTGTCACTAATCGAGACGACTTATATTGACTACCATCTCTTTCGGCTGTTATCACTAAGTTTCCTTCGAGGATTCTAGCATTATCAGTTGTATAGGTCTGTAACTCATTGTTTCCCCAGCCATTATTACCAGTACCCGTCTCAAATGTCCAGTTTTCTTTATTAATACTTGATCCTTGGAATTCCTCTTGCCAAACCAGATTCATTCCAGCATAACTCAAGGGAGAGTCAGCGCCATCTTCTGGAATAATTGAGGTCTCAATCACTGTTGGATTATCGGAATCATCTGACCCACAACTAATTAACAGCATAGAACACAATAAGAGAGAGCACTTAAATATGAATTTCATTACTCAGAAAAGGATAAAAAAAATCCCATCTCTGTCAAAGAGATGGGATTTAATAAGTTTAATTCTTACTGCTTAGAGAGTCTGAATCTCCACCATGCACCACCTGCTTGGATTTTAATTTCCAAAGCAGAGCTAGTTAATGAATTTACAGTATAAGTTACTGAACTTGTTGGAGCTGTACCTGTTGAAATCTCACCATCGTTGTTAGCTTTAGGTAAACCTAAATAAGCACCAGGAGCCGAACCGCTCACTGTAAGAGTACCTGCAGTCTCATCATAAGCCCAATCAAAAGTACCACCTGTAAATGGAGCTACACCAGCACCACAAAATTCTTGGTCAGTACCGTTCTGCCATTGCTCTAACCAAGTTTCAGCACCCTGATCAATTGTAAATGTACCATTTGCTGCTCCTGGCTCAGAAGATTCAAAAGTCCAAGTGTCATCAAAGAAACACGCTCTGTCTGTTACAACTGCAGCATCACTTGTCCACCAAGAGTAATCACCGTCATTAGGTCCTACTGCTAATGTACCAGCAGCTGGCGTTAGCGTCCAAGTACCTACAACAGCATTTTCCTCAACGGGAGTTTCGTCACCGCCATCGCCATCATCATCACCACATGCTGTTGCTACGAACATAAATGGGACTAGCAACAGTCCTAGAAGAAATTTGTTTTTCATAGTTTGTTATATTTTCGCGAAAGAAAGATATGAAAGGTTTAAAAAGCAACCTTTTAGCAGCAAAATTTCAGCTTAATCAAAGAAATTAGCCGTTCTTCATTGAATTATCTCCGATTATAGCAGTTTGAGGCTTATGCAAACGATGTCATGGATCATTTGTCATTTTACGTCAACCTCGTTTGTCATTGTTAGCAAGAAAAAATAGCGTTTAGGGCAATTCGTTTATCTAGAAGAGTCTCTTATCACCACACGAGAATCAAATTTGAGGTTCATCATATGTGGAGGGATGTGCCTCTTCTGAATAACCTTAAATAACAAATCTGCCGCAGCTTCTCCCATGGCAATAGGTTCATGCGTCACAGAGGTTAAATGTGGTTCCACAATATTGCAAAGGTTACTATTGCCAAATCCAACAACGGACACATCTCTTGGCACATTAAGCCCCATTGACTTTAGCTTTAGAATTGATTCAACAGCTAGCTCATCACTAAAAGTGAATAGCGCATCAGGTCTGTTCTTTGGATCTTCAAAAAGCTTTTGAATGATCTCTTCATGCGTCTCATCCGGGTCAGTGAAAATTACAGAGTCTTCATTCACTTCGTAATCATATGTCTTTAATGCTTCTAGGTAACCTTCATAACGGCTTTTAGAAATACCAAGAATACCGGGACCACCAAGGTGGGCAATCTTCTTTCGCCCTCTTTTAATTAGATGTTCCACTGCTTGAAAACTTCCAGTAAAATCGTTGGCCTCTACCGTCGGTGTTTCAAAGCCTGGCGCTACCCTATCGAAAAAGACGAAAGGAGTATCATATGCCTGTAAAGTCTCTAAATGCTCGTAATCTTTAGTTTCGCTAGATATAGAAAGAATTATACCCTCCACTTTACAAGAAAGCAAAGATCTAATCTGGTCTACTTCATTATGGAAATCCTCATTTGACTGACAAATAATAGTGAAGTAACCGTTATCTGAAACAACCTTTTGAATACCATCTATGGCAGAGGCAAAAAAGCTACTTGTGATATGAGGCACCAATATGCCTATTGAATTAGACTTTTTAGTCCTGAGTCCGGCAGCAATGAAGTTTGTTTGATACTTCATTTCTTTTGCCTTAGCCGAAACAAGCTTCTTTGTATCCTCACTAATATTAGGATGATCATTCAAGGCTCTAGAAACGGTTGATGGAGAAATCTCCAAGGCAAGCGCTATATCTTTAATTGTTATTGCCATTCTTCTCTTCTTTAGGTTGTGCGTGAGTTCCATCGCAATAAGGGTAATTCTTAGATCGCTTGCATCTGCAGAAGGAAACTGTTTCGTTAAAAACCTCTTCTTTTTTACGATCGATAACAGTCCCCCCTCCTTTTACTATAATCGGCCCTCCTGAAATCAAGTTAATCTGAGTAGCACTACTATCAACTTTTTTGAACTTTACTCCTTTAATTGACAGTGCTTTTGATGGGCATTCTCTGACAAGACCTACAATTTCCTTGGAAGTTGCGCCTTCCATATTTACCCATGGTCTCTGTTTGAGATTGAAAACCTTAGGCAAACCTTTCAAAAAAATACCTGAATGAATGCATAACTCTGATTTCCAAACTACGGTAACCTCTCCGTTAGTGTATTCTTTTACCATTGAATCTGACACAATCTGTCTGCTTTAAGCAGTTAAAATAAAGAACAAAGCTAAGTAATTAAAGCGCTACCCTTTTTTAGTTTCAATCGATTGAACTCAATAAATGTATAATTAATCATTTATTCCTATTTACATATATTCATGCAAACGTTGCATTTCACTTAGGACAAAGCTTAACCACTTCTCTTGTGATTGCGGCTTTCTACCATGCTCTGTTTCTTTATCGTAGGCAAGCGAAACATTTTTGAAATCATTCAGCAAAAACTTAATGTAACGCTTGTATTCAGACAGATCAGTCACCTTGCGCTTACCAAGTATTTCGATTTCCTTACGGATTTTACGACCGTATAGCTCAGCCAAATCGAAATGTAATTTCTCGTGGGCTAATAAGGGAAGATTTAAGGTATCAGATGTCCATGAATCATCTTTTACAAGGAATACTTTTACCTGAAAATTGGGTTTACCATCCTCTATTCCCCCTCTTACAGAATGAAATACAGAAGTAAGTGCCATTGAACCTCTTTTAGGAGCCTTCTCTGGACGATATTCATAATCGGACCATTTAAGATATAGGGTATCGGACCATTCAATGAATTTGGTGGGATCTACTTGGAGAAATTGAGCTCGAACAGATGTAGAACTCATGATTATGATTAATACGAGAAGCCCTACTTTTTTCATTGGCGATAAACTACAAATTTGTCTATCAAGATTCTGTCCAATTCTAAAGTTTAATTAATTATCTATCCAATCATAACAACTTACGTTGCCCTAGTTAATACCTAACAACTATTATTAATGATAGAAAGAGACTTTCAAGTGGTATTTTGAGTATAAATCAAGAAGTGGTCTGAATTCAGGTAATACAATTGTTCAGGTGTATTCGGTTCAAATTATTTGAGAAAAATTTAGGCTAGTGATAATCCCAATATGTCCACGAATGGAGATAAGCTAAAAAGCAGACATTTCCTTAACTTAGTCGCTACGCTGATTCAAAAATTTGTTTTAATCAGCATTCATATCAAGCAAATTACAAATCATGAAAAGTAGGCTTTCTCCCCTCTTCTTACTATTAGTTTTATTAATCGGTAATCAAGCGCATGCACAAACCGGGAAAACATTTACGTATTCTGATTATGAGCGAGCAGCAGCTATGCTATCAGGAAATACCAGTCAATTAATTGACAATGACATTCGCCCACAATGGCTTCCAGATAACAGACTCTGGTATAGGTCTCTGACAGAGAATCAAATGGAATTCAAACTATTTGATCCCAGTAATAAGGAGCAATTACGAGCAGACACTATGCAAGAACTACTCTATAAAGGAGATATCCAGTCAAATCAGGGTCGCACATCAAGTAATGAAATTTTATCTCCTGATGGTACGCAAGTTGCTTTCATTCGTGACTGGAACCTTTGGGTAAGGAATGTGTCTACCGGCAATGAGAGTCCCTTAACAACTGATGGTATCAAAGACTTTGGATACGCTACAGACAACGCAGGATGGAAACAAAGTGATCGCCCTATTCTCAGTTGGTCACCTGACTCTAAAAAGATTGCAACTTTTCAGCAAGACCAAAGACATGTTAGCGACATGTATTTGGTAAGGACAAAAGTGGGTGCCCCTGAGTTGAAACAATGGAAATACCCCATTCCAGGCGATGAAGACATCATTCGTATTCATCGAGTGATTATTGAGGTGAACGAAAGCCCTAAAGTCATCAAACTACGAATGAGCCCAGACGCAAGGCGTGGAACCTTATGTGATGACATTTCATGTGAAGGTGGATTTGATGATGTGGCTTGGAGTGACGACAGCAAGCAACTCGTGTTTGTGTCTACCAGTCGCGATCACAAAAAAGAAAACATTAGAATTGCCAATACCGAAACTGGTGAAGTCAAAGACATCTTTGAAGAAGTAGTAGACACCCAGTATGAATCTGGGCAAGGAGGCATAAACTGGAGATATTTCTCAAAGACCAATGAGATTATCTGGTATTCTGAAAGAACAGATTGGGGTCATCTCTATTTATACAATGCAGCCACTGGCGCTATCAAAAACCAAATCACTACTGGTGACTATTTGGTGAAGAACATTGTAAATATTGATGAAGATAACCGAGTAATCTATTTTGTTGGTAGCCATCATGAAGGTAAAGGCAACCCCTATTTCAGCTACCTCTACAGTGTGAAATTTAATGGCAAAGGCCTAAAGATGCTCACGCCTGAAATAGGTCATCACTCCATTAGACTTTCTCCTAATGGCGAATTTTTTACTGATTCATATTCGCAACCTAATGTTCCTCCAGTACATAATGTTCGGGACATCAAGGGGAAATTGATCAGTACTTTAGAGAAAACTGATGTTTCCAGACTTGAAGCAACGGGATGGAAAGCACCTAGTCCGTTTACCGTGAAATCGGCCAACGGACAATGGGATTTACATGGCCTCATGTACACGCCTAATAAAATGAAGCCTGAAGCGAAGTTTCCAGTGATTGTTTATATCTACCCTGGTCCACAAGGTGGTAGTGTAGGTTCATGGGGCTTTAGGGCATCGCGAGGCGATAACCAAGCTCTCGCTGAACTAGGATTTGTTGTAGTTCAACTTGAGGGTAGCTGCAACCCGAATCGTTCTAAATCATTCCATGACGCCTGCTATGGAGATATGGGAGAAAACACACTTTCTGATCAGATTTCGGGGCTAAAGCAGTTACAGGCACAGTACCAATTCATGGATTTGGATAATATTGGCATTTGGGGTCATTCAGGGGGTGGGTTTGCCACAGCGGCCGCTATGTTTAAGTATCCTAATGTATTCAAAGTGGGTATTTCTGAATCTGGAAACCATGATAATAGAAATTATGAAGACGACTGGGGAGAGCGATACATTGGTTTGGAAAAAATGGACAGCAACGGTATCTCGAACTATGAAAAACAAGCCAATCAGACTTTCGCAAAAGATCTTAAAGGAAAGCTATTAATCATTCATGGTGGAATGGACGATAACGTTCCTCCTTATAACTCCTATTTGGTAGCTGATGCTTTAATTAAAGCAAATAAGGATTTCGATTTCTTATTGTTACCAAATGCACGACACGGTTATGGGGCAGATAGTTATTACATCATGCGCAGGCGTTGGGATTACTTTGTAATGCATCTAATGCAAGCCAAACCACCAAAAGAATTTCAGATCAAAATATCTGCTGACCCCCGGATGAATTGAGTCAACCAACACTAAAAGTGAGGTCTTAGAAGATTAAACAGAATACTAACTTCCATTTAACCATCATGGTGGAGCAAGTGGTATGCAAAACAACCTTTACCTATACCCGAAATATAATCTTGGCATTTCTATTATCGTTAATCATAGTGGAGACAAAACGCCCAAAAAGCTGGTCAAAGCAAAGAATATAATCCTAAAAGAGTTGGCTAATTGACTAGACTTCTGCTAAGTATTCATGAACAAACTTTATAGCCATAGCTCCCTCACCTACAGCTGAGGCCACCCTATTCATGGCTCCTGCCCTAACATCTCCCGCAGCCATTACACCAGGTGTGTTGGTTTCTAAAAGAAAAGGCTCTCTCTGTAGCTTCCAGCTTTTCTTATGGGCTTCACTTCTAAAAAGTTCTTTCCCTGTGAGAAGAAACCCCCTGTCGTTTTTAAGCACGTCCTCACCTGTCCAATCCGTGTATGGCTTTGCACCTATGAATATTAACAAGGCGCCTGCTGCTTTCTTTACGACCTCTTCGCTATCGACATTTTTAAGCTCAACGCATTCTAAATTAGTATCTCCCACTGCCCCGTCAATAACGGTTCTAGGCAAAAGATGTATGTTTTCAGTCCCATTAATCTGATCAATCAAATACTGGCTCATGCTTGAAGACAAATCGGGTTTTCTTATGACAATATGTACGTTAGCCGTAAATTTAGCCATATACATAGCTGCTTGTCCGGCAGAATTACCTCCACCCACAATATAAACATCCTTGCATCGACAAGCATTTGCCTCTGTAGTAGCAGCGCCATAATAAACACCAGCACCCGTAAAATCATGAACACCTCGAGCTTCCAAATGTCTGTATTGCACACCTGTAGTTATGATAACCGCTTTCGCATTTACCTGCTCCTCACCTGCTAGCTTAACCGATTTGTAATTGTCTTTGGTTTCGATACCCGTTACTGTTCTTGGAGAAAGAAATTCTATACCGAATCTCTTTGCTTGAGTGATGGCCCGTTGTGTTAAATCAGCTCCTGAGAGTCCTTTAGGGAAGCCCAAGTAATTCTCTATTCTTGAACTGGTACCGGCTTGACCTCCTGGCGCGTGCTTTTCCATTAAAAGCGTCTTTAAGCCTTCTGAACCTCCATATACAGCGGCAGCCATACCAGCAGGGCCTGCTCCTATAATCACCACATCGTACATCTCTTCTGCGGCTTTGGTACTAAGACCAATCTTATCATCTACCTCGGTCATTGACGGGTCGGTCAGGTGACTACCATCTTCAAAAAACACCGCTGGTAACTGGCTATGATTTACGCCAGCCAAGTCTAACAATTCTTGTCCTTTTTCCTCCGATTCAATGTCTAGCCAATGATAAGGAATTAAGTTTCTACTCAGAAAGTCCTTAATGTCATGAGACTTTGGAGCGTACTGATAACCGACTAATCTAATACCTTGAAAAGCCGGTATATGGTTCACCTGCCACTCATCCAATAAGTCGTTCAGCGTTGGGTACAGTTTTTCTTCTGGTGGATCCCAAGGCTTGTTCAAATAGTAATCTAATTGAACATCGTTAATTGCCTTAATTGCAACTTCTATGTCTGAATAAGCCGTTAATAAAACGCGCTTGGCAGAGGCGTAATAGGTTTTAGCCTGCTCTAGGAACTCCACGCCAGACATCTCGGGCATTCTTTGATCTGAAAGAAATAGTGCCACTTCCTCTCCTTTTTGCTTTAATTCTTTCAGTGCATCAAGGGCTTCATTAGCCGAAGTGGTGCTTAATATGCGGTAGTCTTTTCGGTACTCTTTGAGCACGTATCTCCTAATGGCAGCCAGTACTTGCTCGTCATCATCAACGGTAAATATTATGGGTAATTTGGCCATCTTAGTTATTAGCTTTTATAGGGAAACAGAACTCAAAAGTGGTTTTTCCTGGGGCAGAATCTACATTAATGGTCGCATGATGCTTTTCAACGATTTGCTTTACCGTCTCGAGCCCTAATCCAGTTCCTTTTCCGACATCTTTTGTGGTAAAGAATGGATCGAATATCTGATTAATTAAGTCTGCAGGAATACCAGGACCAGAATCTGATATTTTCACATTTATGTTATCTCCCACTTTTTCAGTCCTAATGGATAGTTCTCCGCCTTCTGCCTCCATTGCATCTAAGGCATTGTCAATCACGTTTGTCCAAACCTGATTCAATTCACCAGGCTGAGCTGAAATTTTCGGTAAATCCATATCCAAATGTTCGGTGATTTGAACCTTGTTTTTATTGAATTTATGGTTGAGAATATTCAATGTAGTGTGAATGCCTTCGTGAATATTTGTTTGCTCAAACTCATTTGATCTATCCATGTGAGAATAGCTTTTAACTGAACTAACCAACTTTGATATTCTATTTGAAGCATCTTTAATCTCACCTACCATTTTTTCAGTAGTCAGTACATTATCAATCCAAGTGACTACGGAAGGAAATTCCTTCTCTCCCATATTCTCTTTCACTCCTTGAAGATCATTCGCACAAAAGCCATAATCCGCCAAGGTTTCAGACAACATATAGCAATCGCCATAGCCATTATCTTCTAACCAGTCCGTGAGTTCATCCTCTCTTTCGGTTTTGGCCATAAGTGACTAATTTTGGTCTATACCCGTTGAGAGTTTACCAAAGACTAAATCGTTCACATAGTCAATTTGCTCGTCAGTGACTTTCATGGCGATCACCTTTTTGAACTTATCAGGAACAGTTCCCAAATGAGATTGAAGAGACTCTGCACTCCTGACAATAGCAGATGCAGGATTATTGAGCTCGTGGGCAAGACCAGCCGATAGCTTACCCAAAGCCATGAGTTTCTCATTCTGCTGTTGCCGTTGGGTAAAACTCCTTACACGGTCAGTCATCTGATGAACCAACACTTCTGTTAATTCATGGCATTCGCAAATCAGATCTTTAAAATACTTTTTATGAACAAAAAAGGCTTTCACATCCGTAACCGCTACACCATTAGCAGTGGCAAATTGGGCTCTACTGTATGGTAAAGCTCCAGAGATAGTACCCTTTTCAACTCGGCCCATTTCTTTGTATTGACCATTCTGCTCTACCTTAAAGGCTGAAATTCCCTCAAGCACAAAGAACATGCTTTCAATAGGATCTCCCTTTGAAATGATCTTCTCTCCTGCTTTTTCCTCTCTATACTCGCCTCGTTCAACCACCCATTCAATTTGTTCTCTAGGAACATTCTGAAGTGCTTAAAAACAGGCGATTTGATTTATTAAGGATGTTTTGTCCATGACCTTCAAACCGAAAATATTTAAGATTAGTTCTTGAGTGAATCGTACATCAAATGAGCTACCCGTTCAGAGGCACCTTCACCGCCAAGCTTTTGCTCTAATTCATCATACGCACTCAGCATTTGGCTTCTCTGCTCATCATCAAGCAGTCGATTTACCTCAGCAACAATGTTTTTCTCATTCAAACGCGTTTCAATTAATTCCTCCACTACTTTCTTATCCAAGATAAGATTCACCATACAAATGTATTGTAGCGTAGATATGAAACGAATCAGGTGAAATGTAGCCCAACCTGGTTTGTAACAAACAACCTGAGGGACTCTAAAAAGAGCTGTTTCAAGCGTTGCTGTACCTGAAGTTACTATAGCAGCTTGGGCATTATTGAGTATATCGTAAGTGCTATTAAAAATTACCTTGACCCCTTCTCGATTATACTGGGCATAAAGGTCTTTGTCTATTGTACTACTGCCAGCTATGACAAACTGATAAGTGGGAAAATGCTTCACAGCAGAAAGCATCACTGGTAGTTTTGTCTTGATCTCTCGTTTTCTACTACCCGGTAAAAGTGCAATAATGGGTTTGTCCTCAAGCTGAAACTCTTTGAGAAATTGCTCCTTAGACAACAGGCTCTTTCTTTCTTGAGCTATAGAATCTAAAATAGGATGTCCGACATACTCCACATCATATCCATAGGATTGATAAAATGCTCTTTCAAAAGGTAGAATTGAGAATCGTTTATCCGTCCAGCCTTGGATGGTGTGAACGCGCTTCTTTTTCCATGCCCAAGCCTGAGGAAGTATGTAATAAAATATTTTTGTTTGCAGAACTCTACCCCTTACAAACTTGGCTATCCTTAGGTTGAAACCTGAATTGTCAATGAGGATAAGTACATCTGGCTTATATGCCAAAATATCTTCTTCGCAGTATTTGAAGTTTGCCTTGATCGTTTTTAGGTGACTTACCACTGCAAAAACTCCCATGAAAGAAGTCTCACGAATGTGCTTAGCTAATTCTTGCGCTACTTCCGACATTCTGTCTCCGCCCCAAACCCTAAAATATGCGTCTTTATCCAGCTGAGTGAGCTGTTTCATCATATTGGCTGCATGCATGTCTCCGGAGGCTTCTCCGGCAATAATGTAATACCTCATTCAAAACAATAGATTGAGACGTTCGCTTAAAAGACTAATTATTCACTAAGCAGTAATGAAGTAACAAACTTAGGCTTAAACTTGAAACTTTTAACCTAGAAGTGAGAACTATTAATGCTTACTTTTGCCTGAAATCAATGAAAAAGAAAATGCTCAAAATAGGCGTTCTTGGAGCTGGCCATCTAGGCAAAATCCATATCAAATGCATTAAAGATATTCCTGAATACGAGTTGGTGGGTTTCTATGATGCTGTACCGGATAATGCTGCGCTTGTTAGTGAAGAACTAGGCATTAAATCTTTTGAAAGCATAGATGCATTATTGGCGGAAGTTGATTTGATCGATATTGTTACGCCAACACTTTCTCATCATGAATGTGCTATGCAGGCACTTAATGCAGGAAAACATGTGTTCATTGAAAAACCCGTAACCAATACAATAGCCGAAGCTGAAGAACTCATTCAAGTTTCAAGAGACAAAGGACTTAAGATTCAAGTAGGCCATGTAGAAAGGTTCAACCCAGCCTTTGTGGCCGCACAGCCCTACTTAAAGGAGCCTATGTTTATCGAAACACATCGTTTGACTCAGTTTAATCCTAGAGGATTAGATGTACCCGTGGTCCTAGACCTAATGATTCATGACTTAGACGTAATTCTAAAGGCTGTTGGATCTGAGGTAGAGCACATTAGCGCAAGTGGAGTAAATGTTGTTGCGGATACACCCGATATTGCCAATGCAAGGTTAGAATTTGCCAATGGCTGTGTAGCCAACCTTACGACAAGCCGCATAGCAGTAAAAAACATGCGCAAGTCAAGATTTTTCCAACGCGATGCCTATGTAGCCGTAGACTTCTTGGAGAAAAAATCTGAGATCGTACGGATGCAGGAAGCAACAGGTGATGAAGGACCTTTCTCAATGGTATTAGATATGGGAGAAGAAAAAGGTAAAAAGGAAATTATCTTTGAGAACCCTAAAATTCACCCAAGTAATGCCATAAGAGAAGAGCTATTTACTTTTCACGAAGCCATTGTGAATAACCAAAGTCCAATTGTAACGATTGAAGATGGTTATAAAGCTTTGAAAGTAGCTCATCAGATTTTAGATAAAATTGAAAAGAACTTAAAGAAAATAGGATAACCCCTTAAACTAAAGAAAATGGACAATAGAAAACTTTTACCCATAGTAGTAACAGTAGTCATTGCACTAATTGTGCTGATTGGACTATCATCAAGCATTTTTTACACCACGCAAGCGAACGAAAGAGCAGTACTCTTTAAGAAGTTCTCAGGCGGTTTGGATAAAGACAATGTGATACAACCAGGATTCCACGTAAAAGCACCTTGGAACGATCTGATTACTTTTGATGTAGCAGAAAGCAAGGCTGAAGAAACCATGGACGTACTAGACAAAAACGGTTTGAGTATTGCAGTTGATGTATCTGTACGTTTCTACCCAAAATTCGAAAGAATTGGATACATCTATGAGAGATTCCGTCTAGGATATATTAACACACTTGTTATTCCTGAGGTGAGATCTACCGTGAGACAAGTAATGGGTAGGTTTACCGCAGAGGAGATTTACTCTACAAAAAGAGCAGAGGTTGAAACGGCTATTAGAACAGAAACGGCTGATGTTTTAGGTAACGAGACCAACAATGTAACTATGACTGCTCTATTAATTAGATCAATTAATCTCCCAGACAAAATTAAGCAGGCAATTGAAAGCAAACTACAGCAGGAACAAGAAGCCTTAGCTTACCAGTTTAGATTAGATAAAGAAAAGAGTGAAGCGGAAAGAAAGAGAATTGCTGCTGAAGGTGAATCTCAAGCGAACAAGATTATCAACAACAGTTTAACTCCTGCCCTTCTTAAAATGAGAGGTATTGAAGCTACTTTAAAACTAGCGGAATCACCTAACTCTAAGGTAGTTATCGTTGGTTCTAGTGAAGACGGCTTACCGCTTATTTTAGGTAATAATTAAAAACTTAGGGAAGTTCAGGACTTCTATTTCATTTCAGGGTTTAATAGAGTAAATTCGCGCCTGAAATCGATTCACTCTTAAACCAATAAATTAAAGCTAAGACATGTCTAATTCTGCACAGATTAATGTTGATGGTAACAGCTACGAGTTACCAGTTATTGAAGGAACTGAAAACGAGAAAGCGATTGATATCTCGAAATTGAGAGGTCAGAGCGGCATCATCACAATAGATCCAGGTTTTAAGAATACAGGTTCTACCAAGAGTGCGATTACCTTTCTTGACGGAGAAAAAGGTATTCTAAGATATAGAGGTTACTCTATTGAAGAATTGGCTGAGAAGTCAAGCTTCATGGAAGTGTCTTATCTTTTAATCTATGGAGAGCTGCCTACTGCTGAGCAGTATGCACAATTCAGAAAAGACATCACCTTACACACTATGGTGCATGAAGATGTAAAGAAGATTTTGGAAGGTTTCCCTTCTGTGGCCCACCCAATGGGTGTTTTATCTTCTTTAGTTTGTGCACAGACAGCTTTTTACCCTGAATCACTTGATCCTAACAGATCTGGTGAAGAGGTTGATATGAGTATCGTGAGGTTGATCGCTAAACTGCCTACGTTTGCAGCTTGGTCCTACAAAAATCAAGTCGGTCACCCGGTTAACTATCCTGATAACTCTTTAGATTACGCTTCGAACTTTTTGAAAATGATGTTTGCGAATCCAGCTGAGAAATTTGATGTTGATCCAGTCGTTGCTGATGCTTTAGATAAACTATTAATCCTTCACGCAGATCATGAGCAAAACTGCTCTGCCTCTACGGTAAGAATTGTAGGCTCTTCTCACGCTAGTATGTATGCTTCAATCTCAGCGGGTATTAATGCGCTTTGGGGACCATTACACGGTGGTGCTAACCAAGCCGTTATTGAAATGCTTGAGAACATTAAAGCAGATGGTGGAGATACTAAAAAGTGGATGGCTAAAGCCAAAGACAAAAATGATCCGTTCCGTTTAATGGGCTTTGGACACAGGGTTTACAAGAACTTTGATCCAAGAGCTAGAATCATTAAGAAAGCAGCTGACGATGTATTAGAGAAGCTTGGTGTGAATGATCCAATCTTGGATATTGCCAAGGGGCTTGAAGAAGAAGCATTGAAAGATCAATACTTCGTAGATAGAAAGCTTTACCCTAACGTTGACTTCTATTCAGGCATTATCTACAGAGCACTCGGTATCCCTACTGACATGTTTACAGTAATGTTTGCAATTGGTAGACTACCAGGTTGGATTGCTCAGTGGAAAGAGATGAGAGAAAATAAAGAACCTATCGGAAGACCAAGACAAGTTTACACTGGTTATAACGAAAGAGGCTATACTGATATATCTTTTAGATAATTCTATAAAAAAGCCTTCCATTTGGAAGGCTTTTTTTGTTAGAAGTATCTGTAAGTAGTTGGCGTCAAGCTTGCCGAACCACTTGATTTTTTACTTAAAGAGTAACTGAGTAAAAACTCACTAGCAGCTCTTCTGAAGGCGTAAAAATTATGTAGAGAATTCTTTTCATTTGTCTTAAGTAAGCTTCAAAATAACGAAAGATATTCATTCCAATCGCCAATACTAAATTAAATTATGAAGTTGCCAAGAAAGTGGGCTATTGTAGAGCAATTCACCGCTTCTTATTTCCAATGGAGAGTCAATATTGTTATGGTAAAGCTGACCTGTACCCAAACCTTGTGGTAAAAGACCTTCATATTGTGCTGTAAACTGTGCTATGGCGTTTAAACCAACATTAGATTCAAGCATGCTCGTCATCCACCAGCCAATATTCAGGGATTCAGCTACCTGAATCCACTCTTGAGTTGATTTGAAACCACCAATTAGAGAAGGTTTAAGAATAATGTACTGAGGTTGAATAAGGGAAAGCAATTCTTCTTTTTCTTTAAAATTATTCACTCCTATTGACTCTTCATCCAAGGCAACGGGGAGAATGCCAGAAGCACAAAGCTCCTGCATTAATGCTGGTTGTTTTGGTTTTATGGGTTGTTCAATAGAATGAATATCCAGAGAAGCTAACTCCTCCAGCCGCTGGTGCACATTGGTCTGATCAAAAGCACCATTGGCATCTACTCGGAGTGTAATGTCTTTGGCGGAATAGCGTGCTCTGATATCGCTCAATAAAGCTAACTCCTGTTTAAAGTTAATGGCGCCCACCTTCATCTTAATGGTATCAAAGCCAGCCTTAAGCTTCTCCTCTATTTGAGCAGACATAAACGCTGAGTCCCCCATCCAGACCAATCCGTTGATCGGAATTCTTCGTTCTCCTCGGGAAAACTTATTATCGAATAATATGCGTCTTCCTCCTTGAACCAAATCGATCAGGGCGCTTTCCAAACCAAACCTAACCGATGGTAATTCTGCTGGTATGTGAGCCGCTACAAAATCAAATATCTCATTCGTAGTAGTCGGAATTTCTAAAGTGGAAATATGAATAAGTAACTTCTCAAGATCGCTTCCATAATTCTCAGAGTAGTCAATACTCAATCCCTTTAAAGGACTGGCCTCTCCTAGCCCAAAGTAACTGTTATCATTGGCCTTGAATGCTTGAATGAACCAGGTTTCTTTCTCAGTGAAACTACCTCTTGATGTACCGGCTTCGAATCTAAACTGAAGTGTATATGGAATAAGGTGAAACTTGACCTGCATTACTTACCTAATAAGCGCTTCACATACTTACCGATAATATCAAACTCTAGATTAACTGAATCGCCAACCTTAAACTGATTGAAATTGGTATGCTCATAGGTGTACGGAATAATCGCCACTCTGAATTTACCTTCTTCCGAATTAAAGCAGGTTAAACTAGTTCCATTGATACATATTGAGCCTTTCTCAACGGTTACATTTCCTTGGGAAGGATCGTATTCAAAGTCGAACAACCAACTTCCGTCTTGTTCTTGAACGGAAGCGACTGTGCCAATCTGATCCACATGGCCTTGAACGACATGACCATCAAACCTTCCATTGGCGATCATACAGCGTTCTAAGTTCACTAAGGTGCCTACCTTCCACTCTCCGACATTCGTTTTCTGAAGCGTTTCATCTATGGCCGTAACCCGATGAATATCTTCTTGCATGGCCACCACGGTTAAACAGACCCCTGAGTGTGCCACACTTTGATCAATTTTTAAGTGATGACTGATTGTACTTTGTATGTCGAAATGATAGTTAGTTCCTTCTTTCTCGATGGAAACAACTTCGCCTGTAGTCTCAATAATTCCAGTGAACATATCGCGATTTTAATGATAGTTAGACAAAGAACAGAAGTTTGCTAAAAGAAGTTTTTAAAACCTTTAATTCCATAAAAATTCTGAAGAAGTATTCTAATTTCGTAAGCCCAATGGAAGACAGCTACAGACATAGAGGAATGCGGAGACAGTTGGTGAAAACTGTGCAGGCTAAAGGCATAAAAAGCCAATCCGTTTTAGATGCAATTGGCAAAATCCCACGCCATTTCTTTTTTGAAGATAGCGCCCTAATTGAGCATGCATATGAGGATAAGGCCTTTCCTATTGGCTCGGGTCAAACCATTTCTCAGCCTTATACCGTAGCTTTTCAATCTGAGCTGCTGCAGCTTAAACCCAAAGACAAAGTTCTAGAGATTGGAACTGGTTCTGGCTATCAGGCTATAGTGCTTTTAGAGTTGGGTGCAGAAGTATTCACCATTGAATATCAGAAAGCACTCTTCGAGCGCACTAGAAAGTTTTTGCCACAAATGGGTTATCAGGCTAACTTCTTCTATGGTGATGGTTCCAAAGGGCTAGCAAAGCATGCACCATATGATAAAATCATAGTCACGGCAGGTGCACCATCCGTTCCAGATGCTTTAATTGACCAACTAAAGGTTGGTGGTTGCTTGGTTATACCTGTTGGAAATGCCAGAACGCAACAAATGCTGCGAATCACTAAAACAGCCCCAGATAAAGTCCGTTCTGAAACCTACACTGACTTTAAATTTGTACCCCTACTCGGAGAAGACGGTTGGAGGAAATAAACATGTATTTATAATTATACATTCATTATTCATACAAAATATTTGTTTTTAATAATGAAACCAAACCACAGATAAGCCTGTTTAAAAGACTAAATTTGCTTTTTGCAAAATATACTATGGCTAAAAAACAGAAAAAGACGAGCGACTCTTGTGTTACCATGACAGAGTTAGTGCTACCTAACGACACCAATACATTGAACAACTTAATGGGTGGCCGTTTAATGCATTGGATGGATGTAGTATCTGCCATTGCTGCACAAAAGCATTCCAACAGAATCGTAGTTACCGCTTCTGCAGATAATATCTCCTTCAACAATCCGATTCAGTTAGGAGACGTAGTTACCCTTGAGGCTAAAGTAACTCGTGCATTCAGTTCTTCAATGGAGGTATATGTTGAAGTATTTGCTGAGAACATCCCTTCTGGCAAGAAAATAAAAAGTCATAGTGCATTCTTCACTTTTGTGGCGGTAGACCAAGGCGGTAGACCCATTGATGTTCCGGAATTACTCCCAGAAACAGCAGATGAGCAAGAATTATTCGATGGTGCACTTCGTAGAAGACAACTGCGCTTGGTGTTGGCAAAACGAATGAACCCAGCAGATGCGAACGAATTGAAGAGCATTTTCGATGTTAAATAAATCTTCTTGACTAGATTAGCTTCATGGCCGACTCAAATTTTCTCGCGGAATTCATAAAAGAACCCGTTTATGTTATTCAAGAGGCTCAATCTGTTCAAGAAGATTCCAAAGTCATAACTGAACCGGCAAAAGAAGCAACAGTGGTGGCTGAGCCAGAAGTGAAGCTGAGAACTCCTACTCCACTCCCTACCAAAGGTGAAAACTTAAAGCATTGCATCATTCTGGTTAATACTGATGCAGAAGTGATTGGGGCTTCTGATGAAGCCTTCCTTTATAAGATATTGGGTGCAGTTAAAAGGCAACCGAATGACGTTTTAATCGCTAACGTGAACAAGGCCAATGACGACTCATTGGCGGCTTTCTTAGCAGAGCACAATCACAAACACTTATTGGCATTCGGGCCAAACCAGTTACCAAATGATGTGGATGCAACGCTCTACGAACCTACTAAGATCTCTGGAAAAAGCTACTTGCTGGCCGAAGACCTTGGTATTATAGCTCAAAATCAAGACAAGAAAAAAGCGCTTTGGAAAGCGCTTCAAACAATGTTTCTATAAGTCATCAGACCGCTTAAGTCATCAGACCACTTGAAGTGGTCGGATGATTCACGTTAATCTTTTTATTCCCCAAAAATACTCTCCAGTTTTGCTTGGAGCGTTCTACCCCTGAGGTTCTTACCTATTACTCTTCCTTCTGGGTCTAATAGTAATGCAAAAGGTATTGCATTCACTTTGTAATCTATAGCTGCCTGTGAATTGAAGTATTTGATATCAGACACATGTGTTGACCAAACAAGACCATCTTTCTCAATAGCGTCAACCCATTGCTTTTTTGTTCTGTCTAAGCTCACACTATACACTTCAAATCCTCTGTCATTGTACTTATTGTACATGTTCACCACGTTTGGATTTTCTGCTCGACAAGGCTTACACCAACCTGCCCAAAAGTCTAGCAATACATACTTTCCTCTTAGGTCAGACAGTTTCATTGCTGTGCCATCCGGGTTTGGCAGTTCAATTTCTGGCGCTATTTTGCCCATGGCAACCGCTGGCTTAATCGCTTCTAGATTATTCACATAGAACTGAACATCACTAGAGTTCGGGTGGTCTGCTATGAGCTTACTCCCTAATGAGTCTAAGAATGTATACTCATCTGCTTTATTGTTAATAAAATCAGTAATGATCAATGGCACAATAGAGCCCTCCATAGACCAAGCGAGTGCTTTTAGGTCTTTAACTTTGCCAGATTCAAGCGCCAATCCTTCATCAGTTAGTCGAGCTAGCTCTTCCGTATCATTGGCATTTCTAGCTTCGATGTACTTTTGGTTGAACGATTGAACGGTTTCTTGATAACTGTCCAAGTAAGAATAAAGCTGATTGATATACTCCATATCGTCAGAACCAGTGACTTCAATATCGCTTCCACCCTCTTGACCAGATGCTTTTACCTGAAGATCTTTTTTGTCGAGCACCACAGTCTCAAACTGCTGGCCGTAGATATTCAGTCTGTAAAACCCAGCCCCATCAATTTCTACTTCCATCTCAAAATTACCTTCATGATCTGAATAGACAGTTTGCACTAGTGCAATTTCACCTTCCTGATACTTCTCTAAAATCACTTCTCCTTGAGGAATAGCCTCCTCAATTTTCCCTGTAATTGTAACGCTACCGTCATTAGCACTCCCGCAAGCGACAAGAGTTAAAACAAACAGCAATCCTAAAAATCTACTCATTTCAATTTCTGATTTAATAATATTTGGACCTCTTTTGGATTGGCTTTTCCACGACTCCGCTTCATTACCTTACCAATAAAAAGCCCCATTAATTTCTTCTTTCCTTTTCTGTAGGCTTCCACCTCGTTTGTCAAAGATAATAGCACTTCCGACACAATACCTTCTAAGGCACTACTATCGTCTTCCGCCAGCAAATTCAGTTCCTCTGCCAATGTATTCACTGACTTCTTACTTTCTATTAAGGCTGGCAGCAAATCGCGTTGAACCACAGCCGACATTAACTTACCTTCCTCCATCAGCTTCAATAAATCGATCATTTGATTTACCTCAACATCTTTGAGACTGGCTTTTTTATCATTCAAAAACCCCTTTAATGGCCCATTGAACCAATTTGAAGCCTTTTTAGGATTAACACCCTGCTCACACAACGTTAGAAAGTAATGAGCAGTTTCCTTCTCCTCTACCAATAACTGCACATCATAATCTTTCAGTCCATAATCTTGCCCAAAGCGAGTTCGATAATAGGCCGGTATCTTAGGAGATGATGCTTTAAGTTCATTCAGATATTCATCCTCTAATAAAACGGGAGGCAAATCAGGGTAAGGAAAATACCTATAGTCATTCATGGTTCCTTTATAACGCATGCTACTGGTTTTGCCTGTATTCGGGTCGAATGTTCTGGTTTCTTCTTCAATTAATTCGCCCTTCAATTCTAAACCGTGCTGTCTTTCAATTTCAAAGGCAATGGCTCTCCTTACATGGTTGAAGGAATTCATATTCTTGATTTCAACCTTTCGGCCCAATTCTTCCTGGTTAATTGGTTTGATGGAAATATTGGCATCGCAACGCAGCTCACCTTTTTCCATATTGGCCTCACTAATTCCTAAAAAGCGGACAATCCTTCGAACTTCCTGCAAGAAGATAGAAGCTTCATTCGGGCCTTTAATGGCAGGATTCGTAACAATTTCTATCAATGGAGAGCCTGCTCTATTCAAATCAATCCATGTATCATGTCCCTTATCATGAACCGACTTGCCCGCATCTTCTTCCATATGAATATGATGAAGAGATATGGACTCCTGTAGCAAATTGTCACCAATAAGTTTTACTTCACCACCTACGCAAATAGGTGTTTTGTTTTGTCTTGTTTTGTATGATAACCTTTGGGTAGATCTGGATAGAAATAACTTTTGCGTGCAAAGTGATTCTCTTTGGTTATGGTTGAATCACAAGCTAATCCCATAAGGATAGCCTTCTCAAGCACTTCTTTATTGAGCACTGGAAATGTACCAGGATGCCCCAATGTAATGACTCCTACCTGTGTGTTAGGTTCTGACTCAGGCATATTAGGATCACTCGCAAAAATTTTACTCTGCGTATTCAACTGAACATGTACCTCAAGTCCAATTGTGGCTTCATAGCCTTTCTCCCTCAATGCTTGAATCAAGTCTGACAATAGACTAAATCATTTCTTTTGCCTTGGCTACCGCATTATCTAGACCAGAAAGATCTTTTCCTCCCGCAGTGGCGAAGAACGGTTGGCCTCCTCCTCCACCTTTAATTTCTTTAGCCAATTCTCTTACCATCTGGCCTGCATTCAAGCCTTTGTCAGATACTAGCTTCTCCGAAATAGTTACTGCTATTTGAGGCTTTCCGTCTACATCAGCTGCTAGTACTGCTAACAAATCATTGACCTCATTCTTTAATTCAAACGAAATCTTTTTCAACACATCAGCATTCGGCACCGAAATTTTGGCCACTAAAACATGCATACCATCCTTTTCCACCACCTGACTTAATAAGTCTTGCTTCATCTGAACAGACTGCTTGGCGTAAAGGCCCTCAATTGTTTTAGAAAGCTTCTTTTGCTCCTCCAGCAAAGCAGAAACAGCCTTATTCAAATCTTTGGGGTTCTTTAAAAGATCTTTAACCTCTGACAATTCTTTCTCTTGAGCCTGAACATATTCAAAGGCTTTAGGCCCTGTGAACGCCTCAATTCTTCTCACCCCTGCAGCCACTGCACTTTCAGAAGTGATCTTGAACGTACCAATGTCTCCTGTTGCATTTACATGCGTACCACCGCAAAGCTCCACCGAATATGTTGGGTCGAATATGATAACTCTTACGAAATCGCCATATTTCTCACCAAAGAGTGCCGTTGCACCAAGTGCTTTTGCCTCTTCAATCGGTACATTTTGTTTTTCGTCTAAGGCAACATTACCACGAACATGCTCATTAACGATTCTTTCAATCTGAGCGATTTCTTCTGCCTCAACTTTAGAGAAATGAGAAAAGTCAAACCTCAAAACTTTATCTGAAACCAGTGACCCTTTTTGTTGCACATGGTCACCCAAAACTTCTCTGAGTGCAGAATGTAGCAAGTGTGTTGCACTATGATTCTTTCTTATTAAATCTCTTCTGGAAGCATTAACGGTTGCCTTAAACGAAGCCTTAGGATCATTTGGAACCTTATCGACATATTGGACAATAAGATCGTTCTCCTTTTGGGTGTCGAATACTTTTAAGGTCTCTTGATCATTCGCGATTGTTCCTGTATCGCCTACCTGGCCACCACTTTCGCCATAGAATGGTGTTTCCGTGAGCACTAGCTGAACAACAGTTCTCTTTTTCTCCTTGATCTCCCGATACTTAATAATTGAAGTTTCAACCACCGTTTGATCATAACCAACGAATTCTGAATGAGAATCAGCATTCACTTCAATCCAGTCTCCTTTTTCAGACTCTGCATCGGCCTTTGAGCGATTCTTTTGCACAGCCATTGCCTTATCAAATCCGTCAGAGTCTATTTCGTATCCTTGCTCTCTAGCAATAAGGGCAGTTAAATCAACCGGAAAACCGTATGTATCGTAAAGTTCAAAGACTACTTGACCATCGATCGTCTTGTTGCCAGATTGGTCAAGATTCGACTTCACTTGATCTAAGCGTTTTAAGCCATTATCTAAAGTTCTTAAGAATGAGGTTTCTTCTTCCTTAATCACCTTAGCAATTAAATCGATTTGACTCTCCAATTCATCGAAGAAGCCTTTGTATTGATTCGCAAGGATTGGCGCTAATTCGAATAAAAAAGGTGATTTTAGATTGAGGAAGGTATAGCCATATCTTACAGCTCTTCTCAATATTCTTCTGATGACATAACCTGCTTTATTATTAGAAGGCAATTGACCATCTGCAATGGCGAAAGCAATAGCTCTAATGTGATCTACAATCACACGAATAGCAATATCTGTTTGCTCCTCCTCACCATATTGAACACCAGCCTTTTTAGAAAGCGAATCAATTAATGGGCTGAATACATCAGTATCGTAATTAGAATGCTTGCCTTGTAAAGCCATAGTAAGTCTTTCAAAGCCCATACCTGTGTCAATGTGCATCGCAGGTAGGTTCTCCAAGTGGCCATCGGCCTTACGATCGTACTGCATGAATACAAGGTTCCAAACCTCTACCACCTGGGGGTGATCTTTATTCACTAGTTCAGTACCAGGAGTTTTGGCAAACTCTTCGTCACTTCTCAGGTCAATATGCACTTCTGAGCAAGGTCCGCAGGGTCCTGTATCACCCATCTCCCAGAAGTTATCCTTCTTATCGCCATTGATGATACTCTTCTCATCAACAAACTCTTTCCAGTAATCATATGCCTCTTGATCGAAAGCAAGACCATCGGACTTGTCTCCTTCAAAAACAGAAACATATAATCTTTCCTTGGGTAAGCCGTAAACTTCGGTCAATAATTCCCAAGCCCATGAAATAGCCTCTTTCTTGAAATAATCTCCAAAAGACCAGTTTCCAAGCATCTCGAACATGGTATGGTGATAGGTATCGATACCTACTTCCTCCAAATCGTTGTGCTTTCCTGAAACTCTTAAACACTTTTGGCTGTTTACCGCTCTAGAATAGTCGGCCGTACTATTACCCAAGAATAGGTCTTTGAATTGATTCATCCCTGCATTGGTAAACATCAATGTAGGGTCACTTTTCAAAACCATCGGGGCAGATGGTACGTATTTATGTCCTTTAGATTCAAAGAAAGAAATGAACTTTGATCTGATTTCTTTTGACTGCATAAGGGAATAATTTGGACAACGGGTAGTCAGAAATATTTAGTACTTTTGACTTTCGCGTTGTGCGAGCAAAGGCACAAAATTAGGAGAATTTCAAAAAGGATTCTTAATGTCAAAAATAAAATATTACTACGATACCGAGACTTGTAAATACGAGCGTATAAAGGTCAAAAAACGTGATGTAGTAATCAATGCACTAGGTTTTATGTCTTTGGCCATTGTACTTGCTGTAGGTATTATCGTATTACTCAGCAAATACTTTGATTCTCCCAAAGAAATGGCCCTTCAAAAAGAGAATGAAGAACTCAAACTCTATTACGATCTCATGCAAGATCAGGTTGGAAATATGGACGACATGCTGGGCGTTCTTCAAACCAAAGATGATCAGGTTTACCGCACTGTATTTGAAGCCGAACCCATCCCAGAGACTGTAAGAGAAGCGGGTTCTGGCGGAGTAATGAAGTATAGAAACTTACTGGAAAGCGATTTAGAGAATAAAGAACTTGTAGTCAGCACCTTAGAAAAAATTGATAAGGTAAAGAAGAAGATGTATATCCAGACCAAATCCTATGATGAGATTATGGAACTGGCAATGAACAGAGAAGCCTTTTACAGAGCTATGCCAGCCATACAACCTGTTTCTAATAAAGAACTAAGGAGACTGTCGAGTGGATTTGGTCCGAGACTTGACCCAATGCTGAAAGTTAAGAGAATGCATTGGGGAACAGATTTCTCGGCACCCCAAGGCACCCCAATTTATGCTACTGCTGACGGTCGCATATCCGTACAGCAAAAGCTCAGCACCAATATTGGTTGGTACATCAAGATTGATCATGGCTTTGGCTTTGAAACCCTTTATGGACACATGAGTCGATTTAACGTTAAGAAAGGCGAGTTTGTAAAAAGAGGTCAGATCATTGGCTATGTTGGAAATACTGGAAAAAGTACTGCTCCACATTGTCATTATGAGGTGCATAAAAATGGTAAGAAGGTTAACCCAGTCTTCTATTTTTACCGAGATTTAGATGCCGATGAATTTGATGAAATCTTAAGACTTTCTTCTATCGAAAATCAATCCCTGGGCTCGTATTCTGCTCGTTAATTAGAAAATCCTCATTCGTTCCAAATTTTCAATCTACCTTAAAGTTCTTGTTTCAACTTTTTTGGTAACTTGCTGATATGCCGTACAAAGAGAAGCCAATCATCAAGAAGTATTTCACTATTGGTGAAGTAGCTAAAGAGCTTGGTGTAGCCACTTCTCTCATTCGTTTTTGGGAAACGCAATTCGATTTCATCAAACCAAAGAAGAATGCAAAAGGGAATAGAAAGTACACGCAAGACGATCTTAAAAAACTTAAACTAGTCTATCATCTAGTGAAGGAAAAAGGCTATACCCTTCAAGGTGCTTATGACCACATAAAGCATAGTAAAGACAGCATTGATGACAAAGCCGAAATGGTCGCTTCTTTGCAGCACATTAAAGGCTTTTTGGTAGACATGAAGAACAACTTGCCTTAGTTTAGAATACCAGTAATAGACACACAATTCACACATGAGTAAAAAAGGAAAAGCTTCCATAGCCATTTTGGTGCTGATTCTCGATGGAATGTATTTCACAAAACCATCTGAGTCAGATTTTTCTAATTACATGTCTTCTTTTACGGTTTTAGAAAGCCCAAACGCCAACAACACTAATTCCTATTTCAATAACTATAGAATGGAAAAAGACTATTATCTCTTTTCTGTTTTTACTTACGATCTGTTTCATAATGGTAAGCAAATAGACTCTGAACTGAACAACTTTCAGTATTTGGGCGTATTCGGTTGTTTCTATTCGCTTTAATCTTTTCGAATGCCAGAAGAAAAGCGATATCAGATAGCACTATCCCTTGTCCCTAAGGTGGGTCCCGTGATCTCTCGACAACTGATCAATCATATTGGTTCCGCAAAGGATATATTGAATACCAGTAGCGACAAATTACAGAAGATAGAGGGTGTTGGGCCTAAATTGCTCGAATTATTCAGAAACACGGACTCATACCTTAAAACAGCTGATAGTATCTTAAATGATTCATCTAAGAAGGATATAGAGGTTCTATTCTATAAAGACACACACTACCCACAACGCTTACATCAGGTACCGGATGCCCCGTTGGTACTTTACAAAAAAGGGAATGGGGATCTCAATGTGAGCAAAACCATTGCGATAGTAGGTACTCGAAAAGCAACAAAATATGGTAATCAAATCACGGATCAGTTAGTTGGAGAAGCTAAGGCATTAGGTGTTCAAATCATTTCCGGTTTGGCTTACGGAATAGACGTTAAAAGCCATAAGGCAGCTCTAACCAATGATCTAGAGACTTTTGGTGTATTGACATGCGGACTTGATTCTGTATACCCTACAAGGCACTTAAGCACTGCCAAAGAAATGCAAGCAAAGGGAGGCTTAATCAGCGAATATCCGATTGGTACAAAAGCAGATGCACGTTTCTTTCCCGCCAGAAACAGAATTATTGCCGGTCTTTGTGATGCATTAATTGTGGTGGAGGCTGCTAAAAAGGGAGGTGCTCTCATTACTGCTAACATTGCCCATAGCTATGAAAAACCAGTGTACGCAGTTCCTGGTGATTTAGGCAATACCTATTCGGAAGGCTGTAATGACTTGATCAGGACTTTAAAGGCCCAGATTTGTACTGGTTTTAAAGATGTAGTTGAAGGACTGAATTGGGACTTAGTTAAAGAAGAAAAGCAAAAAGAGAAGGCCAAGCAAATCAAACAACTGGAGGGCAGTGAAGCTAAAGTGGTAAAAATACTCTTTGAACATGGCCAGCAAATGCCTTTAGATCAATTGAGCTGGAAAACTCAAATTCCATTGAATCAGTTGGCTTCTGTACTCTTACAGCTAGAATTTCAAGGCCTCATTAAACCTTTACCCGGAAGTGAGTATAAGCTGGTCTAGTTCCAATGCTGACCAATTGTATACGTTCCCTCTTTCCCAATCCTGAATAAATCATAGACAAGGTTATGGATATTTGGTCTAACGTTTAATTGGTAAATCTTGCTATTGTTTCTCGTTGGGTGTACCCTATTCGAAAGGAAAACAAATAGTAAGTCATTTTTAGGATCAGCCCAGACTAAGGTGCCTGTATAACCCGTATGTCCAAAACTTGCAGGACTAGCTCCTCGAGCCACACTGCTTACATTGAAGTTATACTCTACTAGAGGTTTATCGAAGCCTAAGCCTCTCCTATTACCATCCTCACAGAATTGGCACCCTGTGAATTCTTGAATTGCGGCTTCTGATAAAAATGACTCTCCGCCATATATTCCACCGTTCAAAAGCATTTGATAGACTTTTGCCAAGTCCATTGCATTACTGAACAGGCCGGCATTGCCTGAAACACCTTTCATCATGGCAGCTCCTTCATCGTGAACCACACCATGCAAAGTTTGCATTCTGAAAAAGGAGTCTACCTCGGTTGGTACGATTTCAACTAAACTAAATTCGTCTTTAGGATTAAAACCTAGAGTCTGTGCGCCTAATGGTTCGTAAAACTCCTCAGCTAAATAATCATCAAAGGACTTTCCGCTTAAACGTTCAACCAATTCAGGAATTAAGTAGAAGGTCAGTCCTGAATAGAGATACTTTTTCTCATCGCTGACATCCGACTTCTTAATCATCTTGTAAATCTTCTTCGATTTAAAGTCCTTATGCATGAATAAACCCGTTTCCGATAATCGATAAGGGTATTTGGCGGAAGAATCAGTGCTGACCGTCCTATTTCTGTATTTTCCTCTCCTATTCTTCGATTCTGACCAATAGGGTATCCAAGCTTTCAAACCTGCTTGATGCGCTAATACATCACGCATAATCAAGTCTTTCTTCTTGCCCTTTGCCACCTTTGGGAAGTAATAGCCCATGGTTTTATCAGGATCAAAAAGTCCCTGATCGTAAAGCTTCATCAAGGCAAGAGTCGCAGCGGTAGTTTTAGTCACAGAGGCTAAATCATAGAGATCCGCTAACTGCACCACTCTTGAACTATCATAAGTATGGAAGCCATATGCCTTATGAAAGAAGACTTTACCTCCTTTTGCGAGAAGAATCTGTGCTCCGGGGAAGGCCGCAGAATCTATGGCCTGATTCATAACTCTGTCTATCTCTCGGTTCAAGATAGCCGAGTTTATACCAAGTTCTTCAGCATCTACCGTTTTTAAAACATCTACCTGAGCAAGTGATAAAAATGAGCTGATCAGAAATAATAGTATGATGCTTATTCTCATATCAGACAGGAAAAACATCTAAACTCATTACCATAGCCATATCGAAGTGATCTTTAATAACCAGATCATCACCAAGCACCTCTAGCAATGTCTCAGTGGCAATATTACCCGTTAAGTCGTCCTTGGCCATTGGGCAACCACCAAAACCTTTAATAGCCGAATCAAAGCGAATGCACCCAGCGGTTTGGGCTGCCGCAATCTTTTCTTTGGCGGTATTTGGCGTAGAATGAAAATGCGCGCCAATTTCTATATGAGGAAAAGCTTCTAGATTGGTTTGGAATACTTTCGTGATTAAATCAGGTTCTGCAACACCAATGGTATCTGCCAAACTAATAATACCAATCTCCATTGCATTTAGCTTGTCTATAAATTCACCAACTACCTCGTCATTGTAAGGCTCTTGATAAGGGTTGCCAAAACCCATTGAAATATAGGTGACCAGTTTTTTATTGTGCTTAAGACAAAGGTTCTGGATTTCCGAAACGATATTCAATGCCTGTTCAATGCTCTTATTCGTGTTTCTAAGTTGAAATTGCTCCGAAATAGATAATGGAAAGCCTAAATATTGAATTTCTTCAAACTGGCATGCTGACTCTGCACCTCTGAGGTTGGCAATAATGGCCAAAAGCTCTGATTTGGTATTGCTTAAATCTAATTGAGCTAACACCTCTGCTGTATCTTTTAGCTGAGGTATGGCTTTAGGGGAGACGAAACTTCCAAAATCAATAGTATCGAAACCAACTTTTAAAAGCTGGTTAATGTAAGCGGCCTTTTTATTGGTAGGTATAAACTCGTGGATGCCTTGCATAGCATCTCTTGGACATTCAATTAGTTTCACATTTCAAGTTTAAAACTCTAGACCTTGACAAACAAAAAACCCCAGACTTATTCAGTCCGGGGCTTCAACCTTAAAAATCAAAAATGATTACATGTTTGGAGGTAAGATTACCTTATCAATTACATGTACCACACCATTTGATGCCATTACATCAGCCGCAACTACATTTGCGTCATTGATTTTAGCTCCACCTTTCAAAGACACTTTTACTTTTTGTCCTTGTACAGTAGCAGCCATCATTCCTTCTTTCAAATCAGTAGACATTACTTTACCGGCTACTACATGGTAAGTTAAGATTGCTACTAATTTGTCTTTGTTCTCTGGCTTTAAAAGCATTTCTAAAGTACCTGCAGGTAATGCAGCAAATGCAGCATCGGTTGGAGCAAATACAGTGAAAGGACCGTCACCTTGAAGAGTTTCAACTAAACCACCTGCTTTTACTGCAGCTACTAAAGTTTTTAAGTTTTCGTTTCCTACTGCAAGACCAACGATGTCTTTAGACTGAGCTTGAGCTGAAACAGATACAAATGCTACAAGAGCAAGAGTGAAGATAGATTTGATTATTGTTTTCATAATAGGATAGTTATAATGTTTGTTAACTACTCCTAATACGACTAGCAGATGCAGCTTGGATTTTTCTGTTTAACTTTTTTTCAAAAAACCTTTAACAAAAGTTTTTTCAACAGTGGCAATCGGGCTTCCACCCTCCTCTTCAAGCGTTACGGCAAAGGCTTGTACATTACCTTTAATTACTTTCAATTCTTGAATCAATTGAGTGTGATCAAAAATACCAACATCTATTGGGGCCAACCCTGGCTTAATTGCCCAAAGCTGATATTGATGTCCATGGGGAGGTTCTGGTAAATTATCTACGCTAATGAACACAGCATTGGTTTTTGTATTCCAAAATACATTAGCAAAGGACTCGGGAGCTACATCTAGCCCATCCATTCTTACATGGATATTATCTTCATTCAGAAAATGAGCAACCTTTAATGAAGCATATTGTAATTCTTGACTGGCCTGCTCTACTGAAGCACTTAAGTTTTCGTTTTCATAAACTGCAAGCTCATAATTGTCTTTGACACTCTTGAATTCTGTGTAAAAAATATAGTTAAAACCTAAACTAACTACCAACAGAATGCTAGCCGCAATAGACCAAACTGGCACTACATTAACTCTTTTAAATTGTACTTCTTTACCAGAATTTTCTATCTCATTGATAAAACGATCTTTCTCCTCTTCGCGGATAGCTTTTAGGGCATTTGTTAAAATACGAGATGGAGGACTCTGGTCTGTTGATTTAGCATAAGAATTAATGCTCGAACGGAGTTCATCTAATTCAAGCTGTATGACAGGATAAATGCCAGCAAGTTTATCCACTTCTTGCATTTCTACTTCATTGAGCTCACCGGATAAGTAAGCTTCTAGAATTCCTGAGTTTATGTATTCTTTAATATTCACTTATACTATGAATCTTAAGTGCTTAATCGCTAATCTAATTCTTGTCTTGACAGTACCTAAGGGTAAATCTAATCTTTGGGCTATCTCTTTATGAGTAAAGCCTTCAAAATAAGACATATCGATCAATTTGCGATGCATTTGCGGTAGCTGATCGAGTAACTGCTTAATGTACATTTTATCTATTGAGTCATCAATAGATACTTCCTCCGCTATGTTTACGAGTTCAGGACCCTGTCTAGATTCTTCTGTTAATCTAAAGTCCTTCGTTCTTGTTTTATCTATAGAGGA
>CBFIDV010000030.1:0-32399 GCA_965661455.1 Roseivirga sp.
CTAGTTAGAAATCGGTTAGCCGAAAATATTCTACTTGTTGGATTTCAATTTCATTATGAGTCAGCCAGTTAAAAGAAAATTCCGTGTTGAATCTCTTGTTGCCACTGCAGCTATTGTGATTAGCCTCTGTGCATTAGTTGTTTCTTTTTATGAATAAGGATAATGAGAAAGCAGCAGAAAAGTGCTGTTTGGCCTTATGTTCAAATGGGTCAGCAGTACGATGGTGAGGGTTTTGCCCACGAGGCAAATAACAAAGGGGTAGGGCCAGCAATGATAGAGTCATTAAAGGTGTGGGTTGACAATAAGCAAGTCAATTCGCTCAATGAGATTTTAGATACACTTTTAGGCAAAGGCCATGGGGTAAACTGGAATAATTATTCCATACACAATGTAAATCAGAATGTGCTTGAATCTGGCTACAATGAGCCTATGGTGAGATTCCAATGGAATGAAGAAACGCGGATACTTCAGAAGAAAATAGACAGGATAAAGATTGAAATGATTTATAAATCTATTTATGACGATTGTTGGAAGGTTTCATTCGACTCTAACCCTGAGCCTTGTGATTGCCCTTCCAAAAGAGTTGAAAAAGAGCAGTTTAGCTTTTAGTAATCAAACTAATAATTTGGCTTGAAAATCTATGCTTCAGTCTAAGTAAGCAATCTTCGTTCTTATTCTTATATTCAAGCATATGAAGCGATGTTTTTACCTGTTACTCGCCCTCTTTTTTGCTTTCAATGCAAAGGCCCAAAACGTTGAAAAAGACCAATTGGGAGCTTGGTATATGTACTTTTTCAATAAGAAATTCGGGGAAAGTCAATTTGGCATACAAGGTGATTATCAATTCAGGTATTGGAATGGCGGGAGTGATCTTGAGCAGATCCTACTTCGAACAGGTTTTACCTATAATCCTAAGAATTCTAATATCACGTTGACTCTTGGTTATGGAAATATCACAACGGGTACTTTTGGTGACAGCAATGATACTTCAAATGAAAGTAGAATTTATCAAGAGGCACTCATTCCACAGAAAATCGGGCAACGGATTTTTCTGACGCATAGATTTCGATACGAGCAACGTTTTGTAGAAGGCCAAAATTTTAGGACTAGGTATCGCTATAATATCTTTATGAATATTACTTTGAATGATACCGATCTAGGTAAAGGTACACTATATGTTGCCCTATATAATGAGTTGTTTATAAATGGCCAACTGGGAATAGGGGATGGCAGGAGTGTGCAAACTTTTGATAGAAACCGAACCTATCTTGGAGTGGGATATGGCTTAACACAGAACTTACGCATGCAAATGGGCTGGATGAAACAAACCACTGTGAATTGGGCAAAAGGTCAAGCACAGATAAGCTTACATCATAAGCTGTAAGGTGAGATCAGGTAATGCGATTAATGATTCAAACTTAAGACTGCTACTATAATGCGTAGGTAATTACATGCCGTATTTAAGGTAACGTTCGTGTGTCCATTCATAGGCCCAGTTTACCGTGTCATTTACTGCTAGCAATGCGATTGTAGATAAACTCATCAATATTGTTTAAAGCATAGGGGCATATCTCCATCCGCTTTCGGCAATATCTTTAAAGATCATTCCAAAAATATTCCCAAAATTTGGGAGTATCATTATGGTAATCATAGCGGTAGACATCATAATTGACCTTTTGCTGAGCTTATTAAATTTTCTATAAGAAGAGAAAGCAAAAGACAATACAAAGAGGATTAACAGTGCCAATGGATAAATTCTTAAAGCATCGTTTAGTGGAATAATTGGGGAGAGCATACTAACCCAAAAGAAGACTATACAAGCTAGACTGATAAATATTTTGTTAGAGACAAAGTAGCTAGCAAACTTTCGCATAAAGGTCTTCTTAATTAAGCTTGATATCAGCTTCTTTTTTCATCCTCAATGGTAGAGAAGCCAAATACCTCAAAGCTAGCGTGTACTTCTTTGATAGCTTTATCTAAAGTCTTTTCAGGGTCTGCTTCTAGTTTTTCAGTGACAGCCGAAGCTACGTGATCTAGAATCTCCATTTCTACTTCAATGGTATTAAAACCACGAGAGTGAATGAACTTCTTGATTTCAGCTATTTGCTCTTTATTGAGTTGCGCCATGATTTTTTAAGTCTAAAAAGCTCTTATTTAAAATCTTAAAGCTAGCGAGTACATAAATATTAAATATTGCGGTGTATAACATAAACAACCAAGGTGTCGCTTCAATCAATTCGGCTAAAGTGAGATTGAGAAATTGAATCGTCAAGATTGCTGTGACGCTTAGAGCATTCATTCTACTGGTAAAGAGTGTGTTTTGTAATGGTTTAAACTCCTTATTTCGCCATGTTCTAAAGGTGAAGTTGTATACAAGGGCAAGAATTACTGCGGTATTATAAAAGTTTATCGTGTTTGATAAAGTGTCTGTGAAAGCAGTCAAGAATACGGCAATCAAAATACAAATAATGATCAGATGGGTTTTGTTTACAGCCAGATCGATAACTGTATGATTAAGCTCCTTAAAAGTTCTTAAGTGCTCTATTTTAAGCTTTGCCCTTTGTAAAGATAGAGGTTTTACTTCTAAAGCAATTTTTGAAACAGCATCAGCAAAACTTGTCTCATTCTCTTCCATTTCTCTTTCTACGCCACAAATCATGTGGTCGAGCAATTCATCCTTGATATCTTGATACCAGATATTCTTATTGTCGATGTATGATTTAATGTGCGCTATTTGATAGTGTGCCAGTTTCATAATTCTTAAATGGAGATTTTATAAATGAACTTCTCTTTATGGATTTTGATGTAGACAAAAGCATAAAGGGTAAATAGTTTGGACATCGCTACTTGTAAAACTGGATAAGTCACATAAAAATCTATTGCCTCCTTTTTAGATCCAAAGAAGACAAAACCAAATAAATTTAGAAACAGATTTAGGCTAGTTGTCCCGAGTGTAGAAAGGCCAAACAGTCTCAAGTTTATGTCTGATTGGCGATAGTATTTATGTTGTCTTTTGCATTTGAGATAGAATTTGAGACAATCGTATCCACTTAGCCCGAAGGCTACTAATACACCTCCAGTCATTGTTAAAATCAAGACTAGTTTGGGTTCAAAGATTTGATTAGCCTGAATAATAAGAAGTGTTATCAAAAGAGTGTAAGCTGCGTAGGGCCATGATATTAAATAGTCTTTGCCTATTGCAAAGAATCGTTTTGTAATCATCTTAGCTCGAAAGCCTTGCTGCTTTTTCTGGATATTCTGTATGCCCTTTACTCCGCCAAACGCTGGCTGTATAACCTCTTGGATATGAGTTGTAATGTCTTGATGCTGGTTGATGCGATTATCATATGAAGTGGAAATATGATCATGCATTTCTTCAAAAAACTCCATAGTCTTAACATTAATGGACTTGAGGTATTCACCAATCTTATTGTCTATTTCACTTTTCTGCATGCTTAAGCCAATTTAGGGTCCAATACTTTTTGAAGATTTAGTAAGAATTCCTGTAGCTCTGAGATACGGTCAGTTGCTGCGGCATTGCCTTCTTTGGTTAAGGAATAGTATTTTCTCACGCGACCATCAACGGGTTGGGTTTCAGTTGTCAGCAAACCTTCTGCTTCTAGTTTATGTAGGGTGGGGTAGAGAGCCCCTTCGGTGATCTGAATTTCATCTGAAGTAATGGCCTTTACTTTTTGTGTGATTTCATAGCCATACATACGTCCGTTCTCCTCCAGAAGCTTGAGAACAATGGTGGCAAGGCTACCTTTTAAGAGTTTACTTGAAGACATGCTGCAAGTATACTATATTTTCTTATGCATAAGAAACTATAGTATAAAAAAGTTCCTAAAATAAGCACATTGTCAATTTACGGAGTAGTCTCTTAATATGGCTTAATCAATTATTGGTGTTAAGAATTAAACTTAGCCGTTTTGTCTGTTCCAACAACATGAGCATCTCTTATCGTGTGAATACGAATGTTGATCACAGTCTCAGGACTTAATTCATTAGCCTTTGTGTAAAGTTCATTTACCAAATCCATGATTGCTCTGTAATCGCCTTCCAGTATCGTTTCAAAAGGAGTAACTGTATAATTAATACCCGATTCCTGAATGAGCTCTATGCACTCATCAATGATAGGGAATCCTTTGTCTTTATCAAGAATGGGTACGATTTGAATACCAAGATTAATGTTCATAGGATCGTTTTAATCATTGTATTGACTCATGGTTCTATTAACGCCAATGGTGGTAAAGCCATAGACCATATCAATGGCCTTGTCCATGGCAAAAGGTAGCTCCTCAAACTCTGCCTTGCTAAAATTACTGAGTACGTAGTCTACTTGCTGACCTTTAGGGAAATCGTCTCCCACGCCAAATTTAAGTCTTGCGTAATTCTGACCACCGGTGAGCTCTTCAATATTCTTTAGGCCATTGTGTCCAGCAGCGGAGCCTTTTGCTCTCATTCGAAGTTTTGAGAATGGAATAGCAATATCATCAACAATCACCAAGCAGTTTTCTTTAGGAACCTTAAGCTCAGTCATCCAGTGGCGCATGGCTTTACCGCTCAGATTCATGTAGGTAGTAGGCTTTATGAGGTGTATCGCTCTGCCTTTATGCTTTACCTCAGTATGGTAGGCCAAACGATCCATTTCAAATTTAGCACCATGTTTATCGGCTAATCTGTCTAACGTAAGAAAGCCAATGTTATGGCGTGTTAGTTCATATTCAGCTCCAATATTCCCGAGTCCGATAATCAAATACTTCATATGGCGAAAATAAAAAATCCCACCTGAAATGGGTAGGATTTAAGTTGATTCAAATTTTTGAGAAGCGAATTATTCCGCTGCTGCTTCTGCTGCTTCTGCTCCTTCTGCCTCTTCAGCTTCTTCAGCCTCCAATTCTTCAGCAGTTTTTCCTCTTAGTGCTCTTGGAATCGCTACGTTAACAACAGTTACCAATGGACTAGTTAGGAATTCGAAGTTTTCAGAAGGTAGTTCACCTACTTTAATTGATTTACCGATTTTAAGGTCAGTTACATCAATCTCAATAACTTCTGGCATATCCTTAGGAAGAGCCCTAACACTCAATTTTCTGTTTTTCATGATTAGAGTACCACCATTTTTAACACCAGCAGCTGTTCCTAATGCTTTAACTGGAATGTCCATTTTAATTGGTGTACCTCTAAATAGCTCTAGTAAGTCAACATGTAATAACATTTCACTTACTGGGTGCCACTGAGACTCTTGCACGATAGCTTCAAATTCTTGCCCTTCGATGTTCAATTTAATGAAACACGAATCTGGAGTATACAATACTGGACGGAATTGGATAGCTGGAGCATAAAAGTGAATTTGCTCTTTGCCACCATACAATACGCCTGGTATGTTTCCTTCTTTACGAAGTTTGCTAGATTCTGATTTACCGAGATTTGCTCTTTTAAACCCTATAATCTCTACTGTTCTCATTATATATAGTTTTTAAATAAATAATTTACTTACTGACCCATCTGCAGATACGTTTTGAATAGCTTTTGCGAATAGCTCAGCTACCGTTAACACGCGTATCTTTTCAGATTTCTCTTTCAGCGGAATTGAATCAGAAACAACCAATTCTTCTAGCACTGAATTATTAATATTTTCATAAGCCTTACCTGATAAAACCGGATGCGTACATACGGCTCTTACAGAGTTGGCTCCATTTTCCATTACAATCTTGGCTGCCTTACAAAGCGTACCACCAGTGTCGATTAAATCATCAACCAATACTACATCTCTGCCTTCAACACTACCAATGATTCGCATTTCAGCGACTTCATTTGGCTTTTTTCTATGCTTGTCAATTACAACCATCTCAGCATCGAAGTATTGAGCATAAGATCTTGTTCTCTTTACTCCACCTACATCAGGAGAAGCAAAAAGGAGGTTCTTCAAATTGAGGCTTCTCAAGTAAGGAACGAAAATGGCCGTAGCGTTCAAGTGATCTACTGGTATGTCGAAGAATCCTTGAATCTGACCCGCATGTAAGTCTAATGTCATAATTCTATCGGCACCCGCTGCAGTTAAAATGTTCGCCATCAGTTTTGCTCCAATAGCAATTCTCGGCTTGTCTTTTCTATCCTGACGGGCATAACCAAAGTAAGGGATCACCGCAATGGCTTTGTATGCACTTGCTCTTTTGGCAGCATCTATCATGAGACAAAGCTCAATCAAGTTTTCGCTAGGAGCCATGGTAGATTGAATAAGGAATACATTCGCTCCACGCACAGACTCATTGAAATAAGGAGCCATTTCGCCATCGCTAAACTTCTGAAGTTTGATTTCTCCTAAGCCTTGACCGTAGAATTCTGCAATACTACTTCCTAAAACGGGAGATCCGTTACCTGCATAAAGTTTATTAGCGTGTTCCAATTTGCTCACCTTGCTCAATTTTGAGGTGCAAATGTAATGAATTTTATTATTAATTCATGAGTATGACGAAAGTAGTAAGAAGCTATTGATCTACTTTTGTATATCGCTTTTTGGCTTTAAAACCTACCTGGTTCAATAGCTCAAATTGTGGAGCTGAGATTTCGAGATTTTTTAAGGTAGAATCTGCTGGGATGTTGAGCAGTTTTCTAATCGAATCAGAACTTACCAAATTCTCCATCAGTAGGTCTTCACCTTCAAAACTCACCTTTCTAATTTGAAAATCACCTTCTTCTTTCTTCATATTAAAGTAGTAAGCTCGATTTCTTTCAATCAGTATATCGCCTTTGTTCATAGAGAAAATTACGTCTGGTATTTCAAAATCTAAATAAGCACTGTCGCCTTTAATTTTAACGTCCACTATAAATTCAGGATCTAATTCTACTGTGATGTTATCATCGGTTCTTTGAATGATTTTCAGGTCTTCCTCTTGAATGTCTTTCATGAGGCTGTCTAAGGGATATGCGTCTTCTTTGGATGAGCTATATATGTTGGCTATAGAGAGGTCCTTTACCACTAACACCTCTTCTTCATCGTATAGGTATCTGCCCTTAAGGGAAGCCGGTATTTTGTCAAGGACCTCACCGTCTACAGGATGAGTCGTTTCAAAGGAGGCGGAATCTCCACATGATAAAACTAGAAAGAGACAAAGTGTAATTGAGAGAAAGTTTTTAGCGTGTGCCATAAAAACGAGTGTCTTTTTCTATTAGACGCTAATGCTTATTAACTGGTTGCATGATGGAACTTAGCCAATTAATAAGGGAGGCTATCGATGCTTTATCCTAGGCGGAATTAATCTTTTAAGAAGTAATCAATGGTGTTGACAACCCTCACAATTTTGTATTGAGGGCTATTTTGATCTCGATTTGTAATACTGAACTGACCTTGTCTGGCATTCTTTATTTGACCTACCTTAGATCCAGAATCTTCAGCAAACTTAACAGCTGCTTCGCGGGCGTTTCTAGTTGCTTCTTCTATCATTTCTGGCTTCACGTCATTCAGACCTGTAAATAAGTATGTTATGGGTTGCCATGTATCCTTAGAGCTTAATAGAACACCTTCCTCTATAAGCTCAAGAGAGGCAGTTAGCGTTTGTTGTAGCTTTTCAATTTTAGAGGTTCTAATTGTAAATTCTGTTTTGGCTATATACCTGAATGGTTGATTCATGCCATTGCCGTAAATATTAGACTTAGAATCTTGAATGTTGGTAGGTCCTGTGGTGAATTAAGAGCCTGAAAAACCACTTTTGGTGAAGAACTGGATTACATCTTCTTTCTGTTTGTCAATCTCAGACTTTAGAGAAGTTAGGTTGTTGCCCGTAATGGTGATTTCAATTGGCCAAACGGCTAAGTCTGCTGCCACTTCTCTTTGAGCAAGTCCTTTAACCTGAACAGAACGATTGAATTGAATGGAGTTAACTTGAAATCTACTAATGAAGTATCCCGAGACAATAATAGCTATTGATAGCACTATGGTTTTTAAAAGGCTTTGCTCTTTCATGTTCTGTTTTTAAGATGGTAACACCCGTTAAAGATATTTAGTATGTCCAGAAAATAAAAAACCCCACCACAGGGGTAGGGTTTTCATTTTTAGTTGGTCTACTAGGGCTCGAACCTAGACTCTTCTGGACCAAAACCAGACGTGTTGCCAGTTACACCATAGACCATCCTGTAATTGGGAGTACAAAAGTAGTGCTCTGTTCTTTATTTGAAAATGTTTTTTGAAGTTTTTTCAACTAGTCTTCAACCTTCCAAAAAGCTATACCTCCAGCTTGCTTGCCAAGTTCCGCAGTATCAACGACTTTCATGGTAGAAAGGTCAATAACATCTACTTTTCCACTCTGGTCATATTTGCCTTCAACAGACACAAATGCGTATTTGCTATCGCTAGAAATGGCAACTCCGTGCGTAACTTTCTGACTATTGTCTAATCTGGCTACTTCTTTACCACTCTCTAAATCCCAAATTCCTGTTTTAGCAGCCGTCTTATAAGAGACCACCATATAGCGGCCATCAGGACTTAAGTCTATGTTATAAGGACCTTTGTCTGTTTTGAACTTACGAGTAGGCTTCCAAGTCTTCGTATCAATTTCTAATACTTCAGCTTGCCCATTGCCTGCTACATAGACCACGTCTTTGCTCGGATGAGGGCTTACCCATGTTGGCTTAAATGCCGAATGTTTCATGCCGCCCATGTCCATTTTACTGTGGTCCATGTTTGAATGATCCATCTTGGAGTGATCCATTTCTTCATTCTTCATTTTATCGCCTTCCATGTCGCCATGGTCCATCTTAGAGTGATCCATTGTGCTATGATCCATGTCTAGGTCTTTAGAGGCCTGATCTAAATCTAGCGTTCTAGCCACTTTTAAGTTGAATGCATCAATCTCAAAAAGCTCGCCAGACATCATTGCAACAGAATAATGTTTCATTCCATCGGCAGAAAGTCTACTTCCGTGAGGCATAGCGCCCGTGGTGATCTGCTCCAGTTCTGTCATAGACTCAACATCAACAACAGATACGGTACTTGGTACCATATCTCCATGTAGATTGAAATTGACGCAATAGAGCAAGCCAGTAACTGGAGAGATTTGCATAGAAGCAGGGAAGAGGCCTAATTCTACTGTTCCAACAACTTCATCAGTTCCTGTTTTGTACTTGTGTAGTGTACCATAAGGATTACCGTGCGCTAAGCTCAAGTACCAATATTCACCTTTTGGGTCAACGGTGATACCGTGTGGGCCTTCGATCTCGGCAGGCCAAACACCAACAGGGATATCCTTAATGTTCTCTGCAGTCTTTCCGTCAAATTTGATTACTGATACTTCATCTTCCGATTCAGCAGTAACATAGACATAATAATTTTGGGCATGAAGACTTGCTGAAGTGATCAACGCAAGTAATAGGATTAGCTTCTTCATTTGCTCTTTGATTTATGAGTTAACAGTAAAATAGAAAACAGAAAACAGGACTTCCTGCTTTCTGTTTTACAAATCACTGATTTTTTTATTTCGACTGGATTTTAGTCTCTTTTGGCTTTACAGGCTCTAGTTTAGCAGACCATAAACCACTGTTCCAGTCAGAATAGAAGATATGACCTTTGTGTAATTGTGCACCCCAAGTGAACGGTGCATTAGCAGAGTAGCCATTAGCATCATTAGGGATAATCCAAGCAATCTCACGCCCTTGAGCTCTTAGATCGCCCATCAATTCACCACTCAAATCGACCACTCTAACTCCTGCATTGTAAAAGGCTACATATAAAATGTCATCTTCAATCCAGTAGTTATGTGAACCTGCATAAGGAATTTCAAATCTTGCTACTTCGTCTGGGTTATCAGGATCTGTGAAATCCACTATGTGCAAATAACCACCAGCCATGTTTACACCACCTTCAGCCATGTCCAGTCCGTAAGGAAATATTTCATCTCCTCCAATTACGTAGAACTTACCTGTTTTACTTTTGTAAGGGAAGGCTGCGTGGTTGGCTTTATTAGGATAAGCATAACTGGATATCTTAACAGGATTTGAAGGAGAACCTCCTGCAACACCGTTTCCAACATCCACCATATGAATACCGTCTCCCCAATTAGAAGAATAAGCTATACCGTCTTCTACCCATACATCGTGAATAGAGTGGCCCGGTGTATCTAGCTCATACTTACCTACCGCTTTAGGGTTTTTAGGATCATCGATATTAATGATGTAGTACTTCTGACCTCCAGAAAGTGCGTAGATGTGGTTCTCGTAAATAAATACGTTATGCACGCCACCCGTCATGTTTTCATCGAATCTTGAAATGATTTCAACATTACTCGGGTCTTTTACATCGATGATTACAAGTCCATTTTTTCTATCTGAAGCTCCCTCACGACTAATTACGCATATTGTACCGTCAGCAGAGATTTTCACATCATTAACTGTTCTCGCATCAACTTGAACAGAATCAATTTTAATAATATTGGCTTGGTCGGTTACATCCCAGAAATAAGCTTTACCATCGGCACCCCATGTTCCTGTTACAGCATAATCTCTTCCGTCAACGCCTTCCCAAATCCAAAGATCTGAGGTGTGTTTGTCATTAACTGAACCCTGACCAACCATTTCAATTTTTCTAGCTACGTCTCTTGCTTCAATTTTTAATATTTTATTAGTAGAAGCTACGCCACAAGACGCGGTTACCGTATACAGACCAGATTGATTAGCTACAAAGCGTCCGTCTTGCTTAATCATTCCTGAAGCTTCTTGACTTGAATTGTCAGATACACCATAAAAAGAGTAGGTGATAGGAGCATCTTCGATCACGTTACCTTTTTTGTCTAGCGCTTTGGCTTCAAAATGGAATACATCTCCTGTGCGTGCTTGATCGCCATCTGCTGATAATTCTATTTTTACTATAGGATTCTCAACAACATTTAGGTTTAGAGTATTCGTAACATTTTCGGCACTAGCTGTAATGGATACTTTTCCAGACTTCGATGTGTTTACTATTCCAAACCCATTAACCATAGCTATAGATGGATCATCAGAAGAAAATTGAATCATAACGTCATCTCTATTTCTTCCTGTTTTGTCAGTAGCCGTGTATTTTAGCTGCACAGGAGTTCCTGCATAGATATTAGCAGGAACAGATTCAATCTTGATTTCTGTAATCGGTGGTTGATTAATGGTTACTTCAAATTCTTGTCTTGCGCCAGGAGTAATGGCGAACATTTTGTAAGTCCCCGCATTAAATGCAGTAATTACCATATTAGAGTCGATAGCAATGTTTCTTCTATCTCTTCGTCCGAAATTCAGACGCACAGGGGCATCAGACTTTTTACCATCTGTCATCACATAAGCTTCAATGGAGAGCTTGTCTCCAACTTCCATGGTGATGTTATTGGGTTTGATTACAATTTCTTGGGCGCTTAATGACAGTGTCATTAAAAAGGTAAGCGCGATAAGTATGCTTTTAGTAGTTTTCATAAGGATAAATTGAGACTAGGAAAGTAGTCAATAAGCCTTAAGCCTACAAGCGTTTATTTTCAGTAGGCTACCAAGTGCCTATTAATCGTGTGGTTCTTTTACTATTGATCTTCACTTCTCCGTTTTGAGAGAATATTTTCCCGTAGGTGAGATGTTCAGATGGGAATATCAGTTCAGTAAATACAAGTTCTCCATCTTCAATAAATATTTCTACAGACGAAACATCTACGATCATTTCTACTTTGAGCGCTTCTTTCTGGTCGAAATCAGGGATAATGGCTTTATGTGTGCTTTTAGCAAACTTTTCGCTGAAAGAATTATCTCCTACTTTCCTTCTATCACTTTCAACTAAACCATCTTTTATTTTGAGATAATATTTCTCTCCCAACTGGTTACTAAGCTCTATTCCAAAGCTTTTTCCTTCAATATCTTTAAGGTCGAATACTACTTGAACTCTTTGAAGTATTTCAAAACTAAAGGCTTCTTTCTGCCGCTGAATTAGCTCATAGGTTACGCTATCATCCATGTTATTTTCAACTGATAAGTCTTGTGCTACAAGGACTTGTTCTGATTCAATTGAATTTAGTTCGTCAATTGGTCTTGATTCAACTCGATATTGGTTTGCCATTTTACTCAGATGCAATGTTCTGGGTAGGGTCATGGCGCTTCTCCAGGCTTCAGTAGGCACTACCTGAGCATAATCCCAATTGCTCATCCATCCCATAAAAAGACGTCTATCGTCTTCCTTTGGTATATCCGACCATGTTACCCCAGCATAATTATCTCTACCATAATCTAACCATTGTGTGCCTTTTTGGCTAGGAGTAAAGGATGTTCCATCAAAATCTCCAACGAAGTACTGAGTAGCAGAACCTCCATTGGGGCCTCCGGACCCTATGCTCACGAGCATGACCCATTTTTCCTCATTCCCATCTTCTACGGGTAGTTTAAACAAATCTGGACATTCCCATACACCTCCATGAGCTCCTATATCGGCACCAAAATCACTCTGTAATTCCCAATCAATCAGATTTGGAGAAGAATAGAGCATCACCTTGTCTGCGGCTGCCAATATCAAAACCCACCTTTGTGCTTCCTCATGCCAAAACACTTTAGGGTCTCTAAAGTCTCTAATTCCCGGATTTGGAATAACAGGGTTGCCTTGGTATTTAGTCCATGTTCTTCCTTTATCGCTACTATATGCTATGCTTTGATACTGGAATACATTATTGTCTAATTCCTTTTCCCCTTCAGGATTATGATGTGTGAAAATTGCGACCATAGGAGGGTGGTTTCCTTCTTGTAAACCGCTCGTATTATTCCAATCAATAACAGCAGAGCCTGAGAATATATAGCCTAAATCACCTGGGTAGAGTGCTATAGGCAGTTCCTCCCAATGAAGCAAGTCTTCGCTTACGGCATGGCCCCAATGCATAGGCCCCCAAACTGTACTGTCTGGGTGGTATTGAAAAAATAGATGATATTCTCCCTCGTAGTAAACCATGCCATTCGGGTCGTTCATCCAATTTGATTCAGGGCTGAAATGAACATATGGCCTGTGTTTTTGTCCGATATATTTTGAAATTTTATTCTCAATCAAAAAGTAATCTCGTGGTGTGAGAAGGGCTATTAAAACTAAGATCAGGCCTGCTAGTGTATATTTGTAATATTTATGCATTGATCAACTCTTTCTCCAGTTCTTCTAAAGATCTTCCTTTTGTTTCTGGCATAAACTTCCAAACGAAGAGTAGTTGGAAGACCATGAAAATAGCAAAGATGGCAAAGACCCAACCTGGTCCAATTGAAGTGAATAGGGCAGGTACCATGGCGGGTATAATGGCGGCTAACCACCAATGCACAGAGGTGCCGAATGCTTGTCCCTTGGACCTAATATGATTAGGGAATATCTCGGAAATAAAAACCCAGATTACCGCTCCCTGTCCTATAGCATGGGCCCCAATAAAGAGGAATAATGCAGGTGCTATTACGGCAGTCCAATCGAAGAAGAACGCTAAGGAGGTTGTGGCCAAAGTTAGTATATAGCCAATAGAGCCAATGTACATGAGTTGTTTTCGGCCTAGCTTATCTATAAGTACAACGCCCAAAATAGTAAAGATGAAATTGGCAATGCCAATACCCACTGTACTTAAGAAAACAGCCTCTTCGCCTAATCCAGCTTCCGAGAATATTCTTCTGGCATAATAAAGCAAAGCATTTATTCCACTGAATTGATTAAAGAATGAAATGCCAAATGCCAGAAGAATTGGAATCTTGAATTTCTTCTTGAATAGCCGCTCATGCTTATCAATTTGCTCATTTACAGATGCTTTGACTAAGGCTATTTGCTCTTCTACTTTATTCTCAGGATAAATGCTTGAAAATACTTTTCTAGCACCTGCTTCATCTCCTTTATTTAAGAGAAGCCATCTCGGGCTTTTTGGTATGGTGAATACAATAAGTGTGTAGATCAAAGCGGGTAATGCCTCAATGCCTATCATCCATCTCCATGCTTCTAAATCTATGTTTACGGCAATGAGATAGTTAGAAACGAAGGCTATCAAAATTCCAAAAACGATATTTAGTTGGTAAAGCGCGACTAAGCGTCCACGCTTATTGGCAGGGGCAATCTCTGAAACGAATGCAGGCGCTGCAATTGTTGACGCACCTACGCCTAATCCACCAATGAATCTAAAAGCCGCAAAAAGCCAAGGATCACTTACTGTGGCTGAACCTAAAGCAGAGATGGTATACAGTACTCCAATTAGAATGAGCGTGTTTTTACGTCCAATTCTATCATTGGGAATACCTCCAAGCATTGCGCCAACCACGGTTCCCCATAAGGCGGAACCTACCACTATCAATCCATGAAAAAGATCGTTACTGCCATTTAGCGTATAAGCGGCCCAAAGGGCTTGTAGTTCCTGTTCTGCTCCGTTTATTACAATGGTGTCAAAACCAAATAGGAAACCCGCAAGTGCAGCGGTTATGGCCCAGAAGCCTAATTTTTTAGATTGCATAGGTCGAAAAATGAATGGAAAAGATAGAAATATCTGCTTTAAATAAGAAAGGCGCCATTTGGCGCCTTTCATTTAGTAATTCATTTTTTTCAAGTACTTTATACTTGAGCTTAAGCTCTCAACGGAGCCTTCTTTGAAATTTCGGTCTTGCTCCACAAAGAAGTACTTCAAGCCAGAGTCTGATTGGTACTTAAAGATCTGTTTCCAATCGATGATTCCATTACCAACCTCTGTCATGGGTCTACCTTCATCTAGAGAAAGGTCTTTTACATGCCATAGGGGCACTCTGTTTAAATTGTTTCTGAAGAATTTGATTGGGTCTTTCTCAGCATACCTAGTCCAATAAATGTCTAATTCAATCTTTACCAAATTAGAGTCAGTTTCTTTCAGGATTACATCCATTGGCATTTGACCTTCTAATTCCATGAATTCAAAATCGTGATTATGGTAGGCAAATTGAATTCCAGATTTTCGGGCTACTTCAGCTCGTTTATTGAAAAGCTCGCAGAGTGCTTTGTACTGATCTAGGTTCTTTCTCTCTTCAGCAGTGAGGTAAGCGCAAACAAGGAATTCGCTGCCTAATTCTGCGGCATCATCTACCGTCTTTTGCCAAACACCTTCGTCATTCATATTGCCTGTCATAATATGAAGGCTTTTTAAAGCAATTTTAGATTTCTTAAGGATCTCTTTAGCTTCAGCCACTGGCTTTTGCATCAACTTGCCATTTCCGAAGTCAAAGCCCTCCATATAATCAAAGCCAGCTTTGCGGAGCTGCTTTAAAGTACCTGGCATGTCCTTGTATATCCTATCCCTTACGGTATAGGCCTGAAAACCAAATTCTCTAATTACATCTTCTCTTGTATTTGCCAATAGGCTAGGAGTTGCAAGTGCGGCAGCAGCTGCTAAACTTGACTTTTGAACGAAATCTCTTCTTTTCACGATTTAGAATTAAAAAAGTAAACTAAGAAAATCTTATTGACGAAGCTATAATTCTGTTGTCAATAGTTGAGTAAACCCAATAAATATGCCACCCTTTAGAGTCGTTCTTTACTTAAAGTCTTAGCGAAGTCTCTTCAAAGGCAGAATCCTCCAATACATTCAGTTGATTGAATCTCATTCTGGGAATTTTAACAGCCTTTAATACAAAAATGGGACGGGTTGTTAAAGAAGGTGAAATGTAACTCTTTATTTATCAGTAGGATAGGGGGGGTGCTTGTTTTGGCAAGACCCTTGCAATTAAGACTGATATATAGGTTAAGCAAAAATTAAACTATGTGAAGTTGGTAAGTGAAGTTGATGGTTATTTATCTATTTGGTTGAGGAAGCCTCGGGAAATACGTTCTCGGGGCTTTATTTTTTATAACATAAAAAAGTAACCGAAGCTTTCTTTTGATTTTAAGTTATTCACTGATTAAGAAGATACTGAAATGAATTCAGCATGATGTTCTTATTCATCGGTTTCTCTCAAAATCTAACTTTAGATCAGCCTTTGCATTTCCTTACTTTTCTTTTACTCCTCCAAAAGAAAAGTAACAAAAGAAAAAGAGGCCAACATCAAACCTATTGAGTGGTATTGTGTCATTAGTTGGATTTGAGCTCAATAGGCACGCTGATGTTGGATCTCAGCCCGCCTGAATGGCTGAGGCTGCAGGGGAAATATTGCTTCATTCTTTTAAAACTGACTTGCTGTCATGTTTTCGCTAAACCACTGATTTCTGATTTCCGTTTTCCGTTTAACCAATGAATATTTCCTATCTTGAACTTACCGAAAGATCAGTCGAGAATCATCTTTTGTTTTAATCAGTAAGTAGATACTGAAATGAATTCAGCATGACGTTCTATTAAAGACTTGCTTGGTGATTTAGATTATGAGATTCCTGATATTTTCTATTGCTTGAAAAGGTGCAAAAGAAAAGTCTGGAATGATGATCTAAGTGGGTTAGTTCCTGTTTACTATTTCTCTGTTAGCTGATTTCCTCATTACTATTTTTCCGTTTTCCGTTTTCCGTTTAGCCAATGACTATATCCCATCTTGAGCTTGCCGAAAGATCAGCCCAAAAACACCTATTATTCTAATGTTCTATTATAACTAGTTCCAAGTCAACCAATTTCCTGTTTTCTAATTAACTAAAGGCATAAAAAAAGCCGCTTTCGTAAATCGAAAGCGGCTTTTTAATTTTTCCTTTATTACTTAATCTGTCGTAATTACACCTCTTAATGCTAATACATTCACTTTAGGAATATTCGCTCCTGCAGCATTTAATGCATCAATAATTAAGTTAGCTACAATACCATGACCTCTGGGATTAGGGTGCACACCATCTGTAGACATGATACCATTTGGATCGAATGCTGGGCTAAGATTCACACCATTTACTCTTATACCGGTCTCACCATCAACAGCAGCGATAGCAGCGCTTTGGAAAGACGATAAGAATTGGTCTAAAGCAGGCACCGCGCCTTGTAATGGATTAACTAAACTCGCTGCAGTTTGTGCATCGACACCGGCTAAGTCCATAAATGCTGGCTGAACATCTACCAAAGTAATTGCATTGTTAGAAGCAGCATTCACTTGAGCAACAACGGCAGCCATTGTACCATTAAAAATTGCACTTTGAACCACTACAGTTTGTACCTCACTTGCGGATAAAATCAAATTATCAGCAGCTGGAACGGTTACACCAATTATTGCGGCAGCATTACCTCCAACAGTTGTTCCTAACTGAGTTGCAGCCGGAAGTGTTGGTAAGTCATTCGCAGTCGCTGGTCTTGACTGACCAAAAGGAGCCAAGGCTTGTCTTTGTGCTGCAGTTATTTGGCCAGTACCTAATAAGATATCAAACTCACCACCTGCTCTATTATAATCAGGAAGGGCATCATCAGCCATTAATATAGGATTGGCACCTAATTGATAAGACACTTTTCTAGCATCTGCTTGGGCTTGAGTAACATTCAAGCCAGGTACTAAACCTAAGTTAGTTAAAGTTACAAGACCGTCAAGGGCAGCATTTAAACCTGCAAACCCCGCATTTAACTGATCTCTTTGTCCTTCACTTGTAACAGGAATAGAATTGTAAGGAACAGCTCTAAAATATGGCGTTAATACAATTGGTGGAATTGTCATCACAACTCCTTTAGCACCTCCCGATACCAAAGTACCCAACGATTGTGCTAGAGCATTCTGGAAATCACCAGTTGGCGTAATTGCCGCTTCATTAGACCCACCTCCTGCAGCATAACCTAGGATGTCGTTGTTTCCTAACCAGTATGTAAAGAATGTTGGGCTTGCTGCCATGGCATCATTTAGCACGGTACTAGAACCTGGATTTGAAGCAAAGCGAGCATAAAGGCCGTTTGAAACTAATCCCGGATCGTTAACATCAACGATTCTCATGCCTGGAACACCAAAGTTGTTTAGGGCAGACTTGTCACCACCGTAAGCTGTTGGTGCTTCACCCACTGTAGGCACTGGTCTTAATAAACTTAATGAAAGTTCAAATCTTCCTAGCGGACCATTTGGGCCTAAGCCTGAAAATCCGTTATCAGAATTGATATCTGGTTGGTTAAAATCTCCACCTTCAACTCCTGTAGTAGCTAATTGCTGAGCTAGTAAGGCAGGGAAGGAGTTAGCCTGTCCACTGTTATACAGTGCACCATCCATGTAACCTGCAGTGAGGGAATTACCAATAGATACATATTTGGTAAAATCGAAAGATCCTGGCGCACCAGTAACTTCTCCCGGTAAGGGGTTTTCTTCTTCAACTAAAGCTAGTAGCGCATCTTCTTCGTCACATGAAGTAATTGCGAATGACAGTGCTAGTAGTGCGAATAAGTAAATTTTTATGTTTTTCATTTTCGTACTTTTTATTTGAAGAATTCGTCAAACGTGATTTGGATGTAGTAGATACCACCTAAAGAAGGGTTACCAAAAGAGGTAGTGTATCTCTCGTTCAATAGGTTGCTAGCACCTAGTTTGATACTAGATTTCCAATCTGGAATCTTGTATGTAACCTGAGCGTCTAACGTTCCGAATGCAGGAATAATACCTACACCGAAAGAAGATTCCCATAAGAATGCCTGCTGCCATCTGTAATTCACATTAAATCCAAGTCTGTCAGTAACTTTTCTGTTCGAAAGCTTCAAGTTAAATCTGTACTTAGGTGTATTGTAACTCGCTCTGAACCCTTGCGCTAACAAGTCTTCTTGAGAGATCAATTCATTGTAAGCAACGTTACCGCCTATGGCCCAACCACCTTCTAAAGAGTAGTCAGCTGATGCTGCCCAACCTTGAGATTCAACTTGACCAGTGGCGTTGATATCGAAACCGTATCTCTGTGTTGGTACAGTACCATTAACAATGGCACTTCTCTGAGCAGCTGAACCAGCATCAGGATTTGGACCTGTTAATCCACCTGGAATAGCTTGAGTAAAGTCTATCTCAGCAATGAAGTCATTGTAAACACTGTAGTAGTAATAGGCATCAATTAATAATCTGCCATCAGCGAAAAGACCTTTATAACCAACTTCGTAAGTATTTACTTTTTCAGTTTGAAAGTCATCATTCACTCTGTCTTCTACCACTAGGAGAGAAGGATCGCCAGCAGCCTGAGCTGCAGCTACACTGTTTGTATTATATATTGTGTTAGTCTGGAAGTTGTATCTGTCAACTAACAAATCATTACTACCAATCAATCTTCTTGTTACCACGTCTAGATCAATAAATTGATCTTGGGTAGTTGGAATACGGAAACCTCTTTGGAAAGAAGCTCTGAAGTTATGATTATCAGCTACTGTACCTACAGCAGAAATTCTTGGAGAAAGCTGACCTTCAAAGAACTCATTCTTATCGTATCTCAATGAACCTTGAAGTCTCAAGTTGTCATTGGCAAAACTTTTAGAGATTTGCGTGTAAGCACCATATTCGTTAAAGCTGATTTCGTCTCCATTTTCATCTAGAGCGAATAATGTTGCTTCAGAATTCAGTGCGTAATTTCTGAAATTAGCTCCTACAACTACATCTGCCCAGTCAATTTTGCTGCTTAAATCCCAGCTACCTTCAGCATGATAAAGTGCTGATTTGTCTAAGAACTTAGCTCCACCATCTGCGATAGATCTACCTCTTAGCGTTTCTGATAATGCATCGAATTGCTGAGAACCAGGCTGCGGTTGTGCCGCGTTGGCTAATGATCTACCGGCTGCGTGAGCTTCTTCAATACTACCTCCTAATAATCTTGACCCTGCGAATCCGCCTAAGTAAGGGGCTAAGTAAGTCTGCTGATTTATTAGTGATGCTAAAGTATTCGCTGCATAGCTATCTCCTGAATCTTCTTGAGTTGTATAGGCTCTAACATAAAAGTCAGATCCTCTTAATTCTACTTTACCAGTAATGATGTTGAAGCCGTCTAATACGAATCTATCGTTAGCCGTGTATACTGTACTACCAGATCCATAATTAAACTGACCTAGTAATTCTAGTCTATCATTCAATCTGTAGTGCAATGCACCACCAATTTTGAAACTCTCAGTAGTATTGTCTACAAAAGATGCTTCAGAGAAACCTCTAGCAGTGAATAATCCATCTAAACCATCAGGAATTAATGTCCTTACAGCGGGTAAAGTCTGATCGCCACCTGCAATGGCAATATCTGCAATAGCCCCTACAGAGATACCAAAATCACCGTATTCGTTTACTGCATCATAGAATCTGTTGTTTCCTCTTTCGGTTGCGCCTCTTTCAACTACTCCGAAAGTAGCTAAACCTTGGTCTCTTGTATCAACTCCTCTAAAGTCTTGAGCTTGCAAATATGAAGCTGTTAGTTTAAAAGCAAGTTTGTTGTTGAACGCCTTGGCCCATCTAACACCATAATCTTGGTAAATTGCCATGTCATCATCGCGTTCGTCAACGTGGTTTACACCATTCTTAACGTATGCGCTAAATCCTTGATAATCGAATGGATTCTTTGAGTTAAGGAGTAAGATACCTTGAATAGCATTGGGTCCGTAAAGGGCTGAAGCCGCTCCTGGAATCATCTCTGCTGACTCTAGATCAAGGTCGTTGATCCCTACAATGTTACCTACTGCAAAGTTAAGACCAGGCGCTTGGTTATCGATACCGTCAATTAACTGAACGAATCTTGTGTTACCGTTTGATCCAAAACCACGAGCATTAACCGACTTAAACGTTAAACTCTGCGTAGAGAAGTCAATTCCCTTCAGCGTAGCTAAACCTTCATAGAAGTTTGTAGATGCAGTGTTTTGAATATCTAGGATGTCTAGTTTTTCAATAGAAACGGGAGAGGTCAAGATGTTTTCTTCAATTCTTGACGCTGAAACCACAATTTCTTCACCGAAGAGAACTTGCTCGTCCATTCTAATTTCTAATCCTGAGACATTGCTCTGAGTGATTTCAACTTCTTGTGGTTGGTAACCCACATAAGAGAAAATCAAGGTTAACGGAGGAGCTTGGTCTACCGTTAAATTAAAGTCTCCACTAGGTTGGGTGATTGTCCCGACTAGTTTGTCCTTCACCCTGATGTTAACACCAGGTAAGGTTCCTCCGGTGGCGTTGTCATACACCTTTCCGGTTATAGTTGTCTGAGCCTGAGCGGATAATGTAATCGTTTGCATTATCAGCACAATCAAGAACAGACATTGAATGGTTCTCTTCATATTCATTGTCGTTGTGATTTTAAACAAATAAGGTTTGGCTTGTTTAGTTTTAAGTGAATGTAAAACATAGGTATAACTTCAAAAATACATTCTTTTGTTAGCTTATAAAGTCATTAAACAAAAAAATGTTTGTCGTTCAGTCTTATCTGAACAATCCCCATGTGAAGTTAAGACTAGTTTTTATTGTTGTTGCTTTTGTTCGTCTTCTAGATGCTTCACAAATTTCTCGCAAAGTCTATTCATGGCAGCAGACATAAATTCATCTCCAGTTGAGTTGAGAACACTCTGTGCTAGACCTCCAAGACAGTCTACATAAAAGCGTTTCATTTCGTCTACAGGCATTTCTTTGTTCCAAAGGTCTATTCTTAAAGTGCTCTGGTTTTCATCATCCCAAATGGAAAGTGAGAAAGATTTAGTCTCCGCAGGTCCTTCGAAATCTTTGTCTGTAGCATCCCAATAGATTTTGTCTGGGATATTGTCGTCATCTAAAATGACTTTTAGGTTAATGTCTGATTCTCTCATTTCTTAAATATTCATTTCAGGAATTTCTCCTTCTATTATCAATTTGCCTTCTGTGGCCTCTTGAATTTCTTCAACACTTACACCAGGTGCTCTTTCCAACAGTTTAAATCCACCTTCGGGAAGTATGTCTAAAACAGCCATGTCAGTAACTACTTTCTTAACACAGTTAATACCTGTAATGGGTAAAGAACAAGAGTTTAATAGTTTTGAAGTTCCACTTCGGCTTTTATGCTGCATCGCCACAATAATATTATCGGCTGAGGCAACCAAGTCCATAGCTCCGCCCATTCCTTTTACCATCTTGCCTGGAATTTTCCAATTCGCAATGTCACCAGTCTCAGAAACCTCCATGGCACCAAGAATAGTTAGGTCTACATGACCACCTCTTATCATTTCAAAACTTTCAGCCGAGCTGAATAGGGAAGAGCCTGCCATAGTAGTAACTGTTTGCTTTCCAGCATTAATTAAGTCGGCATCTACATTTTCTTCTTCCGGAAAAGGTCCTATTCCTAATAATCCATTTTCTGACTGAAGGACTACGTTGAGTTCTTCGGGAATGAAATTGGCCACTAAAGTAGGTATACCAATTCCCAGATTGATGTAGGTGCCATCTTGAACCTCTTGCGCTATTCTTTTTGCGATTCCAATTTTGTCAATCATAACTATCGGATTTTAGTGGTTCGTTGTTCAATGCGTTTCTCGTAATCTTTTCCTTCAAAGATTCTCTGTACGAAAATACCTGGCGTATGAATTTCGTTCGGGTCTAATTCGCCAATCTCAACCAATTCCTCAACCTCAGCAATGGTTATTTTACCTGCTTGGGCCATCATTGGATTGAAGTTTCTTGCTGTGCCCTTAAAGACTAAGTTTCCTGATTTGTCTCCCTTCCAGGCCTTAACAAGAGCAAAGTCTGCCTTGAGCCATTCTTCCATCAAGTACATCTTTCCAGAGAACTCACGGACTTCCTTACCCTCAGCTACTTCAGTACCATATCCTGCAGGTGTAAAGAAGGCAGGGATACCAGCACCGCCAGCTCTTATGCGTTCGGCAAGTGTGCCTTGTGGAATTAAGTCTACCTCTAATTCTCCGGACAATAATTGGCGTTCGAATTCGGCATTTTCACCTACATAGGAGGAGATCATTTTTTTGACTTGTCGGGTTTTAAGTATTAGACCTATGCCAAAGTCATCTACTCCTGCATTATTAGAAATACAGGTTAAACCGGTCGTTCCTTTCTTTACTAGAGCAGCAATAGCGTTCTCTGGAATACCGCATAAGCCAAAGCCTCCTAACATGAGCGTGGCATTATCCGGAATATCCTGAATGGCTTCTTGCGCATTGGACACTTCCTTGTTGATCATAAAAATGGTTTATGGTTCACTTAAAATAGCTCGCACAGCCTGTTCATCGGCTTGCAATTGCGCTTTTAGTTCATCAATTGAATTGAACTTCTGTTCCTTCCGGATTAGGCTTACAAATTCAATACACATTTCACTGTCGTAAATATCTTCATTAAAGTCGAAAATATGTACTTCTATGGTCTTGTTCTCGCCTCCAACTGTTGGTCTGGTGCCAATATTTAGCATACCATCGAGCTTTTTGTACTTATCACAGACTTTCACTGCATAGACACCATCTGCGGGAATGAGTTTATAATCTTCTTTAATGTTGATGTTGGCAGTTGGAAAACCGATGTCTCTTCCGCGTTTCTCTCCGTGTACTACCTTGCCTGCAATGGCATAATTTCTTCCTAGAAAGCTATTAGCTTGAGAAACAGCTCCAGATCCTAGGGCATTTCTAATCTTGGTAGAGCTAATGCCTATTTCATCAATATCTTTTCTTGGAATTTCCTCTACTTCAAAATCGTATTTAGGCGCAAACTCAATGAGCTGTTCTAAGCCTCCAGACCTGTTGATACCAAAGCGGTGATCATAGCCTATAATCAGTTTCTTTGTTTGGATTCTTTCTTTCAGAATAATTCGGACGTAATCTTCGGGACTCATTTGTGAGAACTCTTTCGTAAAAGGGACTTTTACCAAATGGTCTACACCATATTTTTCGAGGAGATTAGCCTTTTCTGGGAAGGTTGAAAGTAGGCTCAGAGACCTGTCTGATGGATTGAGGACCAAGCGAGGGTGGGGCCAATAGGTAATGAGTACGGTTTCTCCATCTATTTCATTGGCTACCTCACGCAGTCTATTCAGTATTTGCTGATGCCCGATATGCACTCCATCAAAGGTGCCAGAGGTGACAACGGCATTTTTAATATCCTTTATAGTCTCTGTGCCTAAATGTATTTTCATTCTAACTCTTTAAGCAAATCGATCAATTCGTTTAACTGGTAAGCATTATCTACAGAGAATTCTCCGATTCTCGTTCTCCTTAAACTAGATAAGTAGGCTCCTGTTCCCAAAAGTTCACCAAAATCGTTCGCAAGACTTCGTATATAAGTTCCCTTAGAGCAAACCACTCTGAATTTAACGGTCGGTAGATCAATATCGGTAATTTCAAATTCACTGATGGTTACCTTGCGAGGCTCTAATTTTATGTCTTCACCTCTGCGTGCTAGTTTGTATACGCGCTGTCCACCCACTTTTATTGCTGAGTGAATAGGAGGGACTTGATCAATTAGTCCTGTAAAGTTCTGAGTAGCCGCCTTGATAGCTTCCTCAGTAATGCTAGATAGATCAACATCACCTTCCGGATCACTTTCTAAATCGTAGGTAGGTGTTGTTTGTCCAAGATGAAAAGATCCCGTGTATTCCTTTTCTTGGCCCATAAAGCTTTCAATGGACTTGGTTTTCTTACCCGTACATAAAATAAGCAGTCCCGTTGCTAAAGGATCTAATGTACCCGCATGACCAACCTTTTTTATACGAATGTTGCCTCGCACTTTTTTAACCACATCAAAAGATGTCCATTCCAGCGGTTTGTCAATTAACAGTACCTGACCAGCCAGAAAGTTTTCCTGCTTAGATAATTCAGGATCTAAATTTAATTTCATGCAAATAGGGCGTATCCAATTGCGGCAATACCTACCACATAACAATAATAAGAGAAGTATTTAAGCTGGCTTCTCTTTACTAGACTTATCATCCACTGGCAGGCCAAAAGTCCTGACACAAATGCGGCAATAAATCCTGCTACTAAAACAAGCGTATCGGCTTGAGTATTGGCGAGATCGCCAGAGAGAAGGTCTTTGGCCATTTTGCCCAGAATTAAAGGCACAACCATTAAGAAAGAAAATCTAGCAGCTTTTTGTCTGTCTATTCCTAGAAGCACTGAAGTAGATATGGTGGCACCAGATCTTGATATACCGGGAAGAATAGCAATGGCTTGTACTATACCAATTAAAACCGCATTCTTTGTTGAAACGTCTTTAAGTGTGTTTTTCGCTCGATCAGCCAAGAAAAGGAGGGTGCCAGTGAGTAATAGCATTACACCTACTAGCAGAATTTGTCCACCAAATAACTGTTCAATCTCTTCTTCAAATAGCACCCCAACTGCCGCTGCTGGAATCATACTCAATACGATTTTGAGGGAGTACTGAAATTCTTCGTTGTTCTTGAACTGAAATAAGCCGCTGAGTAATTCTTTAATGTCTTTTCTGAAGATAACGATGGTGCTCAAAGCTGTGGCTGCATGTAGAAGTACAGTGAGCATAAGGCTCTCTTCTGGCACGCTATTGTCACCTACAATAGCCTTTGTTAATTCTAAATGGCCACTGCTACTAACTGGTAAAAATTCCGTGAGGCCTTGAACTATCCCTAAGATAATTGCTTCAAAAAAAGTCATCTACTATTCTGATTTCTTAAAAATTGCGTAGAACTGCAGAATGAATCCTGCAACAATGACGATTGGCCCTAAAGTGAGTCCTAAAAATCCTTGACCGTGTTGTGTTGTATCTAATGACATGATAATAAAGCCAAGAAGTATAACACCAAGGCCAATTAGCATCCACTTGTAATTCTCTTTATTAAAGGCGAAGCCCTTTTTCTTTTCAGCCATGTTAAAATAGTTCGTCTAATGAAAGTTTGAGATACTTATTCATTGCCCGCAAGGTACTGAAATAAGCTATAAATGCCCCTAGTATGATGAGAATACCGAATAATATGAGCAGCAATTCTAAATTATAAAGTTGGTCTAAACCCTGAATACTGTTGTTGCCAAATTCAAGCAAACCATAAAGGAGGCCTGACGAGATAATTCCAGCCACAGCACCATTACCAATAGATCTCCTTAAAAATGGGCTCTTAATGAACGAGCTTTTTGCGCCCACCAGTTGCATACTTCTAATGAGAAAACGCTGAGAGAATAGTGCCAATTTAATGGCGTTGTTAATCAGGAGTAGTACGATGAGCGTGAGCAAGATTGAAATGGAGAGTAAAATCAAGGCCACCTTGGTTAGGTTGCTGTTTATGGAATCCACCAAATCTTGGACGTATGTTACTTCAAAAACCCCACTAATATTTTCAATGGTCTGACTTAAACTGTCAAGCTTCACATTGGATTGGTATTGTGGGCTTATTTTCAATGTGAGTGCATCTCGCAATGGGTTTTCTCCCAAGAACTCGCTAAAGTCTTCACCTGTATCCTCAATAAAAGAGGAGGCTGCGTCTGCCTTAGAGATGAAAGTCATGGCTTCATCTTCGTCTAAAAGCATGCCGCTGCCTTGAATCTGGGATTCGATACGACTTCTTTGAGTAGAGGATATGTCTTTGTTTAAATAGACTTGAAGCTCAATATTTCTCTGAATATTGTTTTTCAATTCATTGGTTTGAAGCATGAGCACTCCAAAAATTCCGATTACAAAAAGGGCAAGGGTGGTAGTGAAAATCACACTGGCGTAGTGATACTGTCCTAGCTTCTTTTTGCGTTTATATTTTTTTGCTGTCCTAGTCACGTCTTGAAGAATGATTCAAAAATAGAAATTAATCAATGGGTTAACTGAGTGAAGATGTTAATATTATTTAAGCTAGTTGAATTTAATGACTTGATCATCTGCAATTCCATAAACGCTGTCGTTTTTGGTGACTTTTATAAGGCCGGTTCCCGTGAAATGCCCAAAGGCTGGAAGAACGCCATTCTGTAAACCAAAGTAGAAACATGGCACTCTTAAGGACTGTTGGCCTTTGCCAGACAGCTTAATTGCTGGGTGAATGTGCCCCGCAAGGTTATAAGCCCGTGTCTCTTCAGGTATATGGGTTAAGGAAAAGGGTGCTAGTTCTAGCGTTTCAATCACTTTCAGGTTAGATATGCGGTATTCTTTAGGGTCTAGCACATCATGATTACCTAGGACTAGCGTGAATGTCAAAGGTGCTTTGGACTTGATCCACCTTCTAAATACTTCCCAACCTTGATTATGGTCGCTATGGAAAAGATCGCCTAAGAAGATGACTTCGTTGGGCTGCCATTTTGCTATGAGTTTGTCTAGTATGAACAAGTCTTTGTTATGCACTAAGTCCGAAACGGGAATTCCAGATTTTCTAAAGTGCCCAGCCTTGCCTAAATGGAGGTCTGCAATAATTAATAAGCCTTTTTCTTTCCAGAAGATTGCTTTTTCAGGAGATAGGCATAATGTTTGACCTAGTATTTTGTGTTCTAACATCCCAAAAATTCAAACATGGCGTTGTTGAATCAACAATTTTGCAAAACTCAAAGATAAAGGTCAGTCTATGAAAGCGTTAATCTCTTCGTTCTTTTTTATCAGCACGTTGTTCTTTAGTCAAGCTCAAAATCAGGCTGACGATATTCTAGGTTTTTGGCTGACTGATGACGGTAGGGCTAAAATTGAGATTTATAAAGAGTCTGGTAAGTATTCTGGCAAAATTGTCTGGCTTAAAGATTCCAAAGATAAGAATGGTAACCCGCCTTTAGACTATGAGAACCCAGACCCTGAATTGAGAAAACGAACTATTCAGGGAATTAACCTAGTAAAGGGCTTCTATTTTGATAGTGAAAAATGGGTTGATGGTGAGATTTATGACCCTGATACTGGTAAAACCTATGCGTCAAACATGAAACTCAAGCGCAATAAGCTAGAAGTGAGAGGGTTTGTGGGGATACCTATGTTTGGCAGAACCGTAGTCTGGACCAAAACAACTTTCTAATTCTTGTCTCTCTTCATAAAGAAGAGAATGATTCCGATTACCAAACTTCCTAGACCTGTAACGGCACAAAGTAGAGCCGATAGCAAATAAGAGTCTCCGTCTAGATCCATACTTTTTCCTTTAACGAGATAGTAAATGCTCACACTCAATAGAAAGAGGAAGAGAATAAACATGAGGTTCAGGAATCTATAGATGCTCTTTCTCACGTTATTTTTTCTTTAATGATGCTAATCACTTCTTCGGCCCAGAGAATTTTATAATGCCCTAAGTTTTCCAGTTCTATCAACTCAGATTTAGGCATAGTCTCATGAACCATTCTGCTGGTTTCTATAGGTAGTATCTTGTCTTGCTTAGAATGAATAATCAGTGCTTGGTCGAGATTCGGTAGATCTCTGGTGAACTCAGACATGTTCAGGTCATCAATATGTTCTCCCGTAGAATCTTCAATGAGTTTAATCAAGCGATCCACTGTTCTGTAGGTTACATTTAGCGCTTTACTCACATCTAAAATGCGCTCACGAAAGTTGTGAGGTGTCGTTACCATAATCCAGTCTTTTACTTCTATGTCTGGATTTCTTCTGAGCACACCTGCTGTAACCACGCTACCAAAAGAGTGACTGATAATGATTTCTGGCTTTTCTTCTTTCGATATTTGAGTTACTAATTCTATATACTCAAACATACTGGTGTCACCTCGGGAGCTATAGCCGTGTGCAGGGGCATCTACGGCAAATACCTCAAAATCCTTATCAACCAACATATTCACGATGGCACCAAAATTACCGGCTTGACCTTCCCAGCCGTGTACACAAATGGCTTTTCGGCTATTGCCTTTACCCCAACGGTAGGTTTGTATTTGGAAATTCTTGAATGAAATTATTTCCTTCTCGGACTTATTTAATACCTCGTCCTCAAAGTCTCTCAGCTTTCTCTGTCTTGGATTAGACAACACATGATAAACTTTGTTTGCTGCATATTGCGGAGCAATTTTATCTAGAATAGAAAAGTAAAATCTTAAAGAAGGTGTCAAGTGTCTGTTTTAAAAGTCGATTACAATTCCGATTGAAGGAAGTACTGAAGAGTTGTCTAGTTCTTGAATTTGAATCAAATCTCTTGGGGTAATAATTGATCCGGTTTCTGTTCTAGCCAAACCAAAGGTAGGAGGTTGAGGAGTATTCTGACCAAATGCATTCTGAATTTCTAAAAAGACGTTTAAAGTCCAATTGGTGTAATTCCATTTCTTATCAATTCTAATGTCGGTTTGGTTGAAGGCATCTAGGCGAGTTGTTCCAAAGTTTTCATAATCTAATATGATAGCAGGGTAGTTGTTAAGCGTCTCATTTTGATCCACAGGAGCAAAAGGAGAACTCCCTAGATAGCGCATTCTGGCACTCAACTCCCAGTTTTTACCAAATTGATAGCCACCTGTAAATGTAATGAGGTGTCTACTATCCCATGCACTTGGCAAGAAATTCTCATTGTTCAGTCCTGTAAATTCAGACCAGTACAGGGTATAAGCTAGAATAGCATAATAGTTTGTACTCAGTTTTTCTTGATACATGAATTCCATTCCATAAGAACGACCTTCGCCAACGCTAGAGATTGGCTCATTGCCAAGTACACTAAAATCTGCTCCCAGATTGGCTAAAGACACTTGGTTAGTTAAGGACACGGGATAATTGCTATATCCCTTGTAGAAACCTTCAAGCGTGATCCTAGCCGCAGATTTGATTAAATATTCTAGGCCAATCACCGCATGATCACTTTGAATGTAATCTGCTGTTTGATTAAGTAGTGTTCCATTTGTATCGGTGTAACCCAATATTGTATAAGGAGGTATTTTGAAATACCTGCCAATAGAAGCGTTCAATGACCATTTTCTTTGTGCATCTAGTATAAAAGAAGCGGATATTCTCGGACTCAATTGAGCCAGTAGGTCTTCTCCATTTTCTGTAAAGTTGTTTCCATCAGTTCTAAAACCTATAGAGAGACTGATTCTATCCTCATTAAAAGTTCTATTGGCTTGTCCGAAGAATCCATATCTGTTGAATTCTAAGTTTTGGCTAAAATCGGAGATAGGAGGGATAAGGCTTAAAGTCTGATTGGTGTAGTTAACTCTTTGAAAGCTGAGACCAGTATTGATCGTCCATTGATTCAAAAATCTTGTATAGGCATAGCGAAACTTCGTTTCGGTTTCACTTGACACATTATTTAGAAAAAGACCAGTTTCATTTACATTGTCTTCATACTGCTTAAAATCATTCTCTAAACGATTTGTACTCAATGTGAACGTCTGAAAACCAGCTCCGATCTTGAATCTATTTTTATAACTGACACCTATTGTATTAGTCTCTTGTTTTATGACTGGTACTTGATCTTGTGAGGCTTGTTGTTCGGGATCAAACTCCTCTAATGCGTTAATACTGAAATCATCTATTGAACCTACTCCCGTTACAATTAACTCATTGTAGTCATCGAATTTATGCGTCACCTTATATTGATAGTCCCAGTAATCAGGTAAAAAGGGTAAGCCAATGGCCTGAAATAGCAACTGCAGATAAGATCTTCTTACAGATGCGATATAAGATGTTTTGCTGGCCTCTCCATTGCCTTTGAGGATTGGGCCTTCTAAGGTTAGCGCAGCTTCACTACTGCTAACGCGAATGTTGGTTTTGTTCTCTCTGTTGTTTCCATCTCGCTGGTCGAATTGAAGCACACCACTAAGTACATTATCGTACTGCGCACCAAAAGAACTAGTGGCTAAGTCTACCCCTTCAAAGAATGAAACGTTTAAGAGTCCGACTGGACCACCAGCACTGCCTTGGGTTGCAAAGTGATTGATATTCGGGATCTCAATGCCATCTAGATAGTAGACGTTTTCATTTGGCGCTCCACCACGAATGATGATGTCATTTCTAAAACCTCCAATGGAACCTGCAACTCCGGGTAAAGACTGTACTACTTTTGCAATATCATTATTCCCGCCAGGGTAGGTGGCAATCTCTTCTCTAGATAAATTTTGAATCGATACTGGAGTGATTTCACTTTTTGTGAAGGGACTTGCGGTTACAACCACATCTTCTAACTCATTCACCTCTTCCTTTAATAAAAAGATCAAATCTGGTGTTCCGCCTGATCTCACCACTACGTTGAATTTGCTTTCGGACTGGTATCCTACAAATGAGGCTTGAACTGTGAAGGACTGTGTTGGTACGTTCTCAATTTTGAAATAACCATCGGCAGATGTGATGCCTCCTAAAGAGGTGTCCAATACTTTTACTGTAGCTCCAGGAATGGGTATATCTGTTTTGGCTTCTCTAACATAACCGCTGAGTGTTCCGGTAGATTGAAAACCCAAAGCTTGAAATGAGCATAATAGAGTGAAGGCGAAAAGGAGTTGTTTCATTTATTTTGAATGTTTCAAAACATAGAAACTAGGCAATTGAGAAAGGGTTTTGAGAAAAGGACTTTATTGTACGTCTCGGAGTAATTTTCTTTCTACTATAAATGGCGCAATAGGAAGTAGTGAGGCTCCTAAGGCCAGTATGGTTTGTCCAAAAGACCACTTCAGTTTAGTCGCCCAAATGACTACAAGACCACAGTATGCCACGAATAGTACACCATGGGCTAATCCTACAGGATAAGTAGGTTCTGGTATGTCAAAAATGTATTTCAGTGGCATACAAATACCCAAAAGGAGTAAGTAACTAGTGCCCTCTAATATGGCAACCCAACGGAATAATTTCATGCCGCAAATCTAGTCATGAGATAATTAAAAGCTACTTGAAACAGGTATTTATGAGTCTGATAGACATCTGATCCTTATATAGAAAAACTCATTGCTAATCAGTATTACGGCCAATATTTCCCTGTGCTACTAGTGTTTTCAGGTCGTCCATACTCAAATGAATATTGACATGGCCATTGTAGCTCAAAAGTTCTGTGTATGTAATAGGCAAGCCGTTGTCCAACATTGAAATGTTATTGACGGATTTGCCAGTTGCACCATTAATCGGGTTGAATGTATAAACAATTGCTCCCCCTAATGTGGCTGTATTGGCATGAATATGTCCAGGATGCATGTTACCCGCAACGGTGCCTAGCAATTCAGCAATAGCAAGGGTTTCTCCATTTACTCTTTCATACAATTTGACTACACCGCTTATGCCACTTCCATCTTTTTGAACCAATGTGTAAGTAATGTTTTCTCCTGTTAGCGCATTCTGTCCAATATCACCCTGTGCCACGAAAACGCTGATTTGGGAAAAGCTAGAATGAATATTAACGTATCCGTCAAACTCAATTAAGTCATCATAAGTGATTATAGTGCCGTCTTCTAGCTCGCTTACATTTGTGCTACTTTTTCCACCTACTGTTACTTTTAGTCTCACAGCGATTTCACCGTCTTCGGCTGCAGTGTTCCTGTGGATATGACCAGGTCTCTGAGTTGCAGAATTGTCATTTATTAAATCTACAGTGATGAGCGTTTCTCTGTTTTTTCTCTCTGCAAAGGTAACAGTGCCCATAATGTTAGGGTCGGATACACTATTTAAAGGGTATACTTTCTGGTTTCCAGTGAGCACATTTTGGCCTATATCCTCCTGAATAAGTGGGTTTGTGGTGTTGCCCGTGCTGTCAAGAATCATTATAT
>CBFIDV010000031.1:0-31544 GCA_965661455.1 Roseivirga sp.
CACAGTATTGGCGGCTACGCAAACATATTCGGCCCAAACGCCCGTTTGCGTAAAAATCACTTTGCTTCCAGCAGGCATGTCAACACCTTCTCCACAAGAGTCTACCGTACCACAGGCTTCGAACCCGCCAATTTGCGGTGGGTGAGCTCTTAGGCCGTACATCCCTCTAATAAACATAATATCCGCAGGCACTATGTTGGCCTTTGAAACCTTAACACAGATCTCACCTGGTGCAGGCTCAGGTTTTTCAATTTCTTTCAGTTGTAGGACTTCTTCTGGTAGACCAATATTTTCAAATAGAACAGCTTTCATAGGATGAGATTAGAGTAACATAAATTCATTAATGATAACAAGCTAATGTAATGCTTTTGTGTTTTTTTAATGTGGGTTTCTTGTATAACCGGCATAGTAGAGTCAATTTTTAAGTCTATAGAAGGACTTGTTTTAATCGACTCAATTCAAGAGCAATTACAATAATTCGTTTCACCACTAATTTATCAAAATACTCGTCATGCATAACAAAATTATCTTTTAACTTACGTGAACATCTTAATCGCCCACCTATGCATATCGATGAACAATTTGACTTGAAAGACAAAGTAGCCATTGTAACTGGTGCCAGTAAAGGCATTGGCCAAGCCATTGCTAAAGCATTGGCTCAAAAAGGAGCCCAAGTAATTGTGAGCAGTAGAAGACAAGAAGCTGTTGATGCTGTAGCACAAGAGTTCGTGAAAGACGGACTAAAAGCAGCAGCAATTGCTTGCCACATGGGCGACCAAGAGCAAGTGAAAGCCCTAGCAGAGAAGACTATTGAGACTTATGGTGGAATAGACATTATCGTGAATAATGCGGCCGCAAATCCTGTGTTTGGTCCAATTCAAAATGCGGGAGATGATGCATTCGATAAAATTATGGATGTGAACGTTCGTGGTCCATTGAATTTGGCAAAGTATGCTTACGAGAGTATGAAGTCTCGTGGAGGAGGTTCCGTGGTGAATATTAGTAGTATTGAGGGGATCACTCCTGGCCAAGGATTAGGATTGTATTCTGTGTCCAAAGCAGCTTTAATTCAACTCACCAAAGTCTTGGCAAGAGAGTGGGGGCCAGATTCTATTCGGGTGAATGCGATTTGCCCTGGACTTATCGATACCAAATTTAGTGAGGCGCTGACCTCTAATGATAAGATTCTGAAGATGGTCATGATGAAGCAGGCTTTACCCATGCTTGCTCAACCTGAGGATATTTCGGGTATGGCAGTTTTCTTAGCTTCGAACGCCTCAAAGTTTGTAACCGGAGCTACCATTACCGCAGACGGAGGATTTACTATATAGTTAATTGTGAATTGTTACTGGTTCTTAGGGCTGCCCATTAACCACCGACTTTTAACCAATAACCAACAATGAAGAACTTATTCGAAACAGAACGTCTTAAGCAGATATATCCAGCTTATGTGGATTTCGTTACAAAGGAATTATATCCAACAGAATTACATCTGCTCAAAGATGAATGGAAGAACACCGAACCGATTTTAAAATCGAAAAGGGATTCGGCTAAAGAAGCAGGACTTTGGGCACCATATCTGTCAGAAAAAGAAGGTGGACTAGGACTGAGCATGGTTGAGTTTGGACAGCTATCCGAGGTAATGGGAACGTCAGTTTTAGGGCACTATGTGTTTAATTGTCAGGCTCCGGATATTGGAAATATTGAGTTAATGCATCATTTCGCTTCTGAAGATTTAAAAGAGCAATACCTCAAGCCCTTAATGGAAGGGGAGATCCGTAGCTGCTTCGGCATGACAGAGCCAGAGTTTGCGGGGTCAAATCCCGTAAATATGGCTACCTCGGCTGTTTTCGATGGAGACGATATTGTCCTCAATGGGCATAAATGGTTTACAACAGCTTGCGATGGCGCATCCTTTTGCATCGTGATGGCAGTGACAGACCCAGAAGCCAACCCATATGCGCGTGCCTCAATGGTTTTAGTACCTACGGATACTGAAGGATTCGACTTGGTTAGAAATATCCCTATTATGGGTGAAGCAGGTGGTGGCTATTTTAGTCATGCAGAGATCAAATTGAATGAGGTCCGTGTTCCGAAAACTCATCTGATTGGCAAAAGAGGAGAAGGTTTTAAAATGGCACAAATGCGTTTAGGCCCAGGGCGAATACATCACTGTATGCGCTGGATCGGAATATGCGAAAGAGCATTCGATATGATGTGTGAAAGAGCCGCCACTCGCGAATTGAGAGATGGTAAGTTCCTCGGCCATCAGCAGACCATTCAAAATTGGATAGCAGAATCGAGAGCGGAGATAGATGCCAGTAGATTATTGGTTTTGAGCACCGCACAAAAGATTGATGAAGAAGGAGCTAAAGCCGCACGCATAGAGATTAGTACTATTAAGTTCTATGTGGCCAATGTGTTAATGAAAGTATTGGATAAGGCGATACAAGTACATGGTGCCTTGGGGATCACAGATGATACCTTATTGTCATTCTGGTATCGCCATGAAAGAGGTGCCAGAATTTATGATGGTCCGGATGAGGTACATAAAGTCAGTTTAGCCAAAGCAATCTTGAAGGGGTATGGAATGTAATTAATAACGTCACTGCGAGGAACGAAGCAGTCTCACAGATGATAAGTGCATTGCTTCGTACCTCGCAATGACGGCATTGAAAGATTCACGACTGATAAAAAGATGATCGATTCAGCAAAAGATATTCGCCCTGGAGAAGAACTAGACCTTCAAAAGCTAGAAGGCTATCTGAAGGACAAACTCAATGGAATTGAAGGTACATTGGAGCTCAAGCAGTTTCCTTCAGGTTTTTCCAATCTAACTTATTTGCTAAAGGCAGGAACTAAGGAGTATGTATTGCGGAGGCCTCCATTTGGTGCTAATATCAAAGGCGGCCATGATATGTCTCGTGAATTCAAGGTGTTAAAAGCCTTGGAGTCCTTTTATGGTAAAGCGCCAAAACCAGTACTCTTTTGCAATGATCATGAGGTAATGGGGTCTGACTTCTATTTGATGGAGAGGGTAGAAGGTGTAATTCTCAGAGGTAGACCTCCCAAGGATATGGTTATTCAGCCCGGAACCTTCAAGGCCATTTCAGAATCTACCATTGATCAGTTGGCTGCTCTGCATTTAGTTGACTTGAAAAAGGCTGGATTAAGCGGTTTTGGTAAGCCAGAAGGCTACACTCAACGCCAGGTAGATGGTTGGATCAAGCGTTACTTCAAAGCTAAAACAGATGAGGTGACATCAATCGAAAAAGTAGCGGAATGGTTAGTAGCAAATGTTCCCGAACAGCAATATATCTCACTCATTCACAACGATTATAAGTATGATAACCTGGTATTGAACCCAGAAGATTTGAGTGATATTAGAGCGGTTCTGGATTGGGAAATGGCCACTGTGGGCAATCCTTTGATGGACTTGGGTACTTCTTTGGCATATTGGGCTCAAGCCGATGACTCAGAAGCTTTAAAACCGTTCAGCTTAACATGGATGCCGGGCAATTATTCCAGAGCTGAATTTGTGAATCGGTATGCTGATCAAACTGGTTTTGATTTAACCGATCAAGTATTCTATTATGTGTTCGGTGCATTTAAGATTGGTGTGATTATTCAGCAAATTTATGCTAGATATAAAATGGGCTTAACAAAAGACCCTCGCTTTGCGAATTTAATTTTTGCGGTTAAAGCCTGTGGTGCCAATGCCGTGACGGCTTTGGAAAAGGATGAAATCTAACTGTCCTCCCTTGAGGGAGGTGCTCGAAGAGCGGAGGGTGATATCCATAAATAATTTGAGAGGGTAGATCCTTCGGTATGCTCAGGATAAAAAAGAATAAGGTGACTTGTGCACTCATTAAATCTGCAGGATCCTAGTGCTCCCCTTAGAAGGGGAGCTATCCGCAGGACTGAGGGGTGGATGACGAAACGAAAAGATTAGACAATATGAAACAAGAACTCAAAGACATAAACAAAGTACTCATATTGGGTGCGGGTACGCTGGGACTAAGAGTGGCCTTACAATCAGCCATTAGCGGTTTTGAAACCACTATTTATGACATTAAAGAAGAAGCCTTAGAAGCGGCTACCAAGATTCAGGAAGGAATTCTCAGAAGCTTACTTAAACGTGAATTGATCACTGAAGAAGAAATTGAAGCTACTAAAGCAAGGCTCACTTTTACTACAGATGCGGAAGCAGCCGCAGATGATGCTGATTTCCTGAATGAGTCTGTTACTGAGAATTTAGAGTTGAAGAAAAAAGTATGGGCTCAATTCGGAGCCTTATGCCCTGAGAAAACACTCTTTACTTCAAATACCTCATATCTATTACCGTCACAGATTGCCGAGTCTACAGGCAGGCCTGAGCGTTTCTGCAATTTCCATTTCCATGATGTTTTCTTTGCCAATGTAGTGGACATTATGCCACATGATAAGACTGAAGATTGGATCAAAGATTTTCTTTTCGAAATGGGAAGGAAACTCAATCAGACACCTGTTTTTGTCAAGAAAGAGAACCCAGGGTACATCTTCAATTATATGTTGATGGCCTTAATTGGCGCAGCAGGTTCACTAAAAACAATGGATGTTGGTTCAATTGAAGATATTGATCGTAGTTGGATGGGTAATTTTAAGATGGAGATGGGGCCCTTTGGTGTGTTAGACACGGTTGGGCTAGATACCGCATGGCATATTACATCCAGCCAGCGAGATGCCAAAAGTCAAGCCTTTGCCGCTTTGCTTAAAACCTACATTGATGAAGGTAAGTTAGGCGTTAAGACAGGAGAGGGTTTTTATACTTACCCTCATCCTCGTTATAAGGATGCTGACTTCATTCAAGGCTAGTTCTTGAAGGAAGAAATCTCATGCTGAAGTTTCTCTATTGCCTCTTGTTTTGCCCTTAAAGCCTTCCTTTCCTTGCTCATGGGGCCACCTTTGAGTCGAGCCAGATCAAGTGAAAGCTTATACATCAACTCTTCCAAGGCTTCTAGTAAGAGTGTTTTGTTACTAGGGTCAATTGATATCATAGACCGAAAATAGCTCATCTGCCTGTGGATTTTATTGACATAGGTCATAGACTCATCGCTTGAGATTTCTCTATATTGAACCTAATCGGTTAGTCTCCGACTACTTTTTGAAAACCGATGAAACGAAGTTCAGAACAGATATTTGATGAGTTACTCATTCTCCGTTGCCAGGCGAATGACAAGGAAGCTGTTGGCTTACTTTGGAAGCGTTGGAACCCTAGAATTCTCAAGTGGTCATTCGACTTTTTGCATGATCAAGATTTGGCGTATGAGGTAGCGCAAGACAGCTGGCTTTCCATTTTTCAAAGTATTCCAAAGCTAAAAGATCCATCACTATTTAAGTTTTGGGTTTATCGTATCGTTCAACGCAGGTCAGCAGATCAAATTAGGAAGCTGCAAAAGGAACGCAAAATCAATGATGAGTTGTGCAGGGATGTAGAGCCAGTGAAGCAAAAGGAGTTGGAACTTACTCAATCTCCAGATGAAGCAGCTTTAATGCTTGAAGCAATTAAGGCATTGCCAGAACAACATCAACAAATACTAAAGCTGCACTATTTAGAAAACCATTCTGTAAAAGTAATTGCCTTGTTAACTGAGTTGCCAGAGGGCACGGTTAAATCAAGGCTTTTTTACGCTAGAAAATATTTAAAAGAACAATTAAAGGAGGTATATCATGAACAAGACAGACAAAGAGATTGATGCTTTAATTCATGAAGCATTAAACAAAGAAGAAGCCGAGTATTTTGATAAGCTCGGAGAGCAAAACGTACCGCAAATGCTGAGCGGTTTATTTACAGGTAAAAATAGCTGGTTGAATATCTATGTGATTGTTTTTCAGCTTTTGATCTTCGGAGCCACAATATGGACTTTTACCGAGTTTTTAGCAGCCGAAGAAATGATACCTAAAATGGAATGGATGTTTTATTCATTAGTTGGTTGGGTGGCTATGGCAATGCTCAAGCAGTTTAGCTGGAATCAAATGGATAAAAACCAATTGAAGCGCGAGATTAAGAGACTTGAGTATCAGGTTTCTCTATTAGGTAAGAGAGATTAGTTAAATATTCAGATTAGATTAAACAAATGATTGAATCAGCCGTCTTGTATAAAACTCATAAGCTGGTTTAATCATTTATGCCTAAACAACACTTGTTATTTTCGTTACGAAAACCTCTGGCCAAAATCTTCGGTCATAAGAAGGAAAGATACTTTGTCATCGCATTTGTCTTATTCTTGAATCTGTCTCTCTTTGGGCAAGAATATACAATTAACGGATATGTAAAAGATGCTGCCAATGGAGAAGCGATGATTGGAGCAACCGTCTTAATCAAAGAGCTCGGAACAGGGAACATCACAAATCCTTACGGTTTTTACTCATTAACTATTCCAAAAGGGTCTTATACGATTCTCTACAGCTTTACGGGATACAAGACTTTCTCAAAAAAGATAGAATTAGATAGTAATAGCCGAGTTGATATTGAATTAGAGGAGGAGCAAATTCTTTTGGAAGAAGTTGTGGTTACCGGAGAAGCAGAGAACGCCAATGTGGCCAATGTTGAAATGTCTGTTCAGCGATTAGACATGAAAACTATCCAAAGAATGCCTGCGCTTTTGGGAGAGGTTGATGTGATTAGAAGTATTCAGCTATTACCTGGGGTAAGTACAGTTGGCGAAGGAGCATCAGGCTTTAACGTGCGAGGCGGAAGTGTCGGTCAGAATCTAGTTTTACTCGACCAAGCTCCGGTTTATAATTCATCTCACCTATTTGGCTTGTTCTCAGTTTTTAATCCAGATGCGGTGAGCGATGTAAAGCTCTATAAGGGGGGCATTCCATCTCAATATGGCGGACGTATCTCTTCAATTCTTGATGTAAGAATGAAAGAGGGGAATAATAAAGAGTTTGAAGGCACCGCAGGTATCGGGCTTATTTTTAGTCGCCTAGCAATTGAAGCACCGATTGTCAAAGACAAGGCCTCGTTTATATTAGCTGCTAGAAGATCATACATAGATGTGGTTGCAGCTCCTCTGCTGAATGATGAACGTTTGTTCTTCTATGATCTAACGGTAAAAGCGAATTATGACATCAACGAAAAGAATAAGCTGTTTTTGTCGGGTTATTTCGGGAGGGATACATTTCAATTTGATGCGAATCAAGGCTTTTCATGGGGGAATCAAACCGCAACCTTGAGGTGGAATAAGATTCTGAATGACAAGTTATTCTTCAACCTAACGGGTGTATTCAGTAACTACGATTACGAAATCAGCTTTGCAGATAGAGATAGCGATAGCTTTAACTGGGAGTCGCACATTGAGACCATCAATCTTAAGCCGGAGTTCTCATATTTTATTAACCCAAGAAATGAGCTCACGTTTGGTGGTGACTTGGTTAACTATAGTTTTGCCCCAGCTGAGGCCATGGCAGTATCTGGTGGTGAGGGCACAGATATCGGTCTTGAAGACAAGCAGGGCTTAGAGTCTTCGGTCTTCATTGCCAACAAGCAAGAGATGAACGATAAACTCTCGTTAGAATATGGCCTTCGGTTCTCTTCCTTTCTATACCATGGGCCAACAACAACTTACGAATTTGGGGAGGCTCCAGCAGGTGAGAGAAAACCCGTTATCGGACAAACAGAAGTAGAAGGAAACGAAGTGATTGAAGATTTCTTCAATCTAGAACCTCGATTATCTTTTCGATACCAATTGAATCAGTCAACTTCCATTAAAGGGAGTTACAACCGCATGGTGCAGTACATCCATCTGCTTTCCAATACTACAGCTTCCATTCCGTTAGACGTTTGGACCCCAAGTACCAATAATTTAGATCCTCAAATTGGTGATCAGTTCGCGCTAGGATACTTTAAGAATTTCAAGGATAATAAGATTGAGGCTTCTGTAGAGGCCTATTACAGAGATACTAGAAATCAATTAGACTATATTGATGGAGCCGATTTACTCTTGAACCGCTTTTTTGAAGGTGATGTATTGAGTGGTGATGGCCGTGCCTACGGTCTAGAGTTTCAGGTAAAAAAGAACACTGGTAAAATCAATGGTTGGGCCAGCTATACCTTGGGTAGAACTGAATTAAAAGTGGATGGGATCAATCAGGGAGAATGGTATCCTACTCGGTTTGATCAGACCCATAATTTAAAGGTTGTGGGATTCTATGAGATGAACGAACGAATGACATTCTCTACCAATTTCACCCTCACATCTGGTACACCAACTACTTTCCCCTCTTCTCGCTATAGTGTACAAGGCTTTACTATTCCGCATAGCGATAATAGAGCCAGAAATGACGTGAGAATTCCAGTTTATCACCGTTTAGATTTTAGTCTTACCCTATATTCCAAAAAGGAGAATAGAAGAGGAGATCGAAATTTCTTGGTGTTCTCTTTGTACAACGCATACGCCAGAGAAAATCCTTTTTCAATTTATTTCAATACATCAGACCAGATGCCATCATTAGGTAATTTGGTGAGTACAGAGGCTACCCAATTCTCTGTCCTAGGTTCAGTTCTTCCTTCCATTTCATACAATTTCAAGTTTTAAGCGATGAGAAATTCTATCTATTTATTATTCATTCTGTCTATCATAATGGCTTGCGAAAGTCCGGCAGATGTTGATTTTAGTCCGTCAACTCCAACTTTGGTGGTGGATGCTTTTCTTAACAACAAAGCCGAAGATCAAAAAGTAATTCTGAATTTTTCTCAGTCGTTCTTTAACAACCAACAATACCAGCCAGCAACTGGTGCAACGGTTACCGTTACGGATAACCAAGGAAATGATCCATTGGTATTTGTAGAAAGTAGCACCTCAGGAGAATATGTTTGGGAGACTTCTGCCCAGCGACAAATCATTGGTGCAGTAAATGCTGAATACACTTTGAGAATTGAATATGGTGGAGAAGTCTACACAGCTTCAACGAATATGAATAGAACCACTACTATTGAGGAGATTCTCTTTTTTGAAGAGGAAGAACCATTTAGTGACGATATTATTTATGAAGGTAGAATAGTCGCCAGAGACCTTGAAGGCTTAGGTGACGCATATTGGATCAAAACTTTTTGGAACGGAGAGTTCTTGGGCGATCCCGCGGAATTGAATATTGCTTTTGATGCAGGGCTAAGTCCTGGAGGAGGAATTGATGGCAGAGAATTTATCATTCCCGTAAAGGCAGGCATTAATCCTCTGGGAGAAGATGAGTCTTACCAAATTGGTGACCGTGTAAGTGTAGAAATTCATTCAATCTCTAGAGAAACCTATGATTATTTCATAGAACTACAGATTCAGACTGATAGGTCAGGTGGTTTTGCCGAGTTATTCGCCCAGCCTCTCGCAAACTTAGAATCGAATATTACTCCTGTGAATGATGCAGAATCAGTTGTATTAGGGCTGTTTTCTGTCTCTGCAGTGTCAGCCATGGAAGTCACATTTACTGAGGGTTTAATTAGATAGTCATTCGTCCTAAAGGTTAAAAAGGAGGTCTAAATTGGAGTATGGCTTAGCTTCTAAGAATATCCTAGAAATAGGTGTACCTTTGTAGCTAACACAATGACGCAGATCCGATGCGTCTGATCTAAAAGAACTATATGTCATTTGACAAGCTGGGTTTATCCACGCCCATATTACACGCAATTGCGAAAGTTGGATATACTACCCCTTCACCCATTCAGGAAAAAGCAATCCCACATATTTTGGAAAGAGCCGATGTTTTGGGTTCAGCACAAACAGGAACAGGAAAGACAGCGAGTTTTACCCTGCCAATGCTTGAAATTTTATCTCAAACTAAGCAGCCTAAAAAACGTCCGGTTAGAGCATTAGTCCTAACGCCAACTAGGGAGTTAGCAGCTCAGGTATCAGATAATGTTAAGGCTTACAGTGAATTCCTTCACTTGGAGTCTACAGTGATTTTTGGTGGAGTGAATCAAAACCCACAGGTAAGAGCGCTAAAGAATGGAGTTGACATTCTAATCGCAACTCCCGGTCGTCTACTCGATTTATTTAATCAAGGCTTCTTAACATTAAGTCAAGTTGAGATTTTGGTGCTAGATGAGGCCGACCGTATGTTGGACATGGGCTTTTTGAGAGACATTCGCAAGATCTTAGAGATGCTTCCTCCTAGAAGACAGAATTTGTTGTTTTCAGCTACCTTTTCCAAACAGATAAAAGAGCTAGCGGGTACTTTTATGCACAACCCTGTGTTAGTAGAAGCTACTCCTGAAAACACAACAGTAGAAAAAATTATTCAGACTGTTTATCATGTAGATAAGCTCAAGAAAGCACCTTTACTCATTAAAATGATTAAAGATGGAGGCTGGTCTCAAGCACTGGTGTTTACTCGTACAAAACATGGCGCCAACAGATTATCTGAGCGCATGGTCAAAAACGGGATTACCGCTGCGGCCATCCACGGTAACAAAAGCCAAGGGGCACGGACCAAAGCGCTTGCTGGTTTTAAAGAGGGTAAAGTTCGTGTACTGGTAGCTACAGATATAGCAGCTAGGGGACTCGATATTCCTTTATTACCACACGTAGTGAATTATGAACTCCCTAATGTGTCTGAAGATTACGTTCACCGCATTGGTAGAACAGGTAGGGCGGGTGCAAGTGGAGAGGCCATATCATTTGCCACTGCTGAAGAGATGGAGTTTTTATGGGGTATTGAGAAGTTAATTGATGAGCAGCTTCCTATAAACATCGTTGAAGGGTTTGAGCCTACTGAAAAGATTCCACCAAAAGGAAGGACCACAAAATCTCCAGCTAAAAAGAAAAAACCACAGGGTGGACAAAGATCTAAACCTAGTTCAAATCGTTCTGGCGGAAGCGGAGGAAACGCTGAGGGTTTTCACAGAAAGAAAAAGAAAGGCAACTGGCGCGGAGACCGTGGCAGAAATGCTAAGAAATACTAAAATGAAATAGTACTTATTTAAGTTAAAAAGCCTCATACATTGTATTGGGCTTTTTTATTGGCCCGCATGTCCCGATAGCAATTGGAAAGAACCATGATAGAGATTCAATAGTTTGACGATCATTTCAGGGTATTTCTGCAGATTCATAATGTAAGTTCTGCTTTTCATCTTTTTAATATGCTGTTCTACTAATCTAGCCTGTGAAATATTTGTGCAAGTATGTTCGAAAAACACTGACCAATCACTAGCGATTGAGGTGAATTTAGAAATTCCGTATTTCTTTTTGAGATGTAGGCTTAGCCTTTCTTTTGGCTCTAACGTGGTACTCCCAATGTAAAATTTCTCCAATGAAGGGCTGTGGAGGATATATACATGAGCGTGCATGTACAAAAATAAAAAGGTGACTAATCGAATAGCCTTTAAATATGGGCCCGCATGTCCCGATAGCTATCGGGGCGAACCATGAGTTTAAAAAAACATAAGAGGCTACTCATTGAGTAGCCTCTTATTGTGGGCCCACATGGGCTCGAACCATGGACTTTCTGATTATGAGTCAGATACTCTAACCAACTGAGTTATAGGCCCTTTTCAAATGCGTTTGAAAGCCTTTGAAAATTGGATTGCAATGTTACATATTTGACTCAAATTATACAACCAGATGTCAATTGATCTGTCAACTATTAAGAATATCATTTTCGATCTTGGAGGAGTATTGCTAAATATAGATCATGAGGCTCCAATTAGAGCCTTCAAGAATCTTGGAATTGAGGATTTTGACCAACAATATTCTAAAGCAATTCAAGGCTCTCTTTTTACTGATTTAGAGAAAGGTAGTATTACACCAAGAACTTTTAGAGCAGAAATTCGCAAGATGCTTCACTTAAACGTCTCGGATGAAAAGATTGATGCAGCATGGAATTCAATCCTATTAGATTTTCCCAAGCAGCACATTGCTTTGCTCGAGAGACTTCAGTTGCAATACAGAATCTTCCTGTTGAGTAATATAAATGAAATACATTACGAATACTTCACTAAAAAACTCAGTGATGAGTATGGCTATAAGGGCTTAGCGGAGTTGATGGAAAAGGACTATTATTCCCACACCTTGGGTTTAAGAAAACCGAGTTTGGAAATATATCAAACGGTTTTGGATCGCGCTGGAATTGAAGCAGGCGAAACACTTTTTATAGATGATTCGGAAGTGAATGTAGAGAGCGCAAAACAAGTAGGTCTAGTCACCTATCACTTGCAGGATGATGAATCGATTATTGAAATCTTTAGTGAGATATGAGAATAGAAGGGGAACAATATCATACCATTTGGCTGAAAGAAGATAATGATCAGATCGTTCAGGTTTTTGATCAAAGAAAGTTGCCACATGAATTCATCATTCAAGATTTAAGGTCCTACCAAGATGCTGTGTTTGCCATAAAAGATATGGTTGTACGTGGAGCGCCATTAATTGGGGTCACCGCGGCCTATGGTTTGTATTTGGCATGCTTAGAGAATACTAGTAATGACTTTCTTAAGAAATCTGCTCAAGAGTTGAGAGAAACACGGCCAACAGCTGTCAATTTAATGTGGGCTATTGACTCAATGATGGAGTTGCTGTTAAAACTTCCTGAAATGGGCCGAGCCTTGGCAGCAAAGAAAAAGGCAGGGGAGCTTAAGGCTGAAGACATTGAGATATGCAGAAATATTGGACTGCATGGTTTGAGCATTATTGAGGAATTGTACCAGAAATACCAACGCCCTATTAACATACTCACGCATTGTAATGCAGGCTGGTTAGCCACTACCGACTGGGGTACTGCTACCTCTCCAATTTATCATGCTTTTAAGAAAGGAATACCTGTGCACGTCTGGGTAGATGAGACCAGGCCAAGAAACCAAGGGGCGCACTTAACCGCTTATGAATTACTTCAGGAAGAGGTTCCACATACCTTAATTGTAGACAATGTGGGAGGCCATTTGATGCAACATGGAATGGTAGACTTAGTCATTGTAGGTACGGATAGAACAACTTCGTATGGAGATGTGGCTAATAAAATTGGCACCTACCTGAAGGCACTTGCCGCTCACGATAATGGAGTTCCTTTTTATGTGGCACTTCCGTCATCAACCATAGATTGGGAAATTAAAGACGGTCTTAGAGAAATTCCTATTGAGCAAAGAAGTCAGGAAGAGGTGACTACCATAGCCGGTTGGACAGGGGCGGAAATTCAAACAGTAGGCATTAGCCCAAAAGGGACGCCAGCGGCAAACTATGGTTTTGATGTTACACCCGCTCGTTTAGTCACTGGACTAATCACAGAAAGAGGGGTCTGTTCCTCTTCTGAAGAAGGCTTGTTATCGCTCTTTCCAGAAAGGCAAAGCAATGGATGATGGTGTTATAAAATTTGATATCAATTGGCAAAAGGGGGCAAGTCCCGAATTTGCTAGCATAATTGAACTCATATATTGGCGAGATAGGATGTACGAATTGGGTCTCATCGGTTTTGATAAGAAGTATCAAGTGGGATATGGGAATATAAGTTGTAAAGTCTCTCGCGAAAAGTCATTCGTTATTTCTGGAACACAGACGGGTCATATTTCAAAATTAGGATCAGAATATTATACGCTCGTTACGGATTATAATATTCAACGGAATAGCTTATTCTGTAAAGGACCTGTCAAAGCTTCTTCCGAATCCTTGACTCATGCTGCTATTTATGAGGCAAATGAAGCCATACAATGCATAATTCATATACATCATGATGAACAATGGAAAAAACTTCTCCATTCTGTACCAACCACAGATGGAAAAGTAGCCTATGGCACTCCTGAAATGGCTTTTGAGATCAAAAGACTATTTGAAATGGAGAATATGAAATCAGGTGCTTTAATAGCCATGGCAGGCCATCAAGGAGGTCTGTTGTCCTTCGGAGCAAACTTCAAAGAGGCTGTCGCACCTTATCTAAAATTATTTGGAAGTGCTGATTAGTCCGCTTGATACGCTTCTATTCCACCGCAAAGGCTGAGGACTTTGGTGAAGCCTAGCGAACTGAGATACTTGCAAGCTTGTCCGGCTCTTTTGCCTGTTTGGCAATGCACAATAATCTCTTCGTTTTTGAGGTGTTCAATTTCTGAAAGCTTTGTGGGAATCTTAGCTAAAGGCAGACATTTTGCTCCTATGTTGTTTTCAATATGCTCCCATTCTTCACGCACATCAAAAAAATTGAGATTTTGGCCCTGTGCCTGACGCGACTTGAATTCTTCTACGCTGATTTCAACTATGCTACTCATTCAAAATAACCCGTTTGGTAACGACTTTACCTTGTCTTAAAAATTTGAGCAAAGATATGCCTTTTTTGTTTGAGCTGAGGTCCACCCAAACGCCATTTCGCTCCTCTCTCACGCGAATAGTTTTAGCCTGTCCCCAGTTGTCAAAGATCTTTAATTCGGCAACTTCACCAGCAATGTAAAATTCTCCATTACTCGGATTTGGATAAACCTTTACTTCAGATGGTGCAGCTTCACCCGCAGGAACAAAATTGACTGCAATTTCTTTATCAAAACGAGGTCTCATTAAGAAACTACCGTTTACTGTTTCGTTTGGTCTCCATTCCCCGCTAACGTTAAAAAACATCTTGTCTCCTGAGTCTTGGTTCTTGTCTAGACCTACGGCTAAGAATTCATTAGTGGCCTGTTGAAAGCCAATGTAGAAAGTGTCTTGAACGAATATTGGAGTGTCAAGGCGATAAGCTCTTAAGTCACCAATCTCGTCTGGTCTCAGTACAGAATATGGGTCTTGGAATAGAATTGATTGTGGATCGTTATCTAGCTTACTCCATACAAAGATTGAGATTGGTTCGCCAGTCTGTTGAACGAAAGGAAAGTTAATATCTACGTGAGTGAGTAATGCATTGGTTTCTGCAAAATACTGATAGGCTAATTGGCCACCCGCCTGATTGATTCCCGCAGCAAAATCCGGATCACCATCATCATAGGCGAAATAGTCATCAATTACTGTGACCACCTTGACTGTGTCATTTATACGGTAATCAATATTGGTGCTGAACACGGTGTCAACTCCCGGATTTATTGATTCTATGAAGAAGTTATCTCCTGAGTTTATAAAATAAGAGGTTTCTAGCAAGAGGGAGTCAGCTCCTCTATCGATGTTATTCGCAGAAAGTGGATCAGAAGTAAATGATCTTCTTTCAAAAGCGCCAGGTAAAGGATTAGCCACCTGATCATCGTTCATTCGCTCTAATTCAACATCGTTTACAACATCTCTTACAATGGTCGAAAATTGAACAGGTTGAAAGAAAGAGTTAAGGTTCAGGAATTCAGCATCCGTGTCTACCAAATATTTGCCAGGGTCTGCAAAAAACTGTTCTGTTGGCATAGCTGCATAAGGAGCAGTGAGGAATGACGGTTTTCTTGTTAAAGATCTATCTAAGTAGGCAATATCGTTTGCATGCCTAGAATCATTCAAATGGATATAGTCGACTAACCAGGTGTCAAATGGTCCGGCAAGCCGTGAATAAGATCTAAACCGGAATTGAAATTCATTATGAAATAAAGCTCGTTCTACTTTTACAAGTACCTGTTGGAATTCTTCCGATTCATTATCAACACCGCCAGTTTGGTTCCACACAGATTGCCAAACGCCACTAGGTTCTTTAAATTGAAGTACAAGTGAGTCTTCAGAATCAGGGAGTTCACCGTTACCATTAATCTGCCAGAAGAAGCTTAGGTATACCGAATCTCGTTGTTCAATGGGTAGGTTACTCAGGTCGATTACTTGACTAATTAGGCTGTCAGTGGCACCATTAATAAGACTAGTTGCATTGTAGGGAGAGCCACTCGCTGTAACACCGTCAAATACTGCCACATTTAGGGAAGGCGCATTTTTACCAATGCCATTACTGATTCTTACATTCTCAGAGTTTACCCATTTGTCAGAATCTGGTATTAAGCCAGAAGTTGAAAAATCATCCCAAAAGGGTAGGGTTAATACCGCCTGCCCTTGCTGGGTTGCAAAGGGGACACTATTGGGTTTGTTATTACTCTTAAGGGGTAAAGGGCGTTCTTGTATCTGACCTAAGGCCACTGATCCTAAGACCCAGAGCAATATGGTCAGCTTGACTCTCAATTCTCCTCTTCCTTAGGTTTTTTGCTATTGATCCAGATCTGTATAAGATCTCCTGTTTGGATTAATACTCCAACAGGTGGCCTTTGTCTGTACACACTGTTAGGTGGAACTGTATCATTCAAGATATACTGAACATCATCTAATTTCAATCCTGAAGCTTCAATTTGAAAGTTTACTTCTTCGTAAGTTTTACCAGTAAAATCTGGAGCTGGAAATGTCTTCAATCCTTCTCCATCTCCAATTACCAAATTAATGGTTGTGCCTTTGTAGATCATTTCACCAGAGGCAATATCTTCTTCTTCTATTTTTTGAGCGATAACGGCATTCACCCTTCTATCTGGAACGTAAGAGATCTCACCTCGTTTCAGTCCATTACTCTTTAATATATCTTCAGCATTTAATAGATCTGTATTGATTAGGTTAGGCATTAACACCTTTGGGGGCACATTGGCATTCAGCGTTAAATAGATTTTTCTGCTTTCTTTTACTTTGGCGCCAGGTTTAGGGTTTTGACTTAAGATGGCTTCTGGCTCCATATTTTCGGAATATCCTGAGTCCACAACTACCTCATAGCGCAGGTTTCTGTTGGTCAACAAATCATCTACTTGAGAAAAAGATGTGCCGACTAGGTCGGGCACAGTAAGTGTCTCGTTGTGATTTGTAGTGCTCGGAAGGTATACGTAGAAAAAGAATACGAGCAGCACGGCTCCAATCCCTACAATAATGCCGATGTTCTTTAGGAAGCTCAGAATAGTAAAAGGCTTTTGGCTCATCTTCGGTATTAGTAACGACCAGAATGGCTGATCATTTTGTTTGTCTATCAAGTAGTTTTAGCAAAGATAGTTATTCGCGCTATTTGGCAAATTTTCAAGCTCTGTAAATAAAAAAGGCATCTTTCCACATTTAAGAAAAGATGCCTTCAGAATAATATATTTTTCGTTTAGACCTTGGCTACATTAACCGCTTCAACACCTGTAATTTCAGGAATATCCTTCATTAAAGCTTCTTCTACACCAGCCTTCATTGTCATAGGAGACATTGGGCAAGTCCCGCAGGCACCTTCCAACTCTAATCTCACAACCATGTCATCAGTAATTTCTAGAACCTTCACATTGCCACCATCGGCAATTAAGAAAGGTCTTATCTTTTCCAAAGCTGCTTCTACTCTATCTAGCATTCGTTAAACTTTAAGTTCTACTTTTTTAGTTTCTGCTTTTTCAGCATTTCTAATGGCAATTCTTTGTGCAACACCATCGGCAACCTTCGAAATTGCTTCTGAGGCTGGCCCCTCTTGCATAATTACCGGATAACCTAAATCACCGCCTTCTCTAATGCTCTGTACCAGAGGGATTTCACCTATAAAAGGTACTTCACCTTTCTCAGCAAGCTTTTTACCGCCATCTCTTCCAAAGATATAATATTTGTTATCAGGAAGTTCTTTAGGAGTAAAATAAGCCATGTTTTCTATCACCCCAAGAACAGGAACGTTAATTTGTGGCTGTTGGAACATGTTCATTCCTTTTTGAGCGTCTGCTAAAGCCACTTTCTGTGGTGTAGTTACTAATACTGCTCCTGTAACTGGTACAGTTTGTACCAAAGACAAGTGGATGTCACTTGTTCCCGGAGGCAGATCAATAAATAGGTAATCGAGATCTCCCCACTCAGTATCAGCAATAAACTGCTTAAGCGCACTGCTTGCCATTGGCCCTCTCCAAACCACGGCATTCTCCGCAGGAGTTAAAAATCCAATAGAAATTAATTTCACCCCGTATTGCTCAATTGGGATGATGAGATTTTTCTCGCCTACTTTTTTAATACCAGGCTGTTCATGCTCACAGTTAAACATAGTAGGCATGGAAGGGCCGTAAAGATCGGCATCAATCACACCTACTTTGGCACCTTTTCTTGCTAAAGCCACTGCAAGGTTGGCCGTAACTGTAGACTTACCAACACCTCCTTTTCCAGAGGCAATGGCAACAATGTTTTTAACTCCAGGTAATAATGGTGTATTGTCTCTTGTACTGGTTACCTGAGAACTCATGTTAATGGCTACTTCAACATCTTCACCAATATGTTCTGCAATAGCCTTAAGACAATCATTTTTTATGACCTCTTTTAAGGGACAAGCAGGAGTAGTGAGCATTACCGTAAATGAGAGCTTATTCCCGTCTACTACTACATCCTCAATCATATTAAGGGTAACCAGATCCTTTTTAATATCTGGATCGTCCACATGCCTTAAGGCATTCAATACTTGTTCTTTTGTCAACATTCCTCCTGAATTTGAATGCAAATAAAGCCCTCAAACTTTATTCATTAATGAATAAAAGACGAAAATACTCTATTCGCTTATTTTGAATGGCTTAACTCAACTTTTAAGGCCTAAATAACCCGAGCTTACATGCATTTATCTTAATATTAGATTAACAGTGAGTGCATGGAATAGTTCATGCTTATCTATATTTGGAATTCTATGGCCATAAGTGATTCTACTATTCAAGAGATTAAGAACCGAATCGACATTGTTGAGGTGATCGGTGACTTTGTGAGTTTGAAGAAAGTAGGTAGTAACTACAGGGCCTTAAGTCCTTTTACCAGCGAGAAGACCCCGTCTTTTTACGTTTCTCCAAGTAAGGAAATCTTCAAGTGCTTTAGCTCCGGTAAAGGAGGCGATGCCATTACTTTTGTGATGGAGGTTGAGGGTATCAACTACATTGAAGCGCTGAAATACCTAGCAGGTAAGTACGGCATAGAAGTTGAAGAGGAGGAGATGACTGATGAGCAGATTCAAGCTCAGAATAAGCGAGATAGCTTGTTTATTGTCCTCAATTTTGCTGCTGAATATTTTAAAGAAACACTTTTTAATACAGAAGATGGTAAGTCTATAGGGCTTAGCTATTTCAAAGAAAGAGGCTTTACTGAGGCTACGATCAAAAAATTCGATCTAGGTTATACGATAGATCAGTGGGACGGATTACTTAAAGCGGCTAAAGCTAAAGGGCATACGGAAGAAATGCTCTTGAATGCTGGGCTTATTTTAAAGAACGATAATGGAAAGATTTATGATCGTTTTCGTGCCAGAGTAACATTCCCCATACATAATGTTGCCGGTAAGGTTATTGCCTTTGGTGCACGAACGCTCAGAAAAGATAAGAAAGAGCCTAAGTACATTAACTCACCGGAAACTGATGTCTATCACAAAAGTGATATTCTCTACGGGATACATCAGGCACGGCAAGCCATAAGAAATAAGGATTCTAGTTTCCTAGTTGAAGGCTATACGGATGTAATTTCTTTGCATCAGGCTGGGGTTGAAAATGTTGTGGCTTCTAGTGGTACTTCGCTTACCAAAGAACAAATTCAACTCATAAGCAGGTACACGAAAAACATCACGGTGCTCTACGATGGTGATTCTGCTGGAATCAAAGCCTCATTTAGGGGTATTGACATGATTCTGGAACACGACCTAAATGTGAAAGCTGTTGTGTTCCCAGAGGGGGAAGATCCTGATAGTTATTCACGATCAATGAGCTCTGAGGCATTTCAAGATTATCTCAAAGACAATGCGCAAGACTTTATCACTTTTAAAACGAATATTTTAACCGATGGCGGCAAGCAGATTGATCCGGCAAGTAAGGTCAACGTTATTCGTGAGATTATTCAAAGCATAGCACTTATTCCTGATGGGATAAAGCGTTCTGTATATATACAATCATGTGCTAGTCAGCTTGAGATTGAAGAGCAAGTATTGCTAAGCGAGCTCAATAAGCTCTTAATCACCAAACAGCGTAAGGATAATCAAACCCAGCAAAGAGCTCAGCAGGTAGAAGATATTCTTCCAGAACCAGAGGCGCCTAAGCAAACTTCAATTGAAGACACTACTTATTATGTAGAGCGAGAAAGTCTGCGCATGATCATTAACTATGGCAATGAAAAGTATGACGAGGAGTCGAACATTGCTGAGTTTGTGCTGCAAGAAATTGAAGCGATTAATTTCGATAACAAGCTGATAGAAGAAACGATACACAAGGCTGCCGAAATTGTGGCGGCAGGAGAGGATATTAAACCGGATAAGTTTATTGGACCGCATCACCCAAGTATGAGTCAAATGGTGATTGACTTATTGGAGATGAAATATTTTGTGAGCGAAGGCTGGGAAGCACGCCACCGCATTTCCACAATGCATGAGTCTGAGGACCTACCTTTGGCTGCTTTTAAAATTGTACTAAGGCTAAAGCGCAAAAAATTAGAAGTGCTCATTCGCCAGAATGATGAAAACCTGAAGACTTCCGAAAACCCTGAGGAGCAAGATGAGTTATTGAAAATGAAGATGCACTTAAAAGTGCTCTTTGATGAAGTAAACACAGAGTTAGGAACCGTGATTTCTGGCTAATTTTTTACCTAAGTATATTTATTACCTTTGCACCGCTTAAAACCCTGATATGTCAGATAAAATTCAGCTTGATTCGATTGAATCGGCCATTGAGGCCATAAAAAATGGTGAAGTTATTATTGTAGTTGATGATGAAAATCGTGAGAACGAAGGTGACTTTATTTGTGCTGCTGAAAAGGTAACACCAGAGATTATCAACTTTATGGCCACTCATGGTAGGGGCTTAATCTGCTGCTCCTTGTTGGAAGATAGATGTAACGACCTTGGTCTTGATCTAATGGTGAGAAATAACTCTGCTGCATATGAAACACCATTTACGGTTTCTGTAGATTTAATTGGGAATGGTTGTACCACAGGGATTTCTGCTTCAGATAGAGCTAAAACTGTTCAGGCTTTAGTAAATCCAAATACCAGATCTGAAGAACTCGGTAAGCCAGGGCATATTTTCCCACTTAGAGCTAAAAGAGGAGGGGTTCTAAGAAGAACAGGGCACACGGAGGCTACTACAGACTTTGCTCGTTTGGCTGGTTTAAAGCCCGGTGGCGTTTTGGTTGAGATTATGAATGAAGATGGTACAATGGCACGTCTTCCTGATCTCAAGAAAGTGGCCGAAAAATTTGATTTAAAACTAGTCTCTATTGAAGATTTAATCTCCTATCGTTTAGAGCATGAAAGTCTTATCGAAAAGGAAATGTCTATTGAGTTGCCAACGGAATATGGCGATTTCAGACTCCAGGCCTATAAGCAAATTAGCACTGGCGAAATTCATTTGGCAGTAGTAAAAGGAGAGTGGACTGAGGACGAATCTGTTTTAGTGAGGGTACATTCTTCAAGTACATTAGGTGATATCTTCGGATTCAAATTCGATGCGGGTAATCCAATAAAGCATGCCCTCAGAATGATTGAGGAAGAAGGAAAAGGAGTAGTGCTCTACATGAATCAAAATGCCAGAGGCCACCGATTGATCAACGAGATGAAAATGCTTCAGACCGAAGGCATTACGGATAAGCCTTTAAGCAGGAAATTCGGAGTTAAGATGGATCAGAAAGATTACGGAGTTGGTGCTCAAATATTAAGGGATTTGGGTGTTTCCCAGTTGAAACTCATTTCAAATAACCCTCAGAAACGTATCGGTTTAATTGGTTACGGCCTTGAAATAACTGAATACGTTCCTTTAAAGACAGATAATCATTGATGGTAGAATATTTGTCCATCTTTATTTGAAACATACCGGTTAATTTGCGTTGTTGTAGTAAGAGGTAAATAAAACTTGCCGCTTGCAGCCATTTATTAGTTGCAGTAGTATAGTATACAAGTGTTTACTTCAATCAATACTATGAGATACCTGCTTTCATTCGGCTTATTCCTACTCCTTTTTACAGCAAAAGGACAGAGCTTCCCAAGTCAGGAATGGAAATATGGCGAGGCAGTACTTACCTCTGGTGATACGATTAAAGGCATTATGAGGTATAACCTTCAAGATCAATTTATTCAGTTGAGTGGTCCGGAGAAAATTACAACTTTCAATGCCAGTCAGTTGAGTACTTTCTTTATCAAGCATAATGCAAGAAGAAATAGAGTCTTCTATAGCTTGCCAACTAGAAATAAGGCAGGTTATACTCAGCCCATACTCTTCGAGATGTTACGCGCAGGTGATGTGTCTCTGCTAGGAAGGGAATACATCGCAATCACCACCGCCTTTACTAACTTTAGTATCATTAGACCAATGGATGTACAATTGGCTAACCTAAGGCAAAGCGCAGGTATTGGGGTGAAATTTCTGGCTTACAATCTATATCTAGCTAAACCTGATGGTAAGATCGTTGAATTAGGTGATACCCAAAGGGATTTATTCGATGCCTTTGGAGATAAGCGCGTAGAATTAAAAAAGTACATCAGGAAAATGGGCTTGAATCTTTACAATGTTTATGACTACGCCCTTGTGCTAAGGTACTATAATAGTATAAATGATAGTAATGCTACCACTGAGGGTAGTGACACCTAAATTATTCAGATTTTCACCAAACCAATTCATTATCAGTTCGTTTGAATGATAAGTTAGGTTAAGTCATAGGGTGAAGCGCATGAAAAAGCTCAATTACATTCATTTCATTTTTGTTCTAATAATCATTTCGGGTCAATCCATTTATGCTCAAAAACAATTCCAGTTTGGTGGTGGCGAAGGAAGCTTATTCTTAACGGATGATACAAAAATAGAGGGCTTTATCTCGTTCCATTACAAAAGAGATATTCTTCAAGTTACCACAACAAAACGCCAGTATACCTTTGAAGCTTCTCAAGTCAAATCATTTGTAATTATGTTGAATGATGTTACTCGTTATTTTGAAAGTCTTGAAGTACAATTGAATAACGGATACGTTCGGAATCAGCTATTTGAATTGCTCTATAGGGGTGAAGCTAGCCTCTATACCCGCATTGAGTCTGTGGTAAATAGTAGGAGAACCCCAGCAAACAGAGCCTTAACAGGAAGAGGGCAAGGAGCTAATCTTCTGCCTTTGAATGGAATGGTTCAGGGTGGGCCTCCTCAACAAAGACTTATGGATTATCAAAGAAGCGCGGGTGCATTTCAAGTGAATTTTGATTTTCATCTTATGAATTCGTCAGATAGATTCCCGAGAGATTTAGCAGAAATGAATTTTAGACGTTTCAAAAATGCCTTTGGAGTGCACAGGGAGGATATGAGTTCGTTTATGAAGGAGAAAACATAGATATTAAGGACCCTTGGGACGTTTCGCAAGTTGTGGCTTACTACAATGACTTGTTGAAGGAAATGTGATAACTAGCTATTATCTTTATTCCATATCGCATTTAGTTGCAAGGCAATCACTTGCTTGACGAAACAAATTAGACTAGTATCGTTATTATATAATACATGAAGAAACTTATTACGCTTTTCTTACTCTGCATTTCAATGTTCACTTGGGCTCAAAGATTTCCTAGTGAGCAATGGTATGCAGGTGAGGCAACACTTTCCAATGGAGAAGAGATCAAAGGTCAGATTAAGTATGATCTTACTTTAGAAACCATTCAAGTAGAAATAAGCGGAAAGATCAATACATATAATGCGAGTCAGGTTGTATTCTTCTCAATAAAGCCAAACAAAGAAAGACCAGATAGGCTGTTTTACAGCTTACCCTTTAGAAACGAAACAGGTTATGCTCGTCCTAAATTCTTTGAAATAGTAACTCAAGGTAAGGTCTCCTTAATTGCAAGAGAATACATTGCTACACGAACAGAGGGTATGCAAGGAAGACCTTGGATAGGAGCGACCCGATATGACCCGCTTTTCAACCCAGATCCTCGCTTTAATACCACACCGATAAGAAGAGAGTTTCTAGCCTTTAAACTCTTCATTGTGAATCCTAAAGGGGATATTAAGGAGTTGGGGAATACCAAAAAAGAAGTACTGAGAGCTTTCGATGGCTATCAGAGTGATCTCAAAAAATACATTAAGCAAGAGAAGTTGAAAGTTGAAAGTATTGCTGATGTGAGTATGCTCGTGCGTTATTACAATAAGATTACTTCTTAATATTATAACTTGCGCTCTTCAGAGCCGACTTACATTTACCACCTACACTTTAAAATCAATTGACATGTCCAAGCCGCTTATTTTAGTTTCTAATGATGATGGGGTCACCGCAAATGGAATTCGTGTTTTAGCGGAGGCAATGTCATCATTAGGAGAGGTGATTGTAGTAGCACCGGATAGCCCACAATCTGGAATGGGACATGCCATCACCATAGGTCAGCCACTTAGGCTCGTGTCAACCGATATATTCAAATCTTCTGGCATAGAAGCGTACAAATGCTCAGGAACTCCAGCTGATTGTATTAAGTTGGCTAAACACCATGTTTTAAAGGGAAGAACGCCAGATCTAGTGGTAAGCGGAATAAATCATGGTAGTAACCTGGCTGTGAGCGTCTTGTACTCAGGCACTATGTCAGCGGCCATAGAAGGAGCGATAGAGGGTTATCCTTCCATTGGATTCTCGTTGGCTGACTTTTCGCATAACGCCAACTTTGAGCATACAGTAGAATATGTACAGAAAATTGCCTTGGAGGTTTTAGAAAAGGGTTTGACTAAGGGCGTAGCCTTAAACGTAAACTTCCCTCCGAAACGCGATGAGAATATTAAAGGCATAAAGATATGTCGCCAGGCGAAAGCGCATTGGGAGGAAGAATTCGATCAAAGAAAAGATCCATATGGAAGATCATACTTCTGGTTGGCCGGAAATTTTGTAAATAATGACAAAGGAGAGGATACAGGAGTTTGGGCAGTAGATAACAATTACGTTTCGGTAGTGCCTTGCCAATATGATATGACAGCTCATCACACAATTACTCAGATTAATGATGACTGGGATATCTAAAGGTTGATTTTAAGATCTAGTTAAGTTGTTTGGCGAGCCAAGCTCTTCCTTTATCCTCATCAGAACAGGTGATTGTAGCAATGCCTTGGGCTGTCCATGACAAGTCTACAAATTTTGCTAATCGCGCGAATTTTTTTGGATCGAATAGTAGCACTACAGGAACATTTCGCAACTCCTTATCAATTTTATCATAAGCATCTGAAAAGGTATTGTCAATGTCTAGCATGGTAATGCCTGAAGGATCAGCTTTGCGGTAATCAAAAATAATCCCGTAGCTTTTATCCTCGGCAATCTGCCTTATTTCGAGGCCCATTTCTCGAGCACCTTGGGTTTTTAGTTTCCCCTCTATACGGATAAAGATTATCCTATTTGAGTCATCAAAATGCGTTGCGTGTTGTACCATGTCCTAGAATGAATAGGCTGTTTGAAGGCATTTGAGATTACTCTAGAGTATGACTTGGTGTAGATTATATATAAATATATTAAAACACCTATTCCAGAAACATGATAAATGTCATGTTTCTGACTTTAGAAACTTGTCCATGACATCAAATATTTTAAAATGCAGGTGACATAGGCTTATTCAGAAAGTCTTTGGGTAATTTCTAATCTCCATAAATGAAGATGATTTGCGTGACCGATTTAGTGCTATTTGTAATTTTGGTCCTCTAACCAAGCAATAGCATTTGCCTGATTCTTACAAGGCATGGTTAGTACCTTGGTCTTGCCATGAGATCTTTATAAACTTTAGCAGCAATTTGTACTTAGGGTCTGCAAGTATTGCAGTAGGAACCTCTCTCAGTTCTCGATCCAAGCGATCATAATATTCCTTGAACCACAAATCAAGATCTAAAAGCGTAATTTTGAATAAATCGGTTTGTGAAAAGTCTAATATGAGTTTCTTACCCGTCAACTTTGCCTGAGATCTTACTTTATAGCCCATTTCACGGGTTTCTTGCGTTTCCGCAATTCCCTTTACACGAACTATGAGAAGTCCGTGGCTATCATCACTTTCGGTTATGTGAGAAATCATTTTCAAACCGTTTGAAGAATTAAGCTAGTCAAATTGATCCGCTTATGACATGACCTAGATCACTTCTGTGTCTTATCAGACTTTGGAGGTACAGGGTCATAACCTTCACCTCCCCAAGGATGGCAGCGGCCAATGCGTTTTAAACCTAGCCATGAGCCCTTGAGAGGACCCCATTCTTGAATCGCTTGAATGGTATAAGAAGAACAGGTAGGAGAGTATCTACAGTTTGAACCCAATAGCGGTGAAAGGGCATACTGATAAACCTTGATTAGGAAGATGAATATGGCACTCAACACTTTACCCATTCAGCTTATTTAAAGTCTTTATAAAGCATGCTCGCCTGAATGCCTGAGTTGTTTTGGTATTTACCACCTTCGTAGCTATCGTAATCTCCTTCAATGGTGTGGTAGAATATCTGGCAGATATCAACGCCCGCATAAATTCTTATCGGTTGTACGCAGAATATCTCGAGTGTCCAGAATCCGCTAAAGCCAACATCACCAAAGCCAGCAGTTACATGAATGAAAAGTCCTAGTCTACCAATAGAAGATCTTCCTTCTAGCATAGGTACGAACTTAGAAGTTTCGGTTTTCTCAATGGTACGGCCTAAATACAATTTGCCTGTTTCTAGCAAGAGTCCTTCTTCCGGAATAGTAAGTGGAGTTGTCGGATTAGGTTGCTTCATGTCCAAAACGGGGTTACTGTAAACCATAAGCTCATTGTGCAGCTTGAGGTTGTAACTGTTTGGATTTAATTGGGCATCATTGAAAGGTTCAATGTTGATGCCTTTACCCATCTCCCTCTTTATTTCTCTTCCTGAAAGAATCATATTAGTCTATTGTATAGGACATATCGCCCCCTTTTTCGTCTTTAACTTGAATACCAACCGATTTTAGATCATCTCTAATTTTGTCTGAAAGCGCATAATTCTTACTGAACTTGGCTTGCTTTCTTAACTCGATCAAGACATCCAAAACACCGTCAAGTAAATCGGCATTTTGGCCACCATCCGTTTCGTTTACTAAACCTAATACGTCAAAGGCAATACCTTTAAAGTGACCAATCGTATAATCAAATGCTTCTTTATCAATTGATGCTAATTCCTCTGGATTGTGGTAGAAGTTGTTGATTGAGGAGGCAATTTCGAATAGAGAGGCAATCGCCTTAGCTGTATTGAAATCATCACTCAAATCATTCAATGCTTTGTTTGCGCTATTTTTAAGTGCCTGTGATTTCTCCTGATCTATAGTGCCAGTACCAGCCTCGGGAAGTTTCTCAATTAGATTCACCGCCCCCATTAATCTTTTGTAGCCCTTTTCTGCTGCTTGCAAGGCCTCGTTAGAAAAATCTAATGTACTGGCATAATGACTCATTAGCATAAAGAATCTAACCGTCATGGCGCTATAGCCTCTTTCCAAGAGTTTATGGTTGCCTGTAAGGAGCTCTTCTGGCGTGAAACCATTGCCTTCAGATTTGGCCATCTTACGTCCATTTACAGTCAACATATTGCCGTGAATCCAGTATTTGGCGCCACCATTTTGGCAACAACCCTTGTTTTGAGCAATTTCTGCTTCGTGATGTGGGAATTTAAGGTCCATTCCACCACCATGTATGTCGAATGATTCGCCTAGGTATTTAGTACTCATCACAGAGCATTCTAAATGCCACCCAGGGAAACCTATTCCCCAAGGAGATGGCCATTTCATCAAGTGTCCACCCTCAGCTTTTTTCCAAAGCGCAAAGTCAAGGGAATCCCTTTTTTGATCTTGGCCAGCCAGCTGTCGGGTATTGGATAACATTTCATCAACATTTCGGCCAGAGAGTTCCCCATAAGGAAATGCCTCATTGTATTTTTTTACGTCAAAGTAAACGGAACCGTCAACTTCATAGGCAAATCCATTTTTGATGATTTGTTCTATAAATTCGATTTGCTCTACAATGTGTCCTGTGGCTGTGGGCTCAATAGAGGGAGGAATGTTGTTAAACATCTTCATCACATCTCTAAAGCCATTGGTATATTTCTGAACAACCTCCATCGGTTCAAGTGCCTCTAACCTTGCCTTCTTAGCAATTTTGTCCTCACCTTCGTCAGCATCTCCTACTAAGTGGCCTACATCGGTTATGTTTCTGACATATCGCACTTTGTAGCCCAAGTACTTCAAGTATCTAAAAATGATATCGAAGGATAGAAAGGTTCTCACGTTGCCCAGGTGCACATCGCTGTAAACAGTTGGGCCACACACGTACATACCGACCCTACCCGGCACGAGAGTTTGAAAAGGTTCTTTCTTTTTGGAAAGCGAGTTGTATACGCTTATTGGAAATTGTTCGAACAGGCTCATTTAAGCGTGTCGTTGATGTAAGTCAAAAATTCTTTTTTAGTATTCTCTTCGGTGAATTTACCGCTGTATTCAACAGTAACTGTAGACGAAGATTGATCTGAAGCACCCCTTGAGCTTACACACATGTGCTCAGCATCAATATACACTGCAACATCTTCAGTGTCTAGAGCGGTTTTCATTTCATTCAAGATTTGAATAGCTAGCCTTTCTTGTACCTGAGGTCTTCTAGAATAGTAATCAACTATTCTGTTGATTTTAGAGAGGCCAATGACTTTATCGTTAGGAATGTAAGCAACATGCGCTTTACCCACAATTGGTAAGAAATGATGTTCACAGTTTGAATACAATGTGATGTTCTTTTCGACCAACATTTGCTTGTATTCATACTTGTTTTCGAAGGTCGATAGGGAAGGCTTATTCTTCTCGTTCAGTCCTTTGAAAATGTCGTTTACGAATAGTTTGGCCACTCTCTTAGGGGTGCCTTGCAGGCTGTCGTCTGTTAGGTCTAGGCCTAAAGTATGCATGATCTTTTCAAAGTAGCCTCTGATAAGCTCTATCTTTTCTTCATCAGAAATATCGAATGCATCTTCTCTCATTGGTGTTTCAATGGAAGTCATGATGTGTTGCTCTCCCATTTCCTCCAAATCTCTTAACAGCTCTTCCGAAGTTTTTCCCATGTTTAGTTTCTTATGAATTTGTCTTGCCGTTGTTACTCTCTGCGGGCAAAAAAGTTTGGCAAAAGTACGACTTATTCGATTCTAATTGAAATGAGGAGAAAGGAATAAAGCAATGAGTTTCACTTGAATAGGCCTTTTTCAAAAACTAATTTCATTTTACCACAACTGATTCCAAGGTCTTTTACGTAATATTATTGCCATGAATGCTTACAACCTAGTTATAGCTCTCTCATGTGTGATTATTTTTTCACACATTTTTAATTTCATTTCTAAGCGAACGAACGTTCCGAGTGTGATCCTATTGATCATTCTGGGTATGGTGATTAAGCTGGTAATGGATGCTTATAACTACAACCAAGACGCACTAATCTTTAGTACGTTGGAAGTGCTGGGGATTGTGGGGCTTATTATGATCGTACTCGAAGCTGCCATAGATCTGGAGCTAAGCAAGGAGAAATGGCCAACCATTTGGAAGTCCTTTTTAGTGGCACTTCTATCTTTAGCAGTCTGCTCTTTCGTCATTTCATTTATTATCAATCAGTTCTTTAATGAAGACCCAATTATCTCACTAGTCTATGCTGTGCCTCTCTCCATTATGAGCAGTGCCATAGTAATACCGAGTGTAGTTAGCTTGAGGCCAGATAAGAAGGAGTTTATGATTTACGAATCTACTTTTTCTGATATTCTGGGGATTATGTTTTTCTACTTCTTAACTGAGAATGTAGGAGCAGAAAGCGCGAATACAGTTGTCTTTAGTATTATTGGAAATATTGTCATTACCATACTTGTATCGGTGCTTATCAGTTATGCTATGGTTATTCTCTTCCAGCGACTTGTGGGAGATGTGAAGCTCTTTATGCTCATAGCTGTGCTGGTGTTATTATATGCTATTGGTAAGCAAATGCATTTATCTAGTCTTGTGATTATCCTTGTTTTTGGTCTTACTATTAATAACAGTAAACTCTTTTTCGTTGGTAAGCTAAAGGATTGGATCGATGAAAAAGTAATCAAAGGTATTCTCAAAGATTTACATTTAGTTACTCGTGAATCTGCCTTTGTAGTGAGAACCTTTTTCTTTGTGGTTTTTGGTACCACTATTGATTTAGGTGCGCTGCTCAATTTGGAGATTCTTCTCGTGAGTTTACTCATTGTAGCCGTTTTCTACGCGAGTAGGTTCATCTTGTTAAAAATCTTTTTTATCAAGAAATCTATATTCCCAGAGTTCTTTATTACGCCTAGGGGCTTGATTACAGTACTCTTATTCTTCTCTATTCCGGCCGAGTTGAGCTCTCAGTTATTCAATGCCGATATTATTCTAATCACAATTTTAGTTACGAGTATTATCATGACTTGGGGCTTAATCAAATTCAATAAGGATGGTGTTGAAGACCAAACTATAGAGGCTTCTGGAGATAATGATGGCGTTTCTTACTTTGTACAACGCATGAGCGGAGATAGCGAAAAGAGGAAACAAATTGCTGTAGCAGGCGATACAGTTGAACTCACAATAGATGTAGACCCTTCAAATGAAGGAGAATCAGATACTAAAGCCGAAGAAGAAGATGATAAAGAAAAGGAATAGCACCAATTAGTACGGATCAACATCCGCAATGATTTCTATTCCTTTCAGCTCTTTGTTAGTGATTAAAGAAAGCTTAGCCTTGTCAACTATTTCCTTTACAGCTGCCGTATTATATTTCCGCTCAAATTTTAAAAATACATCCATTAGATACTTATCGCGAATTTTATTTATCAGTGGTTCTTGAGGGCCAAGAACTCTTGGTTGACCAAGCTCTTTCTTTAGGAGTTCGCTCAATTGATTTGCTGCTTCATGTGTGATTTTCTTGTCTTTACTCCTCACCAAAAGGTGAATCATTCGTGCAAATGGAGGGTAGTGATATTTTTCACGCTCTTGCATCTCAAAGTGATAGAAACTTAAGAAATCATGGTTCTTGATCAACTCTAAAAACTTGTTCTCAGCATCTTTAGTCTGCACAATTACCCTGCCCTTGGTATCTCTTCTGCCAGCTCGTCCACTTACTTGGGTCACTAATTGAAATGTTCTTTCAAGAGCTCTGAAATCTGGAAAGTGCATCATTCGATCTATATCGAATACACCCACTAGGCTAACTCTGTCAAAATCTAGCCCTTTACTCACCATTTGAGTACCGATCAGTATATCTACATTACCCTTATCGAAATCGTTAATGATGTTTTGGTAGGCATATTTCGCCCTTGTTGTCTCTAGATCCATTCTTTGGATTCGCGCCTCAGGTAGAATAAGTTTAAGTTCTTCTTCAATCTTTTCTGTACCAATTCCAATGGTTTGAATCTTGGTACTACCACAAGCAGGACACACCATAGGCACAGGTTGCTTGTGTCCGCAGTAATGGCAATTGAGTTGGTTTTTGTATTGGTGATAGGTTAGGCTGACTGCACAATGAGGGCATTCTGAAATATGACCACAATCATCACAGGTGATATAATTGGAATAGCCTCTTCTGTTTTGAAATATGATGGCCTGTTCTTTCTTTTCTAGGGTTTCTTTAAGCGCATCAATTAAGGTTGAAGTGAATTCTCCATGAGCCGTTTTTCTCTTTTTGTCTGCGCGTAAGTCAGCAATTTC
>CBFIDV010000032.1:0-31137 GCA_965661455.1 Roseivirga sp.
AGAACCCATTGCCCAAACCGTATTTAAGCGACTCCAAAAAGCAAAGACATTTGGCAAGACGCTTACCGTTAAAATTAAATTCTCCGACTTCAGCCAAATTACCAGAAGCACCAGCCAATCGACTGAGATTCAAACTTTCGATAATATTTTAGAACTGACCTTCAAGTTGTTAGATCAAGTCGAATGGGATAATCATAGGCAAGGAGTTCGGCTTTTGGGTATTACATGCTCAAATTTTGAAAAAAATGATGCCGAAGAAATGGTATCAGGGCATCAATTGACTTTGGCTTTTTAGGAGAAATGGCTAACTAGAAGTTCAATCCGAGGTAAATAACTTGATATGGCGCAGTTGGTAATTAATAGTCACGCAGAATTTGAAAGCTACATCGGCCAAGAGCTTGGGGTTTCAGATTACTTAAAAATTGATCAAGAAAGAATCAACGGTTTTGCGGAAGCCACAATAGATCATCAGTGGATTCATACAGATCCTGAGAGAGCAGCGGCTAGCTCATTTGGTACAACTATAGCCCATGGTTATTTAACTGTTTCGCTTTTACCCTATTTATGGGAACAGATCGCACAGATCAACAACATTAAAATGATGATCAATTATGGTATTGAAAAACTCAAGTTTAATCAGCCTGTAAAAGTGAATGATGAAGTTAGACTGAAAGTAAAACTTACCTCTTTGGCCAATTTAAGAGGCATAACCAAGTGTCAGCTCAACGTTAAGCTTGAGATAAAGGACAACCCAAAGCCAGCATTCACGGGTGAGTTTATATTTCTTTATCACTTCAAGTAAGTACCTTTTAATTCTAAGCTTAACTGCAAGTGAAATAGAATACATGGCTCATAGAGCTAAGCCTTCTTTTTCACGTAGACAGTCTTTTCAAGCTCGCAGACAACTTCTCCTTTTGAATTCTTTATTTCTAACGGAAGTAGGATATCCTTTTTGCCAGACTTCTCCACTTGATCTTTAATTCCATTTATTTGCTCAGCCGTCATCTCAAATACACAGGTAACGGTTCCCTTTCCTGGTCTTCTGTACCTAATATTGGAGGCTTTATCCCAAATAATATATTCCTTCCCAAGGTTCATCATGAGTATAAAAACATAGAAGGGGTCGGTCATTGAAGCTAATGAGCCACCAAAATGGGTTCCAAAGAGGTTTTTATTCCACCAATGCATCTTCATGCGCACCTCAATACGCCTAAAGCCATCACTGACCGATCTTACCCTAATGCCAGCACCAATGTAAGGAGGATAAAAATTGATGAGTTTAATTTTCTGTTTTTGACTTAGTCTGAACATCAAAAGAAAGGCTTACTTTTGCCGCAAATAAACGAATAAAAATGACAGCAGAAATCCATACTGAAAAAGGTTTAATGAAGGTTGACTTCTTTGAGAAAGATGCCCCAAACACTGTAAAGAACTTTGTTGATCTATCTAAAAAAGGCTTTTATGATGGCCTGAAATTCCACAGAGTAATACCAAACTTTGTCATTCAAGGTGGTTGCCCAGATGGCATTGGTACAGGCGGACCTGGTTACAAAATTGATTGTGAGCTAGACGGTGACAATCAGTACCACGACAAGGGTGTACTTTCAATGGCACATGCCGGTAGAAATACAGGAGGCTCTCAGTTCTTTATCTGTCACAGCAGAGAGAACACAGCCCACCTAGATAGAAATCATACTTGCTTTGGTAAAGTGGTTGATGGCTTAGATATCATTGATGACATCAAACAAGGTGACAAAATTGAAAAAATAGTCATTGTTGACTAATCAGATAAGGGGCTTAGGCCCCTTTTTTATTGGCTTTAACAAAGTCAGTTACTAAATAAGTCAGAGCCTTTCCTACAGTCGCACTTTGTTCTACAGTTATAGGTGCCGCTTCTGGCAAATGTAAATAGGCTACATCGAGTTTCTCAGCGCACTGTTTCGCAAAGTTTCTAGCCTGCTCTAATGAAAAGCCTGTGGGAGAAGAGGCACTACTTGGCATCATTCTCAGGGCATCCATATCAAGTTCTACCCCTACTTTTCTATCACCCACAAAATCAATACTTGCATTTAGCTCCTTTCCGAAATAAACTAAGTCTTCTAAAAAAGAATATCGCGTGGATGGTAGAGAATCCAGAGCCTTGAGCATATTCTCATTATTATAATTCTCATGAAGCCCAAAAACAGCATACTTTTCCAAAACTCTTGCCTGCATGGCATAAGAAAAAGGATTGCCGCTATGCCTGCCTTCCAAGGGTCTAAAATCGGCATGAGCATCTAAATTCAGTGCATTTAAGGAAGTGCTTAGTCCTTTGCTCATTCCCTTAAGTATTGGAAATGCGTTGTTATGCCCACCACCGATTATAATTGGTGTGAATCCTAGTTCTGCAATGAGTTGAACGACGGGAACCACTAGCTCATCTAACTGCTCACATAATAAATGGAGCTTCTGAGTGTAATAAGTAGCCTCTTTGTCTAAAGCTTGTGCTTTCTTTTGAAGAAAGTCAACGTCTATGTTTCCCAGAACGCAAATCTCCTCTCCATTCGAAAATCGATTTGACTGGACATTGAGAAAAGCAGCTAAAAATGAATCCCAAGCATTTTCTGCACCTGGTTTCCCTCCGTTACCCATTACTCCAATGGACTCAGGTATTCCTAAAACCAAGTATTTAACTCCTTGAGATTTAGCCTTTAGAAGTGAACTAGCGGAAGCCTCATCTAGAATGTGAATCACCTCTCCTAGTTTGGTTTCTCCCCTACGAATTTGGGTTAAACTAGCGCCTTCGCCTTTGGTAAAAAGTTGAATATTCATTTGACGGTCTGAAGTTAGCGAAATAGACATAAAACGATGGTTACTTTGATTTTCTTAATGAATAGATAATTGATATCTTAATCACCTTAGCTCAACCCAATAATGAATGGAGTACATTCCTGAACCAATAAAAATATTTGTCGTAGAAGACGATCCCGTCTACATTCGACTTTTAAAATACGTTGCTGAATTAAATCCCGACCATATTGTTAGGGTATTTGAAACAGGGCAAGCCTGTATCGATCAACTCCATGAGAATCCAACAGTTATCACACTAGACTATTCCTTGCCAGATATGACAGGGGCTGACGTTCTCGGTGCTATTAAATCATATAATTCGGAGACACCTGTGATCTTGGTTTCCTCTCAAGAGAGCATCAACACTGCGGTAGAGCTTTTAAAGCAAGGTGCTTATGACTATATCCCCAAGGATAATGATACTCGAGATCGGTTATTGAACGCCATCAATAATGCCAAGAATCAAGCGAATTTGAAGGAAGAAATCGTTCAGCTCCGCGAAGAGGTTATTCATAAATACGATTTTGAAAAGTCCATCATTGGTGAAAGTCCTGCCATAAAACGTGTTTTTAAACTTTTAGCAAAGGCGATTAAAACTAATATTACGGTTTCCATTACAGGGGAAACAGGTACGGGTAAAGAAGTTGTAGCCAAATCTATACACTACAATTCTGACAAAAAGCAAAAGCCATTTGTGGCTGTGAATATTGCGGCAATCCCCGAAAATTTAATCGAAAGCGAATTATTCGGCCATGAAAAAGGCGCTTTTACAGGTGCATTGGCCAGAAGAAAAGGCAAGTTTGAAAAAGCCAACGGTGGCACCATCTTTCTAGATGAGATCGGAGAAATGGATATCAACCTACAAGCTAAACTACTAAGAGTACTCCAAGAAAGAGAGCTGGCCAGAATTGGTGGCAGTGAAGTTGTGAAATTTGACGTTCGTGTTATTGTGGCAACCCGCAGAAACCTAGCGGAAGAAGTTGAGAGCGGTAATTTCAGAGAAGATCTTTATTACAGGCTACTTGGTATTCCAATAGAACTTCCCCCTTTAAGAGACAACGACATTCTTTTGATTGCCAGTTTCTTTCTGAAGGAATTCAGTAAAGAGAATAAACTAGGCAACATTAAAATTAGCAAAGAAGCACAACAGAAACTGCTGACTTACAATTTCCCGGGCAATGTGCGCGAATTAAAATCAATAATAGACTTAGCCGCAGTTATGTGTGAGGATAATGTCATTCAGGAGGATGATATCACATTCAATAGCCTGAAGAAGGAAAATGAATTACTCTTTCAAGAAATGTCTTAGAGGGATTATAATTTTAAAATCATTCGACACTTCCTCAACAAGTATGACGACAACGTACTCAAGGTAGCCGACAAATTAGACATCGGTAAATCGAGTATTTATCGATACCTAAAAGAAATGAAAGAAGCAGGCTTTTAGCCCTATTTCATATCATATACACCATCCATACGAAAACAGATCGCAAAACTTTTGCAATTGCCTAAGTTTGAATCAAACTAATTCTAATTATGCGTAATACCATTTCATTACTTCTAATGGTTTTGTTTGTCGCTGGCTTAAACGCTCAGACAAAACCCCTAACTGATCTGACTGTAGAAGAAATCATGCAGTCCCAAACCAAGTTTGTAGGAACCTCCCCTTCTAGAATCAGCTGGTCTCGAGACAGCGAAAATATCTTCTTCATGTGGAATCAAGATGGTGGTTCTGCTTCTTCCACCTACAAAATCAGTAAAGATGGTGGTCAAGCAGTGAAAGACAGTAACCGAAACGAAGATTGGCCCAATGCCTATGATTGGAATTCGGATGAGACTGAAATCGTATTTGTAAAAGATGGAGACATCTTCATTAAGAATATCGCTAGCGGTGAAGAAACGCAAGTTACAGCCACAAACACCCGTGAAAGTAATGCACAATTCCACAAAGACAACATCATCTCTTTCACCGCTGACAACAACATGTTTACGGTCAATATGGAGACTGGATTAATGTCTCAGCTCACAAACTTTGATTTTCCAACTGAGGGAACTGGCAACAATGCACGAGGTGCTAGAAACAATCAAGGTGGAAATAAAGAACAAGACGATTGGCTCAGAGATGATCAGCTTGTAACGTCTACTTATCTAAAAGAACAAAAGAACCGACCTAGAAATAGAAATTTCGGTAACAGAGGTGGTGGCGACCAAAATAGCGGTGGCACCAGAAGAAGCCGAATTGATGTCGACAATGCTAGAGGTCTTGAATTATCTCCTGATGGTCGCTTTGTAAGCTTTACAGTTTTCAACCAAGCTGAAAACCCAGGTAAAAGGACAATTGTACCGAATTACGTTACGCAATCAGGATACACAACCGATATCCCAGCCCGACCAAAAGTTGGTGCAGACCAAAGCACAAGAGCAATAGGCATCTATGACACTGAGCAGGATGAATACTACATGGTAGACATCTCAAAACTGCCTGGCATAAGAGATAAACCAGATTATTTAGTTGATTATCCTGATAGAGAGGTTAAAGACGAAGACAGAGTAGTTTCAGCGAACAGAATTGTTTGGTCAGAAGATGGAAAATACTGCGTTGTACATTTTGCAGCACATGACAATAAAGACCGTTGGATTATGAGACTCCTACCCGATTCAGGCGAGCTCATTAAAATTGATAGACAAAGAGACGAGGCATGGATTGCAGGTCCTGGAATAGGTAGTGAATTCAATGCTGGAACTTTCGGGTTCCTTCCAGATAATAAGACCCTTTATTTCCAATCTGAGGCTACAGGTTATTCACATCTATACCTTCATGACTTATCTAATGGCAAGAGAACTCAATTGACTAAAGGTGATTATGAGGTGTATAGTCCTAGGCTATCAAAAGATGGTAAGACTTGGTATTTCACTGCAAACATGAAACACCCTGGTATCCGTCACTTTTATTCAATGCCAGTTAATGGAGGTAAAATCCGTCAGATTACAACGGAAGATGGTAACAATGAAGTAACCATGTCTCCGGATGAGAAAACATTAGCCATTAGGTATTCTTACATGGATAAACCTTGGGAATTGTACGTACAGGACAATAAACCAGGTGCTCCAATGACTCAGCTTACAGAAAGCTTACAAGAAGGCTTCAAGCAATACGATTGGCACCAGCCGGACGTAATTACCTTCAAAGCAGAAGATGGCCAAGATGTTCATGCTAGAATTTATAAGCCAGAGAATCCGAATGGTGCGGCTGTTATCTTTGTGCACGGAGCGGGTTATCTACAAAATGTACACTACTGGTGGAGTTCTTACCAACGTGAATTCATGTTCAACAACATGCTTATGGCACAAGGCTATACCGTTTTAGATATAGACTACAGAGCAAGTGCGGGATATGGTAGAGATTGGAGAACTGGAATCTATCGTCATATGGGAGGTAAAGACCTCTCTGACCAGGTTGATGGTGCCAAATTCTTAGTTGAAGAACACGGAATAGATTCAGATAGAATAGGAATGTACGGAGGCTCTTATGGCGGGTTCATTACATTATTTGCCATGTTTAATCACCCAGATGTGATTGCCGCTGGTGCAGCGCTTAGGTCGGTAACGGATTGGGCCCATTACAATCACGGCTATACGTCCAACATCTTAAATACTCCAGTTGAAGATCCAATAGCTTATAAACGAAGTTCCCCTATCTACTTTGCAGAAGGCCTTCAAGGTGACTTACTAATCGCTCACGGCATGATTGATACAAACGTACATTTCCAGGATGTAGTTAGACTTGCGCAAAAGCTTATAGAATTAGGTAAAGACAATTGGGAAATGGCTGTCTTCCCTGTAGAAAGTCACGGCTTCCAAACTCCTTCTAGTTGGACAGACGAGTATAAAAGAATCTACAAGTTGTTCGTAAACACAATCGGTAAAGAATAAATATGAAGAAGCTTTTCCTACTCCTGTTAGTCATTGGTTTTGTCAGTTGTCAAACTGAAACGCCAAGGGTTGTTAAACGAGGTTTAATTACCGATAAGGCCATGGTTGTCTCTGCACACCCATTAGCCTCAGAAGTAGGAAAAGCCATTATGGAAAAAGGCGGCAATGCTATAGATGCAGCGGTTGCCACCCAATTTGCACTCGCGGTAGTTTACCCAGGAGCGGGAAACATTGGCGGAGGCGGTTTTATGATAAGCCGAATGGCTAATGGTGAAATTGCTGCTCTAGATTACCGGGAAAAGGCACCCATTGCCGGTGGTCGAGACATGTACTTGGATGAAAATGGTGATGTAATTTCAGGCGTTAGCCGTAGAGGTCATTTGGCTTCGGGAGTTCCGGGAACAGTTTCTGGTCTCGTTACTGCACACTCAAAATATGGAACGCTAGATTGGACAGAGGTAGTACAACCAGCCATAGATTTGGCCGCCAACGGATGGGCTTTAACCGCCAGAGAAGCAAGAGGTCTTAATGGTAATAGAAAGGCATTCATAGAGACCAATACCGTAATGCCTGACTTCTTCCTAGCCGCAGAAAACACAGAGTGGAAAGAAGGTGATATGGTGAGCATACCGGAGTTAGCCCAAACATTAGAGCGGATTAGAGACAACGGCCACGATGGATTCTATAAAGGCGAAACTGCTGATTTGATAGTTGCCGAAATGAAAAGAGGCAACGGAATTATATCATTAGAAGACTTGGCAACTTACCAAGCAGAATGGAGAACACCAGTAACAGGCAATTACAGAGGCTATGAATTTATTTCTATGCCCCCTCCTACTAGTGGTGGAATAGCCATCGCCCAATTGTTCGCTGCTGTTGAACCGTTTGATCTAATGGAAATGGGTTTCCACAGTCCTGAAGCAATTCATTTGATTACTGAAGCTGAACGAAGAGTATATGCCGATAGAGCTCAGCACCTTGGAGATGAAGACTTCTACCCTGTTCCAAAAGAAGGGCTTCGCGATCCTAACTACATTAAGCAGCGGATGAGCAATTTCAATCCTAGCATGGCAACCAAAAGTGCTGATATTTCAGCTGGCAACCCTGCCCCACGCGAAAGTGAAGAGACTACGCATTTATCAGTGGTAGATCCTGAAGGCAATGCGGTATCCGTTACCACCACATTAAATGGAGGCATGGGTTCCAAAGTATTTGTGGGTGGAGCCGGTTTTCTTTTAAACAATGAAATGGATGACTTTAGCATCAAACCAGGTGTGCCGAATATGTTTGGCTTAGTTGGAGGAGTTGCGAATGCCATAGAGCCAGGAAAAAGAATGTTGAGTTCTATGACACCTACCATTGTAGCACGCAATGGTAAACTGTTTATGGTTGTTGGAACACCCGGTGGGTCTACCATTATTACTTCAGTATTTCAGACCATATTAAATGTTGTAGACTTTAACATGGGCATGCAAGAAGCAGTAGAAGCACCTCGCTTTCATCACCAATGGTTGCCAGACATGCTACAAATTGAAAACAGAGCCGCGTTTGATTCGCTCACCCTTTCTGCTCTTGAACGCATGGGGCACAGTTTGCGAGCCAGAGGAAATATTGGCAGAGTAGATGCCATCTTAGTTTTACCCGATGGCAAGCTAGAAGGTGGAGCTGATCCTCGTGGAGACGATACTGCAAAAGGATTTTAATTATATTAGGACATGCGCTCAGCTGTCCTATTTTTTTCCCTAGCTATCCTTAGTGCAAAAGCACAAATAATTTTGTCCCAGCCTTCAATTCTGAACTTGTGGAGCCTATCTATATAGACAAAGAGCTCAACGGCACTCCTCGTGAATATCAGATCAAGACTTATTTTTACAATAAAGATTCAGCCAAATTGATCGCCTCACCTCTGGAAAGGAATTATTACCTAGAAAATGGACAAGTACTGGCAATGGAGGTGACAAGAAAGGATAGGCCTTACAAGTTCTATCAAATTGACTTTAACGGAAGACTGGTAGAATACAGCGAAATGGATAGAGATTCTAACACCCCGAGAATCGAATACGAATATGACGATACCGCACTAACCGCAAGCGAGATCGTGTACAGACGGAACGAAACCATTCACTCTAAAACAGTTATTCGCTATAACGAATCTTTACAAATAATCGCTAGAGAAGAATACTCAGGCGGAAGTAAACTAGATCGTTTTTGGAAATACTACTACAACGAAAATCAAGATCTTTTATCCGATCAATACTTCGATAGTCCGTCAAGTGTATCTCCATCTATTCAAGATGAGAATTCAGCAAGCGATTCTACCTATTACACGTATGACTATTACGGAGATCAGAAGAAATCTAAGCGCTACGCTTATCAAAATGAGGTATTGAAATCTAAGCGGTTATACGAGTACTATCCTGACTCGATGGTGACCAAAACTACATTCTATCAATTCAATGGTGTACCGAATGAGCAACAAATAAAAATAGAACAAGACTCGCTCAGAATTGAAGTAAGAGGCTTTCTTAATCAAATGGATACGACTCAATATCGCTCTAGATTTATGGAAATTTACCTTAATGGAGATCTAATTGAATATGAACGCAGAACCCTCCAAGGGACTTATGTAGAACGGTTTGCCACCTTTTATGAGTATGACGAGCTAGGCAATTGGATCAAAAAAATGACCTATTCCAACGGAGTTATCATTAAGCAAGAAGAGCGAATAATTCTTTACTAAACCAAATGGATAATCCCGAAGTATTCGAACAACGGCTTATTGTTCTAGATGAGCACCTAGACGAGATGAATCATGTTAACAATGTGCAATATCTCCAGTGGGTACAGGACATTGCCAAAGCACATTGGGAAAAACGTGCTAAACCAGAGTGGCTAGAAAGTTATGCATGGGTCGCGTTAAACCATCATATTGAGTATAAGAAACCAGCCTTCCTTGGAGATGAGTTACTCATTCAAACCCAGGTAAAAGAGTTCTCATGGGTTAAATCTCATAGACTAGTAAGAATAAAAAATGCCGAAACGGAAGAAGTTTTAACCCAAGCTTCAACTACATGGTGCATGTTAGACAGAAAGACCATGCGGCCCACGCGAATAAATCCTGAAATGTCTGATTACTTTAATTTGAAGTAGAATCTACCTCCACAAACTTTTGCATAGCGCCAATTACAAACTCTGGCGGGTATTCAATCCAATCGGTATGACTGATAATTAACCCCTCAGAATTAAACTTGAGCCACATTGTAAATCGCATATGTTCTATGTCATCATATAGAACATCGTCATAATAGAATGGGTTGAAATAGCCACTACCTACTGCGGTATTACCTTGTACTATTAATTCCTCAAGAACTAATGCCTCGGGAAAATTAGGATGCTTTTGTAGCAATGGATCAGGCCAATTATAAAAAGCAATAAATCCATCCTTGTTAAAGCTATATCTAAAGACAACATCCTCAAAAACTGCCTCTTGAGCATATAAGTCCTGAAAGCCTTGCCAGTCTGTTCTTCCTTTATAAAGAGAAAAGAATCTATTAGCGTTTGTTAGAACGTCTGGGTTAAAATTGTCCTCACAGCTTAGAAGCGTTAGTGCAAAAAGTAGCATGTAGAACTTCTTCATTTGCTTAGGCCCTCAAATTATCGAGCCTTATTTAGGTCAACGAATAATTGCAAACTCCACTCTTCTATTTTTCTCTCTAGCTTCTGCACTATCATCGGTCATTAGTGGTTTTTCTCCTCCATACCCAATGAAATCTATTCTAGAACCGCTAATTCCTCTTGTAATCATATACCTACGTACTGTCTTCACTCGCTCTTCTGAGAGTTCTTTTAAGAGCTTCGCATTCCCTCTGTTATCGGTATGGCCTTCCAAGCGGATAGCCATTCCACGATTAGCCTTCATTAAACGAATCAGTTTGTCAATTTCTCTCTGAGCTACTCTAGGATCTGAAAAAGAGGCGCTTGCACGATTAAAGAGCACATTATCTATTTGCTCAACTGTGCCCACATCCTCCGGGGTGAGAAGGAAGGTCTCAGCAGAATACTTTGTTGTATCATTAACTTCGGCTCCTGTTCCTGCAGCTGCAACAAAAATCTCTTCATAGTTTAAAAAGCCCTCGGCTTCAATCTTGGTGGTTACTTCTGCCCCCTCATCAAAGTTGAGCACGAACTTGTTATTCTCAGTTCCTAAGCTGCCTGTATTCACACCAACTTCTTTATTCGCCCAATTGAATGTAACCTGAGCATCAATAGGAGCTTCGGTTCTCTTGTCTAACACCTGAAAAGTAATCGCAATTTTAGATACTACAGGCTTTAACTGAGGGTCAGGATCCGATAATGGAGAGGCCCATTCAAAGTTAGCTTCATCACTTGAGGTATCAGATTTTTCTGTTTCCTGCGATGCCTCTACCATAATCACTTCGTTTTCAGGCATTTTATAACTCACGATATCTCCGAATCCCTCACTATTTTGTGTCGATGAGAAATAGGCTAAATCAGATTTATAGTCGACATAGATACTTCTCTCAACTCCTTTTGTATTGACTACTGGTCCGAGGTTCTCAGGCTTGGTCCATAATGTCCAAGAACCACCTAAACGGGTAGTTTTAAATATATCTCTACTCCCTTCTCCGCCATGGCCATTTGATGCAAAATAGAGTGTGTTGGTATCTTCAGAGAGAAAAGGTGTCCACTCTTCTGATCCTGTGTTCAAAGTACTTCCTAGAGTCTTTGGCTGACTCCATTGACCATCGGCCTGTTTAAAGGTGACATACAAATCCTCATTGCCTTCAGTTTGGTAAGACTCCATAGACAAGATCATAATGCTCTCGTTCTCTGAAATGGTAGCACTTAAATGTGCCGATGAATTTGAGAAGTATTGAATTGGTAATTGCTCAGGTTGCTGCCATTCACCATTCACTTTTTCAGATACCGAAATTCCGTTTTTAAGATTTCCACCACCTCTACTATCACGATCGAAATAATTGAGGGTGTACATACGGTTACCATCTTGACTAAAACCGACTACCCCATTTAATCCAGGATGATTGAGCACTTCCCCAGCATGTTGCGCTTTAGTCCAGCCTGTTGCCGTTTTACTAGCGAACCAGATATCACCTTGATCTATGACACCGCCTACATTAACAGGGTGTCCGGCCACGGTGAAATACAGCGTTTGACCATCTGGACTTATCACAGGGCCATGCTCATCATAATTAGAGTTAAGGCTATCTAATTTGATATGGGCTATATCTTGGCTGTAACCCAAGTGGAGCGATAATAAACTTACAATAAGTGTGAAAGCAATTCTTTGCTTCATAGAATCTAGTAGTCTTTAATTGATCAAACGTGCACCTGTAAGCACAAATTGATATAATGCTCAAAATAAGCAAAAAGAGGCGTTAAAGGCATTGCTCTTGGCGTCTATCTAGCTTTACTCTTAAAGTAACGGCTTTTCCGAAGAGAGCTATACCCGAATTAACTACAATTAACGAAAGAGTACCGATTCCGAACCATTCCCTCCATGATTCGGCTGCTTGTTTTACTAACAAGGCTTCCCCCACCAGGCTTAAGCCAAACCCTATCACAGCTAGGCTTACTCCCGAGAGTAGAAGCCAATTACGCTTGAGGTTCTTTTGATCATTCATGGGGCGAAAAATAAAAAGAAAATCAGAAAGAAGAAATTGGTGTCTACTGCTGAAAAAATAGGTCAGAAAAACATCTCCTGTGCCAATCGGTAAGTATTCGCATGAGCTTCCACAATATGGGCGATGCGTTCAGAGTACCCTCCTCCCATACTAGCGGCTACAGGGATTTTATGCGTATGGCAAGCTTCCAATACCATTCTATCTCTGCTTTTACAGCCTTCTATCGTCATACCTAACCTACCAAGTTTATCGGTAGCTAAAACATCAACACCAGACTGAAAGAACATGAAGTCTGGCTGGACTTGATTCAGTAATGAATTGAAATGTTGATCTAGGAGCTTAAGGTAAGTTTGGTCATCTGTACCATCTTCTAATCCCACATCCAAATCGGATTGCTCTTTGTGCATGGGATAATTAGAGGCACCATGCATGCTAAATGTAAAAACGCGTTCGTCATTCTGGAAGATCTCGGCTGTTCCATTGCCTTGATGAACATCTAGATCCACTACCAAAATCTTTTGAGCCTTTTGATGATCTAGCAGATAATGAGCCGCAATGGCTATATCATTCAGCAAACAAAAGCCCTCACCTCTATTCGTAAAAGAATGATGTGTGCCTCCTGCTATGTTCATAGAAACACCATGTTCTAAGGCATATTTAGCACAATCAACAGTGCCCTGCATAATTGTAATTTCTCGCTGTACCAATTCTGGAGAGAGCGGGAATCCGGTTCTCCTTTCTTCCTGTCTATTGAGATCTTGCTCTTTCAGTTTTCTCCAATATTCCGCATCATGGGTTCTAAGCACTTCTTCATCTGAAAGCTTACCTGGTTCAAAGAAGTTATCTTGAGTGAGTGAGCCTTCATATAGCAGCTGTTCTGGCAGCAGGTTATACTTCTCCATCGGGAATCTGTGATTCTTGGGAAGTGGATGGGCATAAATTGGAGTCCAAGCGACTTTTAACATAACCTTATAAATTCAATTTGAAGCAAGATGTTTAGACATAAAAAAAGCCCACTTCTCAGTGAGCTTCAAACTATGAATAAATCTCTCAGTCCATAGGATCGAACTGAAAAGAGTAATGCGTTTTGTCAAGTTTGAGCGCATCAGCATTGTAATCCGCTATAAACTTTTCTATCACCTCATGCGATACAGAATCTACATGAAGCCCAACATCCAAACCGATACCAAAGTCGATATTAACATCTTGATCTACATGCTCAACAACCTTTACTGCCTCTTCTTCTTCCAGCTCATCCATAACCTCAGTAAGGTATAGACCTATCTCTTCTTCCTTGTCTCCTAAAGGTTGAATGTCACCATTCTCATCTTCTTCGTAAGAAATACTCTTGTACTCAGGATACTTCTGAGCCACTTTGTGCTCAGCTAATTCGTGAACTTCGCTGCTATGCTGCAAACGCAGGGTATATAAAGCCGCATCGTAAATGACGCTACGTCCATGATATTCACCAATAAAGTAGAAGTTTTTGTAATCTTCAGAATTGTCTTCTGAGTCAATTAATAGGTAAGATTGTCCGCTTGGAATATCTTTTTTTAGCTTTTCGATCTCCTGAAGATCGAAACCATCATTATTTCTCATTATAAAAAAATTGTCAAGTCAAAGAATTAAACTTCAGTCTGCACTAAATGTTTCACTTCCTTTACACGTTCATCAAAAAGTTTCGGATCGAAGTTTACCCCCGAGTATTTCATCGCATCTAAATAGGCTTTCACCTCATCAGAATGTTCCGTTGTGCGGGAGTCGTGCATTCCCACAAATTTAAAGGTTGTCCACATTAAGGTCTTTAAATGACTCTTGTAATCATCAAGCATTAAGTATTCAACCACGATTGTATTTTTATTATACCAAACGAGTCTGGTCACTATCCTAACCCACTCACCTAAATTCGCAGGTCTTAGGTAAGCAATATGGTGATTATAAACCACCCATACGGCTTCATTAGATTTTATTAAGTCCATTATTTCAACGCCATAGACTTTCGGCAGTTGATCTTCTCTGGCATTAAAAAAATAATCGAAATATTTAGCATTGTTTAAGTGTCTCAGCGGATCACAATCCTGAAACCTGATGACTACTCTGGACTCTGTTTGCTTCTCGTAATTTCTATTGGGATCTATAATAAACATCTATAAATACTTATCCCGAATAACATGCTCGTGATGTTGTGCATGGCCAACAATCATTGCTGCTAAAGCCCTAACGCTCACACAATAACCGCTGGCCATACCAACTGTTAGGCTTTCCGACTCGGGTATATTTTCAAAAAATAGAATTGAAGACAACCTAATCGCTTCGAATTCTTTCACTAAGCTTTCTAATGTACGCAAATTAGACATACTATTATCTTGATAAGCGTTCTGATTAAACCCGGGTAATTCTTGATTTTCACCCCTCACAATACACAAGGCTCTGTAAGCAAAGATTCGCTCTGTGTCATTGATGTGATTCAGTATTTCCTTAATCGACCACTTGTCTGCAGCATACTTGTATTCTGCTTTGTCTAAATGATCTAGAAAGAACTTAGAAAGCGACTCACTCTGATTCTTCAAAGAGTCTATCAGATTACCATCCCCTATTTGATCTATATAGGGCTGATAGAAACTATTGTATTCTTTTGGTTGAGGTTTTCGGATCATAGGAATAATGTAGTCAAAATTATTTAGTGTTTGGACTTAATCCTCTATCCAAGAAGCATACATTTTGTAATGTTCAGGTGTCTTATCAATGACCTGTCTTAGCCGATCATCCACTTGCTTAATCAACTTTGCAGGCGTACCTGCATAGAGACAGTTCTCCTCTACTACTGTCTTGGCCAAAACCACAGCTCCTGCAGCAATCATTGCACCTTTCTTAATTACTGCATTGTCCATAACAATAGCTCCCATTCCTATGAGCACATTATCTTCAACAGTACAACCATGTACAATAGCATTGTGCCCAATCGAGACATTATCGCCTAAAATAGTTTTTGACAGATTTAGTGTGCCGTGAATTACTGCACCATCTTGAACATTGCAATTTTCACCCATCTCTATGGAACAAACATCTCCCCTTACAACAGCATTAAACCATACGCTAGAACCAGATGCTATCCGAACATCTCCTATAACAGTGGCATTCTCGGCCAGCCAGCAGTCATTAGCTATGACAGGACCTACTCCTTTAACTTTCTTTATTACAGCCATTTATATTTTATATGTATATACATTGAACTTTTTATTCAGTACTCGAGTTTAGCAAGGACTACAAACAAATGAGTTCATTTTGAGTTGTAGTTCCTTCAAATTGAAAACAAAAATAACCTTATAAACTATCAAGAATGAAAAACCTTAAATCTATCCTAGGTTTAGCCATGCTTTCTGTAGCAGTATTAGCATGTGGTCCTAAAGGACAAACAGTAGAAACATCTGAAGCACAAGATGTAGCATCTTCTGAAGTGGCATCATCTGTTGCAGTAAACACTGAAGCTTCAATAGTAACATGGATTGGCTCAAGACCAGCTAGAAAGCACAATGGAACTATCGCTATTACAGGTGGTGAAGTATTAGTAGAAGGAGAAGCAGTAGTTGGAGGTAACTTCACATTCGACATCAACTCTTTATCTGTATTAGACATTCCAGCTAATAATGAGAATAACGCTAAGTTAAGAGGTCACTTAATGTCAGCAGACTTTTTTGATGCTGCTAGTTTCCCAGAAGCATCTTTCGAAATCACAGGAGCATCGATTTACGATGCGTCAAGCTTAGCTGCAGACAAGGACGAGTTTGCTACTGACAATGCACCGGCTAAACTAAGCCAGTTTATGGTAGATAATCCTACTCACTTTATCTCTGGTAATCTTACCATGAGAGGTACTTCTAAAAACATAACTTTCCCAGCTAGAGTAACTTTAGAAAACGGAACGATCAAAGCTGTAGCAAACTTCAACATTGACAGAACTGATTGGAAATTAATGTACGGTGATGAAGCTTCTGCAACAGATAAAGCAAAAGATTCATTCATTTACAATACAGTAAATGTTGGTTTTGAGCTAGAAGCTGGTTCTTCAGCAATGGCGAACGCTGGCATGTAAGCAATAATATCAAATGAAGCCCTCTCGAGTAATTGAGAGGGCTTTTTTTATGCCTAAAGCTCTACTAACTTGCAACCTTATGACGATAACCTTTCCCTATAAAGGAATTAGCAAAGAACAATTTACCCTCAAGGCTTTGGCTTATGCTCAAAGTGAGTCTCACTTTGCTTATTACAAGTCTAATGGTGCTGAATATCCATATGGAGGTTTCAACGAAATATTAGCTATTGGAGCGAATAGTGTATTAAAACCAAAGGGCAATTCATTCCAAGCCCTCAAAAGCTTTCATGATAACGAATGGTGCTTTGGCTATCTAGGTTACGACTTAAAGAATGAGCTAGAAAACCTCTCCAGTGAGAACAGAGACCGTACGGGATTTAACAATCTTGAGTTCTTTAAGGCCCAATCAATCTTATTTTTTAGCGAAGATGAATGTCTTATCGAAGGTGATGATATCCTAGAGAAGATCCTCATATCGAAACTAGATCAAACAGTTCCTCAATTCAAAAAGCCAATTGCCTCTGTGCAAAAGGAAGAGTATATCAAAACTGTTAAACGCTTAAAGCATCATATCAAGGAAGGCGATTGCTACGAAATTAATTACTGTCAAGAATTTCATGGTGAAATTGAACAGGCTAATCCACTCAATACATTTCTTGTACTGAATGAAGTTTCGCCTAAACCCTTTACCTGCTTTCAGAAGTTCAACAAGCACTACATTCTCTGTGCCTCACCCGAACGTTTTATTAAAAAGGAAGGGACCAAAATAATCTCACAACCCATTAAAGGCACAAGGCCGAGGGGTGCTACACCTGATGAAGATTTGCGCTTGAAAACAGAGCTTAGAAACGATGAAAAAGAGCTTGCAGAAAATATGATGATCGTAGATCTTGTCCGAAACGATTTAGCTAAAACGGCAAAAACAGGTACTGTAAACGTAGAAGAGATCTTTGGAATCTACTCTTTCGAGCAAGTCCATCAGATGATCTCAACTGTTACTGGAATGCAGCGAGACGATAAAGACTTTATTGATGTGATAAGAGAAGCCTTTCCTATGGGAAGTATGACGGGGGCTCCTAAGATCAAAGTGATGGAGTTGATTGAGGAATATGAGAACACTAAGCGAGGGGCATTCTCCGGTTCTAGTGGTTACATTACACCAGATGGAGATTTTGATTTCAACGTTTTAATCAGAAGCCTTTTCCTCAATACGGACTTAAATACTTACTCCTATCAAGTGGGAAGCGCCATTACTTATGATGCCATTGCCGAAAATGAATATGAGGAATGTCTCGTAAAAGCTAGAGCCATCCTGAAAGTCTTAGCACATAATAATCATGAGAATAAATAAGCTTAATTTAAGAATAGCCCCAACTCTCCCATTTATGCTTTATCTTTTCAGTTATGAAAAGGATTTTTTTACTCTTCGCATTTTGCATGATCGCTTCTACTGTTGTTGCACAACAGCTCCCACCTCATATTAAAGAGAGTATGACCTACCCCGTTTTCGATTTTGATCCATGGGTTGGTGTTATGAAATCTAAAGCCAAAGCGCTTAAGTATGATAAAGCGCTAGACTACAAGGTAGTGATCGATTTGATAGATGCCCCTGGCGATTCCGCTAAAATAATGCGTCAGATTACTGAGATTGCCAGAACCTATAATCTCAATGTTGCCAATGGTGTACCAAAGAGAAAATTGAATATGGCCGTAGTTGTTCATGGTGGAGCTTATCGCGGCTTTTTAACCAATGAAGCCTATCAGAAACTATATGGGATTGACAATCCTAACGCGGAAGCAATTTCTATTCTCGAAAAAGAGGGCATTGAATTCTATATCTGTAAGCAGTCCTTATCGTTTATGAGGATTCCTTATAAAGATATAGTGAAAGAGGTAAGCATTGCTGTTTCAGCAAAAACCTCATTGATAACTTTAGATCAGATGGGCTATAGCTATATGAAAATTAGCGAGAACTAAAGAAAAGTCAGATGAAATGAAAAGCCCTAGCAAATGCATTTGCTAGGGCTTTTTTGATCAAATTTATTGCTTTGTTAACGTTACTTTCCAGATCTTATCAGAAGCTGCTGAAAGCTTTGGACCAAAAGTACCTGGGGCCTTGACAAAAGCTTCAATACCACCATAAACGTAACCTAAATCAAGAGTCTTCTGATTACCCATTGTGGCAACAATATCTATTACATCAGAAGTGCTATTACCTACTTTAGTCTTTACAAGACCATCGTTTGGCATAAAGCGCGACTCAGCTCCATAGAAATAATCTGTTCCAAAAATGTTCTCATTCACTACTACTGGCTCACTCTTATTTTCAACCATATCAAAAGTAATATGCATCAGTTTATTTGTAAAGTAAGATAGTGCAAAAGCAGACTGTACCTCTCCGTTTCCTATTCCTCCAAATAAGAAGGTGTGGACTTTATCGGTAGAGGAGTCATAAAATTCTAAATCGGCACAGGCATAGACATTATTATCCTTCTGGTTAGAACTATAATCAAAAGTGTATTTATTCCCACTATTAGAAATTTCTGGATGAACATAGATTGCATGATTCCACGCGTTGTGCCATGTCGTAGTGTCTTTTCCCTTGATTATTACGCTATCGGGCTTAAAAACGCCTCCATAAAAGCTTATTCCCTCCGTTAATTGTCCTTGCGCGTTTTTAAAAAGAGCCGGCACCGTTGGTCCATCTCTTCTTCTAAATTTCGAGTTTGCATCTGAATAAGCTGTACTTAGGCTATCCAAAGGCATATCAGTAATAGCCGGAGAAGGCTTAATGGTTAAGGTATTTCCTCCCAGGTTCCGTGTAATGGTAAATGGATAAACTGCATCGAGGTACTTTTGACCGTTTAGCGCATTCGGACCAAAATTGTGTCCCCCTGCCACGTAAAACATTTCTACAAGCTTAAACATCTCTCCTCCTGTGCTTATTAACTCAGAATTAGTCCCAAAGGCCATCACTTCGGTCCAATCTACATTCTGATAATCTCCATTTACCAAAGAGATCATAGAAGGCACATGTATTTTAGCGATTTGATCAAATGTTGTATATAAAGATCCATTTTCTACATCGCTAATAGGTGGACCATAACCACCAATCACATACATATACTCCCCCTCTTGTGTCGCTAGAGGGTTAGAATTTCTAAAAATAGTTTGATAACTACTCAGGGTCGTATAAAGTGTCGAGTTCTTAGGTTGATTTTCTTAACCGCGTTTAGCATTGTTTCTAATGTCATTCCCTGAAGCGCATCATTGGCGACATCATAAACCATAATCTCTTGGTTGTAAGACATAGGAACGAAGGATGTGCTCGTATAATTACCATTAAGGTCATGTAAACCGCCCTCATCCAAATCCTGATTGGTTCTATCTGCAAATAGAAGCCACTTTCCATCATGAATGCCATGGGCAAAAGATTGCAATGCGGGCGCATTAGAGTTACTTACGGGCGTTACCGAAATAATATATTTCGATTCAGTTTCAACTTTATCCTCGCTCTTTTCACAAGAGAAAAAAAGCAAAGCCGTAAAAAGCATCATTAAGTTTACCGCCAAAGGCAGTCTCTTGAATCGTGTCATAATTGTGTTGTTTATTGTTTAAAGTTAAACGAAGATCTAATTTCTTCTTAGTAAAAAATATTGGAAAGGCAAGAAGTATATACTGCCATTCTGACATAATTTATCATTAAGCCTTATATTTGCACCTCAAAATTGAGGATGCAGATGGAGAATATCATTCAGGATATAGACATAGTTGACAGAAACAGTCAGGAGGCAATGGATACCGTGAAAACTTCAAAGGAAGAGAACACTGGTAAGCAGAAGAAACTCTATATCGAAAGCTATGGATGTCAGATGAATTTCGCAGATAGCGAGATTGTGACCTCTATTATGAAAGAGAACGGTTACGACACAACTTCTGAATTTGAAAACGCAGATGTTGTATTCCTTAACACTTGTTCCATTCGTGAAAAAGCAGAGCAAACCGTAAGAACTAGACTAAAACAGTTCAATACGATAAAAAAGAATAAACCTGAGCTAACGATTGGGGTGCTGGGCTGCATGGCTGAACGATTGAAGGAAAAGCTTCTTGAAGAAGAAAAAATCGTTGATGTTGTGGTTGGGCCAGATGCCTACAGAGACCTACCTAAGCTAGTAGAATCAGCCGAAGAAGGCCTCAAAGCGGTGAATACGTTTCTATCAAGAGAAGAGACTTATGCGGACATCTCGCCTGTTCGTTTAAACTCCAATGGGATTACAGCCTTTATCTCCATTATGAGAGGTTGTGACAACATGTGCTCTTTCTGCGTGGTGCCGTTTACTAGAGGTAGAGAAAGAAGTCGCGATCCTTATTCTATAGTGGCTGAAGCACAAGACCTATTCGATAAAGGCTATAAAGAAGTGACCTTATTGGGTCAAAATGTTGACTCGTTTAAATGGTCTCCTGAAGAAAACAATAAAGCTTGGTTGGAGAAGAAGGAAAATAAAGGTGAAGAAGTAGAAATTATAAACTTTGCCAACCTATTAGAAATGGTAGCACAGGTATCACCTGAGTTACGTGTTCGTTTCTCCACTTCGCATCCAAAAGATATCACAGATGAGGTACTCTACACTATGAAGAAGTACGAAAACATCTGCAAATACATTCACCTCCCTGCTCAAAGCGGCAATAGTCGCGTATTGGATCTTATGAATAGAACCTATACCAGAGAATGGTACATCAATCGCGTGGATGCCATTAGAGAAATCCTAGGAGAAACTTGTGGTATCTCGTCTGATATGATTGCTGGTTTCTGCTCAGAAACTGAAGAGGAACATCAGGAGACACTCACCTTAATGGACTATGTTCAATATGACTTCTCTTATATGTTCTTTTATTCGGAACGCCCTGGAACATTGGCTGCCAAGAAGTTTGAAGATGACATTCCACTTGATGTTAAAAAAAGAAGGCTGGCAGAAATTATTGAGAAGCAACAAGCCTCCTCTTTAAGGCGAAACAAACTAGATATAGGCCAAAGACAAAAAATACTCATAGAAGGCGTCTCAAAGCGTTCCGATGAGCATTTACAGGGAAGGAACTCTGCAAATAAGGTGGTTATCTTCCCTAGAGCACATCACAAAAAAGGTGATTACATTCATGTTCAAATTGAGGACTGTACAGCAGCTACCTTGTTTGGCAAAGTGGTAGACTAAATTTTTCAAGCTTGAACGATAAAGAAGTACTCAGTATAAAACAGCGGTTTGGCATTATCGGGAATAGTCCGAAGCTAAACCATGCCATTGAGGTTGCAGCCCAGGTAGCACCTACCGATATGAGTGTTCTCATAACGGGTGAGTCAGGCAGTGGTAAGGAATCATTTTCTAAAATCATTCATCAGCTAAGCCCGAGAAAGCATGGAAAATTCATTGCGATAAACTGTGGTGCCATTCCAGAAGGAACCATCGATTCTGAGCTGTTTGGGCATGAAAAAGGCTCGTTCACAGGTGCTTACGAAGCTAGAAAAGGCTATTTTGAAGTAACGAATGGTGGTACCATTTTCCTAGATGAGATTGGTGAAATGCCAGTTCAGACCCAGGCTAGATTACTTCGTGTGCTTGAAAACGGAGAGTTTATTAAAGTAGGTTCTTCCAAAGTTCAAAAAACTGATGTTAGAGTGGTTGCCGCTACTAATGTTAAATTGAATGAAGCAGTTGAAAGAGGAAAGTTTAGAGAAGACTTATACTATAGATTAAGTACCGTCCCGATCTTTGTACCTCCGTTAAGAGAAAGAGGTGCAGACATAGATCTTTTGTTTAGAAAATTCGCTTCTGACTTTGCTGAAAAATACCGCGTTGAGAGCATTAAGCTTGATGATCAGGCCAAAGCATCTCTGTTAAGATTTCAATTTCCCGGCAATATTCGGCAACTAAAGAATCTAGTAGAGCAAATGTCTGCTTTGGAAATGAACAGGTTTATAGATGGTGAAACCTTACTTAAATACCTTCCTCAGTCCAAATCTAGTCTACCGGCACTCTATCGAGGAGCTGAAGGTTCAGATAAGGAGAGTCTGAGTGAACGAGACCTTTTGTATAAGGTCTTATTCGACATGAAAAAGGACATGAACGATTTAAAGAAATTGGTTCATGACATGGCCGAATCTGGCTCATATGATGGGAATGTAGTTAAAGACAACCCGAGTTTATTTAGGTCTTTGGATGACGATGAAGTATCACACTCTTCCAATACACCCCAAAAATCAGATGCTGAAACGCTCCTCATTGAATCTCATAATTTATCCAATGATGTATATTCATTAGATGATGAGGTGCATGATATCGTTCATCAGGAGGAAGAATCTCTTTCAATAGAAGAGAAAGAAAAAGAGCTAATTATTAAAGCGTTGCGCAAAAACAATAACAAACGTAAATATGCGGCACAAGATTTGGGGATCTCTGAGCGTACTCTTTATAGAAAAATTAAACAATACGAGATTGAATAAGCTATTCAAAGTCTTCCCTCTCCTTTCACTACTAGCAATAACCTCTGCCTGTGGCATCTACTCATTTGATGGTGCCTCCATTGATTACAATCTGACCAAAACCATGTCAATTTCATTGTTCCCCAATGAAACTGCTGGCGGTATCCCAAACATGGGGCAAGAATTCACTGAAGGTTTGAAAGAATTCTTCCAACGCAGGACAAAGCTTGAACTGGTACAACGCCAAGGAGATTTGCAGATTGAAGGGGCAATAGTGGATTACAATGTAAGACCACAGGCCATTAGATCCTCAGGATCTACCACATCGGCTGACAGAACTGGTCTTATGCGTTTAACCATACGCGTTCAGACCACATTCGTGAATACAAAAAATGAGGAAGAAAACTTCGATCAGAACTTCAGCTTTTTTGCAGACTACGATCCTCAAACAGCATCACTTACCGATGTTGAAGATCAGTTGATAGAAGAAATATTCGACCAAATCTATTTTGACATTTATCAAGCCTCTGTTGCCCAGTGGTAATTAAACCTCTATTTTAGTCATCTAACATTAATTTGGGTGAACCGCGAACGATTCAATACCTTACTACTAGACCCCTCAAATATCACAGATAGTGACATTAGGGCATTGAATGAATACAGAAAGAAGTATCCATTCTTTCAAAGCCTATACGTTGTAGTAGCCAAGGCACTCCAAGACCGCAATCACCCAAAAACTGATGCCTTTATTAAGAAAACAGCCATTTACTCAGTAAACAGGTCGCACTTGAAAGAAATAATCGAAGGTGATTTCGACTTTAATCCTAAGCAAAAGGATGAAGAGACAATACCAACACCAGTTGCTGCTAAGCCAATAGAAGCAAATCCAGTCACTGTTAAGAAAACTGTAGCTCAAAAAGAGTCGGTTAGAGAGACTGAGCAACCAAAGACTGCGGTTGAGGAAAAGGTAGAGGCTACAGAAAAGGAAGCGGTTAAGGTAGAAGAAAAAAGAAAGGCCAAGCCAGTAGAGAAAAAGACCATAGAGCCTGTCATAAAATCTCAAGACGATAAAAAAGAGAAAGAGGTTAAGGATAATCTAGCTGAAATAGAAGCAACCAAAAAAAGAATCGAGGCCCTGCTGGCAGGAACCTTTGAAGAACCTAAGCAGAAAGATAAAGCACAGCAGACTGAACCTAAAAAGACATCAAAACAGCAAGTTGAGATCATAGAACGCTTTATAAAAGAAGAACCTCAAATAGCTATTCAGAAGATTGGAGAGCAAGAAGGGAGTAATGATCAAGTAGACTTAGCATCTAAAGCTATTCAGAATTCAGAGGCCTTTGAAACCGAGACTTTAGCCAAGCTTATGGTAAAGCAAGCTAAGTACAAAAAAGCTATTCAGATTTATGAAAGACTACGTTTGAAGTTTCCTGAAAAAAGCACTTACTTTGCGACCCGAATTGAGGAAATAAAGTCGAAGTAGAATGTTTAAGCTATTTATTATACTGGCAATTATCGTAGCGGTGCTATTAATCTTAATAGTGCTGATTCAAAACTCTAAAGGTGGCGGTCTATCTAGCCAATTTGGAGGCGGTGGTGCCCAACAAATGATCGGTGTTAAGAAGACAACCGATGTATTAGAGAAAACAACGTGGATCTTTATCGTTGCACTTTTTGTGTTTAGCCTTTCAGCTAGCTTAAATATAAATAGTGCGAATTCAGGCCAAATAGGTAATCCAAACGTAGACGCTGCTCAGCAGTCGCTGCCGAGTGCCTCTCCTATTGTACCTGCAGACACCACAGGTGCTAGTATAGAACCTGTTCCTGCCGACACATCAGGTCAGGAATAAAAGAAATTTACCAGAAGAAAGCCCGTTCAAATTTGGACGGGCTTTTTTATTGGTCAAAAGTCTGTCAGCCATAATTTCTTTAAGAGTCAAAAAGTGTAATTCTGACAGTTGCACACTGACAAGAGTAGAGAATATTCTGACAAAAATGCTGAATACGGCTTTGGCACATTAAGTGCTATTCAGCCCATATAAATTGTTTCAAACACTAAAACAATCATAAGAAAAATGTCTAATGTAAACTTCAAGCCTAACGAAGATAGAATTCTCGTTGAGCCTGCTCCTGCGGAAGAAAAAACGGCTTCAGGAATTATCATACCTGACTCTGCTAAAGAAAAACCTCAAAAAGGTACTGTGGTAGCTGTTGGCGATGGTACCGCTGACAAGCCTGTTCAAGTAAAAATTGGTGATGTTGTACTTTACGGAAAGTACTCTGGCACCGAGTTGAACATTGAAGGAACTGACTACCTAGTCATGAAAAATTCAGACGTACTAGGAACTCTTATTTAATCTAAACATTCATTTATTAATCATAAAGAAATGGCTAAAGACTTATTCTTTAATAATGACGCTAGAGATCAACTGAAAAAAGGAGTTGATACGCTAGCCGATGCAGTTAAAGTTACCTTAGGACCAAAAGGTAGAAACGTAATTATTGACAGAAAATTTGGAGCTCCAACAGTAACAAAAGATGGTGTTTCGGTAGCAAAAGAAATTGAGCTTTCTGAGCCAATTGAGAACATGGGTGCTCAGTTAGTGAAAGAAGTTGCTTCTAAAACTGCTGATAGCGCTGGTGACGGTACTACAACTGCTACTGTATTGGCGCAAGCTATCTACGGTGCAGGTATCAAAAACGTAGCAGCAGGTGCTAACCCAATGGATTTGAAAAGAGGTATCGACAAGGCAGTTTCTGCTGTTGTTGCCGACCTTAAATCTCAATCTAAAGAGATCAAAGACTCTAACGAGATCAAACAAGTGGGTACTATCTCTGCTAACAACGATGCTGAAATTGGTGAGATGATTGCCAATGCAATGGACAAGGTAGGTAAAGATGGAGTAATCACTGTAGAAGAAGCAAGAGGTACTGAGACTGAAGTAAAAACAGTTGAAGGTATGCAATTCGATAGAGGTTACCTTTCTCCTTACTTCGTAACCAATACGGACAAGATGGAAGCTGAGTTGGAAACTCCTTACATCTTAATCTACGACAAGAAAATTTCTGCAATGAAAGAATTGCTTCCTATTCTTGAGCCAGTAGCTCAGTCAGGTAAGCCTCTTGTAATTATTGCTGAAGATGTTGATGGTGAAGCATTAGCAACACTTGTTGTGAACAAAATCAGAGGTTCATTGAAAATTGCTGCTGTTAAAGCTCCAGGCTTTGGTGACAGAAGAAAAGCAATGTTAGAAGATATCGCTGTATTGACTGGTGGAACTGTTATCTCTGAAGAAAGAGGTTACAAACTAGAAAATGCAACTATCGAGTATTTAGGTACTGCTGATAAAGTAAATATTGATAAGGATAACACAACTGTTGTGAATGGTGCTGGCGATGCTGCCAACATTGAGGCAAGAGTAAAAGAAATCCAAACTCAAATTGAAAACACTACTTCTGACTACGACAAAGAAAAGCTTCAAGAGCGTTTAGCAAAGCTTTCTGGTGGTGTAGCTATCCTTTACATTGGTGCTGCTACTGAAGTAGAAATGAAAGAGAAGAAAGACAGAGTTGACGATGCATTGCACGCAACAAGAGCTGCCGTTCAAGAAGGCGTTGTAGCCGGTGGTGGCGTAGCTTTATTAAGAGCTGCTGCTTCTTTAGATAAAGTGGCTACTGATAACGAAGACCAAGAAACTGGTGTAAACATTATCAGAATGGCTGTAGAATCTCCACTTAGAACAATTGTTGGCAATGCTGGCGGTGAAGGTTCTGTGGTAGTCAACGAAGTGAAAGCTGGAAAAGCTGATTACGGTTATAATGCAAGAGAAGACAAATACGAGAACTTAATTGCAGCTGGTGTAATTGACCCTACGAAAGTAACACGTCTAGCGCTAGAGAATGCAGCTTCAATTGCTGCTCTCCTATTAACTACTGAATGTGTAGTTGCTGAGGAGCCAGAAGAAGCAGGTGCTGCACCAATGCCTCCAATGGGTGGTGGTGGAATGCCAGGCATGATGTAATCTAGAAGAATAAAAAGTATCTAGTAATTAGATAGAAATAGAAAAGCCTAGACCTTCGGTCTGGGCTTTTTTCGTTACCTCTTTTTAACTTAATCATGTGTCTAATTGCATAACAGCTCGTTGAAAGTATATTGCAACGCTATTGCAGAAACTCATGAAGGTCAAATTCATTCACTTTTTACTTTTAGGATCAATCCTAATCTCAAGTTCGTGCGCAACGCTCTTGAACAAGTCATATACTGATGTTACTGTTCGGACAGAACAACCATTAAATTTTATTCTTGAAGGTGATACAATTATGAATCAGTCGGGAGAAGATTTCACCTTCTACCGTAAGAATAGCGAAATCCCCATACCGTTAGCTGTCTTTAATGCAGAAACCCTCAAAAGAACACCCATCATGGCTCAAAAGAGTCCTTGGTATTGGAGTAATGCGTTTTTGGTTAGTGCCTACATAATTGGTGCGCCTGCTGGTGCACTAGTAGATGAACTAACAGGAAAAAAATGGACCTACCCTAAACAAGTTTATATAGATCTAAATTCTCCAAAAGGCTATTTAAATTATTTCCCCATGGATTCTTCCTACCACAAGTTGAAGAACCGTATTTCCTTCACCCCTCTTTCCTCTATTGAACTTTACCATCCAGGTTTCGAATTTAGTTATCTGAGGCATCATAACACGGAAAGTGCTACTCAGCTTACCTTCAGCTCATTAATCGCAAGAAACGATGAATATTCTAGGCAGGCAGAAGGTTTTGAACTAGGCTTAGAACATAAAATCTATCTACGAAATGGTGAACGAACGAGAATCTATGTTTCGGGTAGTGTGGATTATTTAAACAAAGATCACCGAGCAGAAACTAACCTTAGAATTCCTGAGGAAAATAGGCCTGAATGGGAATGGGACCGATTTACGAGACTGGTAGACATTGAAAAAAGGTTTATCAACTTTACCCCAAGAATTGGTATGGAGCAATACATAACCAAACGATTGGTTCTAGAGGCTTATACAGGAATTGGTATGAGATTTAGAAATGTGAGAATGCCCGGAATTGATCCTGAAACAGTCGTTCCTAACGATGGCTGGTTTTGGGATAGCGAAGGATTATCAAACTCACCCGGTAAGAATTTTGGGCTAAATTTTGACGCTAATTTTAGAATCGGAATTCAGTTTTAATCGTCCATATAAAGTCAACTAGGCTGCTTATACATTTTTTTCTATATTAATTGACTCAACCTCAATTATGGAAAGACTTACATCACCTTTGGGCGCCTTTACTTATTGGGCCAACCAAAACTCAGATCTCATTTTCTTAAGACAGCCGATCAACAGAAACTTTAAAGAATATTCGTATGGCGAAGCTTTTGATCAAGCTAGTAAAATCGCCAGTGGTCTCCATGCCATGGGAATTCAAAAAGGAGATCATGTAGCTTTACTTTCAAAAAACTGTGCTCATTGGATGATGGCGGATTTAGCCATTATGATGGCAGGCTGCATATCGGTACCTATTTATCCAACACTTGGAGCCGACTCAATCAACCAAATTCTAGTACACAGTGAGTCCAAGGCCGTGATTATTGGCAAACTAGATGATTACAGCAAGCAAAAAGATGGTATACCAGATATACCTGCCATTGGAGTAGAACTATACGATATTAGCGAACGCTTTAGCTGGGAGGATTTGGTAAAGAGTAATTCTGCTCTAGAAAACCCTCATGAACAAACACATGAGGAATTAATGACCATTATGTATACCTCTGGCACTACGGGTAATCCTAAAGGTGTAATGCATACTGTAGGTGCTTTTAATCAGCTCATCAATACGGCAATAGATGTAATCAAATTGCCTCAAAACCCGGCATATTTCTCGTACCTCCCAATGACACATATTGCGGAAAGAGCAGGTATTGAAATGTCGGCCATATATAGAGGCGCTACCGTTTCCTTCCCAGAATCTTTAGATACTTTTGCTGAAGACCTTTCTTCAGTACAGCCAGATACTTTCTTTGGTGTACCAAGAATCTGGCAGAAATTCCAAGAGAAGATCTTGGAGAAAATGCCACAAGAGAAACTTGATAAACTTTTATCTATACCAATCATAAACAGTTTGGTAAGAAAGAAAATCAAGAAGGCCTTAGGCCTATCTAGATCCAAAGCAAGTTTTTCAGGCGCTGCACCCATTGCGGTTTCACTGAAAGAATGGTTCAAGAAGCTGGACATTGATATTTGTCAAGCCTATGGCATGACAGAGGATTGTATTCTTTCACATTTCAATTTACCTGGACAGAATAAATTCGGTACGGTTGGCAAGCCCTTACCAGGAGTTACCGCCAAGCTTTCAGAAGAAGAAGAGATTCTAATTAAGAGCAATTGCCTAATGCAAGGCTATTATAAAGAAGAGGCAAAAACTGCCGAAATGTTCACGGAAGATGGATTCCTGAGAACTGGTGATATTGGCGAATTCGACCATGATGGTTATTTAAGAATAACAGGACGTGTTAAAGACCAATTTAAAACCGATAAAGGCAAATACATCTCTCCTGCTCCGATTGAGCTAGAAATGCTTAAAAACAACGACATTGATCAAATCTGTATTGTTGGAACAGGTATTCCACAGCCGATCGCTCTCATTGTTCCTTCGGAAATTGGTAAAGCCAAATCGAAAGAAGCATTTGACCAATCGATAGCAGAAACTATTCAGGGTATTAATCCTTCGCTTGAAAAGCATGAGAAATTAGCCAAGGCGGTAGTGATGAAAGAGGAATGGTCAGTTGACAATGGACTTATGACTCCCACCCTTAAGGTTAAAAGAAATCGAGTGGAAAGCATTCATAGCGAGATGTACCCAGGGTGGTTTGAACATAAAGAAGTAGTAGTTTACGAATAGTACCTCATAGGCATAACGCTAGTACTAACCCAATAGCACAGAACCACTTAGAATTAATTAGCGATAACTGACTTTATTAATCGCTCATGATGTTAGTTCCGAAATCCGTGATTATCATTACATCACCAAATGAACTGAGTGCTTAATGAATAGAGCACTATTGTAGAATTAGGTAAATTTTCACAGCTGACATGACAAAACTGGTGGCTTTAATTCCCTCAAAGGGGAATTTATACCCCTTTACTTAAATGAGTCTAAAGAACTAAAGACGAAGCTCAACTGTGAGTAAATTACTTGAAGAAATAAGAGGGTGCACTATTTGTGCCGAATCACTTCCACTCGGACCTAAACCTGTTTTGAGTTATAGGCCAAATTCCAAGATTCTTATTATTGGACAAGCACCTGGCACTAAGGTTCACGAAACTGGTATTCCCTGGAACGATGAATCTGGTAAAAGGCTGAGAGAATGGCTTGGTGTTGACCAAGAACAATTCCATAACCCAGACCTATTTGCCATAGTACCTATGGGCTTTTGCTATCCCGGAAAAGGAAAATCTGGAGACTTGCCTCCTCGTCCTGAATGCGCTCCTCAATGGCATCAAAAAATCATTTCTGAATTAACAGAAGTAAAATTGACACTGCTAATTGGTCAATACGCTCAAAAGCATTATCTAAAAACGTGGGATTGGATGAGCCTTACCGAAACCGTAAAGCACTACGATGAATATCTCCCCTATTTCTTTCCTTTGCCTCATCCTTCACCAAGGAATAGAGCATGGCTAAAGAATAATCCATGGTTTGAAGAAGATGTAGTTCCTTCATTAAAGAATCGAATACGTAGGATCATCAAGAGCTAAAACCGAGCCTTTCTAGCGCTTTTTTGTTTGAAGTTTCTTAACTGACTTATATGCCGTAAATATGTCATATGATTGCCTCATGACCCTGAAAGATAGTTTTATAGGTTTAGACCAGAAATTAACGTAATGAAAGAAGTAAATTATTTATCAGGTCAAATCATAGCTTTGCGAAAAAGGAATGCTTTATCTCAAGAACTATTAGCCAATACAGCAGGGATAAACCTTAGAACGATTCAAAGAATCAAAAAAGGTGAAACCGAGCCTCGTGGAGACACATTAAAAAGAATAGCTACAGCATTAAATGTAAGTTTTGATGAATTAACAGACCATACAATAATCGATAACAAAGGCTCACTTCATACCTTGAATCTAAGCGG
>CBFIDV010000033.1:0-30725 GCA_965661455.1 Roseivirga sp.
TCTGTACATATTCAATGTCACCAACCGATACAGGTTCTCCTTCAAAATCAGATGTTAAGTGAATGTCTTTTAATGGGACCGGTATCATTTTCACTTTGATATTAATAGGATCAAAAATGGGTGCGATATATCTACTCACAGTAGAGTCTAGCTTCACCTGTAGGGTTTCTTTAGATACGCCTTCATTGAGGAGTACATATGACATGGTACCCCAGCTACCCCAGCCTTGATCTTCTCCTTGAAAAATGGTTCTCCAAGAAATTAAAGCTTCTGCTATAAGGTGGGAAGTATTCGGAACGTCTTTATAGACCCCCGTTACTTGTAAAGACATCTCCCTGTTACCGCCACTCTGAATGGTTTGACCTAGTGGATTTTCGCCTTTAAAGATCTTGGTTGCCATTGATTCATTAATGACGATAGAATTTGGTGCTTCTAGAGCAGTTTCGGGATTTCCAGAAACAAAATCATAGTCAAATATATCGAAGACTGTTGAGTCAGCGGCATACACATTGTCTTGGAAATAGTCCACCTGATTCAAGGTAAAACGCATGCCCCCCTGCCCACTCATTCCCTGTAAGCGAGCAGCTTGAACTACTTCTGGATTTTCGTTTTTAACCGTAAAGGCAGCCCTCCAGGTCATACTGGCCCACTTAAATGAATTATCTGGCTCAGTTATATGTGTAGATAATCTATAGATTCTGTCACCTTTTGAGTGTTGTTTGTCAAAGCTGGTTTCGTGAAAGATGTATAGTAGAATAATAAGACTGGAGGCAATGCCTACCGTAAGTCCCATAATATTAAGTGCAGTGTACGCAGGTTGTCTGCGTAAGCTTCGGAAAGCTACTTTAATGTAGTTTTTAAGCATGTTGGTTGTTGTTTTTGAGTTTGACCGCGCGAATCTTAGTTGATTCGCAAAAAGTTCCGTTAAGGTATCCAAACCTGAAAGTAAACCAATGACTTTGGTTCTAAATGTTGTTAATGGAGCATGATGAATAAAGTCCTTTTTTCTCTGCCTGCCTATGGAGATGTTTGATAGTCCGATAAAGTAATTCGTATTAATTCGAACATACGGGCTAATATTCTGTTAAGTCTACAAATCATTAATTATGAAAAAGAGCTATTATTTATTAAGTCTACTTTTAGTGTTCACACTATCATGTAGCAATACTTCTTCAAACAATGAAGAAGAGGAAACAACTTACGAAGAGCCAACAATGGCTGAAGAGGCTGCAAAAGATATTGTTGCTTTAGCAATGGAGACAGAATCTCTTTCTACGTTAGTAGCAGCTGTTACAGCTGGAGATTTAGTAAGTACATTACAGGGCGAAGGTCCTTTTACAGTATTTGCTCCTACGAATGAAGCATTTGCTGCATTACCAGAAGGTACTTTAGAAACGTTATTAAAGCCTGAGAATAAAGACCAATTGGTTGCTATCTTGACTTACCACGTGGTGTCGGGAAAAGTAATGTCAACTGATCTTTCTGACGGCATGAAAGCTAAGACAGTAAATGGTGCTGAAATTACAATCACTACTACGGGTGGTGCTAAAGTAAATGGTGCTGGTGTAGCTATGGCTGATGTTGAGGCATCTAATGGAGTAGTACACGTAATAGATCAAGTGATCTTACCTCCATCAATGTAATTTTAACTTCACAAAAAAATCAAAAGCCATCCAATGAGGATGGCTTTTTTTATGCCCTACTGTGTGGTTTCCTAACTCCTAATGACTTGTTTTGGGGTTTTGCCATTGAGAACGCTTTACTAGATATTTAAGAATGAATTTTCACCAAGTCTCGTACTCAAGACAAATCAGAGAATTTTTTCACATTACCTTAAAGATATTCTTAACTTGCATGGTTGTCTGGCATTCAGTCATTTTTAGCGAAAACAGACTTTACAAGGCACCTAACTAAAATTTAAACTAAATGAGATCACTAATCTTAGTGACTAAACAAAAACAAAAATAATGGAGGCATTAGCTGTAAAAGAATTCTATCCCATTTGGAAAAAGTACCGTCCAGTAATCTTAAAACTGATGGTAGATTCTCTCGATGGTACTCCTCAATCTTATAAAATGTCTAAACATGAGTTCACAGACGCCAATACAAGAAAGAGCTCGACTTATTCTTTTACAGTAATTACTCAAAATGCGCGTAACATCAAGCCAACAAAAGTGAGTATTGTTGGGAGTGATTTTGTATCAATGCTCCAGCAATCTAACAAGGCTTCTGAATTGATTAAGCAATATAGCTTTACAATCGATATGGATAACCAGTTTAACCTAACGGTAAGTGCAGTGGCATTTGAAACAGAAGAAGAGTCTTCTGAAGAAGCTTAAGATATTAGGTAACCCAAATAAAAAAGCCGCTTTTCCATATGGAGAAGCGGCTTTTTAATTTTGATAGGAATATGATTTAGTCAACAACTGTTACTTGAACAGCGTTTAATCCTTTTTTTCCTCTTTCAGTTTCGAACTCTACATTATCATCCTCACGGATATCTTCCGTAAGACCTGTTTGATGAACGAAAATATCATCTCCACCATCATCCGGAGTTATAAAACCGAATCCTTTTGTGAAGTTGAAAAACTTAACTTTACCTTTTTGCATTGTATTACTATTAGTTATTAAATATAATTTTTTTAGCCTGTGTATTGTCTCTTGTTGTTCAGTTAAACAAATGCTTAACTCTACACCAACAATACGGGCTGAATTTTCTAAGAAATAAAGAGGGGTAATTATTTTTATTGAATCGGAAGGACAAAATAAGAAACGCTACTCCGCGCTAATTCTTATCACAAAGGTGACCTTATTAAATGGTTATTCCTATTCACTACGAAAATTTATAAGAGTAATTGCCAAGTTGAATTGGTTGGTTTTCTATCATATATCCTTCTAAAAGACGATCAATATTCTCTGTATACATGAGGTGAGTCATGTATTCAATAAAGTGCCGAAAGTACCTTCAAGTGATTTAAAACCTTACAGAGGTAAATCAATGTACTTGAAATCAGCCCTACTACCCCTTCTTATAATTCTTATACTTTTCAGTAGTTCTAATGCCTTGTTCGGGCAAGATGAAAAGCTTAGAATCAACTTAAATGAATCGGGAGATCAATACATTAAGGCCGCATTTTCAGGGCAACTTTGGACTCGCTATACTGCCATGAACCCCGGCACTGTCATTGATAACGAGCCCATTACCAGTGCTTTTGACTTCTCTATTCGGAGAATGAGAATGGGTGTTTTTAGTCAGTTATCGCCAAGGCTTTAGTTGTATTTTTTGCTGGGTAACAATAACCTGAATCAAAAGACAGAAGCTGGTTTTATGATTGATATTCTAGATTACTATGCCGAATACAAAATTTCTGACGCCCTAGAAATTGGTATGGGAGAATCTGCTTGGGGAGGTCAGTCTCGATTGAATGTGGCTTCTACCACATCGCTCATGTCATTAGATGCCCCGATTTTTGCCTTATCTACGATAAATAAAAACGATGATTTAGGCAGAAACTTAGGTATCTGGGCCAAAGGCCAAGTTGGTAAGGTAGATTATGTCTTAGCCATAAAAGAACCTTTGACTTTCGGTGTGAGCCCTCAAGAAGTGCTTCACTCTTGATTACCGGAGAGCATGGTACTGGCAAAGAAATGCTCGCGAAATATATACATCAGAAATCACAAAGGGCCTCTGCCCCATTAATTCACGCTGATTTAGGAGCGATTACTTCAAGTCTTTTTGAGTTCACTTTATTCGGGCATGCTAAAGGCGCGTTTATGGATGCCTCAGAAGATAAAGCAGGTTTGTTGGAAGCAGCCAACATGGGTACAATGCACCTAGATGAATTAGGGAATTTACCTACGGTGCAGCAGAGTAAACTGTTAGCTGTTTTACAGAATAGAGAAGTTAATCGAGTAGGTGAAAACAGACCAAGAGCTGTGGATATACGCTTGATTTGTACAACTCACCTTACCATTGACGCTTTATCTGATGCTAGTATTTTTAGGCAAGACTTGTTGTATCGAATCAATACAGTCCACATTCATTTACCAAGCCTAAGAGAACGTAAAAGTGACATTAAAGAACTAGCTGACTACTTTCTGTCATTTTATAACAAGAAGTATCAGCGTCAACTGACTTTAACCAAGGAAGAAATTAAAGCGCTTGAAGACTATTCTTGGCCAAGAAACATTCGCGAATTGAAGAATAGTATCGAACGCATGGTGGTCATGAATCAAGCGGAGTCGTTAGTTGAAAGTCAGTATAAAGCGAAGACAGATAACCTCTATGAAGTTGAAAAAAGGAAGATCGCTGAAATTTTAGAAAGGCATTCGGGTAACATTACACATGCTGCCGCAGAATTAGGTATTGGGAGAAATACACTTTATCGAAAACTGAAGAAGTATGATCTTTAAAAAGCGGTTTTTGCTGATCTTATTAAGGGTCTTGATCATATTAGCCCTCTCTTTGGCTATGGCTTATACAGCCATAGAAACAGATCTATCCATTACGCCCTATATGTTTGCTGGCCTTTTGCTGATTGCTGTAGTAGAGTTGACATGGTGGCTTCAGAAGCAAGAGCGTACCTGGGCACAGTTCCTTCAATCAGTAAAGTATGGAGACTTTAATCGCGCTTATCAACGCAAGACCAATTCTCAAGAATTAGAAGAAGCCTACGATCTGATTACGGAAAGTATGGAAATGCTCAAAACTAACCGTGAGGCAGAATTTAGATTACTTCAGACTGTTTTGAAGCATATCCGTGGCCGTAATTTGCTTTAAAGAATCAGGTGAAATTGTTTTTACCAATAAGGCTTTCAATGAGCTGCTTAACATTCAAGGACTGTCTAAGATAGATGTGCTTGAGCAAACTGCACCTCATATTCACGAAATCTTGTCTGCAGAAGGAGCATCTCCGAGTGAGTGGTTAGACCATGAAAATGGTAGGAAGTTGCTGATTAAAACAGAAGGCTTTAGACTGAAAGGGCAAAAACTTCGATTGTCTTCTATCACTGATATTAGAAGCTCATTAGAAAGAAAAGAGCTAGAGAGTTACCAGAACCTGCTGCGGGTAATGACCCATGAAATCATGAACTCTACCACTCCTATTTTGTCTCTTATTCGCGTAGTAAACAAAAAGTTGATTAAGGATGATACTCTAGAGGTCTTATCACCTAAGGATCAAATGAATATGGCCAAAAGTTTGAATGCAATTGAAGACAGAACAGCTGGGATTCTAAAATTTATAGATGCCTACAAGCAAGTAAACAAACCTGTCGCGCCTTATTTTGAGTCAGTACAATTAGAAGAATTTATTCAGTCTGTTATCACCCTTTTGGATAAATCTGTTGAGGTGAAAATAAGCCCTGAACATGAAGAGAATAACACCCTAAATATCGACCGTTCATTAATGGCTCAAGTATTGATTAACTTAATCAAGAATGCCAACGATGCTGTTCATTCCAATCCTAGTCCCAAGGTTCAAATCCGGCTAAATAGCAGCTCTATGTACACACAAATTATCGTAGAGGATAATGGAAAAGGAATAGAAGAATTGGTCTTAAAGGAAGTATTTGTGCCTTTTTATACTACAAAGGTGAATGGTTCTGGTATCGGCTTAGCCATATCTAAGAAGATTGTTCTTGCTCATTCAGGGCAGTTGTACTATCAAAGAAGAGATGGCTTAACTCAGTTTGTAATTGAACTGACTCAGTAGAGCTCTTTATTTTACAATTTGGTGACAGGGTACTCCTTTCAAGGCTGGACCTTGTCAAAGCCTTCATCTGATAAATAACCCAGTTAAAAGACACCTACTTTTTTCACATAATACTTTAGAGGGTTTTTGAATCAATAGTGTGAGCATTTTTTTAACCATTGATATAATCCATAAGCCTAAATTTCTATTGATTTCCTAAATTCAGATCTAACCAAACCAAAACTGATGAAGCGTATTACCTTCCTCCTCTCCTTGCTGTTGGTATTTTCAATTAGCAATGAAACTAAAGCACAAACCAACGACCCTGTTGATCCATCATTTTATCAAGGTTACCAATGGAGAAACATTGGTCCTGAGCGTGGCGGACGTTCCCTAGGAGCTACGGGTAGCCCTGGTAGGCCGAACGAGTATTACTTTGGCGCCACTGGAGGTGGTCTTTGGAAGACGACAGACGGTGGAAATAACTGGTTTCCTGTAACTGACGGGCAAATCACCTCATCTAGTATAGGGGCAGTTGCAGTAGCTGAAACCAATCCTGATGTAGTTTATATTGGTGGCGGTGAAACACAGCTAAGAGGAAGCATTACACAAGGTGATGGTGTGTATAAAACCACCGATGGAGGTAAGACCTGGAGAGATTTAGGTTTGAAAGAAACGCAAGCCATTTCAAGAATTAGAGTTCATCCCACTAATCCAGATATCGTTTATGTGGCTGCTCTAGGTCATGTTTATGGTGATAATGAAGAACGTGGTGTATTCCGTTCCAAAGATGGTGGGAATACTTGGGAGAAAGTACTTTGTGTAAGCGAGAAGGCTGGTGCGGCTGACCTTATCATCGATAGAAATAATCCTGATGTCATTTATGCTACAACATGGCAGGTGTACAGAAAAGCATGGAAAATGTGGGGCGGTGGTCCTGATTGTGGCCTTTGGAAATCAATGGATGGTGGAGACACTTGGGTAGAGCTTACAGAAAACCCAGGTATGCCAGAAGACCCTATTGGCAAGATTGGCGTGACGGTCTCCCCCGTTGATTCAAACAGAGTTTGGGCTGTCGTTGAGGCAAACGAAGGTGGAATTTTCAGATCTGATGATGCCGGCTGGACATGGAAACGTGTCAATTCAGAGCGTAAACTCAGGCAACGTGCTTTCTATTACTCTAGATTGGTAGCCGATCCATTTGATAAAGATGTGGTTTATGGTTTGAATGTAGGGCTTTGGAAATCTACTGATGGTGGCGAGAAATTCGATATTAGAGTACGTCCGCCACATGGAGACCATCATGACCTTTGGATTGATCCGAATAATCCTATGCGCATGATTTCTGCTAACGATGGTGGTGGCACCGTGAGTATTAATGGTGGCCAAACATGGACAGAACAAGATTTCACAACAACTCAGTTTTATCATGTAATGACAACTTCAGATGTTCCATATCATGTAGCTGGGGCTCAACAAGATAACAGCACACTTGCTATGCCAAGTGATGGCTGGGGACATATGATGGCCCGTGGTATGGGAGCATCTTGGGCATACGCTGTTGGAGGTGGTGAAAGTGGGTGGATAACCCAAAGTCCGACAGATCCAGATGTGTTTTATGCGGGTAGCCAAGGAGCCTTGTTAACTAGATATAACAGAGCTACCGGCCAAAGAAGAGATATTCAGGTATATCCAAGATTCTTCTCTGGTGAACCATCGAGTGCCTTACCTGAAAGATGGCAGTGGACCTTCCCTATTATGTTCTCACCACTCGATGATAATACAATGTACACTGTATCTCAGCATGTTTGGAAAACCACAAACGATGGACAAACCTGGGAAAAGATTAGTCCAGACTTAACTTATGCCGACCCTGAGACCTTAGGGAAAACTGGTGGAATTATTACCATGGACATGAATGGGCCGGAGATCTACGCAACAGTCTTCGCCTTGGCTCCTTCTAGCCACGATGTAAATACAATCTGGGCAGGTTCTGATGATGGTAAAGTTCATATTACGCGTAATGGAGGTAAGAAATGGGTAGACATTACTCCTAAAGACTTGCCGAAGTATTCTCGTATCAGCATCATTGATGAGAGTAAGTTTAATCCAGGCACATTGTATTTAGCTGCTAATCGCTATCAGGTCGATGACCGTGAGCCTTATGTATTTAAGACGACTGATTATGGAAAAACATGGACTAAAATCATCAATGGAATCGCTCCTGGGCATTTTTCAAGAGCCATTCGCGAGGACCTACAAAAGCCTGGTTTGCTCTATCTGGCTACTGAGCACGGTGTGTATGTTTCATTTAATGATGGAGCAAAATGGCAAAGCTTGCAGTTGAATCTTCCAGATACACCTATTCGCGACTTAGTCTTAAAGAATGATGATGTGGTTTTAGGTTCTCATGGTCGAGGTTTCTGGATCTTAGATGACATACGCCCTTTTAGGGAAGCAGCTGAGATTAATAAAACCAATCAGGTAACACTTTTTAAGCCGGCTAACCCAATAAGAGGTATTTACAACGCAGCAATTCAATACTACTTACCGGAACAAACCGATTCTGTAACGGTAGAAATCTTAGATGCTCAAGGTGAATTGATACAAAGCTATACGGGTAAAAGTCCGGAAGGCAGAGGTGGATCACCTACAACAGCCAAGGGTCTAAATTCCTTCAACTGGAATTTGAGATACCCTGGAGCTACAACTTTTGAAGGAATGATCATTTGGAGTGCGAGGCCTCAACGTGGCCCTCTTGCCCCTATTGGTGATTATCAGGTAAGACTAAGCGTAAATGGGCAAACATTGAATACTGATTTCAGTGTTGAAATGAACCCGAACCTAGAAGGCATTACGCCAGAAGATTTACAGGAGCAATTTGATCTAAGTCAACAAATTATGGCCAAGACAACTGAAGCCAATGAAGCTGTAATTAAGATTCGTAAAATCCGAAGTCAGATTGAAAAACTGGGGCCGTTCAATAATGATCAATTAGCTAATGGTGTCAATGGAATGATGGAGAAACTTAGCGCTATTGAATTAGATCTTTATCAAGTTCAGAATCAAAGCCCACAGGACCCATTGAACTTTCCAATTAAGTTGAATAACAGATTGGCATCGCTGCGAAGAAGTGTAGAAAACGGGCAAGCCAAGCCTACTGACGCGGCATATGTGGTTTTTGATGAACTGAAGAAAGAATTAACAGATCATTTACAAAAACTAAAAGGCGTCATGAACAATGATCTTAAAGCGGTGAACCAGATGCTGAAAAATGAAGACCTTGGACAAATCGTAAGTGAAGAGTAATAGATGAATGAATGTGGTAACACCGTTCCTTCACCCAGATCCAAGTAGGAAAACAGACGAACACAACAAAAGACCTTTCAAAATTGAGATGTCTTTTTTTATGGCATTAGCCAAAATTAAACCAAACATTATGATTGGACATAAAGGTTTACAGGCTAATTTCATCAACTCGAATGAATCACGAAATCGCCATCATACAATATCAGTCACAGCTTCAATTCTTAGCTGAAAGAATTGTGGGGAGTATGCATGATGCTGAAGAAATTGTGCAGGATACTTTCGAAAAGTGGCTGAAGGTTGATTTGAAGAAGATTAAATGTGCTAAGTCTTATTTGATTACTGCTGTTACGAATAATTGTATCAATTTCTTAGAGTCAAAAAAGCAGCAAATGCTCAAAAAAGCACATGATGTCTATGAGCATGCTTCTGCCCTTATTGATAATCATTCACAGAAAGACATTTTTAACTTCGATATGAATGCGCAAATGACGCAGGCCTTGCAGGTGTTGCATCATAAGCTAGAGCCTTTAGAACGATCTGTCTTTGTTCTCAAAGAGGTATTCGATGTAAATTATGAGGAATTACAAGTTATTCTAGAGTTGAAGAATGACAACCTGAGACAGTTACTTTCAAGAGCTAAGCAGAAACTGAGACAAAAACCTCAGTTTAAAAGACCCAATATTTCTATCGCTAATCTTCAACCTTCATTTCAATTTGCAAGCGCAAAAGGTGCCTTATCAGATCTAATTGGGGACTTGAAAAAGGAAATATCTAAGGTTAATAAAAAATAATTCAAGTTTCTTGTCACAAGTATAGTATGAGTTGGTCTTACCATTAGACTAACAATAAACTAAAGACTAATGCTCATTATTTTCTTATTCTTTTTAGCGCACTGGTACCTGTCGCTTTTCTTTCAAACCTTCTTTCTACATCGCTATGCTTCGCATAAAGCCTTTACGATGAGCTCAAGAATGGAGAAAGTGTTTTATGTGTTGACTTGGGTTTTCCAAGGCTCAAACTACCTAAGTGCATATGGCTACGGGGTGATGCACAGAATGCACCATGCCTATGCCGACACCCCTCAAGATCTACATAGTCCTAAATACGATGAAAGCATCTTTAAAATGATGTGGAAAACGAAGACTATGTATTCCTCTATTGTAAAGGATGAGATTCAAGTTGATCAGCGTTTCACTTAAGGTGTGCCACGCTGGCACGCATTTGATAAGTTTGCTCACTCTTGGGTTTCAAGATTAGGCTGGGGATTAATCTATGTAGCCGTTTATGCCGCGTTCGCTACACAATGGTGGATGTGGTTATTGCTGCCTGCACAATGGTTGCTCTCTCCTATTCACGGTGCAATTATCAACTGGTATGCTCACAAATACGGCTATCGTAATTTCAAGGTCGGTGATACGTCAAGAAACCTGTTTCATTTTGATTTCTTAATGATGGGTGAAGGTTATCATAACAACCACCATAAGTTTGGATCAAGAGCTAATTTTGGAGGTATTCGTTGGCACGAGATTGACCCTACATTCCAATGGATCAAGTTGCTGGATAAGTTTGGTGTAATTCAACTACACAAAGACAAGCAAATGAAGCTTGATGCAGAAGCTGTTGAAGATAGTAGAAAGATCTCTGCTTAAGCGATTTTCATCTGTAAGAATAGAATTTTGTGAATGAATTAAATAAGGCTTACTCAAAAGTAAAATAAAACATAATTCTTTCCCGATAAACATCGGGATGGCCGGGAATCTCCTCATTTGATATACAATCTAATTTGGAAGATCTCCGCCTTCGCGAAGATGACATCAAGATTTTTGAGTGAGTCCTTCTTGGATTTAATCAATTCCAGTTGAATCCAAGTTCAGTCACCTTAGCAGTAAATGGTTTCCAAGTCATATTCATATGCTTTTCAAAGTCCATCAAAAAGGCATTCACCATTTGCCTTGCTGCTTCAATCAGTTCAAATTCTTGTGCGGACGGTAGCTGGTGACTAGACATAAACTTACGGCTAGCTTCACTTAGTTTTTTCATTGGTGTCATTTCAAATGACTGCCATGCCCCGACTTGCTTCTTAACTGGCTCACCTAAGGCTTTATAAGATAGTTGATCAATCTCATTAAAAAGTGCATTGGCTTTGGTTCTAAGCTCCTCATATTCGTCTTCGCCTATTAACTCTAATAATTTGGTTATGGACGTTTTTTGTGATTGAAGTTCTTGCAGAGCATTACTCAATTCTCCTCTAATGCCATTAATATCTTTCTGAGCCTTGTATAATGCCTCGTCTATAGATGGATCAAAGTCAAATCGAGGATCAGGAATTACTTCAAGTTCAGTTGTTCCCTGATCTCCACCATATGATAAAGTTGCTTGATACGTTCCTGGTAAAACAGATACCCCTCTGCCCGAAGGAGAATCTTCCGTTAATCTCCAACTGATATAGTTTAGGCCTTTCTCAACAGATGAACTAGATCGTTCGCTGATGATCTTGTCTTTATCGTCCTTGATAAGAAGTTTTAAGTTGCCTTCTTCTATTGTATCCTTGATAAAATAAGGAATGTTCACTTGTCTGAAGGCCTTATTATCCCCTTCAAATGTCGTATGGAAACCCGACCAGATATTCCCTGGAGCATTGATGAAGAGGCCCTTGACCTGGACCTTTGGGTTTACAGTGGAAACTGATAGGTTGTTACTGAATTTACCCGCTGCTTTCGAATAAGTTCTTAAAGCCTTCAAATCATCAATAATCCAAATGGCCCGGCCGAATGTGCCCACTATTAAAGCGGACTCTCTTCTCTGAATTTTGAGATCCATAGTAGAAACCGAAGGAAAGCCGTTTTTAAACTTTTCCCAGTTCTGTCCTTTGTCAAAGCTTACCCAAAGTCCATTTTCAGTCCCAAGAAATACCAAGTTGTCTTCAACAGGGTCTTGAATAAAGCTAAGTGAATATCCAAAAACAGGGCTATCTTCTGACACCATCGACTTCCAACTCTTACCAAAATCGTCTGTCTTGAACAGGTACGGTTTATAGTCTCCTTTTCTATAATTATTCACTACTGCCCAAGCTATACCTTCCTGATGTTCTGAAGCATGGATACGAGCAACCCATGCTCCTTTTGGCATTTCCTTTATATTTTGGCCTACCTCTTTCCATGAAGACCCTCCATCCTCAGTTACATGGATCAATCCATCATCAGAACCGGCCCAAATCACCTTTTCATTTAATGGACTTGGTGCTATTGCCAGTATGGTATTATAGAATTCAGCACCAGAGGCATCTGGGGTTAAACCGCCATAATCTAGTTTTTGCTGTGTTGGATTGTTAGTAGTGAGGTCTGGTGAAATAATCTTCCAAGTCTTCCCCTTATCTCTACTGAGATGGATAAACTGACTACCATAGTAAACGGACTTAGCATCTAACGGGTCCTGAGCAAATGCTGCATTCCAATGGAATCTTAATCGAGGATAATTATCAGGTTTTGGTGGTTTAATACTGCTGTAGTAACCTCCAACTTTGTCGTAGCGATAAAGGCTACCGTTCTGCGAAGTTCCATATCCAAAACGAGGATCTTCTGCATCCGGAGAGATATAGAAACCATCCCCACCGACTAGATACTGCCAATAAAGGGTACGAATTCCCCCTCTTCGCCAAACATAGCCGGGGCCATACCAATTGCCATTGTCTTGCAAACCTCCGTACACATTGTAAGGCATCTGCTCATCTACATTAACCTGATAGAATTGACCTACGGGAATACGCTCTGGAAAGTACCAGCTTTCACCTCTATCTCTGGTGATTCCAAGTCCTCCATCTCCTCCAATGATGTAGAACTCACCATCTGTAGGTGACATCCAAAAAGCATGAAAGTCTGCATGAACGCCTTTAGTTTCATCAGCTGGAATTTGAGGAGTCGGGTCGAAACTCTCTCCTCCATCGTAACTCACGGAAAGTGGTTGGTAGATGTTATATAGTAAGTTCTGATCGTCTGAACTCACCGCTAACTCTTGAAAATAGAATGGCCTGTTATTGGTAAAACGAGGGTTGTCGTTGATCATCTCCCATGAGTTACCGCCATCATCGCTTCGGTATAAAACGTTTTTAGTGGCTTCTACTTTTGCATATACTCGGTCAGGATTACTCGGAGCAATAGCGAGTCCAATTCTTCCCAAATCACCTTCTGGCAGCCCATTTTCAGAAGATAGCTGAGTCCAAGTATCTCCACCATCCAAAGTCATGTACAATCCTGAACCTGGTCCTCCAGAAACAAAGCTGTGAGTTGTTCTATGGTGCTCATATAGCGCCACAATGATTTTATTCGGATTCTCAGGATCCATAACCATGTCGGCCACACCAGATTTATTGTTAGTGAATAGAATTTTCTCCCAAGTCTCTCCTCCGTTTTTTGTTCTATAAAGTCCTCTATCGGGTCCTGGGGTGAATGTATCCCCCATAGCTCCCGCATAGACTATCTTACCATTATTTGGGTGAACAATGATTCTATGAATCGTTTTAGTGGCTTCTAGACCCATATGAGTCCAACTCTCACTCCCATCTGTACTTTTAAAGATCCCCATGCCTAGATTCATGGAATTACGTGGGTTGCCTTCACCAGTACCTACCCATACCACATCGGGTTGGTCTTGCTGAATGGCCAATGCACCAATATTCTGAGTGGGCTGATCATCAAAAACAGGATCCCAACGCGTGCCTCCATTTTCAGATTTCCATACGCCACCACTGGCCGCACCCACATACATGGTATTCTGATCAGAGGTCACCACGTCAATGGCCGTAATCCTTCCACTCATATTGGCGGGGCCTACACTTCTAATCTCTAGGTTTTTGAATTGATCTAAATGGTTCGTTTGAGCCGAAATACTCTGTGACCAACAGGCGGCCATCAAAAGAAGAATAGTGGTTCTGATCATAGTCTTCATTCCTTTATGGTTGCTTCTGCCTCTATTTCTACTTTGTATCCTTCACCCACTAGTTTAGCCTCAACAAGCGTATTGGCAGGTTGAATGTCTTTGAAGCGTTCGCCATGTGCTCTTGCAATAGGCTCCCAGTCATTCACATCATTGACAAATATCCTCGTGCGATCTATATCTGCAAGCTTACCTCCAAGTGATATGATGGCGCCTTCAATCTTATCAATCACAAAATGAGTTTGAGCTTTTAAGTCTTCCCCTCCAATCATTAAATCTCCATGAGTTGCGGTGGTTCCTGAAACTTTAATGGTGTTTCCTGATCTTATAGCTCTGGAGTAGCCTGCCATATCCTCCCAGTAGGTGCCACTGACCATAATTTTATTTCCATTGGCATTAGTGTTAGTTGGATACGGTTTCGGAAATCCTTTCACATGATGACTTAAGTCTCCAGAGGCTGTTAGAAATGGTGGCTTCCGGTACTCATCCCCACAATCTCCATGAATAGAATCGAACCCATCAAGTTGACTCTTTATCAAGTCTTTGTCATTTTTATCTAATTGAATACTAAATAGTTGAAGGTTATTATCTATATGTTCACTTTGTCCGAGTCTTGCGCCTAAAATTACACCCGCTACATGTGGTTCATCCATGATGTACTTAGATGCCACGTTTGCTATGGACACCTGATGTTTTTTAGCAATCTGATCTAATACGATTAATAAGCTTTGGAATTGATTCCAATCACCTGCCTGATCAATGAAACGCTTGTATTTCATTTGTGACCAAGTATTCCCCTCACCAACTCTAGGTTCTTCTAACCCTAGCCATTTCTTGCTTAGGAATCCTCCGGCTAATGTTCCGAATGCTAGAAGTTTTACCCCATACGCTTCGCAAACTGCTCTCATTTCGCCACTGGCACGCTGATCTAAAAGAGAATAGCATACCTGATTGGACAGCAACTCTATTCCGCTTGAGAGGGCAATTCTTAAATGGGCAGAATCGAAATTGGTAACGCCTAGATGCTTAATCAACCCTTCCTTCTTCAATTCCTGTAATTCGAAGAGGGTATCAAGCCAAGCAGGGTCAGCATAGAGCCATGCATGGTATTGTAATAAATCTACCTGCTCAGTTTGTAACCTTGTCAACCTTTCTTCAACGGCCTTACGAATAACTGCTTTACTGACTTTGCCCGGTTCAGGCACCCATTTCGTCAGGAGCTGTATGCTATCAGTTTTGGCAAATTCATTCTTGTACGTCCCCGAAATGATTTCCGCTGAGCCATAATGATCGGCCATATCGAAAGAATTAAAGCCTTTATCTACGTAGGCTTGCATATAGGGCGCCATAGCTTTGGGATCTAATGTTTTGCCATCTCTCTCCAAATCGGCTATCTGCCAGAGCCCAGTCAAAACTCTGGAAATGCGTAAGTCAGGGGCTAAATCGATGTGAGTAGGTTCCATTATTCTTGAGGTAGTTTCATGAAGAGTGATTTTAAATCATTACCAGATTTCCTCATCTCCTGTGTTTTGTAAAAGTAAATACATGAGCCAACGCCCATTACAATAAGCCAAATTGGTGTAGAACGGAAATACCAAGCATCTACTTCGGCATTCAAGTCTTTATAGGTATGTACGACAAGAAAGAGGCTTAGCAAAGCCACTCCTCCAAATCCGATGAGTCTTTTTAAATTCTTAGAGCGAATCATGGTGATCTGACCAGACAATACAGGATTAACTCGAGAGATAGCCAATAGCGTTAAACACATTAATAAGAAATTCACCATCATAGAGGTTACCATGATGTCTATTCCTAAAAAGAAATCTCCAGCAAAATGACTACCCAAGACGCCAATTGATGCAATAAAGCCACTTAAATAGAGTGCTTTGTAAGGTGTTTTATGCTTTTGGTGGACAGCAGCAACACTTGAAGGGAAAATTCCATCATCGGACCAAGCAAAAACGAGTCTTGAGACGGATAAGAGCATTGCAGGCAAATCATTGATCAGCGCTATGGCTGCTCCTACTAAAATAGCCACAGATAGTCCTATTGGTAAAAGTGGGCTAATCATTCCTGGAGCAGAAATATCCTTGTTTGCAGCCTGTTCCACCACATAGGCCCAAGGTATGGTATGATACACTCCTATGGTGTATAAAAAGTAAAATCCCCCTACAACCGTTATTGCCAGTAATATGGCTTTCGGAAGAGACTTAGTAGGGTTTTTGGCTTCTCCTCCAGCTTGTGCAATCGCATCGAATCCAATGAAACTGCTAAAGAGTATGGCAGCTGCTGAGAGAAAAACTAAGGGATCGAAATTGTGATCAGCTATAGCTTCTTGGTCTATCTTGATATCAACTGCCGCAGCATATTCGTCTTGATTAAAGCTAAAGCCTGTTATGATCACAATAAAGCCTAAAGCGAACATGATGAACATTAAGGGAATGACGGTTCTTTCATAAAACTTTCCACCTCTCACATTAATCCAGACAAAGAACCAAATCAATGCTAAGGCTAGCCCGATTCTAACCATATCGTTTTCAAAGAAAGAGGCCGTTTCCATCCAATTGAGTTCGATGAATACGTCCCTTATAAAAGGCACGATGATATAAGCGATCACTCCAATGACTATCGATAAGCCAAACCACTGAGAGAAGCTGGCGATGAAACCAAAGTACGGATTAAGCCCTCTGCTGGCATAGATATAGCTTCCGCCAGCTCTAGGCATAGCGGAAGCAAGGCTCCCGTAGGCGAAGGCAGCGAGCAATGCTGGCACCATCGCGAAGAGAAATGCAGGTAGTACGTAAGGGCCTATTCCAGGAACACTCCTATGAATCATAAACGGCACAACATTGATTGATGCACCGAGCATGGAACAAATGCCGGTAGCGGTTAAAGAAAGTATTCCAATCTTTCTAGCTAGTCTATTTGAGGTTGAAGACAAGTCTCTTGCTTTTAACTGTAAGCCTAATATAGGAGCAATTGCTTAATCTTATTCGGTTTAATTGATAAGTAGAGTTTCAATTATTTGAGAATTTAAGATCGGTCTTAGCTCTCAATAAATTTTAGACCTTAACTTCGGCACATGCGATCAAGAATCTTGCTATCAATCATTTTCCTTTTGACTTCTTCCCTAGTGGCTTTTGCTCAGGTTTCTAAAAGAGATACCGTGATTCAATGGAGACATTTTGATTACAGTATGGATGATAATTACAGCCTTGATTCTTACAGCGAGTCTGAAATTGTAACTACTTCTTATGACGGGATTGTATTAGAGAATGAATTAGTTAAAATCTGTCTGATTCCTGAATTTGGTGCTCGCATCATATCTTTTTTCTATAAGCCAACGGGTAAAGAACAGCTATATCAGAATCCGGTCGGTGTTCCCTATCAAATAGAGTCTGGAATCTTCTATCATAACTGGTTAATGGTCTATGGAGGTATATTCCCCACCTTCCCTGAACCTGAACATGGCAAATACTGGAATGTACCTTGGAATGAAAATATTTTAGAGGATTCAGAGGAGAAAATCACCATCTCCATGTGGGTGAAGGATGAATTAGATAATCCTAATCGCCCCGGCAATTACAATTATGGAGTAACCGGAGTCCCTTGCTATTATGATGTTTCACTTGAGGCAGGCAAACCTTATTTTTCTGTAGATGTAAGATTGGAAAATGACGAAAATGCCAATGAGCTTGAGTATTGGACTTGCTTAACCTTCGCGCCTGGTTCGGAGATTGAGAATACATTCACACCTAGTGAATCAGAAATGATTGTACCCATAGATAACTATCAGGTAGGCTGGAATCCTAATAATTGGATGAATAGTTTAGATAAAGCTGCTCCTGGCGGGAATTCAAGTGTAAGGGTTTATGATAAGCTTGCCCATCTATCGAATTGGGAAGATCAAGGAATTGCCTATGCCCACCCATCTTTAGACCGTAACTTCTATGGTGTAATCAATCATACGAACGAACAAGGCCTCTTCCGCTTGAGTGATGATCAATCTAAGACCCCAGGCCTTAAGTTTTGGACTTGGGGAGACAGCCAAGGGCTTGCCGCAGACCCGAACGACTTTAACCAAGAAGAACGGCCATATATTGAATTATGGTCTGGTATCTCTAATGAGTTCTTTCAAAGTGCTAGCATGGAAGCAAATGCAACGATTAGTTTTACCGAGACCTATTGGCCCACTGTAGATATTCCCGTAGTGACTTTTATGGACGAAGAAGTAGCCTTCGGTTCTATGCAGAATGAAAACACCATTGATCTCTTCGCTTATTTACCTGTTGAGGCAGATAATGCCTTAGAACTTGAGTTTAGTGTTTTAGATCAGAACGACATTGAGGTATATCAGACATCAGTAAATGTGAGTCCTAATTTGCTCACTTCTACTAAATTGTCAATTGATCTAGAATCCATAGATGTACCTTCAGGAGCTCGCCTAGAAGCCAATATAACCAGTGATGGGACCGTATTGTGGACCGACAATTATGAATACGTTATCTCAAATATAAATGAGGTAATCATAGATGCAGCCAAGCCTCAGTTGAGCGTTCAAAACAATCAACTACGAATTAATTTCGTCAATGAGAACGCCAGAGAGATTGTTATTTATGACATGATGGGTAAGCGACTCAATCAACTTTCTACAAGCCAAAGGATGAATACCTTGAACTACCCTGGTGCCGGTATCTACATTGTCCATGTGATTGAGAACAACCGGAGATGGACGAAGAAAATAGCAATCAGAGATTAGAAACTTCGATAGTCACCAGTTAGATACTGATTGGCTTCTTCCTCCTTAAACTGTGCTTTTTGACTATCCCAATGAAGCTTCTTGTTAGGGAATCTCCCAGCAATAACTCCAAGTAGTATGGTTTCTGTTAATCTCGCTGCATAAGAGAATGGCGCTGAGCATTCATCTTTTCCAAGGCAAGTATCCACAAACTGGTGATAGTGCTTCTTGCTTTCAGCGCCATAGTCTTCAGTGGGTTTACCCACACCTGAAAATTCTGAAAGATCTAAGTCTACGTACTCACCTTTGACAATATGCTTAGGTAATTGCATGAAATGTGGAAGGAGAAGTCTACCCTTCTCGCCTACGAACATAGCACCCTGATCAGGAAGCCCATCTTCATTTGGTAACTTTAAGTCTTTATGGTTTTTTGGAGCACCCGGCCCATCGTACCAGATCCATTTGAATTTCTCCGTGGTGTATTGTGTACCTGGGAATTGATAGGTAACAATGTTGTTTTCAGGAAAGCCAAAACCCGTGGGTTTGCGGCATTTGTTCTTAATGGTCTTGGGAACGTCTAGCGCTAGGGCATTATAAGGCGTATCGAAGATATGAACGCCCATATCTCCCAACGTACCGCAACCGTAATCTAAAAGCTTTCTCCAATTCCCTGGATGATAAACTCCATCCTTGTATGGTCTTTCGGCTGCTGTGCCTAACCATAAATTCCAATCTAGATGACTAGGGACAGCATCGCTTCCATCAGGCACTGGGCCGTCATATCCCCAGTTTTTGGGAGACCAAGCATGTACACGTTTTACCTTACCAATGATACCTGACTGTATGAGCGCAGTTCCCAGTTTGTAATCGTAGAAGGAATGGACCTGTATCCCCATTTGAGTAGTTAAGCCCTTTTCCTTCGCCATATCATCCATAGCTCTAGCCTCAGAAACATGATGCGTCAATGGCTTCTGGCAATAAACGGCCTTATCCATTTCCATTGCCATTAAAGAAGCTGGAGCATGTGTATGATCCGGGGTAGAAACTACAACGGCATCAATCTCGTCATTCATTTCCTTGAGCATCACACGATAGTCCGCATACACTTTAGCCGAAGGATACATTTCTTGGGCTACTTTCAGTCGATCGGCATCAACATCACAAAGTGCAGTGACTTGAACAGCTTCATGAGAAGCAATGGCTTTTAAGTCTTCCATACCCATTCCACCGACACCGATATGGGCTGTTCTAAGATTCTCGTCACGGTCTAAAGACAAAAGTGATTTTGGTAATAAAGAAGCTGATGTAAGAATGGCCGTGCTTTTTAGAAATTCTCTTTTATTCATGATTGAAGCTTATGAGGGAATGAATTAGGTTATAATTTTTTGATTTTGATATTCTTGAACCAAAGAGGACTGTCATGGTCTTGCAAACCAATATAGCCCGTTTTGAAAGAGCCGTAGAGTGGAGAGTTCTTCCATTTACCTGCTGCTTTTCTTTGTTTCCAATCCTCAGACCAGGGTACAAATGATACGATCTTCTTACCATTCAACCAGTGTTCTACTTTTTCTGGGGTGAAGATGATTCTTGTCGTATTCCACTCTCCTGCTGGTTTTGCCACTTTCTGAGTCAAGTCTGGCTCGTACATGGCATAGTCTGCGCCCGTCTTCTGCCACTCTGCTAGCTTGGCATTATTGATCTCTTCCCACTGCAAGTCATCCAATAACTGATATTCAGGAGAAATCGCTGGTGGTCCACCTGGCTCATTTTCTTTCAGGTGATAGAAAACGCCACTGTTTCCTCCTGCAGGTAGTTTCCATTCTAGATACAGTTCGAAGTTCTCAAATTCTTCAGCAGCATAGATAATGTCTTTACCGCCCTGCATATTTTCTTCAAGTCGTTTTTCCGTGTCGAAGGTCAGCGCACCGTCTTGTACCTCCCATTGAGGTGGCAGGCTTTCACCATTATAGGCTCTCCAGCCTTCTGTGGTCGTTCCATCGAAGAGGTAAATCCAGTCTTCTTCAGTTGTTTCTTGCTGATTTGATCCACAGCTCATCATGATGACAGCTAGTGCTAAAAAGTAGATCGATTCCTTTTTGAAATTCATAAGGACTTTATATTAAATAGTTGATTTGATTAATCTTGATTCAAAGGAGTAAGCTCTATGTTTCTCCAACGCACTTTAATGCCACCACCGTCATGTATTTGCAGGGCAATCCCTCCTTTTCCCTCTCCTATTTTTTCATCCACTAAATGCACCATTTCAGTACCATTTAGCCAAGAAGTGACCGTATCTCCATCTACTCTAATCTTCATCTGATTCCATTCACCCATTTTAAGCGCAGCATCTTTTTCAGGCTCTGGCTGAATTAACCAGCCTCTACCATAAGACTCGTAGATTCCTCCGGTATTACTTCCGGGAGGTGCTACTTCTACTTGCCAGCCACTTACTTTGGTCCCCTCTACAGTAGAGCGAATGAACACGCCACTATTGCCGTTGGCTTCTTGCTTGAACTCTAAACTCAATTCAAAATCATCGTAGAATTCAGTAGTCCCTAAATAGCCATACTGGGCAGCAGGACCACTTTCGCAAATCAGTTCACCGTTTTCAACGTACCATTTCTCTTCACCATAATTCACCCAGCCATCAAGATTTTCTCCGTTAAAGAGGCTTATGGTCTTAGAAGGCTGACATGAACTGAGACATAGAAAGAGTGTAGCAGTGATTAAAAAGAGGGATTTCTTTAACATAGTCATATGAATTTGTTCAAGTATCGGTGATTAATTTAAAGATTGAAGATTAGAATTACTAGGCTTAGTTTATGAGCCTGCTGAGTAAAGGTACCTGAGCAGCCCTTCAGTTTGAGTATAAGGTTTCTTGTACACACCTGCATTCATCCGTAAGGCTATTTATTCGTTTAATCCCGATTTACGCTGCTTTGATCGAAGTTCAATCTTTAGCCGATAGTGCATCTCTACTTTTGTGTCATATCTAATTGCGCTATGGCTAATAACACTAAGAGAATTAAGTACTTCGACCTACTCAGGGCCTTTTTGGCCTTGTCAGTATTGCTCTACCCTTCCAATCCAAATTTTCAAAAACCACTAGAAGATTTTATTTGCGAAGGAGAACTTATCTTAAAAGTGATCCCCTTCAATCTTAAGAATGTTCTTTCTAAAAATGATGAGAAAAAGGAAGTTATGGGCATTTTAAAATCAACAAGTAATTCTTTAGATTATATTAAACATGAGTTTAATTTAAGCATTGCGGCTGACAGTAAAATTGATTACGCTTAGTAAGTTGTTCAGTTTATATGTTTGGAATTTTAGTCCACAAAAGAATAAAACACCGAAGCTTTTTCATATAAATATTGATTAAAATAGCAGTTAAAAGTGTTCAAAGGTAAAACTTAGAAAGGCCATCAATTGACTATCCTTCTAAATTTCATACTGTTTAAAAGTCTTATTTCTCCTCCGGCTTCACTCTTTTCTTATCTAGATGCTTAACGCCATTGGTCATCCATACGGGTGCTTCTGCATCTTTTAGGAAATGGTCGAAGTACTGCTTCATTCTGATCTGGAAGTCCTTTTGATTGGCTTCTACACGCAAGTGATGAGGCTCATCAGGATATGAGAGTAAGATCACTTCTTTTCCTAACCTTCTGGCAGTCTGATAATACTGCAAGCCTTGGTTCCAATCCACTGCGCCATCTGCTGTACCGTGCAAGATTAGAAATGGAGTCGTGATGTTTTTCGCATTGTGAATTGGCGACTGACTTTGATAGAGCTCCATATTATCCCAAGGGCTCACTCCCATTCTTCCTTGTGACCATTCTATGATCGGACCATTAAAGTTACCAGAGCGCTTATAGATTACATTGTACATACTCACCAGGTCAGTGAGTGGTGCACCCGTTACCACACAAGCAAACATATCGGTTTGGGTTAGGATAAAGCTAGACTCATAACCACCCCAGCTATGTCCTTGTAATCCAATACGTTCTGGATCAGCATAACCCAGGTCTATCACAGCCTGTGCTGCACTGGTTACATCATCCAAAGCAGAGCTTCCTGGTAAGCCTTCATCGAAAACGATGTCTGGCATCAATACCAAATAGCCATTGCTGGCATAGGTACTCATATGAGGTCTGTCATCATACGTTGGCTGTGAATATTGATGGTGACGTTGCGACATCTTCTCATAGAAGTACATCACCATTGGGTATTTCTTTCCTTCTTGGAAGTCAGCCGGTAAGGCTAAAGTAGCCTGAAGCTTATGACCTCTTTTGTCCGTATAGTCCACTAAGATTCTTCTTCCCCATTTGTATTCCGCTTGCTGAGGATTGGCATCTGTGATTTGCATTGGCTTCTTAAAGTCAGTTGCAGCAACCCAATAGTTAGGGAAGTCTACGAAGGTTTGACGGGTGAAGGCAATCACATCAGCATCTTTGGCTTTTGACGGTCTGCCAATCATCTGATCTTCGAAAATTAAGGCCTTTGGTTTCTTACCCACTTGCACCTCATAGTAGCCAGACTTCTTCGTCCATTCACCATATGCAGACAGCATAAGGGGTTTTGAGACATCGTATCGGTCGGCTTCCAGGTCTAACTGTGTCAATCTAAAACGGATCTCTTCTTGGTTTCCTAAGCCTTGCGTCACATTCAGCACCTCATTCGAATTAAGCGAGAAAGCGTAGATATCATATTTATGGTTCAACATCAGCCATTTGCCATCATCTGACCAGCCAGCAACTCCATAGGTTGGCTTCTCTACGGGACGATCGAAATCTACATTCTGAAAGTTCACATCTGAGTTTTCAGTAATGTTTTGGGTTGAACCATTTTCAAAATCATAAACCATCACTTGTCCGTTACGCGAGTAGAGCGTATAGTCGCCCATCGGGGACATGCCCATATTTTGGTAGACATCCTTTGCGATAAGCTTTTTCTCTCCTGTTACTGTATGTACAGCATAAAGATCTGCATAGCCAGAAGGTCTGTCTCTCATGTCTCGATAAGGCTTATTCTCTGAAGTAACCGCCCAAGAACCATGGTCGTTGGTGCTGACCCTTGAATTATCCTCATTGCCTAGCTGAATGAACTTTCTGCTTATCAAATTCAACACAGAGAGATGTGTAGCTCTTCTGTCTTGGTTGGCTGTGATCATTTGTCTAGACTGAACCACTTCATCTTTCCAATGGAACACATCTACATTGGCGTCTAATTCATCTTCTTTCTTCAATTCATCTGCTTGTGCTTTAATGCCAAAAAAGATTTGCGTTCCTGACTCATTCCACGACAGTGACCTGTACTCGCTGATTACATGTCCTTCAGGAATTGCTGAAGATTCGAATTTTGGCGGCACGCCTGTGACATTTACATTAGGACTCACCCCATAAGCCCATAAAAGCGTATTGTCTCTTTGTACTTTACCTTCTGGCGTATTGCCAAAGAGTACGGCAAGCGCATCTCCTTCCTCATTCCACGACATTTGGCTATAGGTGAATGCACCCGTGTGAATAGGCCTCGTTTGATTGTTATTCAGGGAGATGGTATAGATGCCATTTCCGGTATTGCCATCAGCATCCACCAAATAGGCGAACATAGATCCTGCTTCATTAAACGCGAAGCTCGATACGTTACCAATATTCTGTGTCATGCCACCATTTAGTCCTTTAAGCAGCAAGTCAGAACCCTGATGTTCGGCACTCCTATCAGACTTTACTTTGTGGATGGCTATGAATTTAGAGTCATCAGAAAAGCTGAAGGTTCTTACATCTTTAACGGCTTCTACTTCTCCTGAAGAGAGATTATACAGATGCAGCGCACTGTTGACTGGCTTTTTCTGCTTACGCATTTTCTCAGCTTCGTCTTCTGCCGGGTCTACTAAGAAGGCCACCCATTGGTTGTTGTTAGAGAAGCCTACACGTTTTGCATTAATCGTGCTGTAGACCGTATCTACATCAATATCTCGGATAAAGAAAGGTGAATCCCCTTCATTAGGTGAATAAGAGTAGGTCATCCATTCTCCATTGGGAGAAAGAGAGGTATTGGCAATTCTATTCCAGCTTTTGTAGTCTTCGAGTTGAAGTGCTTTCTTTTCTTGAGCAAGAAGGCTGGCGTTGGTGATTAGAAATAGACAGAGGGTGAATAATAGAGGTTTGATAAAACGCATATCGTTACTTTAGTATGTATGTACTAAAGATATGAATTTTAGTAATTGAGATGCCAATAAATGGCTGTCGCTTATCAAAAGGATTTCGATAAATTATGGTAGGGTAATCTCTTGGCTATCGTATTCAATGCTAAAACTACAACATGAGCATGATACATAAATTCAAATATATAGTACTGAGCATGCTGCTCATCTCCTTAACCAATTGTAATGGTACCGAAGTTGACGGATCGCCAGAGTTCAACCCTAGTGAAACAGCCATTAAGATTATGCCCTTAGGTGCTTCTCGAGTTGAAGGTGTGCGGCCCGATTTTGAAAGCTACCGTTACGAGTTATGGAAACTGATGATTGCCGCAAACTGGGACATTGACTTAGTCGGCACTATGAAAGATGAGGCTTCCTACCCTTCTTTCAATGGTTTCCGATTCGATAATGATCATGAAGGCCGTGGGGGTTGGACCTCTGGAGAGATTCTAAGCGGCATCTCAGAATGGTTGAATGCAGTGGCCACACCTGATATTGTGCTGATCAGTTCACCGGGTGGGAATGATGCGTTGACTAATCTCCCTTATGATCAAACCGTGAGCAACGTGAGTGCCATGATAGACATCCTACAAGCTGCGAACCCGAATGTAACCATAGTGATTGAGCAAATGGCTCCTGCCACTTCATCTATTATGACAACAGAATTAAGGGCATTCATGGAGCAAATGAATGAAGAAGTGACAGCGATTGCTTCTCAAAAAAGCACAGTCAACTCGGAGGTTTTAATTGTTGATATGTCCACAGGATTTGAAGACGACATGCTTGCGGATGATGTCCATTACAATGAAGATGGGGCTCAATTTATAGCACAACGCTATTTTGAGGTATTATCAAGGATTATTCAGAATTAAGGAAGGTGTTAAACCGAAACAGTAGCAATACGGGCTAAATCGGCTATTTCTAATCGCCAGTCTCCAAAAATAGGTCCGGCAACAAGAAGTGCTGCGGGAACTTGAGGAATTGTAATGCCATTCATTACTTTCTGCTCTGAACCAGTAATGTCATAGCTCTGTAAGGCTACCTGAATGGCATTGCCATTCTTTTTAACTACTTCAATTTTAGAGCCTAGAGGTACATTTTGGATAATTCTCTTGGCTTCTTGCAATGTCATAGGCAGTATAACACTAAGAAAGCGATTGTTGTTTAATACTTTTGTTCAAATAAAATATTGCAATAAAGTATTATTACAGAATATTGACTAGCCCACCCTGGCAATTTGTACTAGTTCTTCTATGTCTATTCGCCAATTACCGAATCTTGTACCACCTCCTACAATTATAGCTGGAGGCAAAGCAGGCACTTCAGCACCATCGTAAACCTTCTTTTCGGTTCCTTCAACATCATGACTCTGCAAGGAAACTTGAACGATATCTCCATTTTTCTTTATCACTTCTAATGATGATCCTAGGGGAATATCTTTTATAATTTCTTTTACTTCTGCTAATGTCATATTTCTACGTCTTTAGTGGTATTAACTGTAATTTTCAGTTGTATGTTTTAAATGATCTAGAACTAAAATAGACACATTCATTTATAGAAAAGGTCATTATATTAAGGCATTAAAAGCGTTGAGATGAAGAGAGTATGTGTGATTGGTGCTGGCCCAAGCGGGGTCACGGCTATTAAGAACTTATTAGACGAAGGAATTGAGGTTGTTGCCTATGACTATAATAAAGATGTTGGTGGCAACTGGATTTATTCCGAAGATGAAAGCCACTCTAGCGTTTTTGAAACAACACATATTATTAGCTCTAAAACGCTCTCTCAATACGAAGATTTCACTTTCGATGAGTTTGAAGACGGTATCCCTGATTATCCATCTCACGATCAGTTAAGGCGCTACTTTCAGGCGTATGCCAGTCGTTACAGCCTTTACGAGGTGATTCAGTTTAATACGCTGGTTAAGCACTGCGAAAGACTTTCACATGAGCTTTGGAGCGTTACCACTGAGCAAAATGGCATAGAAAGCACAGAGGAGTTCTCTCATTTGGTGGTTTGTAACGGTCACCATTGGCAACCGCGTTACCCAAAGTATAAAGGAGAATTCACGGGTGAATTTTTACACTCGCATCATTTCAAGAAAGCTGAGCCTTTTAAAGATAAAAGGGTTCTGGTAATTGGCGGGGGAAATTCAGCTTGCGATGTAGCTGTTGAAACGAGCCGGGTGACTGAGAAGACATTCATCAGTATGAGAAGAGGTTATCGTATAGTCCCTAAGTTTCTTTTTGGCCAGCCTACAGATGTAGTGGCTAGTAAAAACAAATGGCTACCACTAAAATTGAAATACTTCTTCTCTGAGCTCATTGTAAAGATTATCAATGGCCCGAATAAATTGTATGGCCTACAAGAGCCCGACCACAAAGCGGGTGGAACGCATCCTACCGTAAATGATGAACTACTCTACAAACTTCGTCACGGAAAGGTGGTGCCTAAAGTTGATATCGAGCGATTCGATGGCAAAACGGTGTATTTCAAAGATGGTAGTTCAGAAGAGTTCGATGTGATTATTGCTTGCACAGGTTTTATTTTAACTCACCCTTTTTTCGACAAAGAATTCTTAGACTATACAGATTCTAAAGTGCCACTTTATCTAAAGATGTTCCATGAAGAATATGAGAACTTACACTTCATAGGCATGTTCCAACCACTAGGTTGTATATGGCCTGCTAGTGAATTGCAGAGCAAGATTATGGCTCGAGAAATAGTAGGTAAATGGAAAAGACCTTCTAACACTAAAGAACTCTGCCATAGAGAAGTAACGCATCCTCATATTAAACAGATTGACTCACCAAGGCATACCATAACGGTTGATTTTGCCAAGTTCGTTAAACAACTTAAAAAGCACTTGCCTAGTGACTATGTAAGCAAAGAACCGAAAAGATCTCTCCAAGAGGCATGATTACGCTGCTAAGTACTCAAGAAAAGCCCAAAGGCAGCATCCTATTTGTTCATGGTATGTGTCATGGTGCTTGGTGCTGGAACCAAGGCTTTATGCAGTCCTTTAGCGATGCAGGATATAATACGTACGCTATTGATTTGCCTTTTCATGACAAACCAGGAAGAGATAAGAAGGTAAATCAAGCTTCCATTAATGATTATGTGAAGTCAATAGAACAAGCTGTAGATTTTATTAATAAGGATGTCATTCTTGTAGGGCATTCTATGGGAGGATTCATCACTCAGAAATTCTTAGAGTTACACAGCTGTAAAGCAGCTGTCCTACTCGCAAGTGTCCCCTATTTCGGAGTTCTCCCAGGTGCCATAAGATATCTCAGAAATCATCCATCTGCATTTTTCAATTTGGTGGCTCAGGACATTTATGGGCCTTTTGTCAAGTATGCAGAAGAACTTTATTCTACCACTACAGATAAACAAAAGATTGAAGAGTATAAACTACTCATGAGATCAGAGTCTTTTAAGGCACTTCTCAATATGATGTTTAAGCCCGTTAGAGTGGCTAATCCAAATAATGTCCCCATACTCGTTACGGGAGCTGATCACGATCAGGTGATTTCTTTGAAGGAGGTGAAACAAACTGCCGAATACTTTGGGCTAACACCTCAGATATTTAGTGGCTTTGGGCATAATCTAATACTCGATAAAGGAAACGAAGAGGTCTCTGCCTATATAATCAACTGGCTCAATCAAGAGCTTGAAGGTTAATGAACCCTAATGCAAAAGTTTGCTATATGAGATTTCCGCTATTCAATTAATTCTTTAAGAATTATTGGGTAGATTATATTTCAACTGAAAAGATTATGAAACATAAGAACAAACTAGCCATTGCCACCTTGGCTTTCTCCATTATGGCATGTGGTGATTCAAAGCTTGATTTTAAGGCTTTTGAATCTTCAGCCGCTGGAAATAGCTGGACTTCTATTGAAGCCACTGAAGGTGCCTCAAACGTCTCTATTAAACTTAATACGGATGAGACCTTTCAGACCATTACCGGTTTCGGTGGGGCATTTACAGAGTCGTCAGCTTACTTGTTGAACCAACTAGGTCCTGACAATCGTAAAAAGGTAATAGACGCTTATTTCGGATCTGATGGAGCCGCTTATTCCCTTACAAGAGCTCATATTAATTCATCTGATTTCTCTCTAGGCAATTATGCTTATGTAGAAGATGGTGATGAGTCTCTCGAAACATTCACTATTAAAGAAGACATGGATGATGTTGTGCCTTTTATAAAAGATGCAATGGCGACTTCGGAAGATGGATTTAAAATTTTAGCATCCCCTTGGACTGCCCCACCTTGGATGAAGGATAACAATGACTGGAAAGGTGGAAAACTACTTCCAGAATATTATGATTCTTGGGCCAATTACTTCTCAAAATATATTGACGCTTACAAAGCTGAAGGAATTGATATATGGGGCTTAACAGTTGAAAATGAGCCTTTAGGAAACGATAGCAATTGGGAGAGCATGCATTTTACTGCCGAGGAATTGGCGGAATTTGTTGAAAAGCATTTGGGACCTTCATTAGAAGCAAATGGTCATGGTGATAAGATTGTTCTTGGTTATGACCAAAACAGAGATGAAGAGTTAGACCACTTTACTGAGGCGCAATGGGCTAACGATACTCGTAAGAGCTACTTTGATGGTACTGCAGTTCATTGGTATGCCAGTACCTTCAAGTACTACCCAGAGCTACTTCAAATGGCTCATGAACGCTCTCCAGACAAATATTTAATTCAATCTGAGGCTTGTATAGATGCTGAGGTTCCAGTTTGGGAAGACGATGCATGGTATTGGTCTAAAGAAGCTACCGATTGGGGCTGGACCTGGGCTCCTGAAGAACTAAAGGCTGACCACCCTAAGTATGTACCTGTTTATCGTTATGCTAGAGACATTATTGGTTGCTTGAATAACTGGGTAGATGGTTGGATTGACTGGAATATGATCTTAGACACCAAAGGCGGGCCTAACTGGGCAAGCAATTGGTGTATCGCACCTGTTATTGTAAACCCAGAGACGGATGAGGTCTACTTCACTCCTCTTTATGATGTGATGAAGCACTTCAGTAAGCATATTCGACCTGGTGCAAAACGAATTGGATTTGAGCTTTCAGACGACTCCATAATGGCCACAGCCACTCAAAATGAGGATGGAACGATAACGGTTGTCATGCTTAATATGAATGACGAAGCAAAAACTGTTTCCATTGAGTTAGACGGCAAAATGAACTCAATTCCTTTGAGTGGAAAAGCCATCCAGACGGTTGTGATTTAAAACATCCAATTCAGAAGTCCTTAATAGGCTCAGGGTGACATTTTATATAAAATCGTCACCCTGAATTCATTTCAGGGTCTTATCTATTCCTCTTTCAAAGGCTGTCAAAAGCATACTTCCTAATTACTCTTTTAAGAAAAAACTCCATTTTAACTGATATCAATCAGCTAATTCTAGCTTGTAATAGGTCATGTCATCAAGTATCTTGAGTCATAATAATTTAGATAGCTATGAGCAACACTTCACTTCCCAAGGTGGCCTATTTCTGTATGGAATATGGTCTAGATGATTGTTTTAAAGCATATGCAGGTGGTCTCGGTATATTGGCCGGTGACTATATGAAGGGTGCCAAAGACCATGACTTCCCTATTGTGGGGATTGGCATCAAATGGAAACAAGGTTACACAACGTAAAGGATTGGGCCTGACGGAAAACCCTATGATTCATACCATAACTATGATTATGACTTTCTTAAGGACACAGGAGTTGAGGTTACGGTTACAATTAGGGAAACCGATGTGAAGTGTAAGGTTTGGCTCCTAGAAGAGTTTGGCAACGCCCCTCTCTATTTGCTAGATACTGATATACCTGATAATCCT
>CBFIDV010000034.1:0-29391 GCA_965661455.1 Roseivirga sp.
CTCTGTTCCACTTCTTTAATCCAAGGAATGGTTCTTAACTCTGTTGGGGTTCTTCCTCCACGCACATGAACAATATGTTCTCCCTCTACATATCTCGTGTCTACTGCCACTACCACACATTGGCTACCAAACTCTAAAGCCAACTCATTAATCAACCCAGGGTGCTTTACAGCCGAAGAATTGATAGATATCTTATCCGCACCCGCATTTAACAAAGCAGACACATCTTCTTTTGAGCTAATACCACCACCTACTGTAAAAGGAATATTAATTTGGGAAGCAACATTTCGCACCAACTCCACAAGCGTCTTTCGCTTTTCTACAGTAGCTGTAATATCTAGAAACACTAGTTCATCTGCACCTTCCTCAGCATATCGGGCTGCAAGTTCTACTGGATCTCCAGCATCTCTCAGGCCTACAAAGTTTACACCCTTTACGGTGCGGCCGTCTTTCACGTCTAGGCAAGGAATTATTCTCTTAGTAAACACAGTATTAGGTTTAAATGATAAGTGTTAAAGATTGAATTGGGCTAATTGCTCTAATGTTATGCGACCTTCATAATAAGCTTTGCCTACAATAGTACCATACACCTTCATTTCGGCAAGCTTTTCTAAGTCTTCTAGGCAAGAAACCCCTCCACTTGCAATAAGTTTTAATTGAGGGAATCTCGTCTGTATTTCTGCGTATAGGTCAAATGATGGGCCTTGTAGTAAACCATCTTTGCTCACATCTGTGCAAATACAATACTGAGCACCGGCATCTACATATTCTTCTAAAAAGGCGAATAAGTCTATTCCTGAATCTTCTTGCCAACCGCTAATGGCAATCTTCTTGTTCATGACATCCGCACCTAAAATGATCTTATCTGAACCAAAAGTCTTTAACCACTCTTTCACCAAAGGCTTATTTTTAACCGCTATACTACCAGCCGTAACTTGCTGAGCCCCTGCACTTAGAACCGCATCTAAGGATTCATTCGACTTCACTCCTCCTCCAAAATCAACCTTAAGGGTAGTAGAAGCACTAATAGTCTCCAAAATCGACAGGTTAGCTGGTTGCTGAGCTTTGGCACCATCTAGATCTACTAAATGCAGATGGCGTATACCAGCGTCTTCAAAGGTCTTGGCTACTTCAGCTGGGTTATTGGCGTATTCTTTCTTTTGGTTATAGTCTCCTTGGGTCAGGCGTACTGCCTTTCCATTGATGATGTCTATAGCGGGGATGATTTTCATTCTGTAATAGCGTTGAACAGGTAGTTTTTAATGGTTAGTGTTTAATGTTGAATGCTTAGTGATTAATTTTTATTGTTGAATTGGCTCGTTTTCACTATTGCCGTCAGCATCTTAATCAATTCATCATTCTGAGAGATAAGTGAATCTAGATCAAGATCTACCAAACCACCATACTTTGCCAGTAGCAGCCAGTACTTTGTCTCTCGAGCCTCTTTTGAAGAAATAGACATCTTATTAGCGAAGTCTTTCTTAGAATATGCCGCTTGCGCCTCCTGAATGTTTGCCCCAACTGAAGTTCCACTCCTCAATAACTGCTTTGACAACACATACTCTCTTTGATTGGTCATGCTTTTGTACACTTCTATTATTTTTGGCGAGAATTCGAAGCTCTTTTGCTCAAGAGGATTGTTAGAATATCTCATGATTGTGCTTATTGATTTAAGCACAATTTAGCATTCAACATTAAAAATTCATCATTACGATAACTGAAGGAAATTCTCCAATATGCTCTCTCCAACTTTCCCACTCTTCTCAGGATGCGCTTGCAAGGCGTAAAAGTTATCTTTTTGGAGGGCCGCTGAAAACGGATTTACGTAGTCGGTAACAGCTGTGGTATAGTCACTCAGTTCAGCATAGTAGCTATGGACAAAGTATACATAAGGATCTTTCCCAAGGCCTTCAAACAAGGGCCCACTCACCTGTTCCAAAGTATTCCAACCCATTTGAGGCACTTTGAGCTTTGGCTCAAACTTCTTCACTTCAATATCGAAGATGCCTAAGCACTCAGTATCATTTTCTGCCGAATGCTTACACATGAGCTGAAGCCCTAAGCAAACACCAAAAACAGGCTGCTTAAGCGTCTTAATGACCTGATCTAGTCCTTTTTGCTTCAAAAAGTTCATGGCAGTGCTGGCTTCTCCTACTCCAGGAAAAATTACTTTATCGGCCGAACGGATTACCTCGGGATCATCGCTGAGCAGCGGCTCAGCCCCTAGCCTATTTAGCGCATAGGTAACAGACTGAACATTGCCTGCATTGTAATTGATAATAACTACACTCATCTTTTCAACAACACAAAAAAGAAGAAACGGTTAAGCAACCGTTTCTCTTTCCTTCAGTCTCTGTTCTATTTTAGTTTTTATTTCTGGTAAAGACTCATAAAGCTGCTCGTAAGAGTCTATAATGAAATAGTTCTCTTGCATGGCATCTTTACGGTATGGCGTGTCTAGAATATGATCTACATCGTAGTCGTAATGATTTGGCTTGTCAGAAAGTGAGAATTCCGTTTCGCCAGAAGAAGATAAGATTCCCGCACCGTAAATTCTCAGGCCAGATTCTTCTCTAATTAAACCAAACTCAATTGTGAACCAGTATATTCTCGAGAGCAAGTGAATGGCCCACTCATCTTCAATCCACTCTTGACCAAACTTGCTAATGGCTTGCAAAAAGTCCACAAAAGCCTGATTAGCTAATAAGGGAATGTGTGCGAAAACATCATGAAACATATCTGGCTCTTCCAGATAATCAAGCTCACTCATTTTTCTTATCCAAGTGGTGGCAGGAAACTTCCTATTCGCCATTAGGTCGAAGAAAAGCGTATCATCCACAATGCCTGGTACTGCATAAATCTCCCAACCCGTAAGACCTCTTAGAATCTCGTTGGTCTTTGCGAAATTAGGAATTGCCTCTCCGGTGAAATTCACCTGATCGAGTCCGGTTAAAAATTCTTTAGTGGCCGCTTTTGGTAGAGCGGGAAACTGTCTGTCGAACAAAATTTTCCAGACTTTCTGGTCTTCTGCTGTGTAGTTTTCGTAGATCTGTTTCATCTTTTTGTAATAATTGCTTGTTTCTCATTTTAGTTCAGAAAAAACCAAGCAATCAAAAAACCCGGCTCTTTCGGAACCGGGTTTTATATTTTTTGTACTTAATTTCTTTTTTAAGACATATAGCTACCGATTCGGTGTGGCGAATAATAATAGTGGTAGTGATATGAATGTCTTTTTATCATTGGGTCAAAGGTAATCATAGAAGCCGCTTTTACAAATGCCGTTACATGATTAATGTCATCTTAACATAAGCCTACTCGCTTTATCATGCTTTTAAACTACCTTTATCACTGAAGACACTAGTAAGGTTCCCTTTGGGAATTAAACCTTAATTATTTAGTGAATTCAACTAATACCCTACATGACCAAAAAATTCTTCGCTACACTATTATTCTCCATGCTTTTGATTAGCTGTGGAGACAACATCGAAATTGATCCAGATACAGGTTTCGAAGTATTCACCATACCGAGTGGTGCGCATAATTCCATTTTCAGAAATGAAGCATTTACAGGCTCTGGAATGGATATTAAGGTGATTTTCGATGAGAGTGCTATATACACTTTAGATGTGGCCTCAGATCAAGCAGACATCAACATATTGGTTGGCTTTTCTGACTGTAACCAAGACCACCAAAGCGAGAGTGCTCGTATTGGTTGGAGATGGTTCAATGATGAATTACAAATTTTGGCGTACACCTATTTAGAAGGGGATTTAAGTTTTGAACTGATGGGTGCAATTCCACTCAATGAAGAAATTGGTATATCCGTACGGGCAAGTGGTACATCGTACAACTTTAGTGGCGATGGTTTGGAGTCGGTGATTATGCCAAGAACCTCTAACTGCGAGAGTGGAGAAAACTATTGGTTATGACCCTATTTTGGAGGAGATCAAGTGGCTCCACAGACCATAACCATTAAGTTGAAAAGAGAGATTATTAAGTAACCTAAATGCTGATACTACCTAATTCAGCCGATCTACAATTTCCTTAATTTGATTGGCTTTCTCCATGAAGTCCTTCAAAGCAGACTCATCTCCATTTTCAAGGCTCGTCTTGAATGACTCGAGCTGCGCTATATAACTCTTTAAGCCTGCTAGCAAATGCTCCTTGTTCTCTTCGAATATGGGAGCCCACATAGCGGGAGAACTCTTGGCCAGACGCACTGTTGATGCAAACCCAGAACCCGCCATGTCAAAAATGTGTGATTCAGTGTCTTTTTTGTCTAGCACGGTATTACTAAGCGCGAAAGATGTGATGTGACTCAAATGAGACACAAATGCAAGGTGCAAGTCATGAGCATCGGGACTCATTTGCCTCATTGCCATATTGAAATAAGCACAAAGCTTATGGAACAATTCGAGTTGAGACTCACCCGTAAGCCCTTCTTCGCAGCAGATCATAACCTTCTCCTTAAATAGGCTTGCAAAAGCAGCTTCAGGACCAGAGTACTCAGTACCGGCAATGGGGTGTGCCGCTAGAAAATTGGCTCTCTTAGGATGCCCTCTAACAACATCGCAGATCGCTTTCTTGGTAGAACCAAAATCAACAACCAATTGATGGTCAGATACTTGATCTAGCACATTCGGCAAAACTTCTTTTATGGCATCTACTGGAATACTTAAGACAATAACATCTGCCTCGCGACAAATGGTATTGAAGTCACTGATCTGATAAATTACACCTAGCTTTTTAGCTTTAAAGAGGCTATCGGTATTTCTGTCTACCCCAAGAACTTCTAAGTCAGGAATGTGCTGCTTGAGACCCAAAGCAAAGGACCCACCAATTAAGCCAACACCGATAATACCTAACTTCATTTTAATCGCTTTATAGAGTCTTCAAGAACTGCTTTTGAGTTACAGAGCGATACTCGCACGAATTGCGAACCCTTTTCACCAAATATAAATCCTGGAGTAATGAATATATGATGATTATAAAGGAGCTCATCTACCAAAGCTTGACCATTAGCGAATTGCTCTCCTACTTTCGCCCACACAAATAGCCCTTGCTGATTTTGGTCATAAGTACAACCCAAACAATCTAGAAAGTGCCATACAAGCTCTCTCCGTTCTTTATATTCAGCATTTAACTTATCAAACCAATCTTCTCTCAATTTAAGCGCCTCTATAGCGGCTAGCATTACTGGCTTGAACATGCCAGAATCCACATTACTCTTGACCTTCAGAATGGTCTTGATGTAATCTTCTCGTGCAGCAGCCCAACCTATTCGCCAATCCGCCATATTGAATGACTTGCTAAGAGAGTTTAATTCAATAGCTACTTTTTCCACCTTATCTACTGATAGAATACTCAATGGCTTCCCTGAAGGTAAAACCATACTATAAGGGTTATCATGCACTACTATAAATCGATTAGCCCTAGCCATTTCTACCACTATCTTGAAGGTTTCTTTAACCGCTGGAGCTCCAGAAGGCATATGCGGGTAATTCATCCAAAAGAGTTTAACCTTAGACCAATCTGTGGCGGATAAGAAATCCCAATCCGGTTCATAATTCTTCTCGGGGTTCAACGGATACCTGATGACTTCAGCTTTACACATTTTAGCCACCGCTTCATAGGCAGGATAAGCGAGCTCAGGCACAAATACTTGATCTCCTTCATCTAGAAATGCTAAACTGATATGTGTAATCCCCTCTTTTGAACCGATCAGCGTAAGAATCTCCGTTTCTGGATTTAGGTCAATTCCGTATGCCCAATGATTGTAGTCCGCAATTGCCTGGCGCAGCTCAGGTATCCCCGCATAGGACTGATAACCGTGAACATTAGGCTTAACGATCTCTTCTTGGAGCTTTGCAATTACCTCAGGAGCCGGCATACCATCTGGGTTACCGATCCCTAAATTGATCACAACCATCCTCCTGCATCTGACGAATTTCCGCCAGCTTCTTGGAGAAATAATACTCCTGAACTGTATTCAGTCTTGAGGATGGTTTGACAATCATTGAATTCGAATTATGTAGGAGCCCTTAGTTTTAAAGAATATCCAAAACAAAGCGCTCTGAGTGACTCAAATCATTAAAATGAACTTCTCAATTCAAACGTTTTTCTCATTCTGTCAATCAAGCGATTCGATTCACTGTAATTCAGTGTCTGCTGACCATCAGAATAAGCTTCTTCAGGAATTTCATGAGATTCGAAGATGACACCATCTGCTCCTGCCATTATACTGGCTAAGGCAATAGGTTCTACATGAGCTCTTAACCCAATACCGTGAGAAGGATCTGCAATTACTGGTAAATGCGTTTTCTCCTTTAGTACGGCAATGGCGTTTAGGTCCATTGTATTTCTTGTAGCATTCTCATAGGTACGAATACCTCTCTCACACAATAAAAGGCGCTCATTTCCTCCACTGAAGACATATTCCGCAGATGATAGCAACTCGTCAATAGTTCCTGAAATACCGCGCTTAATCATTACAGGTTTGTCGGTCGCTTTACCCAATTCATCTAGCAGGTTGAAGTTTTGAGTGTTTCTTGCTCCTACTTGGTAAATATCAACATAGGGATCCATCTCAGCGATCTGAGACACCTGCATCACCTCTGTTATAATCTTAATTCCAGCCTCCCTTGCTAATTCATACCAAAGCTTTAAACCATCAATTCCTAAGCCTCGGAAAGCATATGGTGAACTTCTCGGCTTGTAAACACCTCCACGCATAATGGTAATGCCTTGAGACTTCAAGTGAGCTATCGTCTTTCTTATCTGATCTTCTCCTTCAATAGAGCAAGGACCTGCCATCATTTGGAATCCTCCTTCTCTAATCACAACCCCATCGCCTAAATCAATCTCAGTTGGGCTCACCTTCCATTTACGAGAAACCAACTTGTAGCCATCAGAAACAATGTGTATGTCTTTGATTCCATCCATTGAACCAATAGAACGGATATCAAAGTTTTTACTCCCTGTCCCAATTAAGTAATCCCCTTTTTGAGTTTTTACTTCCGTAGGCTTGTATTTGAGTCCTTTAACTCTATTGATAATGGCATCTTTTTGATTTGCCTGAATATCTTGTTCGAATTGAATAATCACTTTGGTAAATATTTAAGGTTGAATGATGAGTGTTTAATTAATAACTGAATTGACAAATTCATCGATATTCTTATTCAGTTCTCCTTCCTGAGAAATGGCCTTAATAAAGGCGCTACCAATAATGGCTCCATTAGAATTAGCCGAAGCTTTATCGAAGGTTTCTTTATTTGAAATGCCAAATCCAATCAAGGTCGGATTCTTCAAATTCATCCGCTTAATGCGCTCGAAATAAGCTTCTTGATCGCCTGATACTTGGGCTTTGGCACCCGTAGTACTTGCCGATGAAACCATGTAGATGAATCCACTAGAGTTCTTATCGATTTCTCTAATTCTAGACTCAGAAGTTTGTGGTGTAATTAAGAAGATATTCAACAAACCATGCTTTTCGAATAATGGCTTTTGCACTTCCATGTACTCAAACATTGGTAGGTCAGGAAGTATCAATCCGTCTACTCCTGCTTCATCACAGTCTTGGCAAAACTGCTCCATTCCGTATTGCACAATTGGGTTGATATAGCCCATGAGTATTATTGGAATAGAAACCTTCTCACGAACTGCTTTGAGCTGTTCTAAAAGAAGCTTCAGTGTCATGCCATTATCTAGCGCTACCCCATTGCTTTCCTGAATGGTTGGACCATCGGCAATAGGATCTGAGAATGGAATCCCCACTTCTATCAGGTCAGCGCCAGATGCTTCTAGTTGCTGCATAATAGCCGCAGTGTCATTCAGCTTTGGATAGCCAGCCGTAAAGTACACGTTAAGTACGCGCTGTGATTTATTTTTAAAAAGTTGTTCTATTTTGTTCATTATCGTATTGCGTATTACGTACAACGTATTGCGAATGTCGCGCTACTCAGATCGCATATCGTTAATATTTCCCCCACTTAATATATGTCTCCAAATCCTTATCGCCACGGCCAGAGAGATTGATCACAACCACATCATCTGGCTCAAAGCTCATCTGATTTAGTGCTGCGAATGCATGCGCTGTTTCTATTGCAGGAATTATTCCTTCCAAGCGACTTAGCTGAATGCCCGACTTCATAGCTTCTTCATCAGTTACGCTATAGAATTTAGCTCTTCCTGTTTCGTGCAAATGTGCATGTACTGGGCCAATTCCTGGATAATCTAAACCAGCCGAGATAGAATATGGCTCTACCACCTGACCGTCTTCAGTTTGCATTAACAACGTTTTGCTACCATGCAGTACACCTGGCTTACCCAATACGGTTGTCGCAGCCGATTCACCTGTATGATTCCCTCTACCTGCAGCTTCTACGGCTACTAATTGTACCTCTTCTTCATCGTAATAATGATAGAATGCACCAGCAGCATTTGAGCCTCCTCCTACACAAGCAATAACATAATCTGGATTCTCTCTGCCTTCATGAGCTAAGAGCTGATGCTTAATCTCTTCACTAATTACCGACTGAAAACGAGCAACCATTTCAGGATAAGGATGCGGCCCCACGACCGATCCTATGATGTAATGAGTTTCATTTGGATTATTGATCCAATGGCGCATGGCTTCATTCGTAGCATCTTTCAGTGTCTTGCTACCACTTTCCGCAGCACAAACTTCAGCACCTAAAATTCGCATGCGCTCTACATTTGGCTTTTGTCGCTCAATATCAACAGCCCCCATGTATATGATACACTCAACACCCATTAGGGCGCAAACTGTAGCTGTTGCCACGCCATGCTGACCAGCACCGGTTTCTGCAATAATCTTCTTCTTACCTAGGCGTTGTGCCACCAATATTTGGCCGATTGTGTTGTTCACTTTATGCGCACCTGTATGACAAAGGTCTTCTCGTTTGAGATAAATCTGTGCACCATACTTTTCTGAAAGCCTATCTGCCTTATAAAGCGGTGTAGGTCTTCCTACAAAGTCTTTTAAAAGCGATTGAAACTGCTCTTGAAAATCTGGTTCAGCCATGATTTTCTCATAGTTGTCTTTCAACTCCTCTATATTCGGATAAAGCATTTCAGGGATGTATGCCCCACCGAAATTTCCGTAATATCCTCTCTCGTCAACTTTTACTTTCATAACTCTTTACATTCGTCATTCCTACGCAGGCAGGAAGCAGTCTCCATAATTAACTAGGAGATTCCTTCACTTTCGTTCCTCAAGCTCGGAATGACGTTAACTAGTTCTTTTATCTTTTCAATATCCTTTAACCCCGGCTCAATCTCATACTTAGAATTCACATCTATTGCATAAATATTCAAGCACTTTAATCCGTCAAGCGCTGCTATATTCTCATTAGAAATACCACCACTCAAAAAGAATGGCACTTCCTGATCGTACTCCTTCAATTTCTCCCAGTTGAATTGAACTCCAGTTCCTCCTCTTTGCTTAGACTTGGTATCAAAAAGGAAGAAATCAACATGCGCTTTATAAGGTTGTATTTGAGCAAAATCGAATTCGTCATTTACTCCAAAAACCTTTACTACTTCCAAGCCTTCTACCTTCAATTGCTTTACCAAATCAACGGATTCTTCACCATGTAATTGGATCATATCCAACTCAAACAGACTTACCCTTTCCATGATAAAGTCAAACGAAGCATTTACAAAAACACCAACTTTTTCGGTAGAGCTAGGAATGCTTTTCAACAATTCCGTATCCAGCCCCTCTTCAGCATTTCTAGGGGACTTTTCATAAAAGATAAAGCCCATATAGTCCGGCCTCAAAGACAGTAAGTCCTTGATGTTTTGGGAATCCCGCATGCCGCATACTTTGAATTTCATGGATTATGGTTATCGGTGATCAGAAAAACAGAAATCAGTCACTCCTGATTAACTATTTTCAGTTTTCAGTTTTCTAATGTTTTCAATAAACTCCCTAGCCGCTCTTTCTGGTCTACCCGTTTTCATAAAGGTCTCACCAATTAAGAAGCCTTTATACCCATAGGTTCTCAAATCGATAATTGTTTCTGGATTACTAATCCCACTTTCTGAGATCTTCACAAAATCGTCAGGGATCATTGTAGCTAAATCTTTAGAAGTCTGAATACTCACATCGAAGGTCTTCAGGTTTCTATTGTTCACCCCTACCACATCTAAGTGTTCATTGAGGTTGTTCTCTAATTCTTCTTGATTGTGTACTTCCATAAGCACTTCAAGATTCAATGATTTAGAAAAGGCGGCCAGTTCCTTAAGGCGAGCAGGTTCTAACGCAGCAGCGATCAATAAAATGGCATCGGCACCAATTGACTTTGCCTCAACCAACTGATATTCATCTACGATAAAGTCCTTCCTTAAAACAGGGCAGAAATTGAACTTTCTAGCCACTTCCAAGTCTTCACTTTTTCCGCCAAAGAATTCTGAATCCGTAAGTACAGAAAGCGCAGAAGCTCCAGCCTGCATGTAACCTATGGTAGTTCTTTCCACAGGCGCATGTGCGTTGATTGTCCCTTTGGAGGGCGACTTTCTCTTGAACTCTGCGATGATACCTGACTTATCTTCCCTAAGGAGATACTTCTTGAGAGAGACGGTTTGTCCTTCAAAGTAAGTGCTTTGTTCTAGACGCTTGATTGGTGTAAGCGACTTACGGTCTTCTACTTCCTTGTGCTTATGCGCTATTATTTTTTCTAGTATATCCATTTTTAGTATATCGGAAATCAGGTGATCAGTTAATTGGTTTCCTGATTTGTAGTTTCTGATTAACTGATTTCTATTATCTTTTTAAATGTTCTTAATGCCTTCCCACTTTCGAGAGACTCTTTGGCCATGCCTAAGGCTTCTTCGGTACTCACTTCTTTCCCACACTGTATGGCCATGGCTGCATTGGCAATCACTACATTATTTTGAGGAGCAGTGCCCTCACCTTTTAAAATGGTCTCAAATATTTTTGCTGACTCTTCAACTGAATCGCCCCCAAAAATATCTTCTTGTCGAATAGCCTCAAAACCTAAATCTGTCGGTTGAATGATGGCCTCATTCCCATTTGATATCTTTTTGAATGCCCCAGTAAGTGAGATCTCGTCATAACCATCTAATGCATGAAGAATTACAAAATTCTTATCCGTCTTCTGATAGAGATAACCGTAGAGCCTTGCTAACTCCAAGCTAAATACACCCACCAATTGCTTTTTAGGCAAAGAAGGGTTCACCATTGGCCCTAACATATTGAAGAAGGTCTTAACGCCCAACTCCCTCCGTATGGGCGCCACATTTTTCATGGCGGGGTGAAATAATGGGGCATGTAAAAAGCACAGTCCACATTCGTCCAAACTTTTTCTTAGCTTATCAACGTCATTGGTGAATTCATAGCCAAAATAAGCCATTAGGTTAGAAGAACCCGATACCGAAGAAACACCGTTATTGCCGTGCTTAGCCACGTTTTGGCCCGCACCAGCAACGATAAAAGAGGATAAAGTAGAAATATTGAAGGTATTTTTACCATCTCCTCCTGTACCACAAAGGTCTATCGCATCGTATTCAGGTATCTCTACAGGGACACAAAGCTCCAGCATGGCATCTCTAAATCCCTCAAGTTCTTCTACCGTGATACTTCTCATCAGATAGACTGTAAGAAAAGCTGCCACTTGGCTCTGGTTGTATTGCCCTAGCGCAAGGTTCTTCAGAATCTCCTTAGCTGTAGCTTTATCCAGCGACTTGTATTCAAATAGTTGGTTTAGTATTTCTTTCATGTCGGTTGATCAGAAAACGGAAAATCAGAAATCAGTTCTCTTTTTTTGAGTTAGTTAAAAACCTGATGTACCCGTTTAACATTCTAATACACTCTTCAATTTTATTGTTGTATTCAATTTGAGTATCCTCAGATATGTATTTTTCATCTGTGGCGACAGTTAGGTGGTCTTGTAATTCGGTTAAAGACCCTCTTGAATGTCTACAAAACTGAATATTCTCTTGATAATGATACCTGCCATAGCCCTCTGCTATATTTGCGGTAACTGATCTTGATGCTCTAATCATCTGATCTATCAATTTGAATTTTTCATCTTTCGGAAATGACTTAGTCATTTGACTAATTTCATTTCTCAATTGTCTAGCCTTCTTCCAAACATCTAAATCTTTTAAATTCTTACTTATGTGTGTACTATTTTCTATTTTCTGTTTTACTCAAACAGCTAGCCAATTACTAATCAATTGATGCCCGTGCTCAGTCATTATAGACTCAGGATGGAACTGCACACCTTTTACATCATATTGCTTATGGCTTATGGCCATTATCTCTCCATATTCATCTACCGCGGTAATGTCTAATTCATCTCCTAACTTCTCTTTGTCTACATTCCAGCTATGGTAATGACAGATCTGATATTGATTAGGAATATCATTGAATAAACGATCATCCGTCTTTACAACTTCGAGCTTACTTGAAATCCCGTGGAGAACAGTATCCATATTATATAGCTTAGCTCCATAGGCTTCTGCTATACCCTGATGACCCAGGCAAACACCCAGAATGCTCTTTGTGGGCCCATACTTTTGGATTAGGCTTGGCATGACACCAGCCTCTTCTGGGATACCTGGTCCTGGTGATAATAAAATCTTATCGTAGGCGTCCACATCTTCCAACGCAATCTGATCATTCCTGAAAACATCAAGATTTTCAGTGTGACCCAATTCCTTGATGTAGTGCACCAAGTTGAAGGTAAAGGAGTCGTAATTATCTAAGACTAGTATTTTCATTTTAAAATCCCCCTCCGGCTTTCAGCCACCTCCCCCTAGGGAGGATTATGTTCTCCCCATTTTTAAGGGGAGATGTCCGCAGGACAGAGGGGTTCGTTTTATTTTATTTCCTTCGCTAGTTGAATGGCACTTCTCAATGCAGCCAGTTTATTATTTACTTCCTGTAATTCTGATTCTTTGCTAGACTTTGCAACCACACCAGCTCCAGCTTGATAGAAAAGACTATTGTCTTTGCTCAAGAATGAACGGATCATGATGGCATGATTGAAATCTCCATTGAAGCCCATAAAACCAATAGCACCACCATAGTAGCCTCTTCTGGTTTTCTCATAATCATTTATCAGCTGCATGGCCCTGACCTTTGGCGCTCCGCTAAGCGTTCCTGCCGGGAAGGTTCCCGAGATCATAGCAGTTTCTTGCATATCAGGACTAAGCTCACCAGTAACTTTAGAAACGAGATGAATCACGTGAGAGAAGTATTGAATTTCCTTATAGGTATCGACTTGCACATTAGAACCCGATCTGCTAAGGTCATTACGTGCTAGATCAACCAGCATTACATGCTCTGAATTCTCTTTAGGATCGTCATGAAGCTTTTTAGCCAATTCGGCATCTGCCTCATCATTTCCTGTTCTGCGGAAAGTACCGGCAATTGGATGAATTGTGGCTTTTCTATTTTTAATAATCAGCTGAGCTTCTGGAGAGGAACCAAAAATCTTGTATGAGCCATAATCGAAATAGAATAAGTAAGGTGATGGATTAACCGACCTTAAAGCACGATACACGTTAAACTCGTCTCCTGAAAAAGACTCTTGAAATCTACGTGAAAGCACAATTTGAAAGACATCGCCTCTAAAGCAATGCTGCATTCCTTTCTCAAGTATTTCTAAGAATTCAGTGTCCGTGTAGTTTGATTGCTCATCATCATTCGGTTCGAATTCATAAGAAGGGTAATTCTTATTATTCACCAAGTTTTCAATCCCATCTAAACCCTTTGGTGATTCAGCATCTGGATAATGTTCGAATATGTAGAGCTCATTCTTAAAATGATCGATAGCAATTACATAGCGATAAACATGATAGAGGATGTCTGGAATACCATACTGATCTTCTTTGTTATCTGCTACAGGTATATGCTCAAAATACTGCACAGCATCGTAACCGATATACCCGAAAAGACCATTATTAATAAATTTGAATGGATCCTCTTCGGCTTGAAATGAAGAAACAAATCCATTCAGTTTAGCCATGGCTTCATCTCCGCTAACAGATCCATTCAAGACATTCCCATTAATTTGCTGTTTAAACTGACCGTCTTTTACCTCGAAGCGAGCTAAAGGATCACAGCAGATATAAGAGAAGCTATCTTCTGCCCCATGATAGTCTGAACTTTCCAATAGAATTGGATTCTCAAACTTATCTCGCAGCTTTAAATAGATACTCACAGGAGTAACCGTATCGGCTAAAAGCTTTTTGTAATTGGTTTTCAGTTTAATACTCATTGTATTATCACATCTTTTAAACTTCTACCCCCCAGCCCTAAAGGGTGAGGAGATTATATCTTTCATTATCCTAATCAACGGATCTGCTTTAATCTCTTAAAACAGAAAAAGCCTGCATGAACTGCAGGCTTTTATATATTTTTCAGGTATAGCTATGCGTTCACGTTATCGGATTTCCGTTACGTGCCACCACCATGCGCTATTTCTGTTTGTTACTTTCATTATGCTGCCAAATGTAGAAAAGGAATTTTTTAATGCAAATGAAAATTGCTGCTTTTAATAAATTAATCTGCTCTTAAACTAATTACCACAGGTCTATGGTCCGATACAACGTTACTATAGGTCGCTAAGCAGTTTTCTGGTGTTACAACTGTAGTGGAAATTTCGTTATCAAATAACTCATTGGTTATTAAAACCTGATCTATTTGGCTTGGCCAAGAAGGATAAGACCAACCTGAAGATGGACCTTCGGCAATGTCTAATGTGGTGAACTCATAACCATATCTGTCATCCAAGAAATTCTGAAACACATTGTCACTATCAACAATCTCGTCATTATAGTCTCCAAGAATAATTACTTCCTCGTTTGATAGATTGTTATCAATATAAGCCTTCAAAAGATCGGAAGCTGCTCTTCTCCTATCTTCAGAACCATCGCAACACTTTAGGTGAACATTTATTAGGTCAACCGTCAACCCATTGGCGTGCGTAACATTCATTAAATACGGTCTACGAAATGCCGTAAACGCATCATTATTGTCAGAAGTAGCTTCTTCGTATAAATTGATAGGAGTACCATTTACAGTTACTTCACTGGTTTTATAGAGATAAGCCAGCATTAAGTTGCTTCCGTTAACCTGAGTTATAAACCCATCCCATCCTTCGAGTTCATCTTTTAAAGTATTAAAGGAAAGAATTGAGGTAATTTCTTGAAGTGCCAGTACATCCAGGTCATACTGCTCAATCATTTGAACCACTGCATCTTTCGTACTTCCATTCTGCGGATACCTTTCAATATTCCAGGTAGCTATTTCAAATGTGCTACTCGATTTATCTACGAGACAGTCTTCAAATGAGATAGGTTCAGGCTCTTGAGGCTCCGGAGTTGGTGCAGTTTCTTCTTCACTTCCACAAGAGAAGAAGAATATAAGACATAAGATGAAAAGGTGTTTTTTGTGCATGCACAAAAGTAATTCTCAACCTGAAATAAGAGACTATCTAAGTGTTAATTCTTAATACTTTAATCTTAAAAAAGCCATAAACTACAATCAGGAAGGAAGGAATAACAGTACCAAGCACAATAGCCCCTTCAAAAGTGAAATTATAGCCCAAAACGGAATGAGATGCTTTGAATACGTTAATGATACCTAGTAGCGAAGTAACCAGTACTGTGATGGCCATAAAAGCATTCTGCAAGAGGGAATTTCTAGCCTCACCTACTGAATTGGCATTATTCAAGACGATCCACAATACAAAAGCGATTAAGGGTAGAATAAATCCATTGGCCGCTTGAGCTAGGATAATGACAGGTATCGGTTTTATGCCACTCACGCCAAAGACCAACCCAACTAGCAATACCAAAGCCCACCATTTCATCAATGACCAGTCTCGTGTATTACTGACTTCTTTATTTGAAAAGCCACTTTGTATGGCGAATGAACCCGCTAAAGCAGCCGTTATAGTAGAGGTGAATCCTGCTGCAAACAAACCAATGGCAAAAAGCCAGGCCATACCATTTCCTTGGTTTGTTTTGAGATAGTCAAATAGGTTCTCAAAACTAAACGAGCTTTCTAAGCCTGCCCCTACGATAACTACAGCAATAGAAATAATTCCGCCAAGTATCACAGAAGGAATCAAGCCTGCTCTCATCTGTTTAACACTTTGGCCTTTTGCCAAGCCTGCGCCTAAAAAAAGATTGTAAGGCACAATGGTTGTTCCCACTAGCCCCAGAGTTAGTAACACACTCTCCCCTTCCAGGCTAGGAATAAAAGCACCTTCCAAAGCAGCTGGCAAATTCGGTTTGGCCTGAATGGCCACGATAAGAAAAGAGAACCCCATAATAGCTACCAGCACACCTAAGAGGTTAGCCACCGAAGATATCTTATCTAAGAAGAGTATTAAGGCCGAAACAGCAACAATAATGACGGTAAAGACCCAAACTGGAATACTAGTAATGACTAAGGCTAATCCGGAAATAGCCCCGAGAATGTTACCCGCCTCATAGGCAGCGCAACCTAAAAATACTGTAACCACAATGGTGTAAATAAGAGGCTTTGAGGTGTATTGCTCCTTTATTGCACCAGAAAGCGATTGACCACTTGCAATAACCACACGAGCTGCCGCCTCTTGCAATACTGCACAGGCAAAAGTAGAAAACACTAAGGCCCATATGAGCTGATAACCGAAGCTAGCACCAGCTGAAGCAGCAGTAGTAACAGTGCCTGGCCCTATAAATGCAGCGGCAATAACTAGCCAAAAAAGAAAGTTGAGGATTCTGGACTTCATGCAGAAAGATAATTCGAAAAAATAAGATCAGCCTAATGTAAAAAAGTGATACGCTTTTTACGATTTTTAGGGCGCGTTCACGTTCTTGAAGCAGCGTATACTATTATGAGTAAAATCAACTTAGCCCTTATTTTTGGAGGAAGGTCCACTGAGCATGAAATTTCTAAGCTCTCTGTTGAAAGTGTTTTAAGAGAAATAGACCATAGCAAGTATGAAATCACATTGATTTTTATAGACATCAATGGCAAATGGTTTCAGGTGGATGACCTCGCGTTGACTAACAAAAAAGGGATAAGCTTAATCCCAACAGCCGATGGTGCCAATATGATCGATTGGTCTAATGGGAGCATTCTCACCAAACTAGATATTGCTTTTCCCGTGCTTCATGGATTATTTGGGGAAGACGGTACCATTCAAGGCTTTTTTAAAATGGTTAACCTGGCTTTTGTTGGTTGTGGCGTACTGGCCTCTTCCGCTTGTATGGATAAAGACATGACCAAACGCGTTTTGAGAGATGCCGGCATAGCAGTAACTCCTTATGCGGTGGCAACTGCTGAGAACAAACCCTCTTATTCGGAATTAGCCCAAGAACTAAGCACTACACTTTTTATCAAACCAGCCAATCTAGGCTCCTCTGTTGGTATTTTTAAAGTTACTAATGAGGAAGAATATAATGAGAAATTGGAAGAGGCGCTTACCTATGATTTAAAGGTTCTCATAGAGCAGTTCATTCCGGGAAAAGAAATAGAATGTGCTGTATTGGGGAATGAAACACCAAAGGCTTCTGTACCCGGAGAAGTAACCATGAATACCGATTTCTTTGATTTTGAATCAAAATACGTAGATAAAGATGCATCGGGCTGTCTCATCCCTGCTGAAGAATCAGAAGAAATTTTAGAAGAAATTAGAAGACAAGCCATAGTTGCCTTCAAGGCAATGGGCTGCGAAGGTCTTTCTCGAATAGACTTCTTTGTAACTAAAGACAAAGAAATTCTACTAAATGAGATAAACACTATCCCTGGGTTTACCGAAATCAGTATGTATCCAAAAATGTGGGCAAAAACAGGGATTCCTTATGCAGAACTGCTAGATCTTTTAATAACCTTTGGACTGGATCGCTACCAAAAAGAAAAATCCTTAAAGATCACAGCCCAGAAAGTAGACTAGTGGAATTGATCAACTCTTCACCGAAAGATTTAACCAAAAGCCAAATAGTAGCCATCAATCAGTTGATGGATAGCACATGGCCAGAAAATGCTACCCAAACATCGGAAGAAGATAAGGTGAAAGAATTCTACGATCGTTTTCCAGCCAAAACGTGTCATTGTGTTTATGAAGATAAGGTACTTATTGGCTACGCTGAATCCTTCCCAATACATATAAAAATCGTGAACAAAGAGGCTGATATACTAGGTATTGGCTCTGTTTGTGTTAATCCTGATTTTAGAGGAAAGGGTCTTGGTGCTAAGCTTGTCAAAGCTGCATTTGACAGGATAGATAATGATGAATACCCTCTTTGTTTATTCCAAACCGCAGTACCTGATTTTTATAGCAAACTGAATTGCAAACTCATTGATAATCAGTTTATCAACTCCAAAAACAGTAAATCACCCAAGGCTAATCCTTTTTGGGATGACCATGTGATGATTTACCCTTCTACATTTCTTTGGCCATCTGGTGTTATCGACTTATTACGCCCTGGGTTCTGATATGAATTTTAGGTTAATTCTCATTGAACCTATTGCCTTTTAATAAGAATCCAAACTCTTTGCTTGTGTAAATAGCACAACAAAATGGCAGTAACAAACACCAAACCGAGAGTCGTCAAGGACTACGTAAAACTTGACACACGCGTGCAAGAGCAAATTAAATTAGAGTATCCTTACGGTTTTGAGGACAACCTTGTCTCCTTTACAAACAAAGAAGGTAAAAGAGTGTCGGCACTACCTTTCGAAGCAAGTGATAAATACTATCTGGTCAGAATGACCATCTCAGAAGCACAGCAGATTATAGAAGAAGATGACGATTATGATGATGGCCAGCTTAGAAATGAGATTAAGGAAGAATTTGAAGACAAACACCTAGAAGATTAACTGTTGATAAAGTTGACTCCCATCTGCCTTTTCATTCGGTATATTTCTCTATACATTCCAGAATGAAACTTGGAATTGTAGGTGGTACGGGCATGCTTGGTCACCACTTGGCCATAGCGGCTACTTTTAAGCAATATGAGCTGGTACTTATTCACCGAAAATCAACTGATTTATCGAAGGTAAAAGACTTAGAATTCGAGTCTAGAGAAGCTGATCTAAACGAAAGAGGTTCCTTAATTAGGGCTTTTCAAGGCTTGGATTATGTAGTGAATGCAGCAGCTTATTACCCCACCCTTCCTAGGCCTTTAGCTGCTGAACTCAAAACAGCCAGACATCAAATGCATTACTTTTTAGATGCGGTGAGAGAAGCAGGTATCAAAAGAGCGCTCTATGTAGGTGGGGCTATTGCCATCCCTAAAGTTAAATCTGGCTTGGCCAATGAAGAAGGCGTTTATAAAGAAGCCCCAGACAATAACTCAGCCTACGTTCAAGTAAAGTGGCTCATGGACAAAATGGTTAGAGAAGCGGCTAGTGAAGGGCTCCCAGTTGTTTTAGGCATACCTAGTATGACATTTGGTGAATACGATTTTGGTCCAACAACGGGAAGGCTGATCGTGGAATTAGCTAACCAAACATTGCCTGCTTATATCCACGGAAAACGAAATGCCGTTTATGCGGGAGATGCTGGCAGAGGCCTTTTATTAGCACTAGAAAAAGGAAGATTTGGCGAACGCTACCTGATTACAGGGAAAAATACAGAGACAGCTAAAGTAGTTGAGATCATCAGCAAAACAGCTGGAGTCCCGAAACTAGAAAAAACACTTAGTTTAAAAGTGGCAAAGCTGGTCTCTAAATTTCAAGAAACGAAGTACAGCCTAGTAAAAGGCACTCCTCCTACGCTATCATCAACAGCAGTAGCTGTACTGGCTTCAGGGCAGCATTTAGATGGCAGCAAGTCAAAAGAAGAGCTCGGCTATGAACCCGAGCTAGATCTGGAAGATGCCATATTTCGTGCTTATCAATGGTTTAAAAAGGAGAAGTACATTCATTAGTTAAGGTTGAGGCAATGTCATTCCAACCCTTGAGCTACTGTTGGTGTCTGTAATATCGTATGAAAGTTATTAGAATAATTTTACCCTTACTTTTAATAGGTTTATTCTCTTGTGGCGAAGACACCTCCCCTCGTGATAAAGATTGCCCAAAAGAACTCCTTTGTACGGAAGAGTTTGTATCACTCACATTTTCTCCTCGGGAAAATGGAATGGTTATTCAGTTTGATAGCTACTACACACAGAATCTAGATAACGGAGAAACTTATAATTACGATCCGAACGATAATCTACCTGACGATCTATCCTACGTTGTTATTTCTGATGCTGAAATGGGCGAAATTGCCAAAGATGGAACATCACTTAGGTTCTTCGGAATTAAAGACAATCAGGTGTTGATTGAACAAGACTTTATTGTGGGCCATGATTGCTGCCATGTCATTCCGCTTGACGGACCTTTTGGCGGCCTCTAACTCACAACTATCACTCTTTTTAACTAGATTGATTTTCTATAAGCATAGAAAATCATGCAGAGATACTTTAGAGTATTCCACCTCTTTCTGATCCTCTTTATAGGATTAGAATCGTTTGGACAAGAAAAAGAGAATGCCATTCCGGTACAGAAACAACTCGATGCTTACAATGCTCGAGACATTAACGCATTTCTAGAACCCTACAGCGATAACGTAAAGATTTTTAACCACCCTAATGATTTAATCATGGCCGGTAAGGAAGCTATGAGAGAACGTTACGGTAAGAAATTCGCGAACACCCCAGACCTGCATTGCACCTTACAAAATCGTATGATCCTTGGCGATGTAGTTATTGATCAAGAATATGTGATTCAAAAAAAGGGTCAACCCGCAACACAGGTAATCGCCATGTATAAGATTAAGGATGGCAAAATTCAAGAAGTCTATTTCATCAGACCAAAAGTCAAATAAATGAGCTTAAAAATTGACATTAACTGTGACATGGGTGAAAGCTTTGGCAACTACATCATCGGAAATGATGAAGCTATTTTCCCGCATATTGACAGTTGCAATATTGCTTGCGGTATTCATGCAGGAGATCCTTATCATATCGAGAGGACTATTGATCTGGCTATTGAAAATAATACAAGAATTGGCGCCCACCCGGGCTACCCAGATCTGCAAGGATTCGGTAGACGAGTAATCCCAATGAATCAATCAGAACTATCTTCCTATATCAAATACCAAGTTTCCGCCTTAAAAGGCATGGTCGAGTCGAAAGGTGCAAAATTGAGTTATGTAAAGCCCCATGGCGCCCTTTACAACGAAATAGCAAATAATGAAGAAGTAGCTAGAACGGTCTATTCCGCAATTAAGGCAATAGACAATTCTTTAGCGGTAATGGGATTAGCTGGAAGTCATGTATCAGGTATTCTAGAAGAAATGGAGTTGACTTACATTCCGGAGGCTTTTGCAGACCGACAATATGAAGCCGATGGAAAATTGAGAAATCGTAGTTTACCTCAAGCTGTTATACATGATGGAAATAAAGCTGCAGATCAGGTTATTTCAATCGCTAAAGAAGGTAAGGCTTATTCACTTGAAGGCCTTGAAGTTAAGCTAGAGGCTGAAAGCTTTTGTATTCACGGAGATAATCCTGCGGCTGTTGAGATTTTACAAGAGATAAGAAATAGATTTCTCTAGTATGAAAATTCAACCATTCGGAGATAGTAGTCTTCTGGTCTCATTCGAAGAAGAAATCAGCGAAACAACCAACAAGAAAGTGATTGCCCTTTTTCAATTGCTAGAAAATAAAAAGGGTGTCTGTTTTCAGATACCAGCTTATAACTCATTAACCATTGGTATAGATCCCAAAGAATGGAATCTAAGCGATGCAACAATTTTCATTAGGGAGCAGCAAGAGGTATTTCCTGACATCTCCAAAAAGAGCCGAAATCAATACATTATTCCCGTTTGTTACGAAGAAGATTTCGCCCCTGACTTAAATGAGATATCTGATTATCTAAAAATCTCTCCATCCCAGCTTATCTCATTACATACCGCTCAAAGCTACAGAGTATTTATGTTGGGTTTTGTGGCAGGCTTTGCCTACTTGGGTACTTTAAATCCAAAATTGGAATGCCCCAGAAAGAAAAATCCTAGGCTAAAGGTAGCAGCAGGATCCGTTGGCTTAGCCGGATTGCAAACGGGCATTTATCCAACTGATGCACCCGGAGGTTGGCAAATTATAGGCCGAACTCCTTTAGATATTTTTAATCCAGAGCGAGACAATCCAACACTACTTAATCCGGGAGATTCAGTGAGCTTCCGTGCTATTTCTAAAGAAGAATTTCAGATTATCAGACTCAAAATTGAAACTGGAATCTTTCAAATGGAGGTAGCCCATGCCTAATACGCTTAACCTACATTTTAGGAAAACTGGATTAAAAACTTCAATCCAAGATTTTGGGAGAATGGGCTATCAACATTTAGGCATTCCAATGGGTGGGGCGCTAGACAAAGAAGCTATGCTGGCCGCTAACCGCATATTGAATAATGCCGATGAAACCCCTGTATTAGAATGTACTTTGATTGGCCCTGAAATTGAGTTTACAGGTAAAGGAAAAATCTGCTTAACTGGTGCAGAAATGAATGCCCAATTAAATGGTAAGAAACTGGAACGTTATAAGCCTCTTGCCATTCAAGAAGGCGATGTACTCAACATGAGTGGTGTAAACGAAGGCTGTCGCTCATATATTGGCATTCAAGGTATCTGGAAAGCAGGTACATGGCTTGGCAGTTCAAGTGCATTATCAAATTATTTAAGCGAGAATGGTTTCATGTCTACCATCTGCGATGGAGATGAGTTAAAAGTTGAATCTCCTGCTAAAGAGACAGAATACCTTCTGCCCACTTACAAAAAACCATATTATTCATCCTGCTACATTGTGAGGGTAGTTACAGGTCCGGAATTTTCCAGATTCAGTATTGAGCAGATAGAAGATTTCTTTCACAAAGTCTTTACGGTGAGTCAAGATGCCAATCGAATGGGTTATCGACTTAATGAAAATTTATTGGATTATGAGGCGATGAAAGAAGAGATATCGTCTGGGATTATTCCTGGGACAATTCAAATTACTAATTCTGGACAGCCAATAGTTCTCTTGGCCGATGCACAAACGACAGGTGGGTATCCTAGAATTGCAATTATTGTATCTGAAGACTTAGATATCTTCGGACAAATGAAACCTGGAGATGAAGTGAAATTTATGCTGGCCTCCTTATAAAAGTGAAAAGGCGATCTCCATACGAAATCGCCTTAATCAACCTTAAACTAAAACTACTAACTAATTATTCATCTGATAATATGCTGTGCCTCTACTTTCGGCAAGTAAGTTTGCTTGGTAAAGTTGCTTCAACTCATCTTCTGAAAGAGATGACCTTTCTCCTTCCACTACCAATTCATCATTACTATTGAATACTTTCACATAATCTGTGAGTAGAGACTCCTCTAAAATAACTTCCTCCGAACATGCATCTACATATTCTTCAATGTCCTTGATATAGGATAGATCTTCAACCTTTGGCTCAGGATCGGTTGAGTTATTCGTTTCAGTAGACTTTGCTGAAGTCAGTACCAAAACGCCTAGCACGAGTGCTAATAGAGCCGAGAAATTCTTTTTACTAATTGTTTTCATGTTGTTTGATATTTTGAGTTCCGTCTCATTCAGACGGAAGTTTGACCTTAAAAATGACCGTTGTTTTTGACCTGCCATTATTTATTCAAGCCATGTGCCAAAAACTATAACTATCTGATTATCTGATTCTTAATGTTTTTAGGGATTTTAGAACTGTACGAAAATGTTCATATACGTTCATCTAAGCGTACATATTGGCCAAAAAAGAGGTATCAAAAAGGTTGCATGGAAACCGAAAAAAGTACGTTCATTTTATAGAATTTAACATTTAGGTCATTTGCGACTATCTTTGCCGCCCCATGATAGAGCTGCCTGAGAAACCCGATTTGAATGAGATTAATTATGATCTACCAAACGAGAGAATTGCTAAATATCCTCTAGAGAATCGGTCGGATTCTAAATTGCTTGTTTATAAGCAAGGCCAAATCATACATCGGGTTTTCAACGAAATAGAAGAGATTGTTGAATCAGGAGCAAGTCTGTTTTTCAACAACACTAAAGTGATTCCTGCGCGTCTATTCTTCCAAAAAGAAACAGGAGCCTACATTGAGAATTTTTTACTTAAGCCCTTAGCACCATCAAATATCATGAGCATAGTGATGGAAGAGCGAAAATCAGTGCAGTGGCAGTGCATGGTTGGTAATCTCAAGAGATGGAAAGACGACCAACCACTGCATCTCACTCTTCAAAATGAGCAGGATAGCATACAGATTACAGCAAAGCTCTTGAATAGGGAAAAGAAACTTGTGGAATTCGCGTGGGATAACGATCGGTATTCCTTTGCAGAAATTGTGGAACTGACAGGTAAAGTGCCATTGCCCCCCTACTTGAACCGAGAAGCCGAAGAAGAAGACAAAGACCGATACCAGACGGTGTATTCGAAAGAAGAAGGAGCAGTTGCAGCACCCACTGCTGGTCTTCACTTTACAGACAAAGTCCTAGGTGATTTAAAAAACAAGGGGGTGAGTGAAACCGAACTCACTTTGCATGTTAGCGCTGGCACTTTTCAACCCATTAAATCAGAAGATGCTCGGGATCACCCTATGCACTCAGAACAAATGGAAGTTACTCTTGAAGCCATAGAAAGCGTAATTACTGCTAATCAGGTCTTTGCTGTTGGCACTACTTCTATGCGCACTTTGGAAAGTCTGTATTGGTATGGGGTGCGTTTATTGAATGGGCAGGAATCTTTCGCCATTGAAAAACTAGAGATCTATAATAAGTCTAAAAACCTACCGTCAAGAAGAGATAGTTTTAAAGCCATTGCCAATTGGATGAATTCAAAAGGCTTGAAGAAAATTCACGGTACAACAGAAATCTTCATTATGCCTGGCTATAAATTCAATGTGTGCGATGGCATCATTACAAATTTCCATCAGCCCGACAGCACACTACTATTATTAATCTCGGCCTTTATAGGTGATGATTGGAAGAAGGTGTATCAAGAGGCCCTAGACAATAATTATCGCTTTTTGAGTTATGGCGATTCATCCATATTACTACCTTGAAGGCTGAAAAGTTACTCTACTAAAAAATGATGCGCCAAGCTGCCCCCGAAGAAATGTTATCAGTTTATGATCGAATCATATCTTTCATAAACGAGAACGTACCTTTTATAGGCGAAACATTCCAGTTAATGGGATATGAATTAACGGCAACGCATATCATAATCCCCATTCTGATTCTTATATTCTCCAATATTCTCGGGAATATTTTTAGGTCTCTGCTGATCAACAAAATTTTACCGCGATACATTGAAGACCGAAGCACGGTGCTTTCCATTGGAAATACCACCAAATACACCATACTCATTATTGGATTAAGTATTGTCTTTTCTACTATAGGGCTTGGTAGCGATTCTGAACTGAATATCACACTCTTTGGAGAAGACGAAAATGAGATTAAAGTTTTTGATCTATTACGATTCGGCTTTCTATTTTTTCTATTGGTGTTCTTTACCCGAAAACTTAAATCTGTATTCGTTCATCAAATCCTGGTTAAATACACCAGTGATGTTGGAATCAGCCAATCTATTGGAACCATTACACAATACTTAGTAGTAATCATTGGTGCTTTCGTCATTATTCAAAATGTAGGTATCAATCTAGGTTCTCTGAATGTACTAGCTGGTGCTTTGGGTGTGGGTATTGGTTTTGGTTTGCAGAATGTGGCGAACAATTTTATTTCAGGGTTAATCATTCTGTTTGAACGACCTATTAAGGTGGGTGACAGAATTGATGTTGGAAATATTGCCGGTGATGTGGTTAAAATATCGGCAAGGTCTACCATGGTAAATACCAATGATAACATTTCAGTGATTGTACCAAACTCTGAATTCATTAATAATAGAGTGATCAACTGGAGTCATAATGATAGGAATGTAAGGTTCCATGTACCTGTTGGTGTGTCTTATAACGAGGATCCTGCGCAGATTAAAGAAATCTTATTGGATGTGGCTCGTAATCATAAAGATGTGCTAAAAAGACCTACTCCAGATGTGCTATTTGTAGAATATGGTGATAGCTCCTTGAATTTTGACCTGCTGGTATGGACAAGCACCTATATCAACAAGCCTATCATTCTTAAAAGCCAGCTGTATTATGAGATTTTTGAGAAATTTAAAGAGCACGATATTGAAATTCCTTTTCCTCAGCGTGACCTTCACATCAAATCTGGTCTTCCTCAAAATGATAAGACCTCGTAATCGTTTTCTTTGTATTACGCGCAATTACATAGAACGGAAAAGTAAAATTTATAAATTGGCGCACTTTTAAGTCTTAAAAGATGAGAGTAATTATTGCGGGGGTTGGAAATGTTGGGTTTCATTTGGCTAAGCTAATGAGTCAAGAAGGGCAAGATATTGTGCTTATTGACAAGGCGCCAGACAAACTTAAAAAGGCCAGTAATTCTTTAGATGCAGCAATCATTAAAGGAACTTCTACTTCTTACTCAGTTTTAGAAGAAGCTAATGTTGCCAATGCAGACTTACTAATTGCTGTAACCTCTTCTGAAGAAACAAATATTGCAACAGCCATAATTGCCAAGCATTTAGGCGCCAAGCGAACGGTTGCTCGTATCTCTAATACAGAATTCCTCTATCAAAAAGATAAACTCAACCTCAAGCACCTAGGAATCGATGATATCATTTCACCGGAGTCTTTAGCGGCTAGAGAGATTAAGCGCTTGCTGAAAGAGGTTGCCATAACAGACAGCTTTGAATTCGACAATGGTCTTCTACAGTTAGTGGGTGTGAATATTGATGAGAAGAGTCCGCTTAGAGGTAAGTCTATGTTGGAGGTTGCTAAGATTAACCCAGACCAGTCTTTTATGACTGTTGCGATTTTACGCGATAAAGACACGATAATCCCTTACGGTGATACCACCTTTGAATTAAACGATCATGCTTACTTTATTGTACAGCCTGAGGGAGTTGAAAAGCTACTTTTCTTAACAGGAAAGAAGAAAGAAGGCGTTAAGAGTGTAATGATTTTAGGCGGTTCAAGAGTTGGATCACATACAGCTCGCTTATTAAGCCAGCGGTATAATGTAAAACTGGTTGAACGCAACCCTCAAAAATGCTTTGAGCTAGCTGACCAACTGCCAGATGCTATGATCATTAATGGCGATAGTAGAAATGTTGAGCTACTAGAAGAAGAAAATATTGCAGAGGTGGATGCGTTTATTGCCGTAACCGGTGATTCTGAGACCAATATCATTTCTTGTTTGGTAGCTAAGAAGATGGGCGTTAAGAAGACCATTGCTATGGTTGAAAACATGGATTACATCCACTTGAGTCAGAGTATTGGTGTGGATACCATGATTAACAAAAAGCTCATTGCAGCTAACTTTATCTTCCGTCATATCAGAAAAGGAGAAATTCTTTCCATCACTAGTATTCATGGTGTAGATGCTGAAATTCTGGAGTTTGAGGTACAAGAAAATTCAAAAATCACGGCACAAGAATTAAGAAATCTAGAATTCCCCAAATCAGCAATTATTGGTGGCGTTATTCGTGATGGCAAGGGACTCACAACCCCAGGCAATTTCAAATTCGCCCCTAAGGACAGAGTAGTTGTCTTATCTAGGCCGGAATGTATTCAAAAGGTGGAATCCTACTTCATCTAAAAGGCTTGCATGAGATTCAACTTTAAGGTTATCGGTAATATTCTGGGCTATCTCCTAATGATTAATGGAGGATTTATGGCTTTATGTTTACCCATCTCCTTCTATTACAAGGAAGACGATTGGGTTGCTATACTTCTTTCTGCGGTCATTACATTATTGACTGGGCTTGGCCTCCGTTTTGCCACAAGAAAAAGAGAAAGTAAAGATTTAAAGAAAAAGGATGGTTATCTAATTGTAACGCTGGGTTGGATCGTGATGTCTTTCTTCGGTGCAATGCCCTACCTCATTAGTGGAGAAATCCCAACCCTAACTGGGGCATTCTTTGAAACCATATCAGGCTATACCACCACTGGTGCTTCTATTCTCACTGATATTGAAGGCGTAACCAAAGGAATACTCTTTTGGAGAAGTTTAACGCAATGGATTGGTGGCATGGGTATTATTGTCCTAGCACTAGCTATTCTTCCGTTTTTAGGAATTGGTGGTATGCAACTCTTTGTGGCCGAAGCTCCTGGTATAACACCAGACAAACTTCAGCCTCGTATTCAAGAGACAGCTAAGAGACTTTGGTATATCTATGTAGGCCTCACTCTCTTTGAAGCCATTCTATTATTCTTTGCAGGAATGGGGCCTTATGATGCGGTTAACCACGCATTAACTACCATGGCAACGGGTGGATTCAGTACAAAGAATGCGAGTATCGCTCACTTTGATTCCCCTCTTATTCAATACATCATTATCTTCTTTATGTTCTTGGCAGGAACTAGTTTCACGCTAACCTACTTCGCGCTCAAAAGAAATTTTAAGAAGATTATTAAGAACGAAGAATTTGTCATGTACTCACTATTCATTTTGAGTATCACGGTTATTGTAACAGTAACCCTCTTGATTGTAAAAGATGGACCGATTGAGAACTCGTTTAGAGATGCTTTATTCCAAGTAGTAAGCCTAGTAACGACAACAGGTTTCGTTTCAGCAGATTATACCCAATGGGCTCCATTCTTAACGGTTATTTGTTTTATACTCCTTTTCGTGGGGGGCTCTGCGGGGTCTACAGCCGGTGGTGTAAAAGTAATCAGGCACATTGTACTTTTCAAAAACTCGTTTTTAGAGTTGAAACGCCAACTCCATCCTTCTGCCATTATACCGGTAAGAATTAGTGGCAGAGCAATAGACGGTCAGATCGTATTTAATGTACTCGCCTTTATTATGATTTACATCCTTGTCTTCTTAGTAGGTGTAGTACTTCTAGCATCCATGGATATAGATTTTGACACTGCGTTTGGAGCAGTAGCCACTTCTTTGGGGAATGTTGGACCAGGAATTGGTGATGTTGGACCAGTAGATAATTTCTCAGGCATGCCAATGATGGGTAAATGGCTACTCTCCTTCCTAATGCTTTTAGGCAGACTGGAATTATTCACCGTATTGATGATACTTTCTCCTCACTTCTGGAAGAAGGGCTAGTCGTTCATTGTCGACTCTTTTTCAAAAGTGAGATAGAACTCAATTCCCACAACATCACTAGTTCTGATGGTTCCGGCTAAAGCAACTGGAGGGTCAATTTTAAAATCAGTCAATTTGAATGAAGTAGTGCCTTGAACGTCAACCAAATCTCCGTTCATTTTATAACTAATGTCAAATTTAATATTACGCGTGTTGCCTTTTGCAGTGAAGTC
>CBFIDV010000035.1:0-27490 GCA_965661455.1 Roseivirga sp.
TTCACTCATTTCTTCCAATTCATAAGAAGACTCTGGTAGTTGAATATCAGGCTCTATTTCTGGTAACCAATTCAGCTGAGCTCCTTTGAGAGGTTTTCCTTTTCTATCCATGGCAGAATAGAACATCTCTGACCGTGCTTCTATACCGGGAAAATGAAGTCTAATCTTACCGTTTGCACCTGTCAAACCTTCTAGTCTTATATATTCTTGATGGAAATACATCATTATTCTAGAACCCCTTTCAAGAGGTTTCCCCAACGAATCTGTGGCAATAGCCATTCTCCTGATCAAGTTATCTTTTGCATGAACCTTAGTAAAAATGTCTCTAAATAGAATCTCCGACCAATTGAGTGGCCTTGCAGTTAAGGTGAGGAATTGCTGCAACTGATTTTGCCATATCGCGTCTGATCTATCTAGCGTAATGTCATAAGGAGCATCGGCAAAGTATCTGATCTCATCTTGAAATTGGTTTTTCGATTGCTGGCTGAAGACAGACTTATTCAAAACCTTGGCGTGCAACATAGAGACTCCTTCTTGATGTAAAGGCTCAAAACTAAGTTTTACCTGATCACGTGTTTTCGCTGCGGCTAAAGGTTTTACTGTGGTAGATTGCCCTCTTGACTCATGATAGGTGCTTACAAAGGATAATACATCACCTGTTGGGCTTAATAGATAGGCTTCAATTATCCCGAGTGGTTTATCGATTAGGCTAATTCGATAGTCTTGCTTTGCAGACAGGGTCACTTCTCGTGAATCGACCAATTCTCCATTTCCAACAGTGATAAGGCTGGCTTTCCCACTTACTCCTTTTGACACACTAGATATTTCAACCTGGTCCACATCATTGCTTTTAATCACTAATTGAGAGCCTTTTGACATTACGGCTGGAAGTTCTATGACCTGTTCATTCTTATTAATCCTAAGCTGATAAGCCGATCCTTGTTCTGGTACAAAGTCGAATTGAGTCATACCATTTGAGTCCGTTACTTTGGCATCAACAGGTACATTGTTCTTGATTAATTCAATGTTTGTATCAGATATAAGTGACCTTGCTACAAGCACAGTCGAGAGACCATCTATGAATTTACCCCCACTTATCGCATAAGATTGAATGCCAGAAACTTCGTATGCCACTTTATGCTGTTTAACAACCTTAATCTCTTTTTCAAAAAGAAATTCAGGATCAAAATTCTTCATCCAATTGGTGTAGCTAACCAATTTATAAATACCAGGAGTGATGTCGTTTGGAAAAACTAGCTGATTAACCCCAACCCCATCTCGAATTTCATATTTGATCTGACTCACCAAACCAGTGCTGCTATACAACGCTGCCGTAGCTATGTGTTTACCTGTTGCCAGTATCCTACTTTCTTCGGTTAAATAGGCCTTAAAAAATAGCGTGTCACTAATATGGTAGGCTGGTTGATTTACACTCAAGTTGAGAATCTGACGACCAGACTGCTCCTGATAATTCTTCCACTTTTCAACCATTTTTTCTGTTGAAAACTGTGCCTTTGCGGATGTTGCCAAAACACAAATCAAAAGCCCTATCAATATGAACTGTTTCCTTACCATTCGTCTGGCCTTTCAGTAGTTGAATTCTCAAATTGTAATAAACAGGACTCAGGAAAAACCTGTGTAGGCGTCAATAGGTATGGAACGTCCTCTCTTTGAATGAATTCATAACGTTTCACTATTGAGCTTGCCCAAAAAAGACCGATAACTCTATCATCTTCGTCCTCGCCAATCATATTTCCTACAATCTCACCCGAAGGCGGTTGAAAAATACTGCTTGCTGAGTTTCGTTGAACCTCTATTAATCTGAAAAAGTCATAAGCAGTACGCGTAAGGCTCATCTGCTCTACATTCACCAAGAATTTGTCATAGAAGTTAACGTTGTTGATGGGCACTTCGCCAACCTTTACATTTTTAAACTGGCCATTAGCCACCAATCGATCATCTGAAACTACAGGCGATTTTTCAAATACGTCAACCCAGCATTCGCAGCATGTGCAAGGCCGTTTTTGTACCACGATTGTACCGTTGCCAACTGGAGCTGGAGCCACTTCAAAACCAGAACATGGTCTTGGCCTGGGGATTGGAAAGTCGAACCATGGTCTGTCGATTTCGAAAAGCTCTGGGTTAGTTACAATTCGATATGTTCCTGACATGCGCCATCGAACAAAATTCTGATCGAACTGACCTATATCTGAGTCTATGTAAATGTTGAAAAAATCATTCTGAACTTCACCAAATACTTCTTCGCTTGTCTCAGACTCATACTCCCAATAAATATCTTGAATTTCCCCAACGGGCTTTAATAGATCTGGTTGAGACTCATAAGTTGAGCCATCTGACAGTTCCACTGTAATATGATAAGAACGCCCTACCGTTCCGCGAATAGCACCAATTGTTACATACTCTCCAGGCGATACTTCGCTAAAGTTTTCAATGTTTCCTTGATCATCATACAATCGGACCTGCGCCCCTGTAATAGGCGGATTAAAAACTGAATCTGGTCTAAGAGAGATTCCCCTGCCAATAGTTACTGTATATGGTCCTGGCTGGTCAGTAATGGTTCCCTGAATAATGATTTGCTCTTTAGGTTCAGGGACCTCAAAATCTATAGGCTCAACACAGCCCATTAAAGTGGTAATCAACGCAATTGCACAAAGGATAGTCCAATTCAACTTTTTCACTACAGCCTCGTTTTGCTTCATCTCTAATTCCATTCTTGAGGTTTATCGGTTGAAGCATATGGATAGTAAGTATTGCAAGGGCGTGGTACTTGCACTGTTGGAATGAGTAAATAAGGAATTTCCGTTCGCTCAATAAATCTAACTTCAGTATCTATGGCACTGGCCCAGAATAAGCCGATCACACGATCTTCTGGATCAACAGGAACAACATTCCCAATGAGTTCTGCTGATGGAGGTTGGAAGATACTACTTGCCGATTCTCGTTGAACCTTCATTAATCTGAAGAAGTCGTAGGCAACTCTGGATAAACTCATTTGCTCAACCTTTACCATATACTTATCATAGAAGTTTACGTTGTTTATGGCGACCTCTCCTACTCGTATATTCCGAAACTCGCCATCTGAAACCAGTCTATCATCTGAGACTCTTGGGAAACTTTCGTATTCATTTACATAGCATTCACAGCAAACACATGGAGCAATTTGCACAACAATTGTACCTGCACCCGAAGGATGTGGTGCGGTTCGAAAGCCTGAACAAGGCCAAGGTCGTTTTAAAGGTATATTCCAGTACGGCCTTACTACTTCATAAAGCTCAGGTCGTGTTTCAATCCTGAACGTACCCGTCATTCTCCACCTAATAAAATTGTCATTAGTGAGGCCTGCATCACTGTCAATGTAGACCCCAAACTTATCATCTCTAATTTCTCCGAAGGACTCGTTAGAGGTGCCTTCTTCATACTCCCAGCTTACATTTTTTATTTCACCACCAGAAGTCATTAAATCTGGTAAAGACTCAAATTCTCTGCCGTCTCTCAAGCTTACTTTAATATGATATGACCTACCGACTTGCCCTTGTATAGCACCACTTGTCGAATAAGTGCCGGGAACAGTCTCAGTGAAATTCTCAATATTCCCTTGGTCATCGTAAAGTCTTACTTGTGCCCCAGCCACAGGTCGGTTGGCGATAGTGTCTGGTCTCACTGCAAGACCTCTTGAAATTGAAACTGTATATGGCCCTGGCTCATTACTAATGTATCCTTGTATGATAATCTGTTCTTGCGGGTCGGGAATCTCAAACTCAATAGGCTCCACACAGCTTGAGAAGGCAGCTACTAACAAGAAAATCATCAAGCGATATGTTGCTTTAGCGCTCATTAGAAATTAAGGTTATAGCTAACGGATGGAAGAATTGTTCCAATGATGGATAATTGAAAAGGCTCAGGTATACCTAAATCACTAGTACCGAAAAAGACTGTATAAGGATTCTGCCTTGAGTAAGCATTGAATATTGAAATCACCCAGGTTCCTTTAGCCCATCTTCTTTTATTGTGACTTCCCTCTATCACTAAACCTAAGTCTAAACGATGATAGTCCGGGATTCTATATTGGTTTCGTTCTGAAAAGAAGGCCACAAAATTATTATCAATATTGAAGAGTGACAAAGGAATGGTAACCGGTCTCCCCGATTGATAAGTAAATGTTCCAGTAAAATAATGCCGCTTAGTGATTTCTAACTTCCAGTTGAAATTGATTACATGAGGTTGATCAAAATTTGAGGAATATTCAAGTCCATTATTGATTGAGGCATTACGGTCTCCAACAACGCCAATGGTTCTAAACGATCGAGAATAGGTGTAATTTAAAGTTCCTGTGAGTCTTCCTGCATTTTTCATGAGGGATAGCTCCAGGCCATAAGCCCTACCTGTTCCTTGAAGTAATTCAGTTTCTATGTGGTCATTTAATGTAAGTTCCGCACCGTCTTTAAAGTCAACCAGGTTATCTATGTGTTTGTAAAAGCCTTCGACAGACATGCCAAACTTATTGTCGAGTGTATTTCGGAAAAAACCGGCCGATACCTGGTCTGCCCTTTGGGGTTCAAAGTAATACCCGCTTGGTTGCCAAATATCAATTGGGGTTACCGCAGTAGTGTTGGTGACTAAGTGTAGGTATTGGAAGATGCGGTTATAACCTAACTTGAATGAAGCGGTCTCTGAAAGCTTGTAATTTAAGGAGAGCCTTGGTTCTAATCCCACATACGTTTTGATTGGTTCAAAGGCTCCATATGAAACGGTATCTGTAATACCCGTTACTTGCTTAAAGTCATTATTGTCATATTGATACACATCTGCTGCACCTAGACTCGTAAATACTGGTATTCTAAGCCCAGCATTCAGCGTTAGTTGATCGTTAAGCTCCCATGAATCGTCTATGAATACCGCAAACTCAATAGAATTCTGCTTATTGAGGCTAAAATTGGCAGCATTAGAAACATCAGATGTTGGCGATAAACTACCTGGCTGAAAATTATAATAATTGAGTTGAGCCCCGAAATCGAGTTTATGACTATCCCGTTCCTTAAAGAACTTAGCGCTTAATGTTGAGGCTGTTAGTCTATATTGAAGCTTTGAAGCTGTCCGGAAGTTCTCATCTTCAACGTTGTAATCGTAATTACTTATTCCTGCCGTAAACTTCGCTCCAAAATCATTTGAATACTGCTTGTCATAATTGATTGAAGCCAAATTAGTGTTCCATCTGTAAGTGGTGTCGCCCACTAATTTAAAGGCATCGTGACTTGAATAACCCGTGAATGAAAGCTTGTTATCTTCGTTAAATTTATGAGTCAGTTTTACCGTTCCGTCATAGAAAAAGACATTGCTTTCTCTCAAGTCTGCATAATCTGTTCTTACTGATCTTGCCAACCAATTTGAATAAGTTGATCGCAGTGATGCAGCAATTGAAGTCTCTCCTTCTTTAATGGGGCCATTAACCGAGACACTACTGGTAATCATTCCTAAGCCTGCTTTTCCAGACCATTCTTCATAATCTCCTTCCTTGGCTTCAATATCTAAAACTGAAGAAACCCTACCGCCAAACTGAGCAGGTACTCCACCTTTGTAGAATGTTACATTCTCAACAGCGTCTGGGTTAAATGAAGTAAGAAAGCCAAAGACGTGACTGCTATTGAATACGGGCAAACCATCATAAAGAATTAGGTTTTGATCAACACTACCTCCTCTTACATTAAAACCCGTAGCAGCCTCACCAACCGTAGTAACACCTGGTAAATTCTGTACCTGCCTCACCAAATCAACCTCACCTAAAAAGGAAGGTGTATACTTCATCTCCTTAACGGTAAGTACGGTTTTGCCAATTTTAGCCCTTGAGAGTTCTTCTTCTCGATCAGCTTCTACAACAACTTCGTCTAGCTCTTTTGCCTCTTTATCTAATTCAATAAGTATATCTCCATTATCGAATGCTAAGAGATCAATTAACTTATCTTCATAGTCAACAAACTTTGCTTTGATCAAGTAATTCCCTTTAGGAACAGAAAACTCGAACTTGCCATTGTTATCAGAGGAAACAACTCTTAGACTATCATTGACTTGAATAGAAGTAAATGGTAGTAAGTCTCCTGAAACCCAATCCATTACGGTTCCAGTAATCTTCACGCTGCCACTTTGGGCCTGTTGTACGCTTGGCGAGCCTAAAATAATTTGGTCAATTTTGATACCTGAGCTTCTTGCTAAGTTTATCTCTGCTTCTTTTTTCTTGGCATAACTAGGGTCCCTAACAATGACTAGCACTTCTGGATACATGAGCACGTAGCTAAGCTCTGTTCCTTTAAATAAATCGTCTATAAGTGTCTTTAAGGATTGAGAAGCATAGGATTGGTTAATTGTAATATCATTCAACCATTCTTGAAGAAAGAATATTTGATAGGAACTGTTGGACTGTATGCTGTCTAAAACGCTGACTAGTTGTTGACCTTTTTCCGAACCATTGAGTTGACTATCTAAGACAGTTTGACCTTTCAACAAAAATGGGCTAACAATCAGACAGATAAAGAGTAATCGCCTCATAATTATCTGTGAGTTTTCAGTTGCTATAATACATCAGAAAAGCCATAACTGACAATAGATATTGAAGTTTAAGCTGACTTTAACAGATAGTGCTATACTAACTTACCTTTGGAACGGATTAATCCATTTAGGAAACACGGTGGGCACCTTGTTTTTATAGGCACTAAAATCCGGATGTTTGCTTTGTTTCGCCTCCAGCATCGGGACTCCTGAGACTTTAAGAATTAAGTAAGAAATAGCCATTGGACTTATGATTGCAATCCACCCCAAGGCATAAGGAACAATTACAAGCCAAACACCCCACCACATCATCAGTTCTCCAAAGTAATTAGGATGTCTAGATTTTGACCATAAACCATCAGTCATCAGCTTACCTTCGTTGCTTCTATCTTTTTTGAATTGGCTTTTTTGATAATCACCAATTGCCTGCCAATAAAAACCAATAAGCCAAATGATTATGCCGAAACCACTCAACCAACTAATCTTAAGCTCTTGCACAGTGGATACTAATACAATAGGAAAGGCAATAATGAGCATTAGTAAGGACTGCAGTATGTAGACTTGAAGAAAGGATCTTAGATAAAACCATTTACCCCAATCTTCTCGCCATTGTTTATAGCGATAGTCTTCTTGCTTGTTCGTGTTTCTGTGTAATAAATAAATAGCCAGTCTAAGTCCCCAAACAGCTACCAGACCATTTACTAGATACTGTAGGTAAAGCGGTGAATTGTCAATGGTAACCCAAAGTGAGATATAGATAAATCCTAAGCCCCAGGCTACATCCACAAAGTCGTTTCTTTTGATGATGATAGACAAGAGATACCAAAACAGTACCCAGCCCAACATTGGCAAAAGTAAGTGACTATAAGCTTGGACTACTTCAGCAACCATCTCATGATATAATAACCACTAGAAGCCACAGACCCTGTAAGCACCATACCCCATACTATATCTATAAAAACGATTTTAATCGGCCAATCTCTCAAGGTGGCGAGATTGGTTAAGTCGAATGTGGCATAAGTGAAGAAACCAAAAAGAACACCGTAGATCAACGCATGCTGAAAAGAGTCTTTTTCAATACCAGGTATTATTGAGAAAATGAAAATCCCAACAATGAAGATCAGGTAAAAAATAACAGCAGCTGTCCAGTTGACATTTGGCGCCATTAAGTGGCCCAACATTTTGTTATACATGCCCTTTGCTATGAAGCCTAACCAAATAATATCAATAGCAAAGAAAACAACCGTAGTGAGCAGATAGCCGATAGCTAATTTTGAGAAAGGAATGTCAGTCATAATGATACAACTTACACAAAATCAATTTGTTAGTTAAATACCGTTATTCTCTATCACTTTGCTGAACCATTTTGCCGACTCTTTTGGGATGCGTTCTAGTGTTTCGTAATTGACGTAGTTGATTCCGAAGCGTTTTTCATATCCGAGTGCCCACTCAAAATTATCGAACAAACTCCACGCGAAATATCCTTTTAGGTTTACCCCGTTTTCAATGGCTTCATGACAAGCTTCTAAGTAGCCTTTGTAATAGGCAAGCCGTGTTTCTGAGTCATTAACCACTCCATCGACTTCTACATCATCAATTGCGAACCCATTTTCCGTAATGTATATCGGTGGTGCATCGTATCGCTCAGTAATCCATTGTATTAGTTTTCTACAGCCCCAAGGCACAACTGCCCAGTCCATAGATGTCTTCTTCCATGAAGGATCATTAGATAAAGTGACATCCTGATCTTCTGAAATCCCACCATTGCCTTTGATGTCATCAACGGCATGCCCATGAGCATCTGATGCATACATTGTGGTGTAATGATTCAACCCAAAAAAATCTGAAGAACCTAAGAGCATATCTTTTTCTTCTTGAGTGAATTCAGGAAGCCTATCTCCCAGTCTATCTTTCATTACGGCAGGATAATCCCCTTTATAAATCGGATCTGCAAACCATGCTAAAAAGAACTCCAAAGCTCGCTCAGCTGCAGCCTTATCTTCTTCCTTTTCTGAGAAGGGCTCTCTCCAATCGCAATTGTTGGTAATGCCTATTGTACCATTTTGGTGAGCAAATTCTTCTCGAAAAACCTTGACCGCTTTTGCATGTGCAATTAGGATGTGATGGCCTGCTAAATAAGGTTCTGTGTGTGACTTTCGACCAGGAGCATAATAACCATTACCGTATCCAAGTATTGAGATTACCCAAGGCTCGTTAAAGGTTATCCAATTCTTTACTCTATCACCGAAACGATCAAAGCATAGTCTTGCATAATCAGTGAAATAATCCGTAACCACTGGATTGAGCCAACCGTCCTCCTCACTTTGTAAGGCTAATGGTAAATCCCAATGATACAAGGTAATCCAAGGCTCAATATCGTTAGCTAATAATTCATCGATTAAGTTATTGTAGAACTCTATACCTGCTTTATTAATACTTCCCTTGCCTTCCGGCATCACGCGTGGCCAAGCTATGGAGAAACGATACGCCTTAAAGCCTTGAGCCTTCATTAGGGCTACATCTTCTTTGTATTTATGGTAGTGGTCAATACCAATATTCCCTGTCTCACCTTGGCTAATTCGGTTGGGAATAGTCACAAAGGAATCCCATATAGAAGGTCCTTTACCGTCTTTGGCATAAGCGCCTTCAATTTGATAGGCCGATGTTGCTGAACCCCAGATAAAACCTTCAGGAAATTGTTTCATGAGCTTTGTTTAGGCGGGCAAAAATAGACAAGCTTACGGCATCTAGAAAGATGTTTGATAAATATTCGCTAAGCGTAAAATAACGTTTGACCAGTGAAAATAGATTGTATGGTTTTGAGCCTAGAAAGACTTCTTAAATCCACTCTTGATTATTGTTGGCATCCTTATATTCTACGGTACCAGTATGAAGAGTTTCTTTGGGCTCAAAGAGTAAAACCCAAGCTTCCTCGCCATTTAAAGTATACGGGTTATGCTCCACGCCTTTAGGAACAATAATCATATCTCCTTCCTCAAGCACCTCCGTTCTGTCTCTAAACTCCATGTAAAGCTTTCCTTTGAACACTTGAAAATATTCGTCCTCATTTTCATGTGAATGCCAAACAAAATCTCCCTTAAGTCTTGCCAACTTAACCAACTGACCATTTAACTCTCCAATGATTCTTGGTGACCAAAACTCATTAAATTCCTCAAACTTTTGATGGATAGACTTTTTAGACAATTGCATATACTCTTAATCGACCTTGTACTCAGAAAGTTGCTTGAGTGAATTACTAATCTTGGTTGCCCAGACTTGTTGCTGTGCCTTATCTAAACCGTGAGTTGTGTCCTCATTATAAGCCAAAAAGTCCTCGCTGTATAGCTCATAATTCTTCTCAATGATTCCTCGCTGAGACTTTTCTGTCAGCTCACCTAAGTCGAAATGTATTTGTTGATGGTTGAGCTGCGATTGAGATTCTGAGGTGGTCCAAGAGCTTTTAGCATCGAACACACAAACCACTTTGGCGTCTTCTGTCTTTCCTATTGGCAAAAAGCTCACATAAGTAATAGCTTCAAAATCAGAGAGTAACTCATTGTCCACCTTTCCTTTATAGGAATCCCACGTTAAAGCGTAGCCCTCTTTCCAAACATGATAATCCTTCCTAGCATCATAACTGTTCTGCCCAAGGGCTTCGACATGAATAACAGCAAAAAGAATTAGAAAAAAGAATCTCAAACCTCTCATTGCTCTAAATATACAAAAGCCTGCAAATCATGGGTGTTTATTCATTTAAATCATAGAATATTTTGTGCGAGTCAGATTTCTTTTGATTTGCAGGTTAATTCATTTTATACTTACCGTTTAATGGCGAAGAAAGTGTTGGAAGATAAGAAGCTCATTGATGTAAGAAAGTTAATTGCCAGCAAGAACCCTGGAGTTCTCAAATGGATACCCGGTTTTCTAATTCGATATGTTGAAAAGATCATTCATCAAGATGAGGTAAATGAGCATTTCAATAATCAGCGAGGTAAAAATGCACATGAGTTCTGCCAAGCCACCATGGAGAAGTTCGACATTAAGGTGAAGGTCTATGGACAGGAAAACGTGATTCAGCCACCTCAAGGAGTTATTTTTGCTGCTAATCATCCACTGGGTGGTTTTGATGCTATAGCAATAATTAGTGTATTAAAAGACATTCGCCCGGACCTCATGTTCATTGTCAACGATTTTCTCATGAGCGTTGAAAACTTGAGAGATCGTTTTATTGGAGTGAATAAGGTGGGTAAAAATGCTGCTGAATCACTGCAAAGAGTAGACAGTCAGTTTGCCTCTGACACCGCAACCTTTATCTTCCCTGCGGGCTTAGTGAGTAGAAAAGTGGATGGAGAAATCAAAGATCTACTTTGGAGAAAAACATTCATTTCTAAAGCCAAAAAATATCAGAAACCAGTAATACCTGTATACATAGAAGGGAGACTAACCAATCGATTTTATAGATTAGCTAACTTTAGGAAGAAAATTGGTCTTAAATTCAATATAGAAATGCTCTATTTGGTCGATGAGCTTTGGAAACAAGAAGGTACTACCATAAATATCATTATAGGAGAACCCATAGGTCCTGAAACCTATAACACTTCTAAAACAGATATTGAGTGGTCGTCTTGGACAAAAGAGAAAGTATATGCTCTAAAGGCAAGGCTTGAGAAATTAACTTAAAACTAACCATGGGATTGAAACAAATTATTCCCCCAATTGATAAAGACCTTTTAGCCAAAGAGCTAAACCAAGATCGTTTTATCCGTAAGACTAACAAAGGAGGCAATGAAATCTACGTGCTCAACCACCATAACTCACCCAATACAATGCGAGAGATTGGCCGCCTGCGAGAGCTTTCTTTTCGTCAAGCTGGCGGTGGCACTGGGTTAGAAATAGATATTGATGATTATGATACCTGCGAGCGTTGCTACGAGCAACTTATCGTTTATAACCCTGAAGACCAAGAGATCATTGGGGGTTATAGATATATAACGGGTAAGAGAGCTCATAATCCAGAGACAGGTGGATTCGATCTGTCCACCGCTCATTACTTCGATTTTTCCGACAAAATGAACTCCGATTATCTTCCCTTTTCCATAGAGTTGGGTAGATCGTGGGTACAGCCCAACTACCAACCTGCTATAAATCCAAGAAAAGGAGTTTTTGCCCTAGCAAATATCTGGGATGGTCTGGGTGCTATTATCGTGAACTATCCCGAGATGAAATACTTTTTCGGAAAGGTTACCATGTACACTGCATATGATAGTATAGCCAGGGACCTCTTGCTGTCTTTCATGAACACCTACTTTCCCGATAATGAAGCCTTATGTTTTCCGAAACCGGCATTAGATTCGGGCTATGATAGTACCTTGTTCAAAGAGCATTTCACAGATCATCCTTCCTATGAAGAAGGCTTTAAAAGACTTCATAAGTTGATTAAGGAAAGAGGTGAATTTATACCGCCCCTTATCAATATCTATATGAATCTTTCTTCCTCTATGAGGACATTTGGCACAGCCAAAAATCCTGATTTTGGAGATGTAGAGGAAACCGGATTAATCGTAACCATTGCAGATATCCATCAATCCGTGCTCGATAGGCATATTGGTGATTACAAAGGCAAGCCCGCCTAGAATTGGTTCACTATCAACAGTAACTCTATTTTGTTCGTTATTTTTGTTAACGCATACACACATTTGTGTAGGTAGGCTAAATTTGGGTGGAATGTTTTATTCACCTTTTTCGTTATCTTCGAAAGCGAGTTTAGCATTATGAAAAAGGCACTTTCAATTATTTTATTGGTTACAGGGTTAACAGCTTTTGCTCAAGAAGTAAAGCTAGAAGATAACTCTTCTGTTAATTGGGTTACTATTGAAGAAGCCATTAGACAAGTTGAAAATGGTGAAAACACCAAGACCATAATCATTGATGCCTACACGGATTGGTGTGGCTGGTGTAAGAGAATGGATGCCACAACGTTTAAGCATCCTGAGGTAGTTAAAACCTTAAATGAGAGTTTTCTCGCGGTAAAATTCGATGCTGAAGCTAAAAGAGATATTGAGTTTAGAGGGAACACACTCAAATATGTAGCAAGCGGAAGAAAGGGTTACCATAAATTAGCAGCTGCATTATTACAAGGTAAGCTCTCTTATCCTACGCTAGTTTTTCTTAATGAGAACTTTGTAATGATTCAACCTATTGGAGGTTACAGAACTGGAGATCAATTACTTCCAATTATTAAATTTCTAGGGGAAAAGCATTATTTAAGTACCTCTTGGAAAAAGTTCTCAAAAGAATACCAGGCCAATACTGAAGACGGTAAGTAAACCAATCCGTTTAAATCTACCTTAATTATTAGACTAGAATTTTTTAGATTGAGTGATCTATTTAAATCATTCAACCTATGTATTCAAAAGTCAGAAAATTCGGTCTTCTCTCATTTCTACTATGCCTCTCCCTAAGTCTTCTCGGTCAAGGCACACGTCTTTTAAGACAGCCTGATATCAGCGATAATCACATTACCTTTACCTACGGCAGTGACATTTGGGTTACCGATTTAAATGGACAAAACCTCAAGAGAATTACCTCTACTGCTGCAGTTGAAAGCTTCCCCCATTTTTCTCCAGATGGAAGGTGGATTGCATTCTCTTCCAATCGTTCAGGAAACACAGCTGTATATGTCGTTTCTGTTAATGGCGGAACACCGAAAAGATTGACTTGGCAGCCATCTAGTGCACAAGTGCGTGGGTGGACTAAGGATGGCGCAAGAGTGTTATATGCCTCAACACGTGAAACAGCACCTTCTGGCTATAACAGACTATGGACAGTGCCTGCTAATGGAGGTCCTTCTACGCTTTTAAGTAAGCAATGGGGATATGATGGTTCCTATTCGCCAAATGGCAGACAACTGGCCTTAGATAAAATGAGCCGTTGGGATCCTGAATGGAGAGCTTATCGTGGCGGACAAAACACCCCTCTTATCATTCTAAACCTTAGAGATCAGAGTGAAGAACTTATTCCTCATGACGAAATGACTACGGATATCTTACCTACATGGGTTGAAGATGAAGTGTTCTTTTTATCGGACCGAGATTGGAACATGAATGTCTGGTCCTACAACGCTAAAACAAAGGAACTGAGACAAGTTACCAGCATAGAAAATACAGATGTAAAGTATCTGAACACATCTCCTGCGGGTCAATTAATAATCGAGCAAAACGGATACCTACACCTCTTGGATGGACAATCCGGTCAGACAACACAGTTGAATATTGAAGTGATTGGTGATTTTCCTTGGGCTGAAACCAAATGGGAATCTGTAACTAATAGAGCTACAGCTGTATCGATTTCCGCTACTGGCAAGCGGGTAATAATGGAGGCTAGAGGGGAAATATTTACCGTACCAACAGAGTTTGGTGACCCTAGAAACATTACTAAGAGTTCAGGTGCCTCTGACAAGAGACCAATATGGTCCCCGAAAGGTGATAAGATCGCTTGGTTCTCTGATATGGCTGGCAACGGTTATAAGCTATACATAGCAGATCAGGATGGTATGAGTGAGCCAAGAATGATTGATATTGGTGTTTCTCACTTAGGTTGGGAACCTACTTGGTCACCAGATGGAGAGCATATAGCTTTTGCTGATGATGAAGTCAGAATCAGAATCGTAAATGTCGCATCGGGAGAAATCAAAACGATAGACTCTGGCTTTTCAAATCTAGAGCGCGGCAACTCAGGTCTCGTCTGGGCACCAGATTCTAAAAAATTAGCCTACACTAAAGGTGGTCCTAACAACTTCAGGCGTGTAATGATTTGGGACAGCGAAGCGAACACCATCAAGCAGGTTACTAATGAGATGGCCGATGCCTTCTCTCCTGCGTGGGATAATGACAAAAAGCATTTCTATTTCTTGGCTAGTACAGATGTAGCTTTAGGCTCAGGTTGGGCAAACACCAGTTCAATTACAGCAAATCCAAGCTATGCTGCTTATGTGATTGTCTTACAGGAAGGTGTCGATTCACCTTTTATTCCACGTAGTGACGAGGAAGCGGTGAAAGAAGATAAATCAGATGACAATCAACCTGATCAAAAGAATGAAACGAAAGAAGAGCAAAAAGCTGATGGCATTCAGATAGATTATGACAGAATTGACAGAAGAACTATTGCATTGCCAATGTCCACTGCAAATTACACTTCTGTTCTTGCAGGGCCTGCAGGCTCTTTCTTTATAGGGGAAAGAAAGCCCGGTAGTTTTAGCCAAACATTGCACAAGTTTGCTTTAAAGGACAGGAAGCCTAAAGAATACCTTACAGGTGTTCAGTCGTTTACTATCTCTGCCGACCATAAGAAAATGTTGGCTAGAGTGAATGGCAGATGGCAAACAAGCGGCACTGGTGGAGCTAGCGGGAAAGGTGGCAAACCCGTTCAGGTGAACCTCCAAATGAAGTTAGACCGATCTGCTGAATGGAATCAGATCTTTGAAGAAGCATGGAAATTCGAGCAAGATTATTTTTACGATACTAATATGCATGGCCGCGATTGGAATGCAGTTTACGACCGCTACTCTCCTCTCATTCCTTATGTTAAGCACCGCGCTGATCTGAATTACATACTTGATCAGATGAATGGAGAAATGTCCGTAGGCCACAGTTACGTTAGCGGTGGAGACTATCCTTCAGTTGAGCGCTCTCGCATGGGAATGCTTGGTGCTGATCTTAAAATTGACAAAGGACGTTGGAAGATCACGAGAATATTTACTACTGAAAGCTGGAATCCAGGATTAACAAGTCCATTGGATAGACCAGGGCTTGAAGTAAGCGAAGGTGATTACCTAGTGGGTATTAATGGAACTGAATTAACCGCTAATATTAATCCCTTCCAACTACTAGATGGTACTTCAGGAGAGCAGACTATTCTTCATATTAATACTGAGGCTAAATTCGAAGGTCATCATACAATTATCGTTGAACCAATCAGGTCAGAGAATGGCTTGAGGCAGCGCGCTTGGGTTGAAGACAATAGAAGAATGGTTGACAAGCTATCGAATGGAAGGTTAGCCTATATCTGGGTTCCAAACACAAGTGGACCGGGATATGTCAACTTCAATAGGTATTTCTTTGCCCAGCAAGACAAGGAAGGTGCTGTGATTGACGAACGCTTCAATGGCGGTGGATTGCTAGATGACTATATGGTAGATCTAATGACTAGGTCTTTAAGAGCTGGTTTGACTAACCATGTGCCAAACCCTACTGCCATAACACTACCTGCCGGTATTCTAGGACCGAAAGTATTACTTATTAATGAAAGAGCAGGCTCGGGTGGAGACTTCTTCCCTTGGGTATTCCGCCAGCAAAAGGCAGGATTACTTATTGGTGCAACAACTTGGGGTGGTTTAGTGAAAGCTTCTTCTCATTACCCCATGATTGATGGTGGACGTGTAACTGCACCAGATAACGCAGTATTCGACCCGATAAACAATGTTTATGTAGCTGAGAATGAAGGTGTGGCTCCAGATATCGCTGTGAGACAAGACGCCAAATCGTTGCAAGCAGGTAAAGACCCACAATTAGAAAGAGCTGTGCAGGAGCTTCTCAAGCAATTAGCGGCCAATCCAAAGAAAGTTGTGACTCCTCCACCTTACAACACTCCAGCCAAAAAGAAAAACTAGATGATTAACTACCATAATCGAAGATTCAAGGTGGCCTCAACAGCAGAAGCTGGAGAGGTATCAACGGATTTAGTATTTCATTACCAGCAGGAGAACAACATTGTGACATGTATCTACAAGGACGACAATGTAGCTTATGGCCATTTGATTGGGAAGGTAGATGATGAGGGAAATATTGACATTCGTTATCACCAGATAAATAGCCAAGGAGTTATAAAAACGGGAAAATGTTTCTCTAAGCCTGTTATTCTTGAAAACGGTAAAATTCAATTACACGAAACTTGGGAATGGCTATCTGGAGATTCAGGAGGTGGAAACACGATTATTCAAGAGCTATAAATTAAAAGAATGCATAAAAAGGGATTTATTAAAACTAGCCTAGTTATACTCTAACTTATTAGTGCATTCCTAAACTATGGTCAAGAAGCTAAACGAAGATGGCGCAAACTCAATCAAGCTCGGCACGATAAGTTCAACTTGGAATTGGCCCATCAATCGCTCATTGGAACCCTATAAGAATCAATTATGAAATCAAACCTTCTAATTGATTTCTATAGAGTTCTTTGCCTACTCCAAAAATAGCGGATTGGGGCGGTGAAAAACTCAGAATTCCTTTAGAGGACGATGCTGTGATTACCAAAAGAGGAATAGAATGGCTCTACCCTATCAACCCGAAGATCTTAGTCATTATATAGTCAGAAGCTCAAAATGTCGTGGATAATTCACCTTGGTTATTGACTACCAACTTTAATAATCGTAATATTGCAATATAGTATTTTAGCAATGGGAATTACAAAGACTAATCTATTCACTGAAGACCAGAATAACATTGCAGTTCTTGCGAAAGCCATTGGGCATCCCGCAAGAGTCGCCATTATTCAATACTTGATTAAAGCCAATGCCTGCATCAATGGAGACTTTGTCTCTGAACTAGGTCTGGCACAAGCGACAGTGAGTCAGCACCTGCGAGAGCTGAAAGACATAGGGATAATTCAGGGATCTATCGAGGGGTCTAGAGTTAGCTATTGCATAGACAAAGCTCGGTGGAAAGAGATTCAGGGGCTATTTGAAGGCCTATTCGGTGAATTAGACACCCGAGGTTGCTGTTAAATTTTAAAAGAAAAATCAAAAACATAAATCATGAATACAGAGCAAGAATTAAAAGAAGTCGTAAGAGAAAAATACACTAAAATCGCCCATCAAGGGAAAGCTGAAAATGCTTCTTCCTGCTGTGGTGCCACAAACTCATCTAACAAAGTCTACAACATCATGATGGATGATTACACAGGAACTGATGGTTACTTAGAAGATGCCGACCTTGGTTTAGGATGTGGTTTACCTACCCAATTTGCACAAATTCAAAATGGCGATACGGTCATTGATCTGGGTTCAGGAGCCGGAAATGATTGCTTTGTGGCACGTCACGAAACAGGAGCCGAAGGCAAAGTACTTGGTATAGATTTCACTACTGAAATGATCAATAATGCACGTATAAACGCAGAGAAGTTGGGTTATAATAATGTTGAATTTAGAGAAGGCGATATTGACAATATACCTGTGAGCGATGATGTAGCAGATGTGATTGTCAGTAATTGTGTATTGAATCTTGTTCCTAATAAAGAGAAGGTCATTAATGAGATATACCGTGTACTCAAACCGGGAGGTCATTTTAGTATTTCAGACATCGTTTTGGTAGGCGACTTACCTGAGGCTTTAAAGCAAGATGCAGAAATGTATGCAGGCTGTGTAGCTGGCGCCATTCAAAAAGCTGACTACATGGGGCACATTGCATCAACTGGTTTTGAGCATGTGGTTATTCAAAAAGAGAAGCCCATTACTATTCCAGACGATATCTTGAATAAATATCTTTCTCAAGAAGAAATGGCATCATTCAATAATGGCAACACTGGAATTTATAGTGTGACCGTTTATGCCGAAAAGCCAGGCGGCAGTCAGAAAAAGCCGAAGATGAGCCTATCAGAATTGCGAGCCTCTGATTGTGCCCCAGGAAGTGGTTGTTGCTGATCTATAAACAATAAGGGCGCTTGTTAGAAGTTCAACCAATAGGTGAGCTTAAGAACAAGCGCTCTTGATTTTGACGGCCCAATATTGAATCCTTCATCATTTGTTACCAAGTAGTTGTCCGTGTAAACAAGAAAGAAATCTGACACTGGTGCAAATCTCCACTGAAGCCTTGAGTTAATATTCAAATTATCAATTTGGCTATTATACTGTACAAAGGTGGTCCAGAACAGCTTCTTAGTGAACGTAAAATCAAACCTAGGGCCAATTAGAAATAGATTGGCATCGTTGTAAGGATCAGGTAGTCTTATGCGGTTATAAGCAAAGTTAATGCTTGTAAAGCCTAATGGTTGATATCTAAAATTCAAACTACCTTCCAGATTTACACGTGTTCCGTTAAAGTATTGTCCAGACCTCGTACTCAAACGATAATTCACCAACTTTCGCTGATCCGAATTGTAACTGGCAATAATTAGATTGTTGTGATAGCCAGTACCACTTGGTAATGCTAAGCCACCAGAACCACTTGGATCGAATCCATTGAATAGGAAGGTGTACTGCCTTCTCAAACGTGCACTGAAACGAGCTGAACTCCTCCAATTGATATCATACAAGATGTTCATATCCCAATCCAAAAATCCAAATTCGTCATTCCAGACCATGTCAAAATCAAAACCAGGACCATGTCTCTGGATTCCTCCCTTTTCTGGGAAGTAAGAGTAGCGCACTGTATTGGCAAACTGTTGAACGTCTCTTCTTCTAACAAAACCCACCTCGGGATTATAATTAGCACCTACTTTTTGGGTAAACATTCGCCAAGACCATTTCGGCACACCATAGTTTATCTCTAACCCTGTTGCATAGGCATCATCTGGCTGAATTTCGTCTATTGACTGATGATAGAATACTTTTCCATTCCACACATTATCTGCAGATGCATGGTTATAATCAACGCCAACTGTCCTATTCCATTGGGTATATAAATCCGTATCGAATGAGCTGACATCATCAAATGTCTGCTTATTCACCATTAAGAAGGAAACATTAGAACGTGCTAAGACCTTCTGCTGGAGCGTTAAGACCGAATAATTATAAGCCGGAAGGTTAGCATCTTCTTCTCTACCAGCCTGCATAGAAAGGAACCCTAGCCTCAAATTATCATTGACTTTACCGCTTAGTCTAGCTCCTGCGGGTATAGGATTTTGGATGTTCTGACCAGTATTCTCATCTCGAGCAACACCTATTCGTCTAGAGAAAAAAGGTCTCGTTCCCCTATTTCCATAATTAGCAAACAGGTCAGCATTTTCAAGGAAGAACTGTCTCCGCTCAGGAAAGAAAATTTCAAAACGATCTAGATTGGTCACTTGTCTGTCAACTTCTACTTGAGAGAAATCTGGATTAACCGTTAAATCAAGATTCAAACCCGGGGTCACGGCATACTTCAAATCAAATCCAGCATCTCGATTAAATTCGGATTCTGAATTAGAACTAAAATCCTTACTAATTCCAGAAGCCACATATGGAATAAATGAGATGTTAGAACCTGGTTTTTTTGTTGGTTCATCCCAATTCATTTTACGCAGAGTGGCTAAATTCACAATAGAGAAATTTCTAGATATTGGAGCCCAAGTCGAGCGCTCAGCATACTCACTATCTACGCGATAAAAATTCACATTCCATTTCGTTTGATCTTCTGAAAAACGTATTGTTTTCAACGGAATGGCCATTTCTGCTATCCAATAACCATTTATTTGTTTGGCTTCACCACGCCATTTATTATCCCAATCAAGACTAAAAGCACTTTGGCCACTTCCCCCATTGGCTATGAGTCCTTCTCTCCTAACCCCAAAAGGATTAATCCCAAAAATAAAGGCGTTTGTATTGTCTTGAAAAGCATCGATAAGAATGGAAAAGGAATCATTCGCATCGCCAAAAAAATCTCTTCTCAATGAAGGAGTAATGTAGCCTCTTTCTCCATCGGGATTCTGCATAACACCTAAAACGTAAATAAACTGGTCGTCATAAAGAACCTTGGCAACAGACTGTGCATATGCCAGAGAAGTGTCCATTGGAAAGAATTGAGTGAAATTGTAGGCAGAGTCTGCACTTGCCCAAATGGCATCTATTTCTCCATCAATTTTTACAGGAATCTCGGTTCTCTTGATGGTAATCTCTTGAGCGAATAAGCCAAATGAGGCTAGTAAAAGTGTCAGTACAAGGATTTGGCGAATCATGCTTCAAAAGTAGAATTTCTTTAGATTCGCTCGCTTAGATTTATACTAACGGAAAGTCTAAGAAAACTTGATGTAGTCTATCTCAAATTCAAATTGGCCTGGGTCTTTTGAGTCTGTTATGATTCCCACGCGAATAACAGATGCAGCTTCATCTTCAGACATTGTTCTTCCCGTTTTTTTACCCATCCTGAATTCATCAAGGTCTGTTAGCGCAATTTTGATGGTTTTCCAATCTTCGGAAAGGGGCAGCTTCAATTTATGATTTGGCAACCAAAACCTAGTAGATTGATCTAAACTGATCGCACAAGTTCTACCAGTGCTCTTATATCTCACCTCCATGGTTGTATATCCAGATAGGTTCATGCGTTCGTAAGGGGCTCGAAAGCTGGTGAAACCACCATTGTTTTCAAGTGATATAGTACCGGCAAAGAACAAAGAATTCTCCTTCATTTCGGCTTTACCCTTTGACAGTCCACCCATTACGCCATCATTAATTACCCACCAGTCTTCACCAGATTTACCTTTTCCAAAATCAAACTGAAAAGGATCTATTGAAGAAGTAACCATGAAAAGGGATATAAGGGCGACTACAATTTTTTGCATAACAAACCCAAAACTGACTGTTGACGCTTTTGTTCTGTTTTACAAAAAAAATGCTTCAAAAACTCTATCTTAACATGCTCTGATATGATAGACATTAGATCCCCCCATCTTACTGGTTCTGAAGTTTCGTATTTTGCTCCAATATGTAACGGAGACACCGATCTTTTGGGCCAGATGCCTATGCAGTACAAAAGTAGCTGGGAGAATGCCTCCAGAATTGTGATGAAGGCAGACAGCGTTGGGTTTCGAAATATACTTTGTCCCTCTTCATACCAAGTAGGACAAGACACGCTCCCTTTTGTATCGGCAGTAGCACCTTTAACACATCAAATGAACATGCTAGCAGCCGTCCGTTGTGGTGAGATTCATCCGCCAATGCTCGCTAGAACATTGGCTACTATCGATCATATCTTAAAAGGTAGGCTTACAGTAAACATCATATCTTCTGACTTACCAGGTGAAAAGCTAGCATCTGAAAAGAGATACCAAAGATCTAGAGAAGTAATTGAGATTCTGAAGCAGGCATGGACCAAGGACTGTATTCAATTTAAGGGTGAATATTACGATTTAGACTTACCCACTGACCCTGTTAAACCATATCAACAAAATGGAGGCCCTCTATTGTATTTTGGTGGCTACTCTCCTGCTGGTGTAGATCTCTGTGCCGAACACTGTGATGTTTATTTGATGTGGCCTGCTACAGAAAATGTCCTGCAAGAGCAGATGCAATCCATGAGCAATAAAGCAGCTCAGTATGATCGTAAAGTAGATTTTGGCCTGCGTGTTCATGTAATAGTTCGGGAGACAGAAGAAGAAGCAAAAGCTTGGGCACGACACTTGGTCTCTGCACTTGATGATGATAAAGGGGAAGAGATCAGAAACAGAGCTCAAGACGCCAAGAGCTTAGGCGTTTCATTACAGGAAGGATTGAGATCTGCTTCCGATAAACATGGCTTTGTTGAACCTCATTTGTGGACAGGGATTGGCAGAGCAAGATCTGGTTGTGGTGCCGCCTTGGTTGGCAATCCCGAACAAATCATATCAAAGATTAAACGCTATCAAGAGATGGGCATCAGATCATTTATCTTTTCAGGCTATCCTCATTATCAGGAGTGTGAGCTGTTTGCAAAACTAGTCTTGCCTCATCTTGAAACAGTCTCTTTACCACAAGAACAAGGCAGAACACCTTCAAGTGCACCAAACACGCCTTTAGCAGCCGGAATAAGAACATAAAATGCTATTAGATTTAGTCATAGTGCTCGCCTATTTCAGTATTGTCTTCATCATAGCCATTAGGGGAAGACAAGGAAAAGACATTTCCATTGAAGAGTATTTTTTGAGCTCTAGAAACCTGAGATGGCCCTCTATTGCCATCTCCACTATTGCAACTAATGTTCAAGGCTATCAATTTCTGGGCATGATGGGATCGGCATATCTTTATGGACTAGCGCAAGCGAACTTAGAGATAAACGCTATGCAAGGAATATTGCTAGCTGCATTTGTTTTCGTTCCACTCTATCTGAAGAATAAAGTCATCACCATTACTCAGTTTATAAAGCAGCGCCTTGGCAAAACGGTGGCTCTCTCCTATTCAATTGCCAATATTGCCTTGCTTAGTACTGTTGGTTTGGGGGCTGCTTTGTTTTGGGGTGCATATGCTGCGGATTTGGTTTTTGGTGAATTTTTGACATTTCTGAGCGACAATCGCACGACACGCATATCAATAATGATCGTAGGCTTAGGTCTTTTTTCGGCCATTTACACCTATTTCGGTGGTTTAGCGGCTGTTGTTAAAACAGATATCATACAGTTCGCCATTCTTACTGCTGGTGGCATTATAATAACGGTTGTCTCGCTGAATGAGGTTGGCGGTTTCGGTGCGCTCTATGAGAAAGCTCCTGATTTAATGCACTTGCACTTACCATCAGATCATCCGCAATTACCTTGGATAGCTATTTTCGGTATGTTTCTATTGAACATTAATTACTGGTGTGCCAATCAAAGTGTTATTCAAAGGTCATTGGCTGCTAGAAGTTTAAAAGAAGCTCAAATTGGATTGATGGTTGGAGGTGTTATGAAGTACTTCATGACCATCCTGATTATAGTACCTGGTATTGCCTTAGCAGTTATCTTAGACGGAGAAGGCCTAGTTGACCCTGATGAGACCTTTCCTTATTTAGTAAAGAACTTCCTTCCTCTTGGACTTAGAGGTCTTATTCTCTGCGCATTATTCGCCTCATTAATGAGTACGGTCGATTCTTTATTTAACTCTATCTCAACCCTTTGGTCTATAGATCTTTATAAGGCATATTTAAACAAAAAGGCAAAGGATAAACAAGTGGTTAAAGTGGGGAGAAACAGTATCGTTTTCACCCTTATAAGTGGAATAGTGATGGGGCTAATCTTACTCTATGTAAAGTTCGATAATCCTGAAGCAGCCTTTACTCACACCTTGAATAACCTGAGGTATTATATCAATTGTGGCATAGTAGTTATTATCTGCTTAGCCGCTTTTCTGGTGGCTCCCAATCATAAACTCACTATAGTAAGCTTCGCGATTACTATTCCACTTCATTTACTAATTATCTCTGTTTTTCCAGAAATGAACTATTTCGTTAGAGCTATGTGGGTCATATTAGTAGCGTTCGGTATTAGTGCTATTCCTGCCTCTTTTGGTAAAGGGTGGTTTGCTATCAAAGATATATTCCAAACCTCCTCTAACAATATAAAGCAATTGGGATGGGGCCTTGCAGGCTCCCTAGCCCTACTGCATATCATCTTTCATTAGTTCGACTAATTACTTAAGTATCTGAACTCATCTCTACCTCAATGCATGAATTGACTTTTCCTTCATTGTCAATTGACCAATAAGACATCAATAGTGCATCTAGATCATTTCCTTCTGGACTTTTTCCTATATATACTTTTGCTCTCAGGACTACTTTACCGGGTATATTCACAATATATTCTAGCTGAAAAACGGCCTTGTCCTCTGATTCATTTAAGGCCTGAACATGAGTAACGAACTGATCGTAATCCGATGAATCGTAGTTATTCAACTTAGTGAAGTCTTTACTACAGTAAATCGGAACTTTACCTACTAGTGTCTTATGGAATAGCTCATCGTACAAATTGTCGATAATTTGCATTTGTTCTTGTGGGTTCATGTGTTGTGTGTGTTTGTGCGAATATCGCAATTCTAAGCTAGAAAGCGTCAGATTTGCGATAAGCTTCTATTACAGCCAATTCGCCATCTGTTCCTCTAGTTGAGTTACCGTGCTCCATCCCAAGAACTCCTTTAAATCCTTTGTCGTAGATGTGCTTGAAAACATTGAGATAATTTATCTCACCAGTTGTAGGCTCTCGTCTACCGGGGTTATCTCCGATTTGGAAATACGCAATCTCATCCCATGAATTATTAATATTTGGGATAAGGTTTCCTTCTGTAATCTGTTGATGATAGATATCGAAGAGAATTTTACAAGATGGGCTATCTACGGCTTTGCAAACCTCAAATGCTTGAGCAGATTTAGTTAAGAATAAGCCAGGATGATCTCTGGGATTCAGCGGCTCTAACACCATAGTGAGACCATGAGGCTCTAAAATATCAGCAGCTCTTTTGAGTGATTCTACAACGTTTGCTGTTTGATAACCCATGTCTTTTCGAAGATCAAGATGGCCGGGAACCACCGTCATCCATTTTGCATTTACACGCTTAGCTACCTCAACGGACTCTTCTATCTCTTTTAAAAACTCCTCTCGCCAATCTGTTTTTCCACTAGCGAGATTTGGCTCATTCCAATAAATAGTATGAGCTACAAATACACCCATCTGCATGTTGTGAGTCTGCATAAAACCACGAATAGCATTTTGCTCAGCCACGGGTCGAGACTTCATGTTATTATCTTCTATTGATCGAAAGCCTTGATCATACATGAAATCTAATTCATCCATGACACCTCCAGAAGCCGAATTTCTAAACATACCGAAATGAGGGGCATAATTTAATTTGAAGGTTTCATTGTCATTAGTACCACTAAAAAGTCTGAAAGGGTTACTAATTGAAAAGGCTGCACTAGCAGCTGTTAATTTGAGGGCATTTCTACGATCCATATTTCAAGATAAAAAGATATAGACATTGTGTTACTGCTTTTACACAACAAAAAACATAGAGCAAAATTTAACAGGCTTGAGGTAGCTTTTAATTGTATTGTCTCGAAAGTAGGCTCTTCTAATAACAGAGATAAGAAACACATCATGCGATTTATGATGTTCAGATGTAGTTTTAATCCTCTTCTTTCAACTCGTCCACAAATTGCGCATCAAAGAGTTCATCTAAAAGTGCTGTTCGTCTTGTAGAGAAGTAATTTTCTGTACAAACGGCATTTGAGGTCCTCATAATGGATAAACAAAAGCCATTACTGTCCTGCTCATCTCTGTGTGCCCTATAAAGAACACAATGACCCAGTTCATGGAATATGATAAACTCTCTTAATCGGTTGGATGACGATTCCCAGAAAGTCTGATCGATCACCAAATGATTAGGTTCTTCTTCATTGAAAGTGCACCTACCTACCACAACTTGACCTGCACCATTGATAGGCCGTATTACACCTGTAATGCCTAATTGACCTAAATCTATTAAATACCCACGCCTTGACGCTTCAATTTCAAATGATAGAAAGTATGATACCAAGCGTTCATCAACTCCTGGAAAAATAGCTGTAGTATCAATCTCTGGCTCGCTTGCATCATCTTCCTTACAAGCAGTAAAACCCAAACATAAAATAGTTGAAATGATGAGAAGATAGAACCTATAACGAAATTGAAGTTGATTCATATTCAAGTATGGTTTCTCAAATAACGAAGAATGAGAAAAAAGGATCTAAATAACCCCATGAATTTCCCAAATGATAAACCCATAAACTATAAAGCGAACAATTCTAAAAGAGGAGTATATCAGATACTTTTTCTGAGGATAACGTAAAGTTCCAGTAAGTAAACTTATTAGTGCGAATGGTAAAGGTGTTACGGCCGCTACAATGAGTAAGCCCGCACCATATTGGTCATATCGTTGTCGATATTTAGCCAGTCTAAAGCGCTTGGCAAATAGGTTTAAAAAGAATTCTTTTTCACCCACAAACAAGCCTATTCGGTAATTGATCCAACCGACCAAAAGAGAGACTAAAGTCATGGTAGCCACGGCTGTGGCGTAGTAAGTTACTGGGTCGTCACTAGACCAAATCATAAAGAGCTCTGGTGGAATAATGCCAATAAGAATTTCGGAGATCAGAAAAATGAAGAACATGATGTAATAGCTATCTGAAACTGCATGTTCTATCATGTCATATTGAGATTTGAAATAGCTCTTGAAGAGTACTACGAGTACAATCAACACCACTAAATAGGCAAAGCCTCTAATCAGGTTGCGCGAGAAGTAATTGTAGAAATCTTTATTCGACTGACTCATGTGCGCGCAAAATAAATCTAAATGAAGCGAATACGATTGATTATTGGAATTATTCCGTGGATGGGTTTTTGGCAGATCTATACTCCTCAATGATCTCCTTGAAAAACATAGGGTTAGTAAATTTATCTATGATATTCACCTCTCCATATTCTTTTAGACTAAAGGAAAGTTCATCCATTAATTGACCACTGTATACGTAAATCCAAGTCCCGTCTTTGCGTAGTTTAACAATGGTCTTCTGAATGAAATCAGATCCTTTCATATCAGGCATCATTTGATCTGTAATGAGAATATCAAATGCACTATTGCTTACTAAATCAATAGCTTCTTTACCGTTAATGGCTTGCACTATCTCCAAGTCGTCATAAAAAAACTCTAAAAAGTCTTTCAATGTGTCTCTAACACCAAAGTCATCTTCAGCCAGCAATATCCTTATCATGATGTCTTAAATTGAATAAATATGCTTGTACCCTCTTTACCTCTAGAAGTTATGGAAATAATGTGACCTAGTCGCTCTGTTAAGTCTTTTGCTAAATAGTATCCCATTCCTGAAACCTCTTGATTTTCACTCACCTTAGCTTGTGGTTTACCCATCAATTTCATTTGGTCGGCTGAAATGCCCACTCCATAATCTTTCAGCTCCAAAAGTAAATAATCATCGTTTTGGTTTAAAATAAATTCAGGTTCGGGGTCAGATGGCTTTGAATACTTTCTCGCATTGGAGAACGAAGTATTCAAAACGTATTTTAAAGTAATCTTATCGGTAAGAAACTCTTTTCTTTTTTCGGCATCTGTATTGAGTTGTACTTTCAAATTCCAGATACCGCTTATGAATTCAACCAAATCATAAGCATCTATGGTTTGAAGCTCCTCAACCCTGGGAGACATAAAGTAGATAAAGTCGTTTAGCATGCGTTTGATAGAATCAACCGA
>CBFIDV010000036.1:0-24376 GCA_965661455.1 Roseivirga sp.
CTTCCGCCATGTCGTCATCGTAAATTACTATTTTAATCACGTTAAGAAGAAATGGACCGTAATACTCAAAAATTAAGCTGATACCGTTTTTATCCTTATCGCAAAGAAGATAGATGATGCGCTCATCTATTGAAGTTTCTTCAGTTAATTGTGGTACAGGTTGGGTCAAAGTGGAGATATTTATGTGATGAACATCTAGTACCTCAAAATGTTTGATCTCAATTTTTCAATTGTACCTAAGATTTTATTGAGCTAACTTATTTACCATGAATAAAAGAGACTTTCTTAAAAACTTAGCTGTCGGTACAATTTCTGCCACTCCATTCTATCATACCATTGAGAAATCCATAGCTCATCTAGACTCAAACCAAGTAGATTTTGCTTCAAATGATGATTTTTGGGCTGGAATAAGGAAGAATTACATCTTAAAGGAAGACTATATTAATCTTGAAGGTGGATATTATTGCATGCTTCCTCAACCTACCTTAGAAAGGTATAAGCAGCATTTAGACAGAATTAACAAGGAAGCCTCTTACTATATGCGCACAGTTCAGTATGAAGACAAAAGACGTGTGGCCGCAAAATTGGCAGACATGGCTGGCTGTACATCTGAGGAATTAGTGATTACTAGAAATACCACAGAATCCCTGGACATGATTATTGGTGGTTACCCATGGAAATCGGGTGATGAAGCCATTATGGCCAATCAGGATTATGGTGCAATGCTTAATCAGTTTAGGCTTGTTGAAAAGCGGTTTGGAGTGAAATCTGTCAGAATTGATGTTCCTATAGACCCATCATCTGACGAGGAGATAGTTGATTTATACAGAAAAGTCATAACACCCAAGACCAAGCTAATTATGATTTGTCACATGATTAACATTACTGGCCACATTCTACCAGTAAGAAAAATATGTGATATGGCACATGAATATGGTGTTGAGGTAATGGTTGATGGAGCACATGCTTTTGCTCAACTCAACTTTAAAATAAGTGACCTTAATTGCGACTACTACGGAACTAGTCTTCACAAATGGTTGAGTGTACCTCTTGGCGCAGGTTTTCTTTTTGTAAAGAAAGGTAAAGCAGATAAGATATGGCCCCTATTTGCAGAAGGGCCAAGAGAAGAAAATGATATCTATCGTTTAAATCACACGGGTACGAGTCCCGTGCATACCATTTTGGCTATAGAAGATGCGATTGACTACCATGATTTAATTGGAAGCAAGCTTAAAGAAGCGCGCTTACGATATATTCAGAATTATTGGACAAACAAGGTCAGAAAAGTAGATGAGCTTTTCCTGAATACGCCATCGGATAAAAATCGCTCTTGCGCCATTGCGAACGTAGGCGTAAAAGGAACAAAACCTTCAGAAATGTCTAAGAGGCTATTGAATGACCACAAAATCTGGACTGTGGCCATTGATAGAGATGGCGTTCATGGCTGTAGAATTACACCTAATGTCTATACTACAACTGAAGAATTAGATGAGTTCATAACCGCGCTTAAGGCATTGATTTAATAAAGTAGGATTACCATCTAGCAAATCATTTGTGCCCTTGTCAAATATTTGATGGGATTAATCAAGCATGTTCTAATTTCAGCCATCTAAAATGTCAATATGAGAATTTCTTTCGCAATCATCGGTTTATTACTTCTTCTAGGCTTCACGCCTTCGGCACTAGCTTTACAGAATCCTTCTGCCGAAGAACAGGTAAGTGAATTGTATAATCTGGCCAGTCAATTGAGAGCCGATTACGGTAGCCTTTCTCGTTTCTATACCATTAGAAACTCTCCTGAGAGAAGAATAAGAATGGAGGAGTTCTTCAATTCTTATCAAGACAAACTAGATAAACTCAAGTTCAATCAGCTATCAAACGCAGGTCAGGTAGATTATATATTAATCCAGAGATACATAGATGATAATCTGTATCAATTAAAGGAGGAAGGTGAAGAAGTTGAAAAAATGAGAGAATGGACTTCCTTTGCTGATCCTATTTATGCAATAGAAAAGCAAAGGCGTAGAGGTAGGTTCCTAAACTCAGAAGAAGTAGCCAAGCAACTCAATGATATTTCTGAGCAACTTGATAAACTCTCTAGCCAACTCACAGCATCTAATACGTTATATCCCAAAAACTTAACAGATAGAGCGTCCAGAACTATTCGCGGCCATAAGCAAGCCTTAAGCAGTGTTTTCACTTTCTACGATGGTTACGATTCTGACTTCAGTTGGTGGGTAACAAAACCTTATGAGAAACTAACCAAGCAACTTGGTGATTATGCCAAAGTTATCCGCTCTAAAGTAGATCCTACAACTCAGCCAGAGGATGATGGAAGCGGAATTATTGGCAATCCTATTGGTCGTGTTGAGCTCATTCGTCAGCTCAAAAAGGAAATGATTCCATATACGCCAGAAGAATTGGTTGATATGGCCATGGCAGAATTTGCCTGGTGTGATGAAGAACTCTTAAAAGCATCAATAGAAATGGGATTCGGAGACGACTGGAAAGCCGCACAAGAAAAAGTGAAGATGTCATTCGTTCCTGCGGGTCAGCAACCAGAAGCCATGCTAGACTTGTATAATCAATCGGTTGATTTCTTAAAATCCAACGACTTGATCTCCATACCTCCTATTGCTGAAGAAACTTGGCGAATGACCATGATTTCACCTGAACGACAACTCATTAGCCCATTCTTTCTTGGTGGAGAGGTTCTTCAGATCGCCTATCCTACTGACGATATGGAGCATGATGATAAGATGATGAGTATGAGAGGAAACAACCCTCACTTCTCCAGGTCAACTGTACATCACGAGCTAATTGCGGGACATCATTTACAGCGTTTTATGAATAATCGCTACAAAGATTATCGATTCTTCGACACACCGTTTTGGACAGAAGGATGGGCCTTATACTGGGAACTATTGCTTTGGGATAAGGAATTTCCTAGAAATGCTGAAGACAGAATTGGCATGTTATTTTGGAGAATGCATAGATGTGCTAGAATCATCTTCTCTCTTAACTATCACTTGAATAAATGGACGCCTCAAGAATGTATCGACTTCTTAGTGGACAGAGTAGGTCATGAAAGAGCAAATGCTGAGGCTGAAGTAAGAAGATCATTCACAGGTAATTATGGTCCTCTTTACCAAATTGCTTACATGGTGGGTGGGCAACAATTCTATTCATTGAAACGAGAGCTCGTAGATAACGGAGATATGTCGCTAAAGGAATTTCATGACGCAGTCATGAGAGAAAACGCTATGCCAGTTGAAATGGTACGAGCCATTCTCACTAAGCAAAAGCTAAGTCGAGATTTCAAAACTAATTGGCGCTTTTACTCACCACAAATGAATGCGCAAGGAATGAAGAAGTACTAGTATTCAGTTAAGAGTTACCAATTAACAGCAGTTGGTAAAGTCTTTTTCTGTACTTAGCAATCATTCCTTCTAAAAAAGAGACTCAGCGATTCTTTTGATTGTTTTAGACTTACTCATGGTATAGTAATGTAGAACAGGAGCTCCCCTTTCCATCAGCTCTTTTGACTGCTTGATACACCATTCAATACCTACTTCACGAACATCAGCATTTGTCTTGCACTTCTCTAATGCATCCACTAAGTCATCAGGTAAGTCTACATGAAAGATACTTGGTAGAATATTCATGTGTTTTAATGTAGCAATAGGCTTTAAACCCGGAATAATAGGTACGTTTATTCCGTTTGCCCTACATTTATCAACAAACTCAAAGTACTTATCATTATCAAAAAACATTTGAGTTACAATGTATTCTGCACCCTTATCGACTTTCAGTTTTAAGTATTTCATATCTGACTTTAAACTTGGTGCCTCAAAGTGCTTCTCAGGGTATCCTGCCACCCCTATTGAAAAATCCGTTGGATTTCGAGACACCTCATCATGCAGATATATTCCTTGATTTAGCTCTAAAACTTGATCCATTAATTCACTAGCATAGGAATGTCCTTCTGGATCTGCCTCAAATCTCCCCTCTGATTTTATAGCATCCCCTCTGAGAACAAGAATGTTATCAACACCCAAGAAATCTAGGTCAATCAATGCGTTCTCAGTTTCTTCCTTATTAAAGCCACCGCATATAATATGTGGCACCGGATCTATCCCATATTTATTTAATATTGCTGCGCAAATACCTACTGTACCTGGTCTTTTACGTGTGGTTACTCTTTCTAACAATCCATTTTCACGCTTTTTATACATGTACTCCTCTCGATGATAGGTCACATCTATGAAGGGTGGCTTGAACTCCATTAATGGGTCAATCGCATCGAATATATTTTGTACGCTCTCTCCTTTAACCGGAGGAAGAATTTCAAAACTGAAAAGAGTTTTACCGTTGGCTTCGCGTATATGATCTACTACTTTCATTAATTCGTTATTAGTTAATTGTTATTAGGAATTAGACATCATAAGTAAGATTCGGTGCAAGCCACTTCTCCGCTAATTCAAGACTCATTCCTTTACGGCTCGCATAATCTTCAACTTGATCCTTTTCTATCTTACCCAAACCAAAATACTTAGCTTCTTCATGCATAAAGTAAAAGCCAGAAACGGAAGAAGCAGGATACATAGCAAAGGATTCTGTGAGACTTATTCCAGTATTTTTCTCTACCTCCAATAGATCAAAGAGAATCTGTTTTTCAGTGTGATCTGGGCATGCTGGATAACCCGGTGCCGGTCTAATTCCTTGATATTTTTCCTTAATCAGAGACTCATTATCAAAAGTCTCGCTTGTCGCATACCCCCAAAGTTCTGTACGAATCTTTTTATGCATTAGCTCGGCAAATGCTTCTGCTAGTCTATCAGCCACTGCCTTGATCATGATGGAATTGTAATCATCATGCTCCTTTTCGTATTGCTCGACCAAAGGCTCGATACCGACTCCTGCTGTTACAGCAAATCCTCCTAAATAATCTTCTTTACCAGAATCTTTAGGCGCTACATAATCGGCTAAACTCAAATTTGGTAAGCGGCTACCCTTTTTCCCTTGCTGGCGAAGCATGTGAAAAGTAGTCTTAACCTCCGTTCGAGATTCGTCTGTATAGACCTCTAAATCATCTCCAACGGCATTCGCTGGATAGAGTCCAACAACAGCATTTGCTATTAGCAAGTCTTTATCAATAATCTCCTTGATCACTTCTTGTGCATCGGCATAAAGCTTTTTAGCCTCCTCACCTACCACTTCATTCTCTAATATTTGTGGAAATTTGCCTTTGAGCATCCAAGTATTAAAGAAAGGTGTCCAATCGATGTATTCCGATATCTCTTCAATAGAGTAATCATTAAACATTTGATTTCCCAAGATGGCGGGTCTCACCATTTCTTTCTGAGACCAATCAATCTTTAATCTGTTATTCTTTGCCCTTTCGAATGGTATGTAGTGCTTTACCTGCTTTCTATTTGCGTGATCTTCTCTTAGTTGTGTGTATTCGTTTTTAACTCTAAGAAAGATATCCTCATATGAATCTTTACCTATCAATTCACCCGCAACAGGTACAGATTTAGAAGCATCTAATACATGGACAACAGATCCTGAATAGACCGGATCAATTTTTACAGCAGTATGAATTCTTGAGGTCGTAGCGCCACCAATCATTAGTGGAATTTTCAGCCCTCGCCTCTCCATTTCCTTGGCCACATGAACCATTTCGTCTAAAGAAGGAGTAATCAAACCGCTCAATCCTATGGCATCTACGTTATGCTCAACGGCTGCATCTAATATTTTTTCGGTAGGCACCATTACGCCTAAATCAACAATATCGAAGTTGTTACAGGCTAAAACCACCCCTACAATATTCTTTCCTATATCGTGAACATCGCCTTTAACAGTGGCTAAGAGAATCTTAGGAGCTGAACTGGTATCGTTATTGGCTACCTTTTCTTCTTCTAAATAAGGAAGTAAATAAGCAACCGCCTTTTTCATCACTCGGGCACTTTTAACCACCTGAGGTAGAAACATTTTCCCAGACCCAAATAGATCTCCAACTACATTCATACCATCCATTAAAGGCCCTTCAATTACTTTAAGAGGTCTTTGGTATTTTGCTCTTGCCTCTTCCGTATCCTCATCTATGAATTCAACAATACCTTTCACTAAGGAATGCTCTAGACGCTTTTCTACTGACTCTTTTCGCCAGGCATCGTCTTTTACTTGCTTCTTCCCTTCCGATTTATAAGATTCTGCAAACTCAAGGAGTCTTTCGGTAGAATCTGATCTACGATTAAGCAAGACATCTTCTACTCTATCCAAAAGTTCCTTAGGAATATCATCATATACCTCAAGCATGGTAGGGTTTACAATGCCCATGTCCATTCCATTCTTAATTGCATGATATAGAAAGGCCGAATGCATGGCTTCTCGCACCGGATTATTCCCTCTAAACGAGAAAGAAACATTGCTAACTCCTCCACTCACATGTGCGCCTGGAAGATTTTCTCTAATCCACTTTGTGGCATTAAAGAAGTCTAAAGCGTTATTATTATGCTCCTCAATACCAGTGGCCACTGGGAAGATATTTGGATCAAAAATGATATCCGTTTTTGGGAACTTCACTTTATCGACTAAAATGCGATAGGATCTTTCACAAATTTCCTTCCTTCTCTCGTAGCTATCGGCTTGACCGTCTTCATCGAAGGCCATAATAATAACAGCCGCTCCATAACGCTTTACCTTCTTTGCATGCTCTATAAACAACTCCTCGCCTTCTTTCAGTGAAATTGAATTCACTACACTTTTACCTTGAACACATTTTAAACCTGCTTCTATAATCTCCCACTTTGAGGAATCGATCATAATAGGAATTCTGGCAATATCAGGCTCTGCTGCGATTAGATTCAGAAACTTAACCATTGCCTCTTTGCCATCTAGCATTCCTTCATCCATGTTTACATCAAGAATCTGAGCACCACCTTCTACCTGATTACGAGCGACCTCTAAAGCTTCTTCGTACCTCTCTTCTTTAATCAGTCTTGCAAATCTTCTGGATCCGGTAACATTAGTTCTCTCTCCAACATTTATAAAGTTGGTTTTTGGGGTTACAATTAGAGGTTCTAAACCTGATAATCTTAAAAGCACTTGATTAGCCATTAATCAACTCCTCCTTTCTAATCAATCTTGGTTTTACTTTAGCGGCCTCTTCAGCAATCGCGCTTATATGCTCTGGGGTTGTTCCACAACAGCCTCCAACGATATTCAAAAATCCATCCTTCAAGAACTCCCCAACTTGAGCAGCCATCTCTTCCGGTGTTTCATCATACTCGCCAAACTCGTTGGGTAAACCTGCGTTTGGATGAGCGCTTGTATTGAATGGAGCTTTCCTTGACAAGGTCTCCAAGTAAGGCCTCAATTGTTCTGCACCTAAAGCACAGTTTAGACCAATAGACATGATAGGTGCATGTGAAAGAGAAACTAAAAATGCTTCTGTCGTTTGGCCTGAGAGTGTTCTACCACTTGCATCTGTAATAGTACCTGAAACCATTATAGGAAGCTTCGTTCCTTTTTCTTCAAACACCTCTTCTATGGCGAATAGAGCCGCTTTTGCATTTAATGTATCAAAAACTGTTTCAACCAACAGAATATCAACACCACCATCCATAAGGGCTCCAGCTTGTTGTTTATAAGCTAATACGAGGTCATCGAAGGTGACTGCTCTATAGCCTGGGTCATTCACATCGGGTGAAATAGAAGCCGTTCTATTTGTAGGTCCCATTGAACCAGCTACAAAGCGAGGTTTCTCAGGTTCTCTTGCTGTAATTTCAAGAGCAACTTCCTTAGCAATTTTGGCAGACTGAAAGTTGATATCATAAACAGCATCTTCTAGACTGTAATCTGCTTGGGCTATGGTTGTTCCACTGAACGTATTAGTTTCAGCAATATCTGCTCCAGCTTCAAAATACTGCCTGTGTATATCCTTAATTATATCAGGTCTTGTAATTGAAAGCAGATCATTATTCCCTTTTAACGGATGGGAGTGGTCTTTAAATCTTTCGCCTCTAAAGTCTTCTTCTTCTAATATATGTCTTTGGATCATGGTGCCCATGGCACCATCCAAAACTAATACACGCTCTTTTAATTGTTCCTCTATAGAAATTGACATATCTAATTTTTAAGCCTACCGAGAAAGTGTTGGATTTTTACCTCATCTTTCCTCCACATGGTTTGGAGCTAGGAATTAGCACCAGGTATAACCCGGGTTGCTAAGACGTCTTAGGGCCTAGTCCCTCTGTCTTTCTTGATAAGCAGCGTAAATGTACACAAGAAACTCATAGGATAATGCCTGAGTTCCAAAATTATGAAGCCAAATTTTACCCTACGGCTATTCTTACTGAACCAAGAATCGTCATTTGGCCGGACGGATCATAAGTGACATTATAAATTCCATTGTCAGTTCTAACAATTAAAAAACCATCCTGTGGAATAATATCTATTGGTAAGCGTCCATCAATTTCAAAGAAACCAACAGAAACTAAACCACCATCGTTACCTCTAAGGAACATACTAATGCCTCCCTTCTCACAAACAAAGAGGTAGTCTCCAGCTATTGCCAAACCGAAAGGCGATTCAGAAGGAATGGAATTAACTCTGAAAGGATTATTGATATCACTAAAATCTATTACATCAATTACCTCTTGACTATCGAACCTACAGCCTGTTGATCTCAAGGTAGAATAAGCCAAAGTGCCTGAAGCAACAACAGGATCGCAAGCCGTAAAGTGTATAAACTCTCCTTTTAGCTCCAATTCGTCATTGGCATTGAAGCCTAAGAAATAAACGGCACTGCTGCTACCGATTAATATGTTATCACCATAAGGGAAAATCGTTTCTAAATCGTCTGAAATGAAGGATTCGTTTTTGAAGGCTAAACTTCCGTTGTTCAGGATATCATATTGCTTAACTGAAAAATCTGTCAAGACTAAGACTTGATTCTTGGCAATGGTAAATTTTGCTAAGGAGCCTCCTTGACCGGCTCCTGATAAGTCTGGTGATGAATCAGAATCATTACCACAGGCCACTAAAAGCACTAATAAGCAGAATAGAAGTAGTTTTTTCATTATCTAAAGCATTCTGGATTTTCAATAGTAGTAATCTCCCATCCTACAACTCTACCTTGTGCAGGATCCGGACATTCGAAATAAAAGCCACTCTGTGGAGGAATATTCTGAGATACAAGGGAGTTCTCAAACGTAATCAAGTTTCTAGAAACAACTTCTATGTTATTGAGGTCAGAAATATCAATCGCGACTAATTCATTGTATTGATTCACATACAATACGCCATCTTTTATAGCCATGTTCTCGCTGCCGGCTACTTGAAGAAAGCCGAGTTTTGTAGGTCGGCTAGGGTCCGTATTATCAATTACATGAATGCCCTTTCCAATATCATTCAAAAGAAGAAACCCGTTGAGTACATAAATTTGTCCCGGATTTACGATGTTCCTATTTGCACCAAATTCAATTGTCATGTCAACTTCAGTTTCATAAATGGGTCTATAGCCACTCACCTCTCCTACCGGAAAGTCAGTTAGCTCATCATTCAAACATGAGGTGAACGAAAAGACAAGTATTAAAAAGAACAAATACCGATTATATTTCATAAGCATAAGTTGCATTAAGTGTAACGATCTCGCAACATAGTTGCATTAATATATTGTTATGACCCGCGGTTATTAAAAAAGTACGAAAGGGGCTTAAAAAAAAGGGGCCTAGGCCCCTTCCATTTTTTTCTAATTGATCTTAAATATCAACTCTAGCGTATTTTGCATTCTTCTCAATAAACTCTCTACGAGGAGCCACTTCATCTCCCATTAGAATGGAGAACAAATGATCTGCTTCTGCTGCAGAAGCTACTGTTACTCGCTTCATACTTCTAGTTGCAGGATCCATTGTAGTTTCCCAAAGTTGCTCAGGATTCATTTCACCAAGACCTTTGTAACGTTGAATGCCAACGGATTCCTCTTTGCCTTCACCCCCCATTTCTCTCATGAGTAAAGCTCTTTGATCTTCATCCCAGCAGTAGCGCTTGTCTTTACCCTTCTTAAGTAAATACAATGGTGGTTGAGCTATATATAAATAACCCTCATCGATTAACGGACGCATAAATCTAAAGAAGAAGGTCAAGATTAACGTACGAATATGACTCCCATCAATATCCGCATCTGTCATAATTACAATCTTATGATATCTGAGCTTTTCCATGTTTAGACCGCGACTATCATCTTCTGTTCCAAAGGTCACCCCTAAGGCTGTGATCATATTCTTGATCTCCTCATTGTCGTAGATTTTGTGCTCTTGTGCCTTCTCTACGTTCAAAATCTTTCCTCTTAGCGGAAGTATCGCTTGAAAATGCCTATCTCTTCCCTGCTTAGCAGACCCCCCAGCAGAGTCACCCTCTACCAAGTATATTTCACATTCGAATGGATCTCTTGAAGAACAATCTGCTAGTTTACCTGGTAGACCTGTTCCTGAAAGCACATTCTTTCTTTGAACCATCTCACGGGCCTTTCTAGCCGCATGCCTCGCTTGTGCAGCCAAGATCACTTTCTGAACAATTGCTCTCGCATCATTCGGATTTTCTTCTAAGAACTCATTGAGCATTTCTGTAACTGCTTGGCTTACTGCCGCAGTTACTTCACGGTTCCCTAGTTTAGTTTTGGTTTGACCTTCAAACTGAGGCTCTGCAACTTTCACAGAGACAATAGCAGTAAGACCTTCACGGAAATCATCACCGCTAATCTCGAATTTCAGATTTTTCAATAAGCCTGAAGTTTCAGCATACTTTTTCAATGTAGCTGTTAAACCTCTTCTAAATCCTGAAAGGTGCGTTCCACCTTCATGGGTATTGATATTATTTACGTATGAATATAAATGCTCAGAAAAAGACGTGTTATACACCATAGCTACCTCAACTGGTACACCATTCTTTTCGCCTTCCATGGCTATAACACTAGACAATTGCTCTCGAGCATCATCTAAGTATTTTATAAATTCTGGTAGACCTTCAGTACTATGGTAGTGCTCCATTACATACTCCCCATCTTCGTCTTTGCTTCTTTTATCCGTAAGGGAAATTTTAATCCCCTTATTTAGGTAAGCTAATTCTCTTAAACGTGCAGAAAGTGTTTCGAAGCTGTAGACAGTCGAACTCGTGAAAATGGTATCATCAGGCAAGAAAGTCACCATGGTACCTTTGTCGTCCGTATTGCCAGTTTCTTTAACGGGATAAAGGGCTTTACCTTTTGCGTATTCTTGCTCCCACACTTTACCGTCTTTGTATACGGTAGCTTTTAAATGATTTGACAGCGCATTTACACAAGAAACACCAACACCGTGTAAGCCGCCTGATACTTTGTAAGAATCCTTATCAAATTTACCACCCGCTCCAATCTTGGTCATTACTACCTGAAGAGCAGAGACACCTTCTTTTTCGTGAAGGTCTACGGGAATACCACGACCGTTATCTTTTACAGAAATTGAGTTGTCCTCATTGATCCAAACATCGATGGTATCGCAGTAGCCTGCCATGGCTTCATCAATAGAGTTATCTACCACCTCGTAAACCAAGTGGTGCAGTCCTCTTTCACCTACATCTCCGATATACATTGATGGACGCATTCTCACATGCTCCATCCCTTCTAAAGCTTGGATATTACTTGCTTTATAATCGTTTTTCTTAGCCTCTTCGCTCATAAATAAAAAAAGATAAATTCAGGATTTGGTTCTCCTAAAAAATAATAATTGGACAGTCAAAACTGTCGCTTCTTTAACCGCACAAATATAAGTAAAAATGGTCAGAAATCGCCTACTGAAAACATCACTAAAGTACAGGCTTCGAGACATTCAATACCCTGCGCTTCTGCCATCAATTTAAACTCCTGATTTTCAGTACCCGGGTTGAAAATAATACGGTGAGGTTGGAGAGATAACATATAGTCATACCAGGCTTCCTGACGCTCGGGATTAATGTATAAGGTTAAGGTGTGAACGTCTTCAATAGGAGGTTTATAATAGACATTTAGTATCTCTTGCCCCATTACTTGCCCTTCTTGAATACCAATTGGAACAAAATCTATCTTCTTTCTCTCAAGCATTTCTGCTGCTTGATAAGCATATCTATATGGCTTAGGTACACTCCCTACAATAACAGTTTTTCGCATTAACTCAGTTTAACAAATAATAGAACTAAAATAGACTAATTTTGATTCCATAAATACCATGCTTTAAAAAGAGGCGTTTTGGGTACATCATGAGGTTAACATTCATTCTATTATTCTTATCACTTTTTGTTTTTGGATCATTCGCGGCTGATAGTCAGAGCAGTGCCTTTGAAATACAATTTAGAGAAGTGGAGTCCAAAAAGGATTGGAACGAAATATTAGCCGAGGCCAAAAACAAGAACAAACTTATTTTCGCAGATGCCTACACAGACTGGTGCGGTTGGTGCAAAGAGTTAGATGAGAAGGTATATACTGATGCCGACTTGGCTAGTTACTTTAATGACAACTTTGTGAATATTAAATTTGATGCGGAAAGCGATTTCGGGAGCGTTTTAGCAGAGCAAATGTCTATTACGGCTTATCCAACCCTACTTTATGTGACTCCAAAAGGATTAACCTTTGAAAAAATTGAGGGTTTTGTTCCTGTAGAAGCCTTACAGGCCTACGCTGATCAAGCAATAGAAAACTGGGAGGTTTGGCCGAGTCTAGAAGTGAAGGAAAAATCAGGAACGCTTAACCCTGAAGACTACCTTTCTCTTATTGCTATAACGGAGAAAATGGACCCTCTAAAAGCCGCAGATTTAGCTAATGACTATATTTCAAGTTTCTCAAAAGAGGACTATAAAGTGATTGAAAACATATGGTTACTATCCAGATACCAAAATTCCTTAGATGGAGTGCCGTATCAGTTCGTAAAAAACAACAAGGCTGAAGTGATCGAATGGCATGGTGAAACGGAATACTTCGACTACATCTCTTCTGCCTATAATGACAATTTAGGCCTTGCCATAAAATATGGCGACACCGAATTAATGGAACGCATTGTTTCTGAAGTACTTCCTGAGCTGATTGAAAAGGATGTTATGCCAAGAGCGATCTACACCACTCGTTCAGTTTTTTATGCCCAAAGAGAAGAATTCGAGAAATACCACATGGAGGTGAATACCTATTTGAATAACCACCTATCGAATGAATCAAAGGTCTCTTTCATTCTCTCTACTTCTTACGAAGTTTTAGAAAATTATTCCCTTGAAGAGAACTTAGCCTTCCTTGACAAACTCTTAAACTTAGGACTTTCAATAGATGAAAAGAGCTTTGAAGTAACCAGTCTTCTGGGCTACGTCATGGCCCTTAGAGAGAACTACGCTAAAGCGAATGAACTGCTCGATACTGCATCAAGTTTAGCCACAGAAGATGAAGAAAAAGAGATGGTAGCGAGCCTCAGGGAAGCAGTCGATTACCTTAGAAATGGAAACTAGGCCTTTTTCTTACCATAGTGTTTAATAAGCATATCTGCACATTTTTCTCCATCCATAGCCGCAGACAAGATTCCTCCAGCATAACCTGCACCTTCTCCACATGGATAGAGTCTTTTAATCTGAACATGCTCACAGCTTTCTTTGTCTCTTGGGATTCTAACAGGTGAAGACGTTCTGCTCTCAACTCCTACTATTTGAGCTTCATTGGTATAGTAACCATTCATTTTCTTGCCATAAGCTTTAAAAGCTTTACGCAATCTTTTGTGAATAAAGTCAGGCAATACACTGTTCATATCCATTGAGGACAGCCCCGGCTGGTATGATGTATCGTTCAAACTGCTAGAAACTTTACGATTCACGAAATCAATCATTTTTTGGGCAGGAGCTGCTTGCGTACCGCCTGCAATCTCGCAAGCTCGCTGTTCAATTTCTTGCTGGAAGGCCAAACCAGCTAAAGGCCCATGCTCTTTGTAAGCCTCTAAATCTTCTAGCTCAATAGCCGATACAATACCAGAATTAGCATATTTCGAATCCCTTCGCGAAGGGCTCATTCCGTTTACAACTACCTCGCCTGGAGCGGTGGCAGCTGGCACAATAAAGCCACCCGGACACATACAGAAGCTAAAGACACCTCTTTGCTTCTGATCATGATAAGTCTGATGAACTAAAGCGTATGAGGAAGCCGGTAAATAAGGCCCTCTATCTGTTTTACAGTGATATTGAATCTGATCGATTAACTGTTGTGGATGCTCAATACGTACTCCCAGCGCAAATGGCTTCGCCTCAATTAATACTTTCTTTTTATGCAAAAGTTGAAAAATATCTCTAGCGGAATGACCTGTTGCGAGAATTACACCGAGACCTTCAACTTTAGATCCATCTTCTAGAACAACCCCTTTCATTTCTTCGTCCTTCAAAATGAAGTCGGCCACTTTTGTGTCAAAATGAATCTCTCCACCAGCGCCTAAAACTGACTCACGAATCTCTTGAACTACTTTTGGCAGTTTATTAGTACCAATGTGTGGGTGAGCATCAACAAGAATATCTTCTGTAGCGCCATGAGCCACCAAAATTTCGAGTGATTTTTGAATGTCACCCCTCTTTTTTGAGCGAGTATAAAGCTTACCATCGGAATAAGTACCGGCACCACCTTCTCCGAAACAGTAATTCGATTCAGGGTTTACTAAATGATCTTTGTTAATAGCGGCAATATCTCTTCTCCGCTTGCGCACATCACTACCTCTCTCAATAATCACCGGCTTGTAGCCTAATTCAATACATCTCAAGGCAGCAAACATTCCTGCTGGACCAAATCCGACAATCACAACAGGTTCGGCATGGGTTACATTCTGATAATCCTTTGTGTATTCGATTACTGGTGGAAGCTGTTCATCCACAGTTACCAAAGCCTGCATGTTTATTTTGATATTTCTAGATCGAGCATCGATTGACCTGCGAAGAGGTCTTACATGAGCATCTGGTGTTACAACTTGCGCTTTCTGCTTGGCTCGTGTCTCGAATAATTCTTGTTCGTAGGCCTCCTCAGGCTTTAAAGTAAGGTTTACTATCTTTTTCATAATTGTAGCCTATTTATGGCTAAATCCATTTATCCTTCCTTGGGGGAAGGTGTCCTATTTTCCCCTAACTATTACCGAGTTGCTTCAATACCCAATGCTTGCCCCAGTCCTTCTTCTCTTCTTGCGTCCAGATTTTAGGAAAGAAAATCACCGTTTGGAATCGCGGAGGTAAATACTTCTGCCAGTTGGTCCCACCGGTGGCTGCAATATCCACAGGATCTTTTTGGAGATACCTTACAGCAGATCTGTAATGCGCTAGAGGCCAATCTACGTTTGCTAGTAAATCAAAACGCTTTAATTCTTTTACCAGCTTTTCAGACCCCTCCTGACCTTCATAATGCTTTAAATACAAACTATTAAAGTTTGTTCTCTTAACATCTTCCGCCAAGCGCATAAACTTCTTAGAATACTTTTCTTCAAAGTGTTCCAAGGTTAGTGTCTTCTTACCACTCTTAAGTTCTGTGGCACCAGTTTTCCAATAAATGTTCTCGTAAAGCTCGTCTAAGGTTGTATAGTCGTTATACTGATCTCGCTTTTCTCGATTAACCAGATTTATTAAATCAGTCGCACCAATCTCTAACATGCGGTACTGCCCAGACTGAAAGCCCGAAGAAGGCAGAAGTGACATCCTGAATTTCAAGAATTGCTCCCTTTCCATGCCATCTGTCATAATGTTAAAAGAATGACAAAGATGTTCTAAGTAATTATTGATTCGCTTTAGTCTAGCAAGAAAGAACGCTACATCAGGATGGTTCTGCTCCCGTACTTGCTTCATTTCCCAAAGTGAAAGCTTAAAATAAAGCTCTGTAATCTGATGATAAACGATAAAAACCATCTCATCAGGAAAACCAGTTTTGGGCTGTTGCAAGCCTAACAATGAATCTAAGTTGATGTAATCCCAATACTTTAAAAAATCAGCATGTAAGAGGCCATCTAGGTAAGAGACCATATCTTGACCCATTACCTCATACTTGTCTTCAAGCTGCTTAATTCGATCTAATATCTTTTGGTCGATTTCCGACTTGTTCATACGTTTGCATAGGTTAAAAAGTGCGTCAAAATTGACCACAATTAATTCAGAAAGCAAATCCTTATGAGCACAGAAAAACTGCCAAACATTCAAAAATCGTCAAAACAAGACCTATTTGAACATCCTGACTTTTACGGTATGGATAATATGCTCAATGAAGAGCACAAGATGGTGCGTGGTGCGGTTCGCGATTTCGTGAAAAGAGAAATATCTCCTTACATAGAGAGTTGGGCAGAGAATGCTTATTTCCCTTATGACATTGTAAAGAAATTCGGTGAGATCGGTGCTTTTGGGCCTCAGCTACCCACAGAATATGGTTGTGGCGGAATGGACTACATTTCTTATGGGCTTATTATGCAAGAGATTGAGCGTGGAGATTCAGGTATGCGCTCCACTGCCTCTGTGCAAGGTTCTTTGGTGATGTACCCCATCTATAAGTTCGGTAATGAAGAACAGCGCAAAAAATATTTACCAAAGTTAGCCTCAGGCGAATGGCTAGGTTGTTTTGGTTTAACAGAACCAGATCACGGTTCTAACCCATCGGGCATGACCACCAACTTTAAGGATATGGGAGGCCATTACCTTTTAAATGGTGCGAAAATGTGGATCTCTAACTCACCGCATGCCGATGTTGCTGTAGTTTGGGCTAAAAGCGAGGAAGGTAGAATTCATGGACTAATTGTAGAACGTGGAATGGAAGGGTTCTCAACACCTGAAACACACGGCAAATGGTCATTAAGAGCAAGTGCCACGGGTGAGTTGGTCTTTGACAATGTTAAGGTGCCAAAAGAGAATTTACTTCCAAACAAAAGTGGATTAGGCGCACCTATGATGTGCTTAGATTCTGCTCGATATGGAATCGCATGGGGTGCCATTGGTGCCGCAATGGACTGCTATGAGTCTGCGAGAAGATACTGTGCTGAAAGAATGCAATTCGATAAGCCTATTGGCTCATTCCAATTACAGCAAAAGAAATTAGCCGAAATGCTAACTGAAATTACAAAAGCGCAACTGCTTAACTTGAGACTAGGAGAACTATTTAATGAAGGAAAAGCCACTACTCCACAAATCTCAATGGCCAAAAGAAATGCTGTTGAAGTTGCGCTGAACATTGCCAGAGAAGCACGCCAAATTCATGGTGGTATGGGCATTACTGGAGAATACCCAATGATGCGCCATATGGCCAATCTAGAATCGGTGGTGACCTATGAAGGAACGCACGACATTCATTTGTTGATCTTAGGCGCAGATATTACGGGGATTCCAGCTTTTAAATAATCAGTATTGATTATTCTAGGTGTATTGTTTTTCATATTCTAAATAATATGAATCAAACAAGAAAGAGTTCTTTTGAGGGAACGGCATAAAAATTTAAACCTATCTTTCTTGTCTTGTGGACAAAATGAATCCAGCATATAAGAACCTGAGGCTATTTTTCTTTTGCTTCTTCAACTTCGTTTCAATAGCATGCTTCAGTCAAAAAGTTGAAAGCCAAGACACCTCTGTCTATTAAATAGCATTGAATGATTACTTCAACCTATCGGCTGATATTGATACAGATTATGAAAGATTCTCCGTAGAGGGAGATGGCTTCAATTATGACATCCGTCCCAACTTTTCATACTTTAATAAAGTTGGAATCGATTACAGGGCTTTGTCGATATTCTTAACTTTTACTCCTCCACTAGGCGCAAACCAAGATGAAAACCTTAAAGGAAAGACAGAACTAGGTGGCTTTGGTTTTTCTTTTAATACGGATAAGCTTATTAACCATTTCAAATACACAAAAACAGAAGGGTTTTATCTAGAAAACTCTGATGAGTTTATTCCTGAGTTTGTCGAGGGTAGTTCGGCATATATTCAATTCCCAGGTTTAGCGTATAAATCCTACAGGGGAACACACTATTATAAATTCAACAGAAACTTCTCCTATACTGCCTTTACTGTACAAATGGCCAGGCAAGTAAAGAGTCAAGGCTCTTTTGCTACAGGCCTTTCTTGGAATTATTATTCTGTAAACAATGATAACCCCAACGCACAGGATACAAGAAACTTAGAACTGCTGTACGATGCGGCATACTATTATACCTATGTGATAGACTCTAAATGGTATTTTAATATTGGCGCAATTTTAGGTTTTGGCACTACTATTACGGAGCTAACAACCCCTATAAATGGAGATGAGAAAATATTTTTAAATGTTAACCGACCAGAAGATTTAAAATAACCTATTCTTCTGTCACCATTCCAAATCAACCACCACCACACCCTTCAAAGAAATTTCCTTCATTCTTCTTCTCTTTATTTTCTATCTTCAAACAAAGAATACGAAAATCATGAGACTAAGACTTTTTGGACTATTAACACTCGTTGCATTCATATCAGCATGTGGCAACAAACCCACTGAATCTAACGAAACAGAAGAAATAGAAGTAGAAGAACAATGGATTACCCTGTTTAATGGAACCGATTTTAGCGGTTGGGAAATGTATGGCCCTGAACCATTTACCGAACATTGGAAAATAGTAGATGGCACTATATCCTGTAATCAAGGTGCTGGTGAAGAAAATCTAGGCTTCTTCCGTTCTATTATGACACAGCAAGAATTCGGCAATTTTGAATTAGAACTCGAATACAAAATATCCAAAGGTGGAAATAGCGGTATATTCTATCATGTAGTGGAAAAAGATGAATGGGGACATGATTATGCATCGGGTCCAGAATATCAGGTTTTAGATGATGAGTTCTCTCGTTCTGAATCTGAGCCGTTCAAAATGGTTGCCTCTAATTACGGTATGTATGCTCCTGCAGAAACCAAAAGCCCAAATCCTCATATGCAATGGAATAAGGTGAAAATCATCTATAACAATGGCTTTGTAGAGCACTGGTTGAATGACGAGAAAGTGCTAGAATTCATTGAAGGTTCTGACGATTGGATCGAGAGAAAAGCACGCAGTAAGTGGGCAAATGTAGAATCATATGCAGCGTTCAAAAAAGGTAGAATCAGTCTTCAAAACCATGGTGACGAAGTCTATTTTCGAAACATTAGAATTAAAGAGCTTTAAAAGCTAAAGACTTATATTTGAAGCCCTTTCTGCAAAAGTAGAAAGGGCTTTTCAATTCTTATGAAGCAGAACAAATACTACTACCTCCTTCATATCCAGTATCTGGGTTTCCGTTTCCATGGCTGGGCAAAACAGCCAGAGGTGAAGACCCTGCACCACATGATTGACCGAACGCTTGTTTACGTATTTGGGCACGAAAACTTTAAAACATTGGGTGGAAGCAGAACAGACGCCATGGTCTCGGCTGGTGATTTTGTCTTGGAAATCTTTGTGAACGAACCACTTGACGAAGTGCCTTTCCTCCAAGAATTCAACTTAAATCTCCCTGCAGATATAAAGGCATTGAGCATAGAAGCTACAGATAAGCATTTCAACATTATTCAAAACCCAAAGCAGAAACGTTACCTATATCTATTCTCTTATGGAGAAAAAGCCCATCCTTTTTCTGCACCATTCTTAACGAACATTCAGTCGAACTTAGATACTGAATTAATGGCAAAAGGCGCCAAACTGTTCGAGGGATCTCATGAGTTTAAAGCCTATTGTAAAAAGCCGAATGCCCAAACTAAAACGTTTAGATCTATTGACAGATGTGAATTGGTGGAGAACACATTCTATTCAGCCAGCTTCTTCCCTACTCATTCATTCGCTGTGGTTTTTGAGGGTAAAGGCTTTCTAAGAAACCAAGTTCGAATGATCATGGCACAACTATTCAAGCTAGGGCAAAATCAAATTGATTTAGGTTTTATTGAGACTTCACTGACAGCAGAATTTCATGAGCATTTGTCTGAAGTGGCTCCTGCTTCGGGCTTAATATTGGATCAAGTCACTTTAGACTAGGTACCCCACAATCAAAATACTAACGCCAACCAAGGCTAGCCAGAGCAGTAGCTTCGCCATAAATTTTAGCCAAATGTTATAAGAGACGCCTACCATTGCTAATGACGGTAAGACAACGCCAGAAGGTGTGATAAACATCATGAGTCCGGAACCGAATAAAAATGCATTGACTATTTCTTCGGTAGGCACCCCCACTATATTGCCAAGTGCTCCCATTATCGGCATACTCACCAAGGCCAAACCAGATGTAGAGGCTATAAACAGCGTCATGATAAAGAAAACCAGCATAAGTATCGGCAGAAAAACTACACCGCTTGTATTTCCTACTACTCCTGCTGCATCATTTAAGAGTGTACCAGAAATACTACCATCATTCATTACAATGGTGATTCCTCGTGCGATACCAATGATTAGCGAAACACCCAACAAATCCCTGGCACCCGTAACGAAAGCATTCACAAATGCCTTTTCTTTTACCCTTTGCACTAGGCCTAAAACTACTGCTGCCGCTAAAAAAAGTGCTGTCATCTCTTCGAACCACCAGCCCAATTTTGAGACGCCATAAATCATGACCAAAAAGGTGAGTCCAAATAAGATCAATACAAACTGATTCATCGTAGACAACTTATCGGGTGCTCCATTTGGAGTTTCAACTACGTCTGATTCATAAAAACCTACAAGAGATTTTGATGCATCTCTTTTTACGCTCTGGGCATATCGAACAGTGTACACGCACACCACAATGGCACCTAGAATAAGCATAGCCAAGCGGCTGTAGAAGCCCGTTGTCCAGTTGACACCTGCAGCATCCGATGCTATAATGGTGCTAAAGGGATTGATGGTTGCTCCCATGTAGCCCACACAAGAACCACAATATATAGCGGCAACTGCAACGAGTCTGTCATAACCAGCTGCTAGAAATATGGGAAGTAGAATGGGATAGAAAGCTAAGGTCTCTTCCTGCAGACCGAAGGTTGTTCCCCCAAGTGCGATCAAGAACACAGTTATTACAATCAACCACTTTTCTCTTCCTTGCATTCGATGCGAAAGCGAAGCAATCCCTTTATCCATGGCACCTGAGTGTTGAAAAACACCAATAAAGCCTCCGATAATCAAGACGAAGAGAATGATGTCTATGCTCTCATAAATTCCTTGAATAGGTGCAAAGAGTATGGCCTTTAAACCTTGAGGCGCTGCTTCTCCTTGGTGATAAGTATTCGGGACTGAGACGGGCCGGCTAATCTTACCTTCAATGAATTTATCGAGCTCCATTTCTAAACCCAATTGGTCTAGAGAGGCCTGTGTTGCAGGTAAAGTGCTAGACACCTCTCCTTCAATCCTAAATTGATTAGAGGTCTGATCGTAAGTTAACTGATCAAAGCTTCCTGCGGGCAAAATCCATGTTGCCAAGGCAGCCATGGCAATTATTATAATCAGTACTGTATATGGAGTAGGGAACTTGAACGCTTTCATTACAAAAAAATATTCGGAATATAGGGAATAGATGATTGCAATCAGTTTCTTCTTTATTCAAAAAGACTAAATTGCTCTCAAACCTTAATCTATATGACCATTGGCTTATTGAAGGAACCCGATCACGAAAACCGGGTAGCCCTTCTCCCCGAGAGTGTAAATACACTAGTAGGACTCAAAACCGAATTATTAGTTGAAAAAGGTGCTGGAGAACGTGCCTTCACATCAGACGAGCAGTACACTGAATTAGGTGCTTCCATTGCAGACAGATCAAAAGTCTTGCAGGCAGATGTAATAGTCGGAATCAATCCACCTAGTGCAAAAGAAATTAAATCCTTAAAACAAGAGCAGGTCCTTACCTGTGTCTTTAATCCTTTGGGGAATAAAGCCTTGGTGGAAGACTTTATGGCCCAAAAGCTGACCTCCTTCAGTTTAGATAATATTCCAAGAACGACTCGTGCACAAGCAATGGATGTACTATCATCTATGGCGACAGTAGCAGGCTATAAGGCTGTTTTACTTGCAGCGGGTCATTCTCCCCGCTTCTTCCCCATGTTTATGACGGCTGCCGGAAGTATTATTCCTTCTAAAGTTTTAGTCCTAGGTGCGGGCGTTGCTGGGCTACAGGCCATTGCCTCTGCCCGAAGATTAGGCGCTGTGGTAGAAGCATTTGACGTACGTGCAGCAGCACAAGAAGAAGTGAAGAGTTTGGGTGCCAAGTTTGTTATGGTTGAAGGTGCCAAGGATGATTCTGATGCTGGTGGCTATGCTGTCGAGCAAACGGATGAGTTTAAAGCCAAACAGCAGGCGCTCATTCAGGAACATGCCAGGAAATCTAACATCATCATCTGTACAGCTCAGATTCCGGGTAGAAAAGCACCCCTGCTAATTACTGAGCAAACGGTTAAAGACATGGCCGCTGGTTCTGTCATTGTAGATTTAGCGGCATCTACGGGTGGCAATTGCGAGGTAACCGAAAACGATAAAACGATTCAGTCGCATGGCGTGACCGTTATTGGTGACTCAAACCTTGCCAGCACTATGCCTTTAGATGCCAGCAAAATGTTCGGTAAGAACGTTGTCAACTTTACCAAACTAATGATTGATGGTGAAGGCAATCTAAACCTGAACTGGGAAGATGATATTGTAGCAAACACCTGTGTAACCCACAATGGTGAAGTCAAAAGTGAACGCGTTAAAAACATTCTATTTCAACCTGAAAAAGCATAACCATGGATAGTATACTTAGTCTGTTTTACGAAAACAGAGAATTCATATTCCTCATTATCGTTTCCATCTTTTTGGGAATAGAAGTGATCTCAAATGTTCCTGCAGTACTGCATACTCCCCTTATGTCTGGGGCGAATGCCATTCATGGAGTAGTAATCATTGGTTCAATTATCATTATGCTTCAGGCAGAACCTACCAACTACTTTGCCTTGATACTCGGTTTCTTAGCTGTTGTGTTGGGAACACTAAATGTGGTTGGCGGCTTTGTGGTGACCAACCGTATGTTGGAGATGTTCAAAAAGAAAGACAAGTAAGCCATGACAGATCTATTAGGACTCAGCATACTTGAACTTTGCTACATAGCAGCCTCCATTACCTTTATTATGGGCCTAAAAATGCTCAGCAGCCCTGATAAGGCTAGAAGAGGAAATTTAATTGCAGGCTACGGAATGGGGATTGGCATTATCGCTACCATTCTATTTAAGGAAGAACTCACAGCAGACAAATGGCTTAACTATTCTCTAATTCTCGCAGGACTTTTAGTGGGTACCGTTATTGGTATGCGCATGGCCATGAAAGTGAAAATGACCGCCATGCCACAAATGGTCTCCTTTTTCAATGGAATGGGTGGTGCTTGTGCGGCCGTTATTTCCTTGGTTGAATTTGATCACTCATTGAACTCAGGTCATGTAGAAATGGGAATGATGATCGTGATCATCCTAGGCTTGATTATCGGATCAGTTTCTTTTGCCGGTAGTATTGTAGCCTATGGTAAGTTGGAAGGAAAAATTGGAGACAAAGCACTTCCCGCAGGGCAAATCATCAACATTGTTTTACTAGTCGCTATTCTTGGGTTAGGAACCTTTATAGCCGTTTCAGGTGAGCCAGTTGAGCTCCACATTTATATTCTATTAGGGATCTCCTTACTCTACGGAATACTATTTGTAATGCCAATTGGAGGTGCAGATATGCCAGTTGTCATCTCACTTCTGAATAGCTTTACCGGTATGGCCGCTGCTTTTGGAGGTTTCCTTTATGGCAACCAAGCCATGCTTACAGGCGGTATTTTGGTAGGCTCAGCAGGTACTATCCTAACTGTATTGATGTGTACTGCCATGAATCGTTCACTGACCAACGTGATTATTGGATCGTTTGGTGGTGGCGGAGCAGCCGCTGCAGCTGGAGGCGAACAAGGGACTGTAAAAGAGATTTCAACCACAGACGCGGCCATTTTATTGGCTTACGCGAACAAAGTTTCTGTTGTACCAGGTTATGGTTTAGCTGTAGCTCAAGCACAGCATACGGTACATAACCTAGAGAAAATTCTGGATGAAAAGGGCGTTGAAATGACCTATGCCATTCACCCAGTAGCCGGTAGAATGCCTGGGCATATGAATGTGCTTTTGGCAGAAGCGGATGTGCCTTATCCTAAGCTTTTAGAAATGGAAGAAGCCAACGATGATATGGCCAATACAGATGTGGTATTGGTTATTGGTGCAAATGATGTGGTAAACCCTGCCGCGGAAACGGACCCGTCCTCTCCTATTTATGGTATGCCAATTATTGATGTGCTCAGTGCAAAAAATGTAATTGTGATGAAGCGCTCTATGGGCAAAGGATATGCTGGTATTGAGAACTCACTCTTCTTCCACGAT
>CBFIDV010000036.1:24386-24644 GCA_965661455.1 Roseivirga sp.
AGAACAGAATGCTTTTTGGCGATGCGAAAGACTCTCTAGAAAAGCTTGTGTCAGAAGTGAAGAGTTTGTAGAGCTTACAAAGTATAAGTCCTCAATTTGATTTATCGAATTGAGGACTTATCTTTTTGGTTCGTTGTATCACACACACAATGAAAATCGAAACCATCAATATTGATAATCAATCTTTCTATGGTGTAGCCATACCCTATGATGCAGCGCTCATTGCGAAAGCAAAGACCTTAAAAGGCCGATGGAATG
>CBFIDV010000037.1:0-23199 GCA_965661455.1 Roseivirga sp.
TTTTACAATAATTGAGGTAAAAACCACCACGAAGGCAATTACGAAAAACAGATAGTATTTTAACGTAGCAGTGAAGAATACAGGTGGGCTAATTAGAATAACTAAAACGCTAATTGCTGTACCCAAATAAAAGACTCTGGCCACCCATTTATTTGTTTGCCTAGGAAATAGCCTAAAAATAAAAATGCCGCCAAATAGAGCGGCAGCATGAATACCGATATATTCTAAATGAACACTCAACCAAAATAGCATATCTGGGAAAATGATATGTATAGGGTAAGGATCGGCTCCCAACATTCTATACATAAGACTCAACGAGAATAGTGCGTAAAATGGAATAGCTTGTTCGAGCTGATTATAGGTAAAGGCGAAAGCCAACAAGATAAACCCCGAAAGGAATAAACCACCTGCCAAGAACATATTGATGTATTGACGACTAGTTATGGCTGATGAGAGTACTGCATAGGAACCAATCTTTAAGGGATAGTATAAACCCGCATTGTTATGATCATAATTGGCTACTTGGATTGTTATTGTTAACGTGTCCGAGTCGAGGTTTTTAAAGTCGAATGCTTGCGGTGTTCTAAATGCCTCATAATCCTCTCTGCTCTCCTGAACGTCTCCTTGATTGTGAATTAACCTACCATTAAAGAACAACCTGTAGGAAGAGAATGCATGCTGAATATACAAACCTAGGTGATGATGATTGTTAGGTAATAAGACTGTAGTTTGATAAGTACCGAAACCCGTAGTCTCAAAACCATAGTCTTCATCTACGGCCCAATCATGCGGAACTTGAACCAAAACGGGCATTTACTCAGGAAACTCATTTCCTGTGAGTAACTCCTTGTAGTTAAACTCCCAATAGCCATTAAGTGAAACCGATTCTTCTAGCGAGGCATCTCTCAAATCGAATACAGATTGAGCTTTTAAGCACAATCCCAATAATAAAAATACAATCGCTAGGGTGTAACGCATCTATTGCTGAGGATTGACGATTCTAATTTTCTCCATTCTGCCATCGGTATACCAAACACCTGTTTCATCAAAATGGGCCTCTTCTTCTAGCATGATTCTAATGTCTTTATTCCATTCTTTCAGGTAAACAGTAGCATTCAATTCAATAGAATAAGAAGTATTCAAATGCAAAGGATAGTCTCCTGTAACGGGCACACCACCTTGAGAATCCCACATACCTAAGGTAGTTCCCGCAGCATGGCCATGATAGCCAATTGGGTGAGTATAAATGGAAGGTCTAATACCTTCAGCAATAGACTGCTCTCTACTCATTTTAAGTACTTCGTTGCCAGTTCTCCCCTCTTTAAAATTGCCTGTGAAAATATCTTGAAGACGGTTGCCAATGTCTAAGGCATCTTCTAAGTACTGAGGAACATCCTTCTCACAGGGTTTAAGTACATAAGCCAGTTGCTGTTGATCTGTATTAAGCCTTAAATAGGTAATTCCAAAGTCGCAGTGAAGGAGGTCGCCAGGCATAATCACATCTACTCCTGGCCTAGTTGAAAAGGACCTAGTACTTTCATCATTGTCTGGATCTGCTCTTTGCACATCTACCGTTGGGTGAAACCAAGTTTGTAATTTTAGTTCTCGCACTTTTTCTCTCATCCACCATACTACATCTTCGGTTGTCGTAACGCCCGGAGTAATTACTTTGTCTGAAAATGCTTCCGCTATAATGTTATGAGAAATACGACCTATATGGGGATAAATAGCCATCTCAGCATCTGTTCTCGTTTCTAGCCAAGAAATACCAAGCTTTTCTGCTGACACAATTCGTTTCTCATATTTTGAACCAATCGCCTCTTTCAACTCTTCATAGTCTGTGGCCACTATTCCATCTGCTAATCCAAAATACTCTGATTTATTGACACCAATTTTCTCAGGATCTCTTTCTGCAATCAGTTCGGCTAACCGAGCCCATTGATCTGGTTGTTCTTCCTTATTCCATGCGCTTTTAAAACTAGAGCCAACATTGTAGCGGGCCACGGCTAGCGTTTCAATATCTGTTCCTTGTCCTCCATCGTAAAACACCAGAATTGTCCTTCTTCTGGCGGCTAACCATTCTGCAGGTAAAAGCGTTTTTATAATTGGGTCTTCATTGTATTCTCTCGACACTACAATCCACATATCTATGTCCTCTCTTCTCATAAGGTCAGGAAGGTAAATCTGAATTTTATCTTCTAGTAGAGCGTTGATTGTGGCAGCCCTCTCTTTCATGGAAAGAATCTTTCCAGATTCATTTTGAGCTGATAGCGCGAGGCATAAAGACAAAAACAAACAGGTAAATAATTTTTTCATGGGTAGGTTAAGGTTTGAGCGTCTAATATAAGTACAAAACCTAACCATAATGAGATGTTTCGTGTCTTAGGTTTTGAAATTGTCCTAAAACGCAACAGGAAGTTTCACCCTCTTAGATTATTGCAAAACTATATAGATATATGGTAACAATTACCTTGCAGCTACCACTAAAACAAACAAAAGTGTACTTCATTGATATTTTTATCAATTCAAATCAAATATCTCGCGCCTGTCAAAACTATTGGTTCCTATTTGTGATTTCTGCGTTAGCTAGACAATTACATCTTAACCACACCTATGAAACTACTCTTATCGGTTCTAAGCTTATCACTTTTGCTCTCATCTGTGCCTTACTATTGGAGCGCACCGGAAAACAATCCACAGTTGCTATTCGAAGGCTCATTATCCGATAATCTGCCTCAATGGAATAATTACTTTAATAGAAAAAACAGGTTCGGTCTCTTCACTCAAATGGATGGAAGTGCAAGTCGAATTATAAGATATGATTATGCCAATGATACTTTTCAAGAGGGTCAATTTCTACCCTTCGACGGAGACTATATGCTTGTACAAAGCAATATTAGTGCTTTGGGAGATCCACAAGACGAATTCAAAATATGTGAATCGTTTTTAACAAACGATGGCTGGACTCAACCAGCGCCAATACCTGAGCTGGTAGATAACAATAAGAATGAGGGTTCTCCAAGTTTAGTATTGAGTGGAAACCTTTATTTCAACGCTTTGAGTGAGTCTGGCGATTACGATATATTTGTTCTTAAAAATGGTAGTGATAAGCCAGAAGCCTTATCTAGAAACATTAACAGCACAACATTTGAAGGTGACTTTTTCATAGATGATAAGGAGCAGTTTATTGTTTTTTCATCAGCCAACAGATTAGATTCTCAAGGAGGTACAGATTTATATATTTCTTTCAAAACTGAGAAAGGATGGACTCCTGCTTTGGCACTAGATAAAGGTATTAATACAGAGGGCGAAGATTTTAGCCCTTACATAACTAATGACAGAAAACAACTAATCTTCACGAGCAACCGAAACAACACAACAACCTTAAGGCCTTCTTACAATCACTATATAATTGATTTTGACATACAGGAATTAAAGTCACTTTACATTGATTGAATTCCATTAGGCACTTGAATAATATTCGGTCTTTTAGCCTGTATTCATATCCATAGGTCATTTAAGAGATTCTCATTTAGCACCTATTTATAGTTTCAAAAACTACGTTTTGGTGAAGATGAAAAAGCCTCATAGCCCACTTATTCTAAAAGTAACATCTGGCAGAATTCCCTCTTTAGTGGTGAGCCTATTATTTATTTCGGTTCTCCTAGGTACTTTAACCATTGTATATGAAATAGATGGCATTTTAAAGATTTGGGATAATTACAAACGTAGCGGTTATGCTATTGCTGCCTTGGCATACATTATCTACATCAGTAGGATTATTCAAAATGCTCATGAAAAGCAGTTTAAGCAGCTATTGACAATAAGCGAATTATCAGAAAGTGATAAGACTAAAGAAAACGAAGTATTTCTAAAAAAAAGAAATCTTTGGCCAGAATCACTAGTGGCACTTCTTATCGGATTCGGCCACTCCTATTGGTCCATTCTAAAAGGTGTCTTTGAAGGGACAAGTGATTTACCCTACTATGATAGTTGGAGAAGTTTTCAAATAATATTAGTCTGGATAATCATTACCCAGTCTATTTCTATTTATACCAGAAATATGACTTTAATGAACAGACTCTCTCAAAAGATTAAGATCGACTTACTTAACCTAGACAAGCTAATGCCTCTGACTAAGGCAGGAATTATCAGCATATTAGCTTTCATAGGCGCTTACTCTATACTTTTTTCCACTGGAATAGATCTTAGTGATCTAAGCAACCCAGCCGTGGTAGTTCTTGTACCCACTATAGTTATCATGCTGCATAGGCCTCTAAAAGGCATTAGAAAAAGGATAGCTCATGAGAAAGAAAGAGAAGTGAAGATTATAGATAGAGTAATAGACGGAGATATTGAGGCACTTAAAGACTCCAGAATTGGTGGTAACCTTGAGAACATAAATGTTATTGACTTAATCAATTACAAGAAAATTATTCAGAATACGCTGGAGCTTCCTGTCAACATCCCTACTGCCTCAAGATTCGTTTTCTATTTAATAATTCCATTGCTCACCTGGGTGGCAGCATCGTTTGTAGATAAGTTGGTAGACTACCTAATTAAGTAATAAGCAAACGTTTGATTTTTGACATCAGAACAGTTTCATTAGATTTCAGAAATTTATAGTCATGAAACTCTCAAAATTCCTTTTCGCAGCATTATTCATTGTATTAGTAAGTGCCTTGTCAGCACAAGATCTTAAAGTAGAGCCTCCTTTCTGGTATGCCAATATGCCTACAGAAAAGCTTCAAATCATGGTCTATGGCGAAAACATATCGGAGCGAAGAGCTACCATTGATCATGATGGTATAACAATGGTTAACCAAGTAGCGGGAGACTCAAAAAATTACCTTTTCATAAATCTGGAAATCAGTCCCGAGGTTAATGCAGGCACATTCGACATTCACTTTAGTGGAAAAAAGGCTCCAATCATTAATTACGAGTTAAAATCACCAAGTAATGACACAAATAGAAATCTAGGCTTTTCGAGTGAGGATGTGATCTATCTCTTGATGCCAGATCGTTTTGCAAATGGAAACCCAAATAATGATACCATAGAAGGAATGCTGGAACCAGCGAACAGAGATGACCCAAGCGGAAGACATGGTGGGGACATTGAAGGGATTCTAGAACACTTAGACTACATAAAGGACTTGGGGATGACAGCCGTATGGCTTACTCCTGTTTTTGAAAACGATCAAACACCTGAATACAAAGCTTATCATGGCTACGCAGCCACAGATATGTATAAAATCGATAGAAGATTCGGTTCTAACGAAGAGTTTGTTGCATTCGTAGAAGCATGCCATTCGAAAGGCTTAAAGGTTATTATGGACATGATTCATAACCATATTGGGGACCAACATTGGTGGATGAAAGACCTACCATTCAAGAATTGGGTACATGACCAATCTGTATATGGCAATACAAGCTATAGAGGAACAGTAGCTTCCGACCCATATGCGTCTCAATATGATTCAGATAAGCTCCTGAAGGGATGGTTTGTAGATGAAATGCCCGATTTAGATCAAAGGAATGTCTTTTTAGCGGACTATTTAATCCAAAACACATTATGGTGGATTGAATACAGCGGCATTGATGGTATTCGCATGGACACATATGTATATCCTTACAAAGAGTACATGGCTAGATGGGCAAAAGAGACATTAGACGCCTATCCTAACTTTAATATCGTAGGTGAATCTTGGGTAGAAACAGTGGCGCATGAGTCTTATTGGCAAGAAGATAAAGAGGGTGAGAATGATGGTTTCGATTCACACCTCCCAAGTGTCACAGATTTCCAGATTCACTTTGCCATAAGAGATGTTTTCAATTCAGACTTTGGATGGGAATCAGGAATCATGAAGCTCTATTATGCGCTATCACAAGACAGATTATATTCCGATCCAATGAAGAACGTAATCTTTCTAGACAACCACGATATAGGCAGAATATATAGCACCCTAGGTGAGAATTTGGATCATTTGAAAATGGCCTATGCTTACCTACTTACGACTAGAGGAATACCTCAAGTTTATTATGGAACCGAACTAGCATTTAAGCAAGGTCCCGGAAATTGGGGGGATGGTGCTAAAAGAGCTGAAATGCCTGGTGGTTGGGATGGTGATACAAGGTCTGTATTTGAACCTAATGGAAGAACGAGAGAAGAAGACCAGATGCATAAGTATGTATCGAAGATTACCAATTGGCGAAAAAATAGCGAGGCGATACATAAGGGTAAATTAGTTCATTTCATACCCGAAAATAATGTCTATGTCTATTTTAGATATACAGAGAATGAACGTGTTATGGTTATTATGAATATGAATGACGAGCCGATAACCATTTCGCGAAGCAAGCATATTGAACTATTAAGAGGTTATTCTAGTGGAGTGAATATTCTAGATGGTTCAACAATAGATATGATTAAAGACTTTGAGGCTCCAGCCAAGGCAACGACTATTTTGGAATTAAAGCAGTAGACCTCTCAATCATTTTGTTTGATACCATTGGTCAAAAGTTTATTCGGTCATTAATTTATACTCATTCTAAACTACTGCCTGTAATGGTCGAAAACCATACCTAAAGAGCTTTTACGTAGCATAAAGTACTTATGAATTACATCTGTTTAACTTTTTTGTAACATCCCTTAAACATTATTACTCATCAAGAAGTATATTTGATGTTAACAAAAACTTTAATGACTATGATATTTGCTGTAGATGTTGCTAATCTCGATAAGATTATCAACGCAGATCCAATCGCCATCACCTTCTTTATTGGGTATATGGCCATGTTCGCATCGTCAATCTTCTTCTTTATGGAAAGAGGCTCTGTCGAAGGTAAGTGGAAGCTTTCCTTATTAGTGTCAGGTTTGATCACTGGTATCGCTGCTGTTCACTATTTCTACATGAGAGATTTCTATTTATCAACCGGACAATCACCAACCGCATTTAGATATGTGGATTGGACATTAACTGTTCCGTTGATGTGTGTAGAATTCTACTTATTAACTAAACCATTCGGTGCAAAAGGTAGCACATTATTTAAGCTGATTGTAGCTTCTGCCTTTATGTTAGTTACCGGTTTCATTGGTGAAACTTCAGGTATTGAAAACAACATCTTATGGGGTGTATTATCAACTGTAGGGTACCTTTACATTGTATATGAAGTATTTGCTGGTGATGTAGCGAAATTAGCTAAGACTGCTAATTCTCCTGCTATGGACAGAGCAATGTTCTTATTGAAGATCTTCATTACTCTAGGCTGGTCTATCTATCCTATTGGATACATGGTATTACCAGGTAACCTATTGTCAGGCATGTTTGAAGTAAGCAGCATTGACTTGTTCTACAACATTGCCGATGCAATTAACAAAATTGGATTCGGTCTAGTGATTTATTCAGTAGCCGTTAGCGAAACTGCTAAAGCAAGAGCTACAGCATAATCGGATTTATCAAATTATATAGAAAGGGGGCTTTTGTCCCCTTTCTTGTTTATGACAACTCAATACGACTATATTATCATTGGTTCAGGCTGTGCAGGGCTATCCCTAGCTTATCATATGTCTCAGAACGAATCACTTCGCAAGAAGAGGGTGCTCCTACTCGATAATGCGGCTAAAACCACCAATGATAAAACTTGGTGTTTTTGGGCCAAAGAGAAACAACCCTATCAATCTGCTCAAAAAGTCTCTTGGAATAAATTAGAATTCAAAGCAGACGATCTTCGCATAAGAGAGCAATTAAGCGAGTATCACTATTATCATATCAGCTCATTAGACTTTTATCAGGAGGTCTTTGAGCACCTAAAGCAATTCGAGAATTTTGAGATAGTTCAAGAAGCTGTTTCTGAACTTATTCAAAGGGGCAATCATGTTGAAGTCTCAACACAGAATAACGTCTATAAGGCAAATTTCGCCTTCAATAGTGTTGTAGGTTTGTTAAAGGATAAGCCCAACAAGGCTGGTCTAAAGCAACACTTCTACGGAAAAAAGATTAAAACAGAAGACCCAAAGTTTAAAGATGGCCATGTCAAGCTTATGGACTTTAGTATGCCCGATAAACAGACTGTTCAGTTTGGTTACCTACTACCCTTTTCTGATCATGAGGCCTTAGTGGAGTACACGGAGTTTTCTCCTCAAATACATTCAGATCAAGAATATGAGGCATTATTTAAAGGATATATAACAGGTCTTAATCTTGGAAAGTATGAGATTATTGAATCTGAAAAAGGACAAATTCCAATGTCCAACTTTAAATTCCCTAGATATAGCTCTAGTCGCATATTAAACATGGGTACCTCAGGTGGTTTTACTAAGCCAACTACCGGATATACGTTTAAGAATATTCAAGACGATGTTGCTACAATCGTTTCTTCTTTAGCCAAGAATAAACCATTCAATAGGCCACATGCACACTCCAGGTTTAGGTTCTATGACAGACTGCTCTTGGGCATTATCAAAGATGAGCCACATAAGGTGAAAGTGATCATGCAGAGCCTTTTTAAAAACAATTCTATGGAAAGAATACTTACTTTCTTAGATGAAAAAACTTCTCTAGCAGAAGAGGCTAAAATATTCATGAGATTACCATGGGCACCTTTTCTGAAACAACTCTTCCTAAAATAAGCTACTTCTACCCCAAGACGAGGATCATCATCTCCCTTGTTGCATTGGTTTTTGCTTCACAGATATTACCAGAAATTATATCGAATATTTTAGCCGTGGCCGTTGTGGTTTCTATTGGTTTAATGCATGGTGCAACTGACCACATTCTTTATATAAACAGTGAGGATGCGGAGTTTACTTCAAAAATCCCAAAGTCCTTCATCATTAAGTATCTCTTTATTCTGGCTGGTATGGGTGCCATTTGGCTTATTATACCTGAACTTGCCTTAATCTCTTTCCTAATCATTTCAGCATACCATTTCGGGCAAACGCAACTTCAATACATTCCAGTTTCAGAATCCTCTTGGTCCAAGAAACTTCTGTATACGACCTGGGGCGTTCTCATTCTAGCCCTAATCGTTTTACTTAATCTAGAGGAATCGAAGGGATTGATCATCTCAGCCATACCAAGTTTAGATCTGTCAATCCTTAGTGACGACACAAGTCAACTGATTATACTTTCGAGTCTCATTTTGACAATAGTTGTGTTCATTGGTTTGCATAAGAAATTGAACTGGAGATTGGTAGCATTCGAGATTTTGGAGGTTTTGGTGATAGCTTACTTCTCATTACAAACTAATTTGCTCGTTAGTTTTGGTTTGTTTTTTGGCCTATGGCACTCATTAAGAGCATCTCAAGTTCAAATAGACAAGGTGAGTCTCAAACAGGAATTCAATGCCAAATTGTTTATAAGAGAGAGCCTGCCTTTTACCTTAATAAGCATATTCGGCATCAGCTTGATGCTTTTAGGAACCTATTACTTTGGCAGTCAGATTAGGGCTGAAATGCTTTTCTTAGTAGCCATTTCTATGCTCACGCTACCGCATATGTTCATTTATGAGAGATTCTATAATTACTTCGATACGCTCTCCGCAAAACAAAATTAAGGTCCTGAGTTTGACTCAACTTCATTTCTTCACATCTTAGAGTTAGTGAGTGAACAGAACAGCTGTGCAGAGTCAACATACGAACGCCTTTTCAGGGCTATAGCTCCCCTGTTACGCAACTTTTTAATCTACAAATACAAAGATGTTGAGCGTTCTGAAGACATGGTTCAAGAAGCATTTCTCACACTTTGGAAGAATTGCGAAAAGGTTCTACCTGGCGCCTTACTGGCTGTATTGGTAAAATTCAAAAAGAAAAGACCGTCATTAACCACCCTCGAAGACACTGATCTGCCTCCCGTAACGCTCTTAGTAGCCGCCTATAATGAGGAAGATATCATTGAAGATAAAATCAAAAACTCCCTTGCCCTAAACTACCCTAAGGAGAAGTTGAATATAGCATTTGTAACGGATGGATCTAATGATGGCACTAATCAAATCATTGAAAAATATCCCGAAACTACTTGATACTTTGCTGCACCTAGAAATGGTAAAATCTCTGCTGTTAACAGAGTAATGCCATTAATAGAAACTGCCTACACTGTATTTACAGATGCTAATGTCATGATTAATCCAGAAGGCTTGAGGAATATGATCAATCATTTTCAAGATGCAAAAGTAGCGGCCGTATCTGGTGAAAAGACAATCTTAAAGCAAGAAGAAGACTCTGCAAGTGGAATTGGTGAAGGTTTCTACTGGAAATATGAATCGTTCCTTAAAAGAAAGGATTCAGAGTACAACACCATGGTTGGTTCAGCGGGCGAATTATTCGCCATAAGAACTCACTTATATACTCCAGTAGACAAAAACACCTTAATTGAAGACTTTGTGATAACCATGCAGCTAGCCGCGCAAGGGTATAAAGTCGCTTATGAGCCGGGTGCACTTGCAATGGAAACTTCTTCTGCCTTTATGGCCGATGAGCAAAAAAGAAAGGTTAGAATTAGTGCCGGAGGAATTCAAGCCGTAATAAAACTTCTACCATTACTTAACTTCTTTAAATACGGGAAACTTACCTTCCAATATGTATCACACAGAGCCCTAAGATGGACATTAATGCCTTTTGCACTCCTAGGTGCCTTGGTGGCTTCCATACTCTTAGCTGGAGACTCATGGTTCTTTGATGCAATGTTCAGACTACAAGTAATATTCTACTTGGTAGCCTTCCTAGGTTACGTGCTTAGAGAAGCTAAAACAAAAATAAAGGGACTACACATCCCTTATTATTTCGTTTTTATGCACATCTGCGTAGTTCTTGGTTGGTTCAAATATTTCAGAGGCAACCAGAAAGTAACGTGGGATAAAGCCAAAAGATCTTCTTATAAAGGAGACCTTTCAACAGTCAAGGTTAGTGACTAGCACTAACCTCTTCTTCCTTTTCTTCTTGGCTTACCACGATCTCTCCCCTTACGACTTACAGGATCAGAAGAATAGTTAGATCGTTTTTGACCACCACGTGAGTGACCACCATGACCACCACTCTTTCTTCCACGTCCTTTTGGAGTATCCGTATCTCGATTCACTCGAATCGATCTACCATTCACCTCAACAAACTCAAACAGTTTATCAAAATCTAATGGCTCTTCAGATTTCAAATCAAAGAAGCTACAGTTCTTCTGAACTGAGAAATTACTAAACTGTTTTCTATCAATCGCAGTGATATCCGATAGGAAGTGAACAAGGTCTCCAGCGGTTACACCGTCAATGGTCCCAACGTTTACAAAATAACGCTCTGTCGCATTCTTAGTAGATACGTTAGCTCTTTTACCCGAAAACTCGTTAATGTCATCAGCCTCTTTGCCCTGGCTCATCAAGTGATCCAATTGCGTAGAAATGAGTCTCTTAAGAATATCTTCTTTTGTCAAGTGATGGAACTTATCCGCCACCTGTTCCATAATTATCTCTGCCGTATGATCAACTTTGGTCTCTAAAATAAGGTTGGCCCAATTGTTAATCTTGGCCCCTTTTAATTCAGATTTAGTAGGAACCTCTATGAGAGAAAATTTGATGTTATTAATCTTCTCTAATTCAGTGATCTTACGACTTTCTCTAGGATTAATAAAGGCGATAGAAACACCTTTCTTACCCGCTCTACCAGTTCTACCACTTCTGTGGGTATAGTTTTCTGGCTGATCTGGAAGCTTGTGATGAAAAACATGACTAAGCTCTGCAACATCAATACCTCTAGCAGCAACATCAGTAGCAATTAGCAATTGCATGCTACGAGATTTGAATTTCTTCATTACAGAATCTCTCTGATTCTGAGACAAGTCGCCATGAAGTGCTTCAACACCGAAACCAAGCTCAGAAAGCTCATTAGTAATTTCTTGTGTTTCTCGCTTCGTTCTACAAAACATTACTCCACGCATGCCGGGAGAAAGCTCTAAGAATCTTCTTATGGCAGTTAGTTTATTTCCTGTTTTAGTCACTACGTATTGGTGGCTTATATCTATGTTGGTCTTTTGCTTTGTATTAACAGCAACCTCTAACGAGTCAGACATATAATTCTTTACAATAGACCTAACTTCTTTAGCCATTGTAGCTGAAAAAAGCCATGTACAAGCCGAATCATGTGTTTTGCCAAGGATATAATCAATATCCTCTTTAAAACCCATGTTGAGCATCTCATCTGCTTCATCCAACACAACTCGTTGGACTTCGCTCAGATTAACTACTCTTCTTTTCATTAAATCTATCAGTCGACCAGGGGTCGCAATTAGAATATGAGGAGGCTTTTTAAGATTTCTTATTTGTTTCTGAATATCTACGCCACCGTAGACGATTTCTGAACGAAAACCTCTTTTATCTTTTGTAAATAGACTTATTTCTTTAGCTGTTTGATTTGCTAATTCTCTGGTTGGGGACAATACAATAGATTGGATTCTGTCTTCAGAAAGATCAGTATGCTCTACGAGTGGCAATGCAAACGCTGCCGTTTTACCCGTGCCTGTTTGAGCTAAACCTATAAAATCAATTTTTTCTTCTTGAAGTAGCTGAGGAATAGCCTTTTGTTGTATCTCTGTTGGCTCCGTAAAGCCTAAATTATTAAGGGTACCGACTAATGTGTCTGATAAACCCAGATCTTGGAATGTATTCAATGAATAATATAAAAAGTGAAGAGCAAAGGTACTGACTTCCAGAGGAAACTAGCCATGTCTAGCTATAATTCTCAAAGAAGGCTGAGCTTCTTAATCAGTGTTTCTTTGTTAGCACGGGAAATCGGAATCACTTTATTCTCTATTAGAAGATTGGACTCTTCTATGTCTATGATCTTAGACAGATTAACTACGTAAGATCTATGCACTTTCACGAAGTTGTACTCTCCCAACCTCTCTTGCACGCGCTTCATAGTAGAATGAACGATATACCCCTTTTCTGCGGTTTTAAACAAAGCATAATCTCCCTTAGCTTCCACATATAGCAAGTCATCAATTTTCACCTTAATGAGCCTCGAGTCAACTTTAAGGAAGATATAATCATCTACGACTTTGGCAATTTGAGGTTTGTCTTCAGCGTTTTTCAGGCGATCAAATGCAGACATGGCCACTTCAATTGCGGCATTCACATCTTTAGCACCATAAGGTTTCACTAAATACCCAAACGACTTTCTTTTCTTGGCTCTTGCGAGGGTTCTTTCATCGGGAAAAGCAGAACTGAATATGATAGGAAATCGAATTGATCAGTTAATAACTCTGCTAATTCAATTCCATCAATATCGCCAGCTATCTGAATATCCAACAATGCTAATTCTGGTTCGTGCTGATTACACATCTCAATGGCTGGTTAGAAATCTTTTTCCCAGAATCTCTTCCTCTGAATAGCCCGCAACTTCTTTGACCTTAGGATTTAAGAATGTGAACTTACCGTCAGCATCAACTTCATAGATGATGTCGTTAGCGGCTTCTACTAATAATTTGTATTTGTCTTGTTTGAATGATTTAGGCAACCTTAGCGCTTGTTTTTTGCAGGAAAGTAATTTGATACAAATCTTCCAAAGGTTCAACAGAAACTGGGAAAGATTGTCCGTCAAATTCAATTTGACCTGCCTTATCCTTCTCTTTTTTAATCTGCTTGAACAGGGTTTCGGGTACAGCTTGGTTTACCTCTAAGTTGAAGTATTCAATGAGGTAGGTAGATACACCATATCTACCTAATAGGATTCCATTCTTATTGATGAGTAAATGATGCTTCGGCATATTGCTTACAAAAAACGCCATGAAATACTTTCCAAAACATAGCTTTCGATAATTGGTACGAATCCTTCGATAACTGACAATATGTTTCGATGAATGACTATTGTCTTCGATTAGCCAGCAAAGGTGGCGGCTCTCCGTTAAAGGGGTTAAAGCGGCTGATGGTCTTTGCTTCTATGCCATAAGCTCGCATCACTTTCCTATCACCATATTTATCTCGAATCTTATCCATGGCATGGTAGAGACTGATAACCTCTTCTGCATCTTCAAAGAGGTTGATCTGATATCCACCTTCTACTAGATGGCTAAAGCGAACTCCTATCAAGCGAACGAGCAGGCGCTTATGATAGAGCTTCTCGAAAAGCTCTTTTACTTTCTCTATCAGCACATGATCGGCAGAGGTATATGGAATACGCGACTGCATGGTGTAGGTATTAAAATCTGAATAACGAATCTTAACCGTAACACAAGAAGTAAGCTTCTGACCTCTCCTCAACTGAAAAGCAAGGTTTTCGGCCATCGCTAATAGGATTCCCCTCAGCTTCATCACATCAATCGTGTCACAATCGAATGTCCGCTCAGTAGAGATAGACTTTTTTTCGTTGTAGGGTACTACGGGCGAGTTATCTAGCCCATTAGCTTTCTTCCAAATGCTCACACCATTCTTACCCAGAACCCTTTCCATTAACTCAACCGGCATTTCCTGAATGGTTTTGATGACCTTGACCCCCAAGCTAAAAAGTGTCTGTTGTGTTTTTTCTCCTACCATAGGAATCTTGCTCACCGACAAAGGAGCTAGAAATGGCTTTTCCTCTCCATAGTCCACTCTAAGCTGGTTATTAGGCTTAGCTACCCCTGTAGCTACTTTCGACACCGTCTTATTCTTGGACATCCCAAAAGATATGGGCAAGCCTGTTTCTTTAATGATCTGCTGACGCAGTTCTGTGCCCATCTGGTAACTGTTGAAGAACCTATCCATGCCCGTTAAGTCTGCATAGAACTCGTCAATAGAGGTCTTCTCATAAACAGGCACAGCCTCTTTGATGATCTCGGTCACCATCTCGGAGTATTTAGAATAGGTACCCGAATTACCTCTGATCTGAATTGCCTCAGGACAAAGCTCTCTAGCCCGCTTCATGGGCATAGCAGAATGCACACCAAAAGCTCGGGCCTCATAGCTACAAGCGGCCACCACCCCACGATCAGTCACCCCACCAATCAGTACGGGTTTGCCATTCAAGCGATTGTCCAATAATCGCTCTACCGACACGAAGAAGGTGTCCAGATCCATATGCATAATGGTCTGATCTGATGGATTTTGTATAAGTTTCATTAAAAAAAGCTATAAGCTTTACGCTGCACGCTTTACGTTGAAAGATTTGTTATGAGAGCTTTTTGATATGACCTGAAAGCATACGCTGCTGATCTGTATTTAGCTTAATTAGTTCTTCTAATTGCTTTTTAGGTGCCATTTCAAGTTCAGTTAAAATCACTAGGAAAGTCTCTAACTCAAATGAAGAACCTAAAGATATTCCTAAGAAACGCCTAAAGTCCTTCTCACTATTCCTGCTACTACCTTCAGCAATATTTGCAGGTATGGAAGCAGCAGCTCGAGTAATCTGACTTATCAAACCATACTTTTCTTCTTTAGGCAATTCTTCAGTTAGCTGATAGATCTTTACTGTGAGTTCAATGCCATATTGCCAAACCCTAAGCTTTTTGAAATCTCTCATATTAGGTATTGTGTGTGTTTACTTATCCATGTAAGGTTTAAGGCGTGAAGCGTGAGGCATAAAGCGGAAAGCGTAAAGCCTAAAGCATATGTTAAAACAGCTCCTGCTGCAAACCCTGGCTTACCCTTAGAGAAACTGCTGGCCTAGACCTGTCCGATAAAGAAAGTCTACTTCTAACAGCAGGACGTTTAATTTCCTTAACCTCCAATGTTTTAAGTGCCTCTTTCAAAAGCTTCTGCTCTTGCTTTATCAATGATTCAACCGCCTTGAACTCTGGCTTGGCTTGCTCAATGGCAGATAGCTTGTTCTCTATGTGCTCTACCGAATGCAAAGCCTTCTGCAAGCCCTGCTGATATGGTGCATCTCCATCTTGCTTGCTGCTTTCTGCAACTATAGAAGGAATACCAATAGCCAACAGGTTAATTTCTTGGATCAAACCCGAAATATCTGTTTGAGAAAATTGGGTATTAAGTTGGTGAGTAGCAGAGACTATTTGCATGCCCTGCTCTATGATTTTTAAATTTTTGAAACTTCTCATTACGTACTCAAAATATGTTGACTGATTCTACTACACATCACTCACTTGGAGTGCCTCACCACCCTGCTTAATCTCCGCCTTGTGCTGCTGATAAAACTTTAACGACACATGAGGCAGAGACTAAAGGGTGTTCACCTAACATTTGGATTTGGGAGCTCAGTCAAAATGCTTTGTCGAAACTTTTAACCTGAACATTCCCTATATCCGGACAACTAATCAAAATAGCCCCTGCAACTCTCCTTCTGATTTAGCAAAGGGCAATGCTGTCAAATTCTCCCAAGTATTGAATGGTGCCTTTCTTTTTAGCACATGCAATCGAGAGATTCTAAAATTATTAGTATACGCTACCGACTCGTAATCTCGGATAGCATTTAAAAACTGTAAAGGCGTTAAGCTCTGCGCTACACCCATAACTGGTTCGTATCTACTGTTTAAAAAAGCTAGAGAAACCAATGCATTAAAGAGCCTCACCCTAAGCAAATCATAAACACCAACAATAGACTGCTTATTCAATACTTCTAGGTATACATCTCTATGTGCTCCATTAAAGCCAAAACCACTTAAAAAAACTTCAAAAGGCTTAATATCAGACAAAGCACCTTGCACCTCTTCTAATATTTTTTCCTCTCTTTCCTCTGACTGAAAGAAAGACATGAGCCTAATATGCGCACAGGAATTCTGGCCTGAATAAGCACCATACTGCTTAAAGAAGTCTTTCTTAAAAGCCTTTACCTCGTCTCCTATTTCAGCATAAGGCAAAGCGATAATCAAATACTCACTCAAAGCGCTATATGAAAACATTTCGGGGGTCCCTCTGAACATCATGATTCAAATATACTAAATATATTAGCATATAATACTACAAATATTAGCTAAAAGTTTTAGTAATATTGAGATGTACATTTAGAACTACGGTTATCAAAACCGTAGATCCTGAAATAAATTCAGGATGACGTTCTTAAAGAGTTTTCCTAACCCTGAACTCTGAACCTCAAAACTTTGAACTTTTCTCTCTCCATTCGCATACCCCAACAGCACATTTTCATGCATCCGCTTTCTCAATTCCATACATTCACTAAATTACATTTCAACCTTATTCAGAATGAAAAAATTAACCCTAGCCCTCTTATTCCTGCTCATTGGAATAACAGCTTTCGCTCAAAGAGAATTCGATCAACTTTTAGGCAATCACCGCTTTAGATTCATAGGCCCTGAAGGCAACCGTGCCATTGCAGTGGTTGGAGAACGAGGCAACCCCATGGTGAACTACATTGGCGCAGCCTCTGGTGGACTTTGGAAAACAGAAGATGGCGGCATCAACTGGAGACCCATTTTCGACTCTCAAGACATCTCTTCTATCGGATCGGTTGAATTAGCCCCATCAGACCCAAGTCAGGTATGGGTGGGCACAGGAGAAACCTTTGTCATCCGTCCGGCACATGCCATGGGTAACGGTATCTACTTCTCTCCTGACGCTGGTAAAAGCTGGCAACACAAAGGACTTGAAAAAACGGGTAGAATAGGACGCGTTATTGTGCATCCTACTAATCCAAAGGTGGTGTATGCGGCCGCATTAGGCCATACCTATGGTCCACAACAAGAACGCGGCATATACAGAACCAAAGATGGCGGTGACACTTGGGAACAGGTACTCTTTGTAGATGAAGGCACTGGCGCTTCGGATTTAGCCATAGATCCCGAAGACCCGAACGTTCTGTATGCAGCCATGTGGTCTGTGCATATCAACACTTGGGGACTGAATTCTGGCGGAGCTGGAAGTGGTATTTATAAATCTACCGATGGTGGAGATACTTGGAAACCACTCAATAGCAGCAATATGAAATTCGGAGCTGAGCGACCAGTGGGTAAAACATCCGTTGACGTTTCTTACAGCAATCCGAATATCGTTTATGCCCTTCTTGAGGCAGAAAGCCCTGAGGTTTGGCGCTCTGAAGACAAAGGGGAAACCTGGACATTGATGAGTCGTGATCATGACTGGAATGAAAGAGCACCTTATTACACCCGCTTACGCGTGAATACGGGCGATCCGAATGAGATCTACTCAATGACCGTACGATTCACCCATTCTTTAGATGGTGGTAAAACAAGAAACCGCAGACCCCCAAGAGGTGGTGGCGACAATCACGATTTATGGATTGACCCAACAAACCCAGATCGCTGGTTAGTGGCTCACGATGGTGGTGCAAGTATGACACTCAACCACGGCAAGTCATTCCAAAGAGTGGTATTACCTATTGCTCAGATGTATCATGTGGCTACGGATGATCAGGTACCTTATAATGTCTTCGGTAATCGTCAGGATGGCTGGTCTTATATGGGGCCGAGTAATTCACTACAAGGCTACATTCCTTTAGGTTTATGGAAAGGCGTTGGCGGTTGCGAATCTGGTTTTGCAAAACCCGATCCTGTTGACAATAACATCATCTGGTCAGGCTGCTACGATGGTGGTCTCGAAAGACATGATTTACGCACAGGACATTCTCGTGAAGTGCGCGTTTGGCCAGAAGCAGGCTATGGCTGGGCTCCTGCCGACATGAAATACCGCTGGCATTGGAATTTCCCACTGAGCTTTTCTCCGCACACTAAAAACCGTGTGTACGTAGGGAGTCAGTTTGTGCATAAAAGTGATGATGGTGGTCAAAGCTAGCAGCTGATCTCACCTGATCTAACGCTCAACTTGAAAGACCATCAGCAGAATTCTGGCGGTGTGGCAATTGACAACCTCATGACCTTCGATGGTGCTACGCTTTTCGCTATAGAAGAATCTCTTTTAGAATCAGGATTGATCTGGGTTGGCACGAATGATGGCCAAGTACAACTCACCAAAGATGGTGGCGGAAACTGGGCGAATCTGACAGCTAACATCCCTGATTTACCAAAGTGGAGTACCATTGCCAACATAGAGCCATCTCGTTATGATGCAGCTACAGCATATGTCACGGTTGATCTTCACCAAATGGGAGACTTCGACCCATACATTTTCAAAACCTCAGATTATGGCCAGTCATGGACAAAGATCTCTGATGGGATTCCAAAATCAGAATCCAGCTTTGTGCATGTGGTAAGAGAAGATCCTAAAAGAGAAGGATTACTCTATGCTGGAATAGACAAAGGCATTTTCGTCTCTCACGATGATGGTCAAAACTGGCAGCGACTAAGACTCAACCTACCTCCTGCTCCTGTCTATTGGATTGATATTCAAGAGCAGTTCGATGATTTAGTGGTGGGCACCTATGGCCGTGGTTATTACATTTTAGATGACCTGCAGGCAGTCCGTAATGCCGACAAAATTGATGACGATCCCAGTCTATTCGCCATAAGAGACACTTACCGTTTCAACTCAAAAGAGAGCATTAAAACCGATGGATCAAGTAATAATTCTGGTCAGAACCCACCGAATGGGGCAATTATGAATTATTACCTCCCGGCCAAGGTAAAAGGTAAAGTGAGCATTCAAGTACAGAGTTTAGCGGGTGAAGTGATCCGTACCTTAAATGGTAGATCGAATAAAGGGATTAACCGTTCTGTCTGGGATTTACGCTATGAGCCTACTTACCGCGCCAAACTAAGAGTAGCGCCTCCTGGTCGTCCGTGGGTACAATTGAATGGTGAAGGTTGGAGACCTTTAGTACAATGGGATCTTGACCTAATGGCGGGACAAACGGGCCCTAGAGTAGCTCCTGGTACCTACAAAGCTGTAATAACCATTGAAGATAAAGATGGTAACCAAACACATAGCATGGAGCAGGAATTCAATGTATTGAAAGATCCACTCTCTCAGGGATCGCAAGCCGATATTGAAGCACAGGTGGCCTTCTCTTTACAGTTGAGAGATGCCATGAATGTGGCGGTCTCTAATATTGACGCGGTAGAAGTATTGCGTAAGGAATTAGAATCCATTATCGCAGATGGCGGCAGCGACCGCACCGTAAAAGAGGCCGTACGTTTAAAGGCAGTTGCCGAAGAGATTGCAGGCAAATTGTACGACATTCATTTGACAGGAGCTAGAGAAGACGCCTTCCGCTCTCCTATCAAGCTCTACGGACGCCTAAGTGCATTGGCCAGCGACATTAACGGTAGCGGCATAGATTTTCGTCCTACTAACCAGCAAGGAGAAGTGTACGAGGTACTGGATGAAAGACTGCAAACCGCCATTGAGCAATTCGATGAGCTAATTCAAAACGATATCCAGCAGTTTAATAGAGCTTTGCAAAGACAAGACCGCAAGATTGAAATTGAGAAAACTGGTGGGAAGTAATCAGATATCAGGTATCAGGAAATTAGAAAACAGAGATGGAGTTGAATAGACTCCATCTTTTTTTATCACGTCATTCTGAGGAGTCCATAGGACGATCGAAAGAATCTTTTAATTCATTATAGGAGACTCTTTCGGTTTCGTACCTCAACTCTCAGAGTGACGATCCTTTTTTTAGCACGTCATTCTGAACGCTTTCGCTGAAGCTTCAGCGCAGGCGCAGGAAGAGCATTTCTTGTTAAAGAAATGAACGCCCGAAAGAATCCCCCTGTCTTGAAAACCATACCCTTTGGGTTTCATACCCCAACCAAAAACCAAGAATTCCACCACCCTTTCTCTCTATTTTTCCTATCTTAAATCCTAGAACACACACAAGATCCAAAAGACCCTTCTGTGTATTTCTAAAAATCAAAACCTGCTGATAGCATACTATATTTCATGGCTATCGTGCATAAAAATTAACTTATATGATTTATACCGTGCATAAAAGTGCACGATAGCTAACGTTGGCGTGCATTAAAAAAAGAAACTGAATGGCAAGAACCGTAAACTCTGCATTTACTGAATTTAATCGTGATTATGTTAACCTCGATAGCGGGAAAACAACAACCGCTAGAAGTAGTAGAGATTGGTTATATAATCAGCTAAATAATTTTCCTGACAACTATGATTCTTTTCCATTGAAAAATGGAGACCGACACGTGAAATTCGGTTCCTTTGCTCGAAATACAAAGATTAGAGAGCTTGATGACATTGACCTTATCTATTGTCTTCATGCAAATGATGCTTATTACTCTCAGAGTACAATCTATCATAATCGTTTCTTTTTGCATACTGAAAATGCAGGTCAAAGGCTTAAAAATTTGTCCAATGACAATCAGTTAAATTCAATTAAAGTTGTAAACAAGTTCGTTTCTTGTCTGTCAAATATCGGCCAATATAAATCTGCAGCGATTCACCGTAGGCAGGAAGCAGCTACTCTGAATCTCACCTCTTATGATTGGAGTTTCGATATAGTGCCAGCATTTTATACTACGGCAGGTTTTTACTTGATTCCTGATGGAAGCGGCAATTGAAAATCAACGAACCCACCAGTGGATCAACAGTACATGACAAGCATTAATCAAAAACATAATTTCTCAGTTCACCAGCTTGTGCGAACTTTAAAGTATTGGGATCGAAGAGCTCAGATGCATACTATGAGTTCATTTTTGTTTGAAAATTTTGTTTTGAATTTTGCAGAAAGTAAATCTGAGCTGTCTGAATATATTGATATCAATTTGATAAACTTTTGGAACTACTTAGAAACTGCAATCTATAATAATGTTAGTGACCCCAAGGGTATAGATTCTAATTTGAACAACCTATCATATGATAAGAAAACTAAAATATCTGCCAAAGCAAGTGACGCATATAGCAAAGGATATGAAGCATATAGGTTAGAGATAGAAGATAAAAACCAAGCTTCGGCAATAAACAAATGGAGAGAATTATTTGGTAATGACTTCCCACAATACTCATAGGAAAAATGGCTAGAAACGTACCTTTTGATTCTAAATATGACCTGATTAGACGACTTGAAAAATCAGCATTTTATCTCCTAATAGTTTCTGCAATTCTAATTCTAGCAAATTGGACAATTAGCAAGTTTTTCAATCCAACCATTAATACGGAGTATGAGCATGCAAAAGACCTAGCAAAGGTTGTAAGCTACGTCTCAATGATTTGCTATTTGATAATCAAACTAGTTGCTAAAATCTTGTTCCACAATGTCGAAAAACTGAAAAGAAACGACTTAATTGATAACGCTTTCGGGACAAATTACTCTGATGCAAACACCACCGAATATTACAACAATGATGACAGCGAATATGGAATAAAAAAGTTAGCATTAAATTCTTATGAAAGTTCATTTCACACTGAAAACACGCTGAAGTTAATGCTTTACAAAAACTTGATAATCCTTGCTGTTATTAGCATTCCCTTTTTCCTTTCAATATTTTCAAAATGTGGTAGTGATATTGTAAGAATGCTTTTTGAGATTAGTATTCCCCTAACTCTTATTTCGGAATTTATAAAAAACTCAGATTCAAAATTAGGGTTGACTCATTTCGCAATCTCCGTTGGCTCAAAGGACAAGGTTGATTCACTCACTGAATCAATACGAAAAAGCGGATATAATATAAATGGAGAACCTCGAACAACCGGTGACGGATATTATGAAAGTGTAATCTCCGACCCAGAAGGAAATAGGATTGAAATAACTGTTTAAGGCGATTGCTGGCCCAACAATTAGTCTTTTAATACTTATCCTAAGATCTTCGAATACCCTTGAGGCGAATCTCATAAGATATGCTTAGCTGAATCAAACTCCCTTAGACGTAATTGGTAAAGTCTAATTGACTAATATTAGTTGATGAAAGATCTTACTCGCCTCCTTTTAGTCCTTATTGTTAGCTCCGTGCTCGGAATAAACGTCAACGGACAAACCTACAGAGTCCTTATTTCTAATGATGATGGTATAGAATCCCCTCTCTTAGAAAAACTCTACCAAGAGATTCAAGCACTCCCAAATGTTGAAGCGATTATTTCAGCACCATTAGTCAACCAATCTGGTGCAAGCCACTCTACGGATTTAAGTGCCACAACCGTAGAGAAGGTTTACAAAGACGATGTATTTTTTGGCTATGCAGTAAGTGCTCGACCAGCCGATGCTGTGCGCTACGGAATCCGCATTCTTGGCAAAGAGAATCCATTCGATCTTGTGGTTTCTGGCATCAACCGTGGAGCGAATGTGGGTGACCTTGCACATATGTCTGGTACAGTGGGCGCGGCCATGGAGGCACTTTACAATGGAGTTCCTGCCATAGCCGTTTCACAAGAACGCTATGGGGTCGATACAGAAGC
>CBFIDV010000038.1:0-21780 GCA_965661455.1 Roseivirga sp.
CCAGCTAGCTGCAGGTGCCACGCAAGAGTGGATGATGGCAGCCGATGTAAACAAGAACCATCCTACTGTAGCACATATTATTCAAGACATCACTACTGATGGTATTGAAGAACGTGTGAATGCCGACATTGAAGAAAACACAAAAGAGCTTGTCAAATTAACGGCAGCGGCCGATGGTCTTCAAAAATCAGCAGATACTTTAAAGAATGTTCGCCACTTTGCGAATGTGATGTTTAACATCATGCGTGGGGGCATCTTTGATAACAACTACCAAATTGAAAAATGGGATGTTCTTAAATATTTAGAGTCTTCCAATAAGGAAGTTTTTGCGGCTCACAAAGCAAAGATTGAATCCATGGAAGATGTATTCACCCTGAGCGACTTAAGCAGTGTCGTTTCACAAGTGAATGATGCCTCATTCACAAGGTTACTCAGTGAGTATTTGCCATTAAAGTTTAGCCGTAGACATGGTGACCCAAGTAGACCGTGGAACAAATTCTCAATTAACACCAGAGACGAAGATACAGGCGATAAGATCTTAGACTATCAGGGTAATTGGCGTGACATCTTCCAAAACTGGGAAGCTTTGGCCTTTGCCTATCCCGAGTTTATGGAAGGCATGATATTCTGCTTCTTAAACGCATCTACGTTTGACGGTTACAACCCATATAGAGTAATGAAGCAGGGCTTCGACTGGGAAACCAATGAGCCAGATGATCCTTGGAGTTATATTGGTTATTGGGGCGATCACCAAATCATATACCTACTCAAGTTTCTGGAGTTTATCGAAAAGCATCAGCCAAGTAGAATGCAGGCCTTATTCAACCAAGAAACCTTTACTTATGCGGCTGTCCCTTATAGAATTAAAGGGTATGATGACATTCTAAAAAACACCAAAGACACCATAATCTTTGACCATGAATGGGACGCTCAAATCAGGACAGCGAGAGATGAAAAGGGTTCAGATGGCGCCATGCTCACTGATAAAAATGGTGGCGTATATCACGTCAACTTTATAGAAAAGATACTGGCAACCACCTTAGCTAAAATCTCTAATCTAATACCAGATGCTGGTATTTGGATGAATACCCAGAGACCAGAATGGAATGATGCCAATAATGCTTTGGTCGGGAGTGGTGTGAGTATGGTAACCCTCTACTACTTGCGTAGATTCCTTGCTTTTTTCAACAGGGTATTAGCAAATTCAGAAAACCAAGACATCCAAATTTCTACAGAGCTCTACGACTGTTTCAACAGTATTAAAGTGGCGCTTGAACAGTATCATTCGAATTTAGAGACTGGTTTCAGTAAAGCTGAGCGTAAGTCTTTTATGGATGCTCTTGGAGCGGCTGCCACAACATTTAGAGACGGAATTTACAACGCTGGCTTTAGCGGTACGAAGTCTACCCTTTCACTTGCAGATTTAGACGATTTCTATCGCATCAGCAACGCGTATTTAGAAGCTTCAATTGAATCTAACGAGAGAACAGACAAATTATATCATGCTTACAATATCATTGAAATTGAAGGCAATGAAGTTGGTGTGTCATATTTGGACGAGATGCTAGAGGGCCAGGTAGGTGTGCTCAGCTCGGGCTATTTAAAAGCAGAAAAAGTGCTAGGCCTTATGGATGCTTTAAGATCAAGTGCCATTTATCGCGCAGATCAAAATAGCTACATCCTCTATCCAAATAAGGAATTGAAAGGTTTCATGGACCGTAATCAAGTTCCTGCAGCATCAGTACAGCAATCTGAGTTATTGCAAACTTTAGTGAAAGATGGAAATGTTACGATCATTGAAAAAGATGTGGCAGGCGTTTACCACTTCCATGGAGCGATTAGAAATAGCTTTGAGCTTGACAATGCCATAGACAAACTAGATTCAAGCTATGCAAAACTCATTGCGCAAGACAGAACCTTAGTCCAAAACATATATGAGGAGGTTTTCAACCATAAGACGTTTACGGGTAGGTCGGGCACCTTCTATGGCTATGAGGGACTCGGTTCAATCTATTGGCACATGGTTTCTAAACTATTATTGGCGGTAGAGGAATGCACTATAGATGCTGTTCACGGTGACACTAAGGAAGAGACATTAAACGCGCTCAAGGCACATTGCCATGAAGTGTTTGAAGGAATTGGTGTGCACAAGTCTCCTGATGTTTACGGAGCTTTTAGCATTGACCCATATTCGCACACACCGGGTTACAAAGGCGCCCAACAACCGGGTATGACAGGCCAAGTAAAAGAAGATGTGATCAGCAGAATCATAGAACTAGGGGTAGATGTGAATGATGCAAAACTCAGCTTCTCTCCTACTATTCTGGACAAATCTGAGTTTATCAAAGAAGCTTCTCTCTTTAAATATGTAGACCTAAATGGTGACTTCAAAACCATGGAACTACCCGCCAATTCATTGGCCTTTACGTATTGCCAAGTACCGGTGGTCTACACACTGAGTGACTCTGATCGTATTGTGTCTACCACCAAGAATGGTGAAATAAAGACGATTGATGGCGCAGTTTGTGATTCTGAATTAAGTCAAGAGCTATTTAAAAGAACAGGTGAAATTGAGAAGCTAGAGGTGTATTTGAATTTGTAATACGTGGTTTTAGACATGGTGAATATCTTAGCCATTGAAGATATTGTCATGAATACTAGACAAAAGTGCCGTTTTAGATTAATTTTGTATCAGCTCCAAGGTATATTCCTCAAAACAGCTCGCCATGAAATTTCATGTCCAAATTACCATTAGAACACAAATTCATTGATCTTTCAGATTACGGAAGACCAGCCGCAAAAATTATTGCTTATTCTTTAAAAAACACCTCATTTACGCCTATACACGTAACTATTTGGTTTGTTATTTCAGGATTAATCGCAGTCTATTTCATACTTAACGGAGATTATTGGCTAGCTGCCTTTTTCCTCATTCTCAAGTCTATTTTAGATGCTGCTGATGGTGAGTTAGCTAGAGTAAAAGAAACGCCTTCTTATACCGGTCGCTACTTAGATTCCGTTGCAGATATACTACTCAATGCGCTTTTCTTCCTGGCTATTGGTTATGTTACACAATCACCATTGTGGATTGGTCTTGTGGCGTTCATTGGCCTTCAACTTCAAGGCACACTATACAATTACTATTACGTAATTCTCAGAAATAAATTCAATGGGGATACAACCAGTAGAGTGATTGAAAATGAAACACCTGTTGCATTTAAGAGTGAACGGCAGAGCCATGTAAACATCCTTTTTTCTCTCTACAGGTTACTTTATGGCTTCTTCGACAAAACAATCTATGTTATGGATAGCTCAGCTAATAAAGGAAAAGCCCTGCCCAAATGGCTCATGACGAGTGTATCAACATTAGGCCTCGGTTTTCAGCTACTTGTTATGGCGGGAATGCTTGTCTTTGGATTAGATAGCTTTATCCTACCCTTCTTTGTGGGTTATACCTTAATGATATTCGTGTTTATCGGAATTAGAAAAGCATTCTATTAAGACTTGAGAAATAGAACCTCACTTGTAATAAAAGTATTCCAGACATTTGAATTTCCATTCGTCTTACGCTTCTTAGCATATGCTGTATTTCCTTGGTGCTATTGCACTTATTCTTTTAGCCATTGTCCTTTTTCTAAATTTCAACCCTCAGTTTGGCGGAAGAATAGATAAACAGGAAAAAGACAAACTATCCAAGTCTCCGCAATGGAATGGCAAGGTTTTCGAGAATTAGATTGAAACACTTATGGATATTGGCCCGTCCAAAATCCCCGGTCTCCTAAAAAAACAGCTTTTCGATACTGAAGGCCGAAGCCCTAAAGAACCCATACCTATCATCCCCTTTGATTCTACTACATGGGATGAAGATGATAAACCCAAGTTTATATGGTATGGGCATTCAGTTCTCCTCCTGAAGTTAAATGGAAAAAACATCCTAATTGACCCAATGCTAGGGCCAAATGCAGCACCAGTGGCACCATTTGCGATTAAACGCTTCAGTGAAAATACCTTAGCAATTATAGACAGTCCGCCTCAACTCGATGCTATTCTACTCACCCACGACCACTATGATCATTTAGACCTAGCCAGTATTAAAAGATTGAAAGGCAAGACAAATAAGTGGCTTGTCGCGCTAGGTGTGAAGAGGCATTTAGTTAAATGGAATATCCCGTTGGAACAGATTCAAGAATTCGATTGGTGGGATAAAGCTGAATTGGGAAGCATCAAGCTAACATTCACTCCAAGTCGCCATTTCTCTGGTAGAGGAATAAGCGATAGAGCCAAATCACTTTGGGGAGGCTGGGTCTTCAAAACTGAGGACATTAATGTATTCTGGAGTGGTGATGGTGGTGAAGGACCCCATTTTATAGAGATAGGTGAAAAGCTCGGTCCTTTCGATTGGGCATTTATGGAAAACGGACAATACAATGAGCTTTGGCATGCCATTCACATGTATCCGGAAGAAGCAGTACGAGAAGGCATCAATGCACAAGCTAAGGTATTGACCCCCGTTCATTGGGCAGGTTTCCCTTTGGCACTTCATCACTGGAAAGATCCTATTGAAAGATTCGTTTCAGAAGCTGAGAAGCAAGCTCAGTCAATATCAACTCCTAGAATTGGTGAAATTGTGAATATGACAGAATCTCCTAATAATGAGCCTTGGTGGGAGGAGTTAGACTAAACTGTCGTCATTCAGAAGAAGGCTAAAAGCCGACTGAAGAATCTCCTCAAATAAATAGTAATTCTCTTCATTTCGCTGTGCTACATTCTGAGTGACGTTCTTTTTTTTGGTTTCGTCATTCTGAGGAAGAACATTTCTCTAAAAGAAATGATCGACCGAAAGAATCTCTTCAATCTGCGTAAGACCCAAAACTTTTGTGGGCATTTATAAAAAGAAACAAATTCATGATTTGTATTTTCAGTTATGACATACGCAAAAAGGAGGAACGACTTATATCCTAACTAATAAAAATCACACAACTCTATATGTAGGAGTTACTTCTGATATTACCTCAAGAATTATTGAACATAAAGAAAAACACTATCCAAAAAGCTTTAGTGCAAGATATAATTTAAACATTCTACTCTATATGGAGCACTACCCATCTATTGAAGAGGCCATTGAAAGAGAGAAAAAGATCAAAGCAAAAACGAGAAAAAACAAAGAGATCTTAATTAATAAAACCAATCCTGAATGGAAAGACCTGTCAAATGAAATTCTGAATTGGTGATTAAGAGACTCTTTCGGTTTCGTGCCTCAACACTCAGAGTGACGAACATTTTAGAGTACCGCTTTTCTGAGGAAGAACATTTCCTGAAAGGAATAGTCGACCGAAAGAATCTCACAAGCAGACACATGTTCAGCCAAGTGAATATTATTCTAGTTAATACTTAATCAGCCTGATCAAATAACCAGATTTTAGGTCTTAAACATAAAGACTCTTTCGGTTTCGTATCCTCAACGCTCAGAGTGACGAACATTTTAAAGTACCGTTATTCTGAGGAAGAACATTTCTTAAGAAAGAAATGATCAATCGAAATAATCTACAATTCTGAAAGCTAGGTTAATGCTTAAGAGATTACATTTCCTAAACAGAAAATATCAATACATATTTAACTCATTAGCAGACGTTCTTTTCCTTGGTGATTATATCTTTGCCAAAAATCTGAGTTATGAAAAGACTGCCTCTTCTGTTTACGATGTTCCTGTCTGCTTTCCTTATGTCTTCCTCTCCTGTTTTCTGGGGACAAATTGGACACAGAACCATAGGGCATATTGCCGATGGTATGCTAACTAAAAAAGCGCAAAAACAGATTAAGAGAGTTCTAGGTCATGAGACCCTCGCTGAAGTCAGCACATGGATGGATGAGGTGCGCTCAGATCACGCCTTCGATTATGCCACCACTTGGCATTACTGTACCATACCCGATGGCATGACATACGAAACCGCCTCTACACAAGAAGGTGGCGATGTGATCTGGGCTATCGAAAAGATCACAAAAGAACTGAAAGAAGGTGGGCTAAGCGCAGAACAAGAAGCTACCAATCTAAAGTTCTTAGTGCACCTTGTAGGTGATATTCACCAACCATTACATGTTGGTAATGGTGAAGACAGAGGCGGAAATGATGTTCGTGTGCAGTGGTTTGGGTCAAACACAAACCTTCATTCTGTATGGGACTCAAGAATGATTGATGGTAAGCAATTGAGCTACTATGAATTTGCAGACTGGGTTAACCATCCTTCTGCGGCTGAGGTCAAATCATGGCAGTCTGCCACTGTGAGAGAATGGGCAATTGAATCTATGTCTTACAGAGATCAAGTGTATGCTGTTCCAGAAAATGGCCGTCTAAGCTATGTCTACTCATATGAGAACTTCGATTTAGTGAAACACAGAGTCCTTCAAGCCGGTGTAAGACTAGCGGGTATTGTGAATGAGATTTATAAGTAGATCGAAGCAACTTAGAATTCTATAAAACGTGAGTGTTTTTCAAGGTCAAAAAACAATCATGAAAAGCACTCTATTTTTAAGTCTCCTACTCTTTCAACTTTTATCATTCTCACAAAGCTTCAAACTTTCTAAAGAGTTGAAGTCAGAGAACTTTGAAGTGCATAACAGAAATATTGCAAATTACGGATCTAACGGTATTGAACTGGACGCACAGCAAAGTGATGGTTTAGCCATTCTTACTAATGCATCTTTCACAACTGGCACTGTTGAACTAGAAATCAAAGGTGAGAACAACCCAGGCAAGAGTTTTGTGGGGTTCGCTTTCAATATTCAGAATGAAGAGACCTATGAGGCGGTCTATTTTAGACCCTTCAACTTTGTGGCAGAGGCACCGGCTAGAAGAAGTCACATGGTGCAATACATCCATCACCCTGAATTCACATGGTCCAAATTGAGAGAGGAAAGAACAGATGAATTTGAAAATGAGATTCAATCTCCACCTAACCCTGATGGCTGGTTTAAAGCCAAATTGGTTATTGACAAAGAGACAATTCAGGTGTTCATTCTCAACAGGAATCAACCAGAGCTAACAGTTCCACGATTGACGAAAGGTACGTCTAACAAAATTGGCCTTTGGACAGGTTTTGGGTCTTCTGGCAGGTTTAGAAACCTCAAAATAACTTCTGAATAGTTACTATCTTCGCTTATCGCCAAGATTAGCCACAAAGTACCCAAGGGAATCACACAAGTACGCCTACAAGATTATGGAGTGGATGTTTTTGATTGGTGTCCCACCAAATCAGCCTTGAAGAAAGCCATTAAGAAAGGACTAATTTCTGTAAATGGTGAAAAAGCTCAAACAGGTACTTACATCAACATTGGAGACACCATTGAACTTACTCTACCTAAAATAGAGTCAACAAATCAGCACCTTAACCTACCCCTGACAGTTTTATATGAAGACGACTACCTGGCTGTGATTGATAAGCCAGGGGGCATTCTTGTATCAGGCAATAAATTCGTTACAGTGGCGAATGGTTTAAGACAAAACCTCAAGAAAAGTACACTAGAAGATGCCACAACGCCTACTCCCGTTCACAGATTAGATTACGGAACTACAGGAGCCCTATTGGTTGGTAAGACCGGTGAGAGCATTCGAAAGCTAAATGAGCTTTTCTCAAACAAGGAAATAACCAAAACGTACTTTGCGGTTACCATTGGCCAAATGAACCTTACTGGTAGAATCGTGAACGAGATTGAGGGAAAGCCTTCAATATCAAACTATAAGGTTATAGATTCAGCTGAATCTCCTCGTTTTAGTTACCTGAATTTGGTGGAGCTAAGGCCAGAAACCGGTCGCAGACACCAATTGAGAATACATTTAGCTTCTATTGGAAATCCAATTTTAGGAGACAGGGACTATACGCCCAAAGAACTTCTCTTGACAGGAAAAGGAATCTATCTCCATGCCTATTCCCTTGAATTTAATCATCCGTTTACTCACAAAGTCTTAAAGATGAATTCACCTTTACCCAAGAAGTTCGAAAAGCTATTTCCTAATGTCATTCAAAACTTTGAATCACAGCATTAGTCCAGTAGGTGTTATTTAAGATACTTCTTTGGCAAAGGAAACTGTGGGCTCTCTCCCATCCAAAATACTGATACGATAAACCATCGGTCTTTACCCTTGAGTAGTTGAATGCTGTTTATTCCTCTTGCAAAAGGTTTCACATCATCAGCTTTTCTCCTCGATTCATAAGTTGAAAACACATGGGCGATGGTACCGTATTCTTCCACTCTCCTAGCAATTTCTACCTCAAAGAAGCCATTCTGTTCAAGCCCTGCTCCAGCCTGTTCAATATATTCCTGAACAGTCCAAATTCTATAACCTACCTCTTTAGTATCTGCATTCTGCCCACTGGGCATTAACCGACCTTCAGGGATAAAAAGTGATTGCATTCTATTCCAGTCACGTTTCTCGCCTGCTGGCCCTGAGATAACATCATAAAGAGAAGCAAGAATGGCATCCATAGATTCTACATCTTTTGGATTGGCCTCTTGTGCTTGAATGGTAAAAATTGAAAGGAGAATGAATAGCGTAGCGATGAGTTTTTTCATGAGTCAAGTTTCTAACAAGATATGACTAATTCTAAGTTTCCGCTTTATTCCTTCTTTCTAAAACCATGAGTTACTTGGCCCCAGAATGTTTTAGGGAACTTGGAAACACCAGGAAAGCCTAGTTTTATAGACTTTCCACTTGAAGGTATGTAAGCCGTTCCAAATAGGTAGTCCCATATGCTAAGGGTAAGACCGAAGTTGATACCGTATTTCCTTTCCTCAGGAATATCATGGGCATGATGCCACATATGCATATTCGGGTTATTCAGAATGTACTTCAGGGGTCCAATATTCACTTTAATGTTCGCATGGTTCCAGTGCCCAATGGCAAGCGTAAACATATGTACGAAGAAGAAATCGTCTATACCGAAGCCAATCATTGCTAATGGTAAATACTCAATGGTACGGTAAACCAGTGTTTCAATCCAATGATAACGTAAGTGAGCAGCAAAGCCCATCTGTTCTACAGAATGATGCACTTTATGGTATTCCCATAGCGCAGGTACTCTATGCAGCAACCTGTGTGTCCACCATTGCACGAAGTCTCTTACAATAAACAAGGTGAAGAGTTGAGCAATTACCGGCCAACTACCAATCTCAATGGCCGCTAAATTTGTAAGTCCAATATTCGCCAACAAGCCATTAAACGCATCAACAACTACTGAAGAGAGCGCATTATAGAAAATGAGCGTGAAGAGAAAGAAATTGAAGAACATATAGAAGGCATCTAGCCAGAAGTCTTTTCTAAACTTCGGCTGATCTTTTCTCCATGGCTTGAGCCATTCCCAGGCCAAGAAGAATAATGAAACTAGAATAAGCGCCCAGAAATAGTTTTGCCATAGCGGCTTATAGTCATACTGAAAGGTTATTTCTTGCCACAAATAATTAGCATAACCTGTGTAAGCATCACGAACTAATTGCCAATCGATCATTTTATCTCTTCTCTATTAACCACTAACATAATCAAATCCCCTCTTTGGGAATAGTCTTTCAATTAATGAATTGTATTCACTTGCTTAATGCTTTATTGAATCCAAAAGTTTATGAAAGACAACATTTATAAAGGAACAAAACTCTTAGCCGTTCTTTTGTTACTTCTGTTGCATTCAGTGGATGCTGAAGCGCAAAGAAAAAAGAAAAAGAACGCAGAAGTTGCCACGGTTACAGAAGAACCTAGAAAACAGGAGGAAAAAGAAAACCCCTATGAGAAAGCCATCAAAGGCTTAACGGCAGATGAAGGAATATTCAAAGTATTCCAAAATGACTCAAAAGTACTTTATGAGATTCCTAAATCGGAATTAGGAAAGGATATGCTTTGGGTTACACGTTTAGTGGCCACCCCAGAAAACCTTAGCCCTTTCTTAGGCTCAGGCTGGAAAATGATTGAACAAGTAGTGCGTTGGGAAGAGATTAAAGGCAAAATCTATCTCAAGAAGATTTCTTTCAACAACGTAGCAGACAGTACAGATGCTATTTATAAGTCTGTAGCGGATAATAACTTTGCGCCTATCATTGGATCGTTTAAAGTTGAAGGACAGCCAGAAGACTCATCTGCGTATTTGGTAGATGTCACAAACTTCCTCACGCAAGACACCAGAGCTATATCTGCATTACCACAAGGCATTAGAACGCAGCTTCAAGTAAGGAGATTAGCTTCTGACAAGAGTTATTTAGAATCTGTGAAGAGTTTCCCAATTAATGTGGAAGCTCGCCAGGTTATGACATTCGAGGCAGGCAGACCTCCTTCTAACCAAAGTGCAGGCCTAATCTCAATGAAGGTTAGTCAATCAATGATTAAGCTGCCTGAGAACCCAATGATGCCAAGAATGTGGGATGAGCGTGTCGGCTGGTTCACTTTGAGTAACATTGATTTTAGCTCAGACAAACTTAAAGGCGATCAAAAAAGGTTCTTGAAAAGATGGAGATTAGAACCAAAAGATCCTGATGCTTATGCAAGAGGTGAGTTGGTTGAACCGATTAAACCAATCGTTTATTACTTAGATCCTGCCACTCCTGAGAAGTTCAGAAAGTGGTTCAAACTAGGAATTGAAGATTGGCAAGTAACTTTTGAAGCTGCAGGTTTCAAAAATGCGATTATTGCCAAAGACCCTCCTACTAAAGAAGAAGACCCTGATTGGAGTCCAGAAGACGCAAGATATTCAACCGTTAGGTATATCGCTAGCATGACCAGAAATGCTGTTGGACCAAGTACTGCAGACCCCAGAACAGGTGAAATTATCGAATCAGATATCATTTGGTTCCACAATCACCTGCGTTCTTATCGTAACTGGTATTTAATACAGACCGGTGCTGCTAATCCTAGAGCAAGAACTTTAGATACACCAGAAGAAGACATAGGAGAAATGATGAGGGCTGTAATTGCGCATGAAATTGGTCATGCCCTAGGACTGCCTCACAACATGAAAGCTAGCTCTTCATATCCAGTAGAGTCTCTTAGAGATCCAGAGTTTACCGAAGAATATGGTGTAGCTCCTACTATTATGGATTATGCACGCGTAAACTACATAGCACAGCCTGGTGATGGAGTTACGCGCTTTATCAGAAAAATTGGTCCATATGATAAGTATGCGATCAATTGGGCATACAGAGTAATACCTAATGTAAATACACCAGAAGCTGAAAAAGAGTGGTTAGACCAGTGGATTCTTGAAAAAGCTGATGACAGAATGTTCCGTTTTGGAAGTAGCAATGGACATAATCCAGAGGCACAAACTGAAGATTTAGGCTCTAATTCCATGCAAGCCAGTGCTTACGGAATGGAGAACCTCATGAAGGTAATTCCTAACCTATTGGACTGGACTACAACAGATGGTGAGAATTATGATGATACTCAAGAAATTTATGGTGAGATTTTAGGACAGTGGAGAAGATTTGTAGGTCATGTGATCACTAATGTGGGTGGCAGTACTGAAAACTTCAAATCTACAGATCAAGAAGGTGTTGTTTACGAAGTAGTTTCTGAAGAGCAGCAAGTTGAAGCGATGAATTGGTTGATGAAATACGCATTCAATTCTCCAGAATGGCTTCTAGACGAGGATCTACTGAGAAAAATGGAAAGCTATGGTGTGGTGAATAGAATTAGAGGTGTGCAAACTGGTTTCTTAAACAGTTTACTAGACCCGTCTAGAGCGCAACGTTTAATCGAAGCCGAAGCATTCAAAGGCAGAAACACCTACACCTTGTATCAGATGTTTGCTGATGCGAGAAAAGGACTCTTCTCTGAGTTGAATAACAACGCGGCTATTTCTACATACCGAAGAAATTTACAGCGGGCATTCGTGTCAAGACTAGAGTTTATGCTTAAGAATGATTCAAATAGCCGACAAGCGAGAGATGTGAGTATCAGTCAATCTGACATTCGCCCTGCAGCTAGAGCGGAATTAAAAACACTTCAGAGACAAGTAAATGCAGCTGCAGCACGCTACTCAGATCGTGCAAGTAAACTTCATTTAGAAGACCTTAAAGAGAGAATTGAATTAGCATTAGAAATGAATGATTAAAACAAAAACGGCACCTCGTCTAGGTGCCGTTTGACTCATTCTAAGAATCAACTAATTCAATTGAATTAATCTATATTTAGAAAAAAGGGCCTCATCTAGGCCCTTTTTTACACAACCAAAATACGGGAGCTAGTATTCAACTCCTATATTTAGGCTAGTAACCTCATTACCAATACTTTAATTTGGAGAAATAACCTCGAATCTAATCTGTGTAATTAGCCAGCGCATGGTGGCTCATAACAGGTGATGGCAATTACTTTACAAGTGTATTATGGTTCCAGCGCTTGAGCAGCTGCATAAGATTATCCTTCTTTCTAACAGACACTGGCAACGTGCTATTATTGTCCATAATCAAGGTACCTCCTTCACTTTTTTCGAACCTTTTGATATGGCTTACATTCACTAAATAAGAATGGTGAATGCGTAAAAAATTATCGCTATCAAGCATTTCTTCGTATGCCTTCAGGTTTTTAGACACCAAAATATCTTTCCCTTGATTAAGCACAAAACGGGTGTAGCTACCTTCTGCACAGCACCAAAGAATACGATGTGAATGTTCTCAGAATCCGTTAAAACAATCTTTAGCTCTTGATCTGATTTTGACGTTAAATGACTCTTGAGAACCGCAACTTGACTCTCTAAATCTTTAATTCTATCGACCCTAGCAGCCTTCTTAACTGCAGCGACAAGTTCCTCAGGATCAATGGGTTTTAACAGAACGTCTAAAGCACTACATTTAAATGCATCTATAGCGTACTTATCATGGGCAGTAATAAAAATCACTTTGGCAGGAAAGGCATTGAAAGACTGAAAGAGCTCTATTCCAGTCCCATCTCCTAACTCAACATCAAGAAAGACTAAATCCGGATTTAAACGCAGAATCAAATCAGTACCAGAAGCCTTGGAATTTGCTTCCCCAATGAGTTCTATATCCGGACAATAAGAATCAAGCAGTGCTTTAAGCAATTCCCTTACGCGCAACTCATTATCTACAACTACCGCCTTCATAATCTATAATCTAAGGGTAGTTCGAAAATAACCTGTGTGCCTATTATCTCACGCGTATCATTCAATCGATCCTTGACGTTGAATGTAATGTTTTTCTTGAGCTGTTTTCTTAGTAAGTCAATTCGATCTTTGGTAATCTTGGTAGCCATAGACTCATGAGTGATGTCCTTTTTCATAGATAAGGATTTAGAAAGCCCAATGCCATTGTCACTCACTGTAAACTTCAGTTTCTCCCCTATTTGTACAAATGAGATTTCTATTAAACCATCATTTCTATCTATAATTCCGTGTTCTAGGGAATTCTCTATAAAGGGCTGAGCAAACATTGGGGGAATCATAAGTTGAGAAATATCCTCTGTTACTTCTGCAGACAGTTTATAATCAAAGCGATTATCGAAACGTACTTTCTGTAAATCTAAATAATGCCTCAGTGTGGACATTTCGTCCTCAAGTGAAACTAGGTCTTTTCGGCTGTTCTCAAGTATTCTATGCATCAACTTGGCAAACTTGCTCAAGTATTCCAGAGCGCTTACTCCCTGACCTTTGTTTATCATAAAGAGCTGAATGGAAGAAAGTGCGTTAAAGAGGAAATGATAATTCATTTGAGCCCTAAGCAGCTCATTCTTGGCTTTTTGCTGTGCCAGCCTTTCCCTTGACACTCTTCTTTTTTGATAATTGTAGATCAACAGAATGCACATGGCCAAAACAGCGATTACAGAAAAGAGAAGATACGTTTTAAACCGCTGCTGTTTATCTTTTTCTAACTGAATACGCTTTAAGGCAGCAAGATCCTTTTCTCTTTGAGTAGTTTCATAACGAGCCGCCATAGCGTCTATTTGGGCATTCGTTTTAATATTATTAAGGCTATCCGTAATATGTACTAAGTCTTTTTGATAATGAAATGCCCTTCATATCGGTTATTCAATTCAGCCAATTCCACCAACCATTCTAGTGCTCTAATCTCAGCTGTTTTAACTTTAAATTCCTTTGCTCTATCTAGGCTTGATTTAGCGTAATTCAATGATTCTACTCTTCTTCCAAGCCCATAAAGAGATTTACTCCTGTATAAATCCGATGTAATCAGAAATCCATATTCCTCAACTGGTGTCACTTGCTGAGTTAATAGATCGGCATATTCAATAGCTTTCGTATACCTGCCATGAAGAAATGAACCCACAGTTAGACTATTTAGTGCATGCCATTTAATAGCTGGTTCATCAAAGACCTGAGACAGATTATAAGCTAGCTGACCGTAGTACATGGTAGAATCTGCATCCCCTAACCTCCGGTGAACGGTGGCCAAATTTCCGTATGAAGTAAGTACTTGAGTAGAATCCTTACTATGCCTAGCCACTCCCAAGGATTGACGATAGTATTCAACCGCCAAATCATCTCTGCCAATATTGGCGTAGGTTACGGCTAATGCATTAATCGCTGCTGCTTCAATACTCTTTTTATCTATCGATTGGGCAATCTTAAGGGATTGCTAGAAGTAGACTAAAGAAGAATCGTATTCGTCATATCGCGAGAAGAAATTACCTAGCAGATAAGTGAACTGACCTTGAGCCATTGTATCACCTTGAACCTTGGCGAAATCGATTGTTTCGTCAAGTAAAGTTCTGGTCTCTTCAAGATCATCTTTATACTTTAAGTGAATGAAAAGTACATTCTTGGCTTTATAGATTGCGCCTTTATGACCACTTGTCACAACTTCACTGATCAAGTCCTCTATCTTCTGCTCAAAACTGATAAACGCAGTATCATAAGAGAGTGTATCGCTATAATTAAATTGATAGATCACCCTGTAGAGAGAATCTATCTCGCTAATCAGCTGTTTTTGTTCTCTTTGCTGACCAAATGAGTTAAAGCAAATAAGGCTTAACAGGAAGAAAAGCCCTTTTCTAGTAGTTTCGGTTGTGATCATAAGCGATTTATTACGCCCAGCTAAATATCAATTTACACTTTCCTGTTGAGACCTAATAATTCAATATCACTCGATTGATAAGTGTTGCATTTTGATCCATAAGTGTATTCCAACTAAATATGCACTAACCCTAAAACCCTTTTATTAACCACTCTCATATTTGGTTTTGATATCGAATACCAATGGCAGTATATTATTGCATTGAATAAACTTAAACTAAATCATAACATATGAAATCACTTCGAAAGTTTAGCCTTCACTTTGTGCTGACTCTTTCATTAGTGGTATTTGGAACGAGTGCTTTTGCACAGAGTGACCCAACTGGGACATCTGCTGTAACCAAGACATTCGCCATTACCAATGCTACGGTTATTGCTAAGCCGGGCACCGAAATGACAGAAGCCACTGTATTAGTAAAAAATGGGCTTATTGTAAATGTAGGCAAGAATGTACGTATCCCTGCCGATGCAGAAGTTATTGATGCATCTGAACTATACGTTTATCCAGCCTTTATCGATGGTATGTCGAATACTGGTGCGAAAAGACCTGAGAATCCTCAGAGACCTCAGAACTTATTTACACCAGATCCTCCAAATGACTATGCGGGTATTACACCAGAAAATAGCATTGTTGAGCAAATTGATATCTCAAATAGCTCAATCGGTAACATGAGAAAAGTCGGTTTCGGTATTTCTCATTCTGTGCCTTATGGCAGAATGCTTCCTGGTTCTGGTTCATTGCTTCTTTTGAATGACGCAGAGCATATGGATGAAATCTTAATGGCTAAGGATGTATCTCTATATTCTCAGTTTGTAGGTGCTCCTGGCGCTTACCCTGGTAATATTCTAGGTATCATGGCTAAGTTCAGAAACCTGTATAAAAATGCTGAATTGCATAAAAAGCATGTTGAGCTTTATGCTCAGAACCCAGTTGGAATGGAAAGACCAACTAATGACAGAGTGAGCTATGCCTTCCACCCTGTGATTGCAAAAGAGAAAGCCATCATGTTTGATGTTGACGAAATGCTTGACGTGAGAAGAGCACTTAGATTGAAAAACGAACTTGGTTTCAACATAATGGTTGCTGGTGTTAAGCAAGGATGGGACGTTGTTGATGAGCTTAAAGCCGCTAACGCGAACGTATTCTTGAGCTTAGATTTACCTAATGAGCCTAAAGACAGTAAAGACGAAGACAAATCTGAAGAGGTAAAAAGCCTTGAAGAAAGAAGAATGGAGTTCTACAAGAAGTATGTAACGCAAGCTGGCGAAATGGAGAAAGCTGGCGTTCCTTTCGGTTTTTCAGCGAGAGGTGCTTCTGCTGGTAAGATCAAGGCCAACGTAATGACTTTAATAGAAAATGGATTAAGTGAAAATGCTGCGCTAGCCGCATTAACTGTTAATCCTGCTAATGCTTTCGGTATTGGCCAAGTTGTAGGAACTATTGAATCAGGTAAAATGGCCAACATCATGGTATCTACCGCTCCTTACTTTACGAAAGATTCTCAAATCAAAATGATGTTTGTAGATGGAGACAAGCACGTTTATGATGTTAAAGAGAAAAAAGTAGCCAAAAGTGGTGACATGGCCGAAGAAGCGAGTTCTGCTGATGCAGGAGCTTACGGTGCAGTACTTGGTACTTGGTCTTACGTTTTTGAAGTGCCAGGACAAGAGCAAACAGGTAAAATGATCCTGAAAATGGAGAATGGTATCCTCACTGGTGTTTTAACTAGTGATAATGGTGATCCTGACGAAATGATTAACGATGTAAACTTTAGAGCTGGAGAATTAACATTCTCTATGTCTATAGATGCAGGTGGACAATCAGTAGAAATTATTGTTGAAGGAAATGTTGACGGCAACACTTATGATGCAGAAGCATCTGTAGAGCAATTCAATGTGTCTTTCCCTTTAACAGCTACAAAAGACGGTGACGGTAAATAAGGACTAGAAAAATGATGAAAATGAAAAATATATTCACGCTCCTACTCTGTTTGCTAAGCACAGCTGCTTTAGCACAGGTACAAAAAGGAGATGTGCTGTTTAAAAATGGAACCGTACTAACGGTAACAAACGGCACAATGGAAAATACCGATGTATTGGTGAGAGACGGAAAGATCTCTAGAGTCGGTAAAAATTTAAGAGCACCTAATGGTGTAGAAACGGTAGATATTCAAGGTAAATTCTTGATGCCTGGTATTATTGATGCGCACTCTCACATTGCAGGAAGTGCTATTAATGAAGGTACTAGCCAAGTAACTGCAGAAGTAAGTATGGAAGACGTTGTTGACCCTACCGATGTAGCTATTTATAGAGCTCTGGCAGGTGGTGTGACAAGCATTCACTTGATGCACGGTTCAGCAAATGTTATTGGTGGACAGAACGAAACCATGAAGTTGAGATATGGCACAATGAATCCTGATGATTTAAGATTCGAAGGTGCTCCAAGAACAATCAAATTTGCTTTGGGTGAGAATCCAACCAGAGGTGGACGTTCTAGAGGTATTCAACCACAGTCTCGTATGGGTGTAGAAAATATGCTGAGAACATCTTTTGCACAAGCAGTTGAGTACGGTAAAAAATGGGATACTTACAACAATAGCAATGACGTAAGAAAAGTAGCTCCTGAATATGACCTTAGAATGCAAACCTTAGTAGACATCATGAATGGTGATGTCCTAATTCACTGTCACTCATACAGAGCAGATGAGATTTACATGCTAATGAAGGTTTTAAGTGATTTTGATGTAAATAAAATCACTTTCCAACACGCGAATGAGGCTTACAAAGTAGCTCCTGAGCTAGCAGCATTTGGTGCAAGTGCATCTGTATTTGCTGACTGGTGGGCATACAAATTAGAGGTATACTACTCTACTGCCTATAATGCGGCTATCCTTACAGAAAATGGTGTATTGACTTCAATCAACTCAGATTCTGGCGAATTAATCAGACACTTGTTCCACGAAGCTGCAAAAACGCAGAAGTACGGTGAGCTATCTGACGATCAAGCTTTAGCGCTAATTACACTCAACCCAGCTAAACAATTAGGTATTGATAGCAGAGTTGGTTCAATTGAAGTAGGTAAAGATGCGGATATCGCAATTTTCGATAAACACCCACTTTCAGTTTATGCAGTGCCTCAAATGACTTTTGTCGATGGTGTTAAATACTTCGATATTTCGAATTCTAAAGGTGATAAAAGAATTTTCGTAAATCCTGAATCTACTATTCAAGATGTAATGATTTACGATAGACACGATGACCATAGATGCTTAGAAGATGCTAACATGGTAAACTTTGAAGATTTATTCTCTAACAAGAAGTAAGAACGAAAATGAAAATAGTTAGAACCCTTATTACAGCATTAGCTTTCTTATTGATTGTGCCTGTGGCTGCTTTTGGCCAAGAGGATGATCAAGTGATGAAAGCCAGAGGAGGCAAGTTTGCCTTAACCAATGCGAAGATTTATACCGTTACAAACGGTATAATTGAAAATGGCACATTGATAATTAATAATGGAATTATTGAAGCAGTAGGTGCGAATGTAAGAATCCCTGCCGATGCTGAAGTAATTGATGTAGATGGTAAAGAGATTTACCCTGGAATGATTGATGGTGGCACTACACTAGGTCTGTCAGAGATTGGATCAATTGCAGAAGCGAATGACGCTAGAGAAACTGGAGCATTAACTCCTCAGATGCAAGCATTAACGGCTGTTAATCCAAATTCTGTGGCAATCCCTGTTACTAGAGTTAGTGGTGTTACTACTGTTTGGACAATGCCTCAAGGTGGTATGCTGGCAGGTACTGCTGCTACTATCAACTTGTTTGGATACACTCCAGATCAAATGGATGCAGGTGGAAGAGGTATCGTAATGAACTTCCCTTCTACTGCCGGTGGTCGTAGATACAGAAGACTTTCTGAAGACGAACGTAAAAAGCGTCAGGAAAGAGCTTTGAAGCAATTAAACGATGCTTGGGATAAAGCAGAGCTTTATGCTAAAATCGAAAATTCTGAAGAAGTACGAAACTACCCAGAAATTGAAGCTTTAGTACCAGTTGTAAAAGGCGACATGATGTTATTCATTGAAGCTAATGCGGCAAAAGATATTACCGCTGCTATTGCTTGGGTAAAAGAAAGAGGTTATAAGCAAGTAGTACTTACAGGCGTTTCTGAAGGCTGGAGAGTTGCAGATGAAATTGCTGCTTCAGGTCTTTCAGTAATTACTGGTCCAGTTCAGGCTATTCCTACTCGTTCTTCTGATAGTTTCGATGCGGCTTATGCAAACCCTGGTGTATTACAAAAAGCAGGTGTTAAAGTAGCCATTAGAACTATGGAAGCTGAAAACGTAAGAAACCTTCCTTATCACGCAGGTTTTGCTGCGGCTTACGGTATGGGCAGAGAAGAAGCTTTAAAAGCTATTACAATCAATGCCGCTGAGATCTTAGGGATTGGCGATCAGGTAGGATCCATTGAAGTAGGTAAAAAAGCGAACATTTTCGTTTCTACTGGCGATCCATTTGAGACTGCTTCTAAAATCACAGACTTGTTCATTGACGGTTACAAAATCCCTATGACTTCAAGACAGATCAGATTGTATGATGAATTTATGAATAGAACGCCTGGTGTTGACAAGTCTAAATCAGCGATCGATATCAAGAAGAAATAGATTACCCGATCAACTCAACCAAATTTAAAAGAGTGGCTCATAGAGTGGCTCTTTTTTTATGTATGGAATCAACTATTTTTATGTTTTCGTTGTTAGCCTTCGTAACTGAGGAGAATCATGGCAAAAAGAGTTGTAGTAGGACTTTCTGGTGGGGTTGATAGTAGTGTAACTGCTCATTTATTAATAGAGCAAGGCTATGAAGTTATTGCCATGTTTATGCGCAATTGGGTCGATGATTCCGTAATCATCTCTGAAGAATGCCCTTGGATTGAAGACAGTAATGATGCGCTTGCCGTAGCTGAAAAGCTCGGTATCCCCTTTCATGTGATAGATCTTAGCGCACAATACAAAGAGCGCATTGTTGACTATATGTTTGCCGAGTATGAGAAAGGCAGAACGCCTAATCCCGATATATTGTGCAACAGAGAAGTGAAATTCGACATATTCCTTAAAGCTGCCATGAAGCTTAAAGCGGATTATGTCGCTACCGGTCATTATGTTCAAAAGGAAACGATTGAAGTGGGTGGACAGCAGGTGCACCGACTTTTAGCTGGAGCTGATCCTAATAAAGACCAAAGCTATTTCTTATGCCAGCTTAATCAGGAGCAACTTGGCAAAGCCCTCTTCCCTATTGGGCATATGCAAAAGCCTCAAGTACGAGAGATTGCCAAAGAACTTGACCTGGTCACTGCTGAGAAAAAAGATTCACAAGGCCTCTGCTTTATTGGTAAAGTAAGACTTCCAGACTTTCTTCAACAGCAGCTACAACCAAAAACGGGTGTAGTAAAAGAGTTGGAGGCATCAGCTGCCAATTTTGATGACTTTAGAACGATCGGGAGTAAGTCATTTGCTACTAAGAGAGAAGAGCTGGAATACTTAACAAAACCTTACAATTATGATCCTGCCGATGGTAAGCAAGTAGGTGAACACAATGGAGCCCATTATTATACGATTGGCCAACGCAAAGGGCTAGGTATAGGCGGTACACCAGAGCCACTTTTCATTATTGAAAAGGATACGGAAATCAACGTTATCTATACCGGGCAAGGCGAAAATCACCCCGGGTTACTTAGAAAAGGCTTATTTGTACCGAATGCAGAAGTGCACTGGGTAAGAGAAGATTTGGCCTTGAAAATTGGTGAATCGAAACGATTCTTGACTAGAATTCGTTACCGCCAACCTCTGGAGTGGGCCGAACTCTTTATGGAGCCCGATGGGGTTTACATTATCTTCGATGAGCACCAAAAAGGAATTGCCCCAGGCCAGTTTGTAGCGTGGCACAATGGTGAAGAGCTTATAGGTTCAGGAGAGATTGCCTAAGGATGCTTGTTGCTTGTTCTGCCTTGCAGAAGAGTGAAATGGCAAATCTATATTGTAAATATTTGCCCGTTTCGCTACGGTTGAAGTGAATTTTCCATTTCGCTTTAAACCTTTCTATATTTTAGCAATCAAAGCATTTGAAATTCAACGACAATGAGAAAGACATTCATATTATTCAGCATGCTAATGCTAGTAGCATTTGCAGCTCAAGCACAAAGAGGTGGTGGTCAAGGCCAAAGACAAAGACTCTCTCCTAAAGAACAAGCAACGGCACAAGCAGAGACTTTTCAAGAAGAATTCGGTTTGTCTGATGAGCAGTACGAGAAAATTTATGCTGTTCTACTGGCCTCGGCTGAAACAAGACAGGAAAAGATGCAGGAAGCTATGTCTTCTGGCAATAGAGGTGGTATAAGAGAGGCTTTTGAGGAAATGCAAAAAGACACTGATGCTAAGCTTAAAAAGATATTCTCAGAAACCCAGTGGACCAAATACGAAGAGTGGAAGGAAAACAGGGCTCAAAGAGGACGTAGAGGTGGAGTCCAAAGAGCTGATGACCGAGGAGATAGAGGTGCCGACCGAAGAGATGGTAACAGAAGAGGTTTTTAAAGAATATACTTAGTATGTTTTGGTTTTAGGCGTGAAGAGTTAACTCTCCACGCCTCTTTTTTATTCGTATCTTAAGGACTTTACCGGATTTTCACTTGCCGCCTTAATAGACTGTGCAATGATCGTAAGCAAAGCCAAGGCAATGATGACTATAGCAGGAACCAAAAA
>CBFIDV010000039.1:0-20452 GCA_965661455.1 Roseivirga sp.
CCTAAGAAACTGACATCTGATAAAAAGCTTGCTTCTGGAGTAGCAGCATTCTCCATAGCGACAGAGATTAAATTCCAACCATAAGAGGAGTACCTGTATTCAGTTCCTGGTTTGTTTATCAAAGGGTCATCAATGAAAATACCTAGACCATCTATAACATCTTCGTACTTCTTATTGCTCATGAATTCTAGTCCTTTATAATGCCGAATACCTGCAAGGTGGCCTGCTAACATTCTTAGAGTGATGGTCTCTCCCTTATCTGGCCAAATGGGAACATAACGTTGGATTGGTGCATCTAGGTCTACTTTTCCTGCTTCATAAAGCTTAGCTAGACCCGCGGCAGTTACTGTTTTAGATACACTGCCAATTCTGAACTTAGTTCGTGATGGATCTACTGGTATTTGGTTTTCGAGATCAGCATATCCAAAGCCTTTTGAGTAAACCAGCTCTCCTTTTTGAGAAACAGATATGCTTAGGCCAGGTACTTTCGTTTTTTCCAAGAATGCTTCAATCATGGCATCAGCTTGTTCAGATTTGTTCTGAGCAAATGCCACTAAACCAATACATATGAATGTGATGATGAGACTTATTTTTCTTTTCATGAGACTATTGTTTTCTTAATACTTTTCCTGCTCTTACTGTGGTAATCGTGTCCATAGCTACCGCTAACTTTCCGTTAACAAAAACCCAAGTAATACCATTTGGGTATTGATGTGGATCTTGAAAGGTTCCTTTATCTATGATGGATTCAGGATTGAAAATTGTAATATCTGCTATAGCACCTTCTTTGATGACACCGCGATCTTTAAGACCAATTCGTTCCGCTGGTAGCGAGGTCATTTTTCTCAAAGCCAGCTCCAAATCAATTACTTTTTCTTCTCTTACATACTTGCCAAGCACACGTGGGAATGTGCCATATCCTCTAGGGTGAGGATGTCCTTCCCCTGGCTGAGAAAGTCGGCCATCAGATGCTACCATAGCTAGCGGGTGCTGCATAATTCGTTTTACATCCTCTTCAGATATTGCATGAAAGATACATGAAGCACCACCGTTTAGTTGTGCTTCAATTACTAAGTCTGCACCTATATTAAAATCGGTTGGGAGACCTCGTTCAATGGCCCAGTCTTTCAATGTTTTACCATTCAGGTCTGGTTGCCAGCTCACGTTGGCAAATTGAACTACATCTAAATCCGCACCACCACGATCATTTTCAATATTAAAAACTATTTCTTTGTGAATCTTTGCGCGAGTTACGGGGTCATCAATTCGTCTCTTGAATTCAGTACTCCCCCCTGCCATTGCCCATGTTGGAATTAATACTGAGATGCCTGTTGAGCTAGCAGTATAAGGGTACTGATCCATCATAACATCTATGCCCAATGCTCTAGCTGAATCAACCATTGCTAAAGTTTTAATACTAGCACCCCACATAGGTTTCCCTATGGCTTTATGGTGAGTGAGCACAATCGGAATGTTTGCTTCTCTGCCAATCTCAATGGCCTCTTGCACGCCTTCTATTAAACCAAGTCCCTCTTCTCTTAAATGCGAAGTGTAAATGCCCCCAGCTTGACCTGCTACTTTGGAAAGGCCAATGACTTCATCCACTTTGGAATACGCACCAGGAATATATTTCAAGCCAGTAGAAATGCCAAATGCACCATCTTTCATGGCTTGCTCTACCATTCGCTCCATTTCAGTCTGTTCTTCTGCAGTGGGAAAACGATTTTCTGTTTGCATGACACGCCTCCTGATGGTGTTGTGCCCAACCAGCCAAGCTGTATTAATGCCTAGTTCGTAGGTGTCTAGGCTATCTAAGAATTCCTTCATTGGAGATGGGCCTCTGCCATCTGGTCCGCCTAATGCAGTAGTAACACCTTGTCTTAAGGCACTCTGTGCATCTGATATGCGCATAATGTTTTCGATATGAGCATGCGCGTCTATAAAGCCCGGTGAAATAATGCTTCCTGAAACATCAAAAGTAGATGTTGCATCATTGAAATTGCCAATGCCAACTATCCGATCGCCAATAATGGCGACATCCATCGTCTCCTCTGATAATGCTTGTCCATCAAAAACAATCCCATTTTTGAGTACTATGTCGTATTTAGCTTCGCACGAAGTGAAGAGTGCAAAAGTAAGGGTGAGCTTAAAAAGTCTTTTCATAGGGTTGAAGAATTACTCTTCAATATAGAAAAAGACTAGGCCTCTATCAATGTTGCCTTTTTATTGAATGTAGGACTGAGGGAGCTTCTTAATTTCTTTGAGATCCATGATTTGGATACTCAATAGTGAGATTATGCAATAAGCAGTGAAGTAATAGAAACCTTCATAAATACTAGCCTGAATACTTTCCTCTGATGATGTGGCTAGGTAGGCTAAAAAAACACCCACTACAAACACATCGGCCATTGACCATTTGCCAATTACTGCCACAAAATTATAGGCTTGAATTCTATATCTCCAATTTTTGAAGGCCAGAACTATAAAGAGAATAACCGCTTTGAGTACAGGCACAACTACTGAGAATAGTAAGATGAGTGTTGCCACTAAGTTGTTATCGAAATCGTAGAGTAAACGAATACCGCTAATTACGCTTTGCGTTCTGTCAAACAGTTCGAATTCGCCAAGTAAAGGTATTTGGGCACCAATGTGAATGTTCAGGATTGGCTTTGTGAGACCCGGGTAGAGACAGATCAAAGAGATAATGATAAGGACTAAAGCAACGATATTTCTCTTATTCATAATTTCGATTCAATACGGTGTAGACGTATGTCTGATTGAAAAAGTAACGTGAAAGTAAAATAAAGTGTGATTCAAAAACAGAACGTCATCCTGAAATTGATCCAGGATGACGTTTTGAACTGTTTAATTTTCTTTGAATGAACACCAATCCTGAAGATCCATTCCGATTGGAGATCCATCAGGAGGGGTTAAAGCTCTACTTACACTATACTCGCTAGGGTTTTCTAAGAATAGTTTTACTTCATGCTTTACACCCATTCCCATAGGTCCTTGCTGAGAAGATCCCATGATTTTATATAAGGTAGATGTTGCAACTGCTCGAGCTGAAGCTGAAGCATTGCCATTTCTAGAGAGATTCATTAAGGCCTTAACGAACTCATTAATACTCGCGTTCATGAGCTCTTGGTGATAACCGTTGTCGGTTTCTCCCTCAAAGCTTCTCATGATTGTTCCAATTACGTCTTCCAATCCAATTTGACTATTGTCCATTGCTTTTTGCTGAACTAATCTAGTGGCTCTTTGTCCGTTGAGGATGTAGCTAAACACAGCACTTGAGATCGTCTCTCCTGGTGTAACTGGGTCGAAAGTAACACCAGTTCTCACTTTGAAAGTCTCTCTAGATCTGCCATATCCCGGAGGACGCGGTGGAATCATTTCAATGATATGCTTAGGAAAAGCAAGGTTTTCAGGTTTTACAACATTCATTAATGCTGAAAGAGCCGCTTCTTGCTCTGCTTTTGGCGCAGTACGCCAAGCAGGTTGAGAGTCACCTCTTAGTTTATAGTTGTAGTATGTGCCGCCCAATACTTTCACAGCGCCTTCTAGCTGGTATCTATGCAGCATATAAATTGGAACCAGAACCTCTTCTAATGTTGCCATTGGTGCGCCAACAGGAATGTTCTTTTCAGAGAAGTTATCCATAACCGCTTTACGGACGTCCATTAAGCGGTTGAGTTCTTCTACTGAACTGGATCCATTATCCCATAAGTGAGAACGAGGGTGAGCACTGCCAATTGGTCTTGAATCGGAGTCCGTGATAAAGGTTAGTTTATCGGAGAATTGTTTTTCGAGTAACTCGTCTAATGCTTTGTCTTCATCGGTTCCATTTTTAAAGTCTTGGTAACCCCAAGTGATAGCAGCTTTGTCCCAATCACCAATTCCTACATCGTAAGCATTGTCAAGGCTGATTTTGCCATTATTCATCTCAATTAATGGATGAGGGTAGTCCATTACAGAGGCTCTACCATCCATACTAGAAGAGTAGTTATGACTCAAGCCAATGGTATGACCTACTTCGTGGGCAGAGAGTTGACGTAATCTAGCTAAGGCCATTTTTAGTAGTGCAGGGTCTGGCTCAGTGCCGTTTTCATACGGAGTGAGTAAACCTTGAGCAATGAGGAAGTCCTGTCTCACACGAAGTGATCCTAAACTTACATGCCCTTTAATGATTTCACCGGTTCTCGGGTCAGTAACTGAAGAGCCGTAAGACCAACCACGCGTAGATCTATGTACCCACTGAATTACATTGTATCTAATGTCTAAATTGTCGGCACCTTCTGGCATTTCTTCCACAATAAAAGCATTGCGGTAACCAGCAGCTTCATAAGCCTGGTTCCACCATCTAGCACCCTCAATGAGAGCTGTTTTGATTGGCTCAGGAGCACCACGGTCTACATAATATCTGATAGGTTCTACTGGGTCACTCACTCTAGCACCAGGATTCTTCTTTTCTAATCTATGTCTTCTGGTGAACATCTTATTGATGTTCTCCTGAATTGGAGTAGCATAGTCCATGTAGCGAATCGTGCCATAACCAGATCTTGGATCTGCCTTTCTTGGTTCATAATTCGCATCAGGTAATTCTATAAATGAATGGTGCATGCGAACAGTTACTGCGCTTGAAGTAGGTGTAACACTTCTTAAGTAACGACCAGTGGCGCTACCGTTAAAAGTAATTGTAGCCTCAAATTCTGAATTTTTAGGGAAGTTCTTCAGCATAAGAGGGTAGATGGCAGAACGATTTGCATCTACTCTATAATTGCCCTCTCTAGAGCGGCTAAGCGAACTGGCAACTCCATGTGCATCGCTTAAAAGCATGGATGTAATATCAATTAAGATTTTACCGTTTTCTTCTCCTGCCACTTTAAAACCAGCAAGTACAGATTCAGCAAATGCTTCTTTTACTGCACGTACTTCATCCGGATTGTCAGAGGATGCTCTGTAGCGATAATTTGGCTGTACAAGCATCACTTTTGGGCCTACTCTTCTAAATTCTACAATTTTTGTCCCTCCAAGTTGCCCCCGGTCAAGTCCAATATCATTCGATCCAACTCCTGCAGAGAGAGAATTCACATAAAGGAATTCTTCTTCTAAGTTTTCGATTTCAAGCCAAACCTTTCCGGCTTTTTCATCCCAGTAATAGTTGAAATAACCTTCTTTCTTGGTCATTCCCTCTGTGAGTTCACTAATTGTTTTTTGTGCAAATCCTGAAAAGCCAATGAAAGCAATCAGTAAGCTTAAGAGCGTTTTTCTAAGCATAATTTTTAAATAAATGGATTGTTTGACTGCCTTGAATATAAGAAGTCTTTGCTAAGACGCCCATACCTTTATATTTGTATGGCTACTAAATAAAAAGAAAGAATATGCTCCTAAGAAAATCAATCATGACATTAGCATTAGTTTGCTTGGTGTCGCTGGCATTTGCCCAGAAAAAACCGCTCACCCACGATGTGTATGACGACTGGAAAAGTCTTACCTCAACAAACATCAGTAATGATGGCGTTTGGGCAGGATATAGGGTTGCACCACAGGTTGGCGATGCTGTATTAATACTAAGAAATCTTAATACAGATCAAGAGTTGACGATAGATCGCGTCTCTCGCTATCAGTTTTCTTCTAACAGTCAATTTGTGGCTGCTGAAGTAAAACCTGCCTATTTAGAAACTAGAGAGTTAAAGTTGAAAAAGACGAGTGCATCAAAGATGCCAAAAGACTCTCTTTATATCATTAATTTATATTCTGGTGATATCAAGAAAGTGGCTCGCGTTAAAAACTATCAAGTTAGAGGTGAGTCAGGAGACTGGATTGCTTGGTTGCATGAAAAGCCTTTGAAACAGCCTAAGAAAGAAAAGAAGGAAGAGGAAGTTGTTGAAGGCAAAGAGGTAGTAGAAACTACCAAAGAGAAAAAGAAGAAAAGGAAAACAAAAAAGGTTAAGAAGACCAAGGAGGTAATTACCGAAGAGGTTGTAGAAGGTAAAGAGGTTGAGGAAGATTCTAGAGCTAAGTCTAAAGGAACGGAGTTGATACTTTTTAATATGACTACTGGCGAAGAGAAGTCCATCTCGGGCGTTATGGAATATCTATTAACTGAGAATGGTAAGCACTTATTCTACGAATTCGATAAAGTCGATTCACTTAACCCAGCAGGTATTTTTGGTATTAATACTGAATCTGGTCAGGCGTTTGAAATTAGTACGGGTTTGACGGATTATAAGAAAATGACGACTGACGAAAATGGTTCTCAACTTTCATTCTTCGCTAGCGCGAATGAGAAAGACGATGATGAGAAGTATTTTTCTTTAATGCACTGGGCTGAAGGTAGTTCAAGTGCTCAAATTGTGGCAGACACTACATCTGCTGCTCTTCCTGAGAACTGGATGGTTAGCGGCAATTCTCGCATAAGCTTTTCTGAGTCAGGAAAGAGACTATACTTCGGTTCTGCTCCAAGACCTATGAGTTATGAATATGAAGATGATACTACGTTACTAAAGGATGATAGACCTGATGTAGATGTGTGGTCTTATAACGACCCATACATTCAGCCCATGCAGCAATTGCAGTCTGGTCGTGAGAAGAACAGAACGTACGAAATGGTTCTGAATACCGAAACAGGCGATCTCACTCAATTAGGTGGCCCAGATCTTCAAAGTATTTTTATCGATACACGTAACGACAGAGACTTTGTTCTTGCGATGGACGATCAATCATATAGAACACAAATGACTTGGGATACTCAAATTCCAAGAGATTACTACAGCATTGATGTTAATTCTGGAGATGTAGAAGTAATTGTGAGAGGGGCAAAAGGACGTCCTTCGCTTTCTCCTGAAGGTAATTTCTTAACCTGGTTCGATATTGAAGACGGACACTGGTATATGATGTCAATGGCTACTAAAGAGGTGAAAAACATCACCGCTGGCATGGACGTGAGCTTCGCGAATGAGTTGCATGATTCGCCTTCTTTAGCAAACGGATATGGTAGTGCAGGATGGTCTGAAGGTGATAAAGCATTTTATATCTATGATAGATATGATATCTGGAAGATGGATCCGAATGGAGCAGCTCCAGTTAATGTAACCAATGGTTACGGTAGAGCCAATAGAATCACCTTGCGTCAGCAAAGATTAGAATATGAATCTCAGGCAATTGATACGACTTCACCAATAATACTGAGAGCATTCAATGAGTGGACTAAGGCTTCTGGCTTTATGACTGCAAACCTAGAAACAGTTTCTAATCCTACTTTAATTGTAATGAAAGACATGAGCTTGTCTGGTTTGGTTAAAGCAAAAGATGCTGATAGGGTATTGGTTAGAATGTCTACCTATGAAGAGTATGGAGAACTTTATGCAGCTAATAGCGTGCAGATGGACGGCCTTGAGAAGCTATCAAATGTTGGAGCTCAAGAAGAGCCATACAAGTGGGGAACGAATGAATTAGTAGAATTCGAAAGCGGATACGATGGAGAAGTGATGCAGGCTATTCTCTATAAGCCAGAGAACTTCGATGAGAATAAGAAGTATCCAATGATTGTGTATTTCTACGAAAGAAGGTCAAATTCACTCCACAGTCACCCGAGCCCAGCACCAAGCGCCAGTACTGTTAATATCCCATATTATGTGAGTAACGACTATTTGGTACTAGTTCCAGACATTAAGTACGAACTCGGTCATCCTGGAAAAAGCGCCATGGATCATGTGATACCAGCTACTAATGCGGTTGTTGATATGGGCTTTGTAGATAAAGACAAAATGGCTATCCAAGGTCAAAGTTGGGGAGGTTACCAAGTGGCACATATCGTTACAAGAACAGATATGTACGCTGCTGCAGGCGCAGGTGCACCAGTAGCTAACATGACCTCTGCTTATGGTGGTGTGCGTTGGGGTAGCGGTATGAGCCGTATGTTCCAATATGAGAAAACACAATCTAGAATTGGTGGTACACTTTGGGATGAGCAAGATCTTTACATTGAGAACTCTCCTTTATTCCATGTACCGAATATCGAAACACCTCTATTCATTATGCACAACGATGCAGATGGAGCAGTGCCATGGTATCAAGGAATTGAATTCTACATGTCGCTTAGAAGATTACAGAAGCCAGCATGGATGGTGGTTTACAATGGTGAAGCTCACAATTTGAGAAAGCGTAAGAATAGAAAAGACCTTTCTGTTAGAATGGGACAGTTCTTTGATCACTACTTAAAAGGTGAGCCAATGCCAGAATGGATGGCTTATGGGCTTCCTGCTACTTTAAAAGGTAGAACACTGAGATATGATCTTGTAGAAGAGTCTCAGGAGAAAGTTGAAGAGGGTAGTAGCCTTAAACTAGAAAAGACTAAAGGGCAGAATAACTAAGAAGCGCTTAACACATAATGCAAAAGCCGGTCTCGATTCTTCGAGATCGGCTTTTTTATTGCCTCCTCCGTCCTGCGGACACCTCCTCTAGAGGAGGATAATTAGAGATTGATATTTTTAGTCACCCTATCCATACTACGGATATCCTGCCTTTGTTAGCAGACAGGCACTTGCCGAGTAGTAGAGTAAGAATTTGATTTTTGGAATGTCCCCCTCTGGAGGGGAAAGCGAAGCTGGGAAGGTTTACTTCTTTTTCTCTTCCTGATGAAGATTATAAGCCTCTAGAAGTAGACCACTGCCGCAGACAAGACCCACCAAATAGTTCAAATATTCTTGCCCTATGATAATGCCATATATACCAGATGCAATGCCAAGTAGGCCTATAACCAAAAGGATAATTTTCAAGCTTCTCTTTGCCATAAAATAAAAGTGAAAAAAAAGTTTCAAAAAGGAAACCAAAAGGAATAATGGTCGTTATACTACTTGAAAACATAGTAATACTATCAATAAGTGAAGTTTTACAAGTTAGTATAGGTTTAGAGGTTAAAAATGTATGAAGTAGAGTGCATCGTTTTGGTTAAAAGAACCTTTAAAACCACCTGTATGGGTTAGTTTAGTTGAAAAGGAGGCGGGGGCCTCCTTTTTGTTTTTACTAGATTCTATTTATTACCTTCAATCACCAACAATCATTTCACTTTGTGGTTTTCCACATATAAATCTTCAAAAAGACTATGAGTTACATCGGTAGACAATTTCCAAATATGCTTGTGAAAGCAACGGATGCTCAAGGCGAGACATCTGAAATTAACGTGTTCGAAGAGGCAGTTAACAATAAGAAAAAGGTTCTTCTTTTTTGGTGGCCAAAAGACTACAGTCCGCTTTGCCCAACTGAAGTGCATGCGTTTCAGGAGGCGCTGCCAGAGTTCGACAAAAGAAATACAGTAATTATTGGAGCTTCATGTGATACCATTGAGGTCCATAATGCTTGGTTAAATACGGATAAGAACAATGGTGGTGTTCAAGGCATCACTTACCCTATTATCTCAGATGCGAATAGAAACCTTTCTAGCGTATTAGATATCCTAGACATCAAAGATGTTGTGTTAGACGAAGAGTCTGGAGTTGATCTTGTAGAGGGAGAGAATGTGGCGTACCGTGCAACTTACCTTATTGACGAGACAGGTCATGTTTTCCATGAAGGAATTAATCACATGCCTTTGGCCAGAAGAGTTGGCGATTACCTCCGAATGATTGACGCTTTTGCGATGCTCCAAGAACATGGTGAGCTTTGTCCTGCTAATTGGGAGAACGACTAAAAGAGATTTTAACATCTTATTGAAAAAGGCTGAATCACGTAAGTGGTTCAGCCTTTTTGAGTTATAAATATCTAAGTGCTCTATATAGATAATATCTATGACGGATTGAAAAATAATATGGTGAATTTCCGTGGTTCGGGTGAACAAAAACGGCTCATCTTGCATCTACTAATTCAAAATGTAAAGAAATATAATGAGTCAAGTTGGTAAAAAATTTCCAAGTATAGCGGTTAAGGCAATGAATGAGATGGGTGATACTTTCGAATTGAATGTAGTTGATGAAGCAATCAAAAAAGGAAAGAAAGTATTGTTATTCTGGTATCCAAAAGATTTCACTTTCGTGTGTCCTACTGAGCTTCATGCATTCCAAGAGGCGCTTGTGGAATTCGAGAAAAGAAACACAATTGTAATTGGTGCTTCTTGTGATACCCCAGAGGTACACTTTGCATGGTTAAACACAGCAAAAGATAATGGCGGAATTGAAGGAGTTACTTATGATATTTTAGCTGACAATAACAGAAACCTAGCAAGAATCCTAGATATCTTAGATGTTGATGGTGTTACAATTGACGAAGAGTCTGGTCTAGATTTGGTGTCAGGTGATTTCGTTACTTATAGAGCTACTTATTTGTTAGACGAAGAAGGTGTAATCTTCCATGAAGGAATTAACCACATGCCTTTAGGTAGAAATGTAAACGAGTACTTACGATTGATCGATGCTTATACACACGTTCAAGAAAAAGGCGAAGTATGTCCTGCGAACTGGGAAGAAGGTAAAGAAGCAATGAATGCTGATAGAGCTGGTGTAACCGAATATTTAAGCAACAACTAAGATGGTTGAATTACAGGAAGATAACTTACAGTCTGTTGTTTCAGACAATAGTAAAGTAATTGTTCAGTATTCTGCAGGTTGGTGTGGCAATTGCCGCATTATGAAGCCAAAGTTCAAAAAGCTTTCTAGAGAAACTGAAGGAGTAACCTTTGTGATGGTAGATGCGGAAAAACTACCTGAGTCTAGAAAAATGGCTACTGTAGATAACCTACCTACTTTTGCAGCTTTTGAAAATGGAGAACTGGTTAACCAAGTACAGACCAATAAATTCGATTTACTTAAAGATTTAGTAAATGAGGTTGCCTCTAATTAAGCATTTAACAGAATTCATTGAGCAAAACGACCGCGACTTCGTAATTGAAGCCGTAGAAACACTAGAGTTCTTAACAGAGAGTGAAAACTTAAAAGATGAAGAGCTAGATGTGATTGGTGAGCTAATCTCTAACATGTATGGTGCCTTAGAGGTACGAGAAACGATGGATGAGGGCCAGTCAAAGAAAGAAGCGCTAAATGGATTTATGAAAAGGGTAATGGGTTCTATTGATAAGTAGAATCCTAAACCAGATAAGAAAAGAAAAGCCAGTTCATTTGAACTGGCTTTTTTGTTACTCTCTATACATTACATTCGACATCCATGCTGTATCGAAATATTTGGGGTCCAAATACTTTTCTTTTGGGCTTAGGTTAACCACTGTTTTGCCATCATGTTTAGTCTCGGTTATTTCACTAAAGGCAAGTCTTCGGCTTCCCAATGACTCTATATCCTCTATAATTTCATCATTAGTTGTTACACTGTATTTATCAAGAAGAACAGGCAATTGATACCCTAGAGATTAATGGTGAACCTGGTAATCCGGTACTAGATATCTCGCTGCCTGTAAATGAATTTGGCTGTGGGAACAAAATGTTAAATAGAGATTTTAAGAAGACTTTAAAATCTGAGGATTACCCATTCATATCTGTCGTAGTAGATAAATTCATAAAGAAAGATGGGCAGTATTTCAGTTCTTTAGAATTAGATCTTGTAGGTAAACAATTAAGAATGAATGAGCTTCCTTTTATCCTCAATGATCAAGAGCAATTGGTAGCGACATTCGAAATTAACTTGAGCTATTTTGATCTAGACCCTCCAAAAAAGTTTCTAGGCCTTCTAAAGGTTCATGAAAGGCTTAAAATATTTCTAGCCCTAGACTTAGAAAAAAAGCAATAGTCTAGTCTTCCAGTAGAATGGTTACTTCATCTATGATCAGATCAACCCACTGGCCATACATTTTACCTGAAGGATGCAAATTGTCACTAGCAATCAAATCTGCATCTGTTTTGGCTTCTCTAGAGATAGGGGTGATATCAAAGTATTGCACCTTATACCTATCGCAGATCTCTCTACTTACTCGATTGTACTCATCTAGCTCTCTAGCAATTCTTTCTTCACCACGACTCATACCAAATGGCGTTACGCCATAGTCAGGAATTGAAAGCACAATTACTTTGTCTTTGGTGCCTGCCAAGCGAATAGCCGTTTGCAATAATTCCTCAAATTCAGGAGCAAAGCTTTCTACTGTTCTACCTTGAAACTGATTATTCACCCCAATTAATAGAGACACTAGATCGTATTGCTCCTCTAGCTCGTTGTCAGCGGCAATGGCGTCTTTCAATTGATCTGTTCTCCAACCCGTAGTCGCAATGATCTTAGGTGCTCCCATGTCAATACCTCTGTCTGTTAATTGATTAGCCAATTGAACTGGCCACCTTTCACTTTCCTCTACGCTCTGTCCAATTGTATAGGAGTCGCCAAGTGCTAAGAATGATAATGAATCGTCAGGTATATTATCGTTGTCTGATTGGCAGGCAAGCAACAGCGCTACTGCTAAGGTTAGAAGGTATTTCATAAGATTTTTTATTGAGGGCTGAATTTAGAAATTCTCTACGAATCTTCAAGCTCTCTGAGGTCTACTGGTATCACACGAGAAACACCTTGCTCAATCATAGTGATTCCGTAGATTATATCCGTAGAGGCCATTGTTCTTTTATTGTGAGTGACAATTATGAACTGAGAGTCTGACGAGAATTTCTTAATAATGTTGTTAAACTTATCAATGTTGGCATCATCAAGAGGAGCATCTACCTCATCAAAAATACAGAACGGTGCAGGCTTTAATAGATAAATAGAGAATAGGAGAGAAGTAGCTGTCAGTGTTTTTTCACCTCCCGAAAGCTGATTAATGGTTAAAGGCCGTTTACCTTTTGGCTTGGCCATGATCTCAATTGCCGACTCTAAAGGATTATCTGGGTCTACCAATTTCAAATCGCAGTCATCTTCTTCTGTAAAGAGTGACCTAAATACTTTTATAAAGTTGGTTTTAATCTTGTCGAATGCCTCTAGGAAGGTTTCCTTAGCAACGGTGTCAATTTCAGCAATGGTTTCTAACAAAGAGTCTTTAGCCTCTTCCAAGTCTTTCTTCTGCTCGCTAATGAAGGTATGACGTTCCTTAATCTCATCATAAGCCTCCATTGCCATTGGGTTGATAGGGCCCATTCGCTCAATTTTGTCTCGCTTATTCAAGACAAGCGCTTCCAGTTCTTCAACCGTTAATTCTTCTTCAACTTCTTCCTCATCTTTCTTTAGAATCTCATCCAAATTCACATTGAATTCTACGGATAGCCTTTCTTTCACAGAATTCAATTCAAGCTTGGTTTCATTAAGCTTGTTTTGCATTTCCATAATGAAAGTGTCGGAAGTCTCCTTTCTGCGCTGAAGCTCTCTTAATGTCTTATCTGCAACATCAATGTCTCCGCGTTGAGCGTAATAATCTTTTTCAGCTTCATTTACTCCTTTTTCAATTGACTCTTTCTCATCATACATTGAAATGAGCTGGTCGTCATTAGAGTTGGTATTCTCAACGAGTTTTTTAATCTCTGCTTCGTTCTTATCGAGCTCCACATGATTTTTGTCTATTCGAGATTTACTGCCTTCAAAAGCACTATTCTTGAATTCTATCTCTCGTTGTACAGCGGTGACTTTATTCTGTTTTTGGTGGAATACTATGTTTCTATCATTGAAAGCTTGAGATCTGCTAGAGAGCAATTCGTTTTCTCTCTTAGCCATTCTTTCGAGCTCTTCAATTTTCGATTCAACCTCCTGAAATTCTGTTTCAGTGTCAGCTAATTGTGGTTTAATCTGATCTAATGAAAGAGTAATCTGCTCTATGCCAGCAATAATATCTTCCTTTCTATTTGCACGAGAAGAAAGCATCTGACTAAGTTGCTCTTTCTTGGTTTTAATGGAGATATACTCTTCGCTCACTAAGCTGAGGTCATGCTGAAGCTGATCTATTTCGGCTTTGTGCGATGTGGCCTTGAGGCGTGCTAGCTCTTGCTGCTTACTCTCTAATTTCTCTTTAATTTCAACCGATTTGGTCTCCAGTTTTTTAATGTCATTCTCTAGCTTCTCAAGATTCTTGGCTCTACCAATTCGTTTTCCTTCAAAAAGCCCTACGGAACCACCAGAGATGCTGAACTTTCTTTTGGTGTACTTTCCAGATTCCGTAATAAAAACAGCTTTGCCATCTACAGGGATATCTCCGGGACCACCTTTAACGATGTATACATTCTCTAAAACATGAGAGATAAGCCTCTTATACTTTGGTTCAAATTCTACGATCTCTGTTGCAGGAATAGCATTTTCAAAAATGCGAGGTTCACCAGTTTCGTAATGATCAAAAGCATCTAAGACGAAAAAATTAGCTTTCCCTTTTGAAGCATCGCTGAGAATGTTGACGGCTTCAAAGGCTTGCCTTTCCGTATCAACGATGTAGTAGTTCATGTACGCTTCTAGGTAGTTCTCAATGGTTACCCGATACTTCTCATCACAGGTGATTATGTCAGAGAGAAGAGGTGCATCTTTATTCCAGTTGGCTTTCTTTTTAAGAAATTTGATTGCTTCAGGAAAACCCTCTAAGTTTTCAACCAACGATTTTGTCAGGTTGAATTCGTTTCGCTTTGAGTCTAACTTTCTACTAGTTTGGGTTAGCTCTTCTCTAATTATATCTAAGGTATCGGAAGTTTGCTGTATGCTCTTCTGATGCTTTTCATCTTGAGCTTTGGCAGCTTCTAAAGAACCTCGTTTATTAGAAACTTGCTTCTCCAGAACATTAAGCTTTTCGTCAAACTGGGCTAGTGTTTCGGACTGTTCAGTAGTATAACTTTCAGTTTTGGCAAATTCAGAGTTAAGCGTGTCTAGCTGAATTTCCTTAATCTCGATTTCTTTTCTTAAAGAAAAAACCTGCTCTCTTCTATCATTGAAGAGTTTTCGGTTGTCATCGAAAGTATTCTGTGAATCTGAGGCGATTTCTTTTTGTGAGAGATAATCCTCTTCTAGTTTTTCTACCTCATGCTGAATAGCCAAAAGACCATGCTTCGCTTCTGTAAGCTCTTTCCTTAAGCTTTCAAGGCTAAGGGCAGCTCTCTCATTACTCTTTCTATCTGCTTCAAGCTGTTCTCTAAGGTTGTCACTCTTGTCTTCTAAGAAGGAGAGTCTCTCATTTTTAATCTTCTTATCGCTCTCAAACTGACGGATTTTGTTGACATGCTCATTCAGAGTTCTTTGTCGAGAGGAGAGGAGCTTCTCTTTGGTAATTAAGTCCGTTTTACCTTTTTCTATAGCCGCTTCCTGCTCGGCAATCATACTGACTATTTCAGTTTTCTTGTCGTTCTCAGTTTCAATCGTCTTTTCAATGCGCTGGTGTGCCGATGTCTTATCCGAAACCGAAACCCTAGCAAAGCGAATGCTAGCATCTTTATACTCGTCTTTAAGCTTGTAGTGTCGTTCGGCTTGTCGAGCCTGTTTTTCTAAGCTTTTAAGATTCTTCTCAATTTCAAAAAGAAGGTCTTCTACACGATCTAAATCATCGTCAGTGTCTTTTAACTTTTTGAGCGTCTCTCTTTTGCGTGTTTTGAATTTGGAGATACCCGCGGCTTCTTCAAATAAGGCTCTTCTCGAGTTGTCTTTATCATTCAGAATATCATCTACCATCTTTAATTCTATGATGGCATAGCTATTTGATGCTATTCCCGTATCCATAAAAAGATTGGTAATGTCTTTAAGTCGGCAGGTAATACCGTTTAGTAGATATTCACTTTCTCCAGTGCGGTAATATCTCCTGGTGATTGTGACCTCCGTATATTCTGTCGGTAGAAGGTTTTTAGTGTTTTTAAACGAGAGCGATACTTCCGCTAATTGAGTAGGCTTTCTTTTCTTTGTTCCGTTGAAGATTATGTTCTCCATTTTTTCGGAACGAAGCATTCTTGTTTTTTGCTCACCAAGTACCCATCTTATAGAATCTACAACGTTGGATTTACCACAACCATTTGGGCCAACAATACCAGTGATACCCTCATCGAAATTGATGGTAACTTTGTCTCCGAAACTTTTAAAACCTTTTATCTCAAGTTTGGTAAGCTGCATGAATGGGGTTGCTCCTAAAAATGGGTGTAGCTAGCAAAATTAGAATAAATCCTTAGATTTGCTAACACATGGAATTCGACTTTGGTACACTTATATATATCATTCTAGGTATCATCTATTTTATCTTTTCTAAGTCTAAAAAGAATAATAAGAAGCCGCAACCAAAAGGAGCTCGCCCAGCTGAAGCATCAGCTGAAACAGTGGGGCCTCCTCCCGGGCAAAGGCCGTCTTTTGAAGAACTTTTAGAAGAATTCACTACTGGTAAAACAAGAGAAGTTGAACCAGAAATTTTGGAGCCTGCTTTTGTAGAGCAAAAAGAACAGATGGTGTCAGAATCTAAACCTCTGCCAATCTTTGAAAAGCATAAACGCATGAAGCAAGACTTCTCTCAATTCAAAGAATTTGAAGAAGAGGAGGTAAATAATTCAGAATATGCAGAGATGTTCTCAGATTTAGATGGAGCGAAAAAAGCATTTGTCGCTTCTGAGATCTTTAAAAGAAAATACTAAGACTTTTTGAATGAGATTGGTAGAGTGACCCCCAGCGGAGTTGGTTTACCATTAATTACGGCAGGTTCCCATTTGCCTGATTTTCTCAGCGCATTAATGATTTCTTCCTCAGCGCCATATCCAATCTTTTCTTCAAAGACAGGACTCATGAGAGTACCTCTTTCTGTTACAATAAAGGAAACTTTCACATCGCCTTCAATCTCCTTTACTTTTGCTTCTAGCGGGTAACTAATGTTTTCTTCTAGGCTACTATTCCAAGATTTAATACCAGATTCTGGAAACGGTATTTTGTCACTAGCACTGATACTCACAGGCTCTACTGTATAGTTATTAACTACTACTGTGTTGTATAGCTGCGCTTCAAAAGAGAAAATGAAAAATAATAATGCAGCAATTGGTAGCGGAATTAAGAGCTTTATAATATTGACTCTCTTTTGTTGAGAGAGCATCTGAACTCGTTTTAAGGTCTGATTCTTTTTAAAGTGGCTGCCATATGCTAAACCCATTTGGCTGAATGTTGACTTGACCAAAAGCTTGGTATAGACAACAGAATTGGTGTGCATAGCGGCTTTCGCATCAGCATAGAATTCATGAGCTTCCTCAAGTAGCTTCTTGTATAAGTATAGAAATGGATTGAACCAGAAAATTATCTTTAGGATTTCAATGCCTAAGATATCCATGGAGTGCTTTTGTTCTATGTGCACTTCTTCATGAGAGATAATCTGATCTCTTTCCTCTTTACTTAGGTCTTGCTCATCATCCCAAAACAGATAGTTCAAAAAAGAGAAAGTTGGTAAGCTACCTTCTGTTTTCACAAAGAAATAACCCTTCTTTTTGTATCGGGTATTATGTCTTTTATACCATATGGTTTCTTTAAAAACCCTTATTTGTAATAAGAACTTAAATAAACCTGTTGCCAGACCAGCCACATAGATGAGCAGAAGTATTTCCCACCAGAGTAAATAAGGTCTTTCAGAATTTGCTGTAATGGTAAAAGAGAATGCTCGGTCTGCTTCAATAATCCGTTCGTTACTTACTTCATTGCCTACCTGGTGGATAGAATTAAGAATGTTAGGTAGTGCTTCTGGGTTAAAGTTGAAGTTGAGTAAAGGGAACGTGAATGATAGAACAATAGAGGCTAATAGATAAATACGGTTGTATTGAAAGCTTCTTTCCTTTCTTAACAGAAAATGATAAACCAAATAAAGCACTGCAAGGCATGTGGCTGTCTCCAATGCGTAAATTAATGCATCATTGAGATTCTCTAACAGCTCTATGGTTGGGTGCTTTTTCAAGGTCTATTTTTCTTCTTCCGGATCTTTTAAGTCGTCTTCTACATGCTTGATTAAACTTTCAAACTGCTGAATGTCCATGTCGTTCTCTTTTGCAAAAAACGATACGAGTTTTTGGAAAGACCCATTGAAGTAGCCTCCTATAAAATTCTTTAAGTAGAAATTAGAATAAGCAGTTTTATCAACTATTGGGAAGTATTCATGAGTCTTTCCATAAGCCTTATATCCTACAAATCCTTTCTTTTCAAGAATTCTAATAATCGTAGATACTGTGTTATATGCTGGCTTAGGTTCCGGTATTTTGGCAAGAACATCCTTAACAAATCCCTTCTCTATCTGCCAGAGAATTTGCATCACTTGTTCTTCCGCTTTTGTTAATTCTTTCATATCCATGAGTATTGAATAGTCAATATTAAAACTATTTACCTAGTTTACAAACTAACAGAATAGTTTAATTCTGCTTTCTCTAGAATTGAGTAAGTGCGAAGGTGATAATATTTGCGCCCATTTGCAGCGCCTGCTGCCTAACTTCCTCAGGATCGTTGTGGATACGTTGGTCTTCCCATCCGTTGCCAAGGTCGGTCTCATAAGAGTAGAAACACACTAAGTTACCTTCATAAATCAAGCCAAATCCTTGGGGTGGTTTCTTGTCGTGTTCATGAATTTTTGGAAGTCCATTTTCGAACTCATATTTCTGATTGTATATGGGGTGGTCGAATGGTAATTCTATGAATTCTAGTTCTGGAAACACCTTCTTCATCTCTAAGCGAACATAGGCATCTAGACCGTAATTATCGTCTATATGTAGAAAGCCACCTGCGATAAGATAATTTCGAAGGTTTTCAGCTTCTGAAGGAGTAAAGACTACGTTGCCATGTCCGGTCATGTAGACATAAGCATATTCGAATAGCTCTGGGCTGCCTACTTCCACGGTAGCATCATCTGTAAGAAAATTTGTAGAAAGCGTCTCGTTGCAGAATTCGGCTAAATTTGGAAGAGCAGTTTTGTTGGCATACCAATCTCCTCCGCCATTGTATTTTAGTTTTGCCATTCTTAGGCTTTCGGTTTGGCCAATCAAGCCAACGGAACAGAAACCAATAAATATTAAACTAAATAATACTGAGCGCATAGATTATTTTCTTATTTGAACGAACGATTCCTTTGCATCTAAGTTTATATTTTCAATAGTCATATCAAAACAAAGAGTCCATTGTATCACAGCTTAGATTTTAAAAGGTTCATTGAAGATCTGAATCGTAGTTTGAGTCAGCCTTTACCAGGCAAAGAGGCACAGTCTGAGATGGCTCCAAGACCAATTGACGATAGGAGGTTTAAGGAAGACCCTACTAATCCAGCGAGACTCGGAGGTGTGATGGTGTTGCTCTATCATGATGGAGACAACATTAGAATGCCTTTAATGAAAAGACCTACATATAACGGAGCACATAGCGGTCAAGTGAGCCTTCCAGGTGGCAAGCATGAAGAGGGAGATCCGGATTTGATCTTTACGGCTTTGAGAGAAACGGAAGAAGAGATAGGTATTCAAAAAGATAGAATTGAGGTACTGGGTAACCTCTCAGAAATGTTCATAATAGCTTCGAATTTCAAAGTGTATCCAACTGTTGGTGTATTGCATGAAAAACCTCGGTTTATTCCAGATAGGAAGGAAGTAGAGGCCATTTATACCCCAACGATTCATGAGTTAATGGATTTATCTAAACGCAAAGTCAAGACAATGCATTTTCCACCTTACACGATTGAGTCGCCTTATTTCGATATAGAAGGGGAGGTGGTTTGGGGAGCAACAGCTATGATTCTAGGTGAGCTGGTGCAGGTTATAAATCGAATGTCTTAGACTTCTCGATTTCGCTTTTCATCAAGTTCAATTCTAAGGAGTTCTTCCTTAAGTTCGTTTACCACAACAAACTGTTTGAGTGCCTTATATATCCAATAACAAAGGACTCCGGCACCAATGATAATGGTTAAATAAGTTAAAATAGGAAAGAGTAAAAAACCAGATTTAAAAAGTGACATGTGTTTATTGATTTGTAATGGCTGATGCTTCTATTTCAACAAGATACTTGTCGTCTATTAGACGAGCAACTTGGATCATGGTTGTGCAAGGTTTTATATCACCAAAGTACTCAGCATGTGCTTTTCCTATGGCTTCCCAATGATCAATATTCACTACATAGATTCTTGTTCTGATTACATCATTCAAGCTGGCACCAGCCATTTCAATGGCTTTTTTAATTTTAGCCAAGGCAAACATGGTTTGTTCATAAGGATCATTCCCTCCCAATAATTCTCCTTGGTCGTCAGCGACTGTTCCTGTTACTTCAATCACATTGTCAATCCTTACTGCTCTGCTATAGCCAACCTTGTCTTCCCAAGGACTACCACTGGAGATATTCTGTCTCATACTAAGATTTGATTAGTTTATTAATTTGATTGAATAAGTCTTCAGGAGTGAATGGCTTACTCACAAAGCTTGAAAAACCTGTTTTGTAATAGTCTTCTTCAAAATCACTTGGATGGTTTGCGCTCATTGCAATTATTGGCAGTTCAGGGTTAAGCTGGTTAATCATTCTAGTAGCCTCAAAACCATCCATTGGTTGCATTTGAAGGTCCATAAGGACTAAATCTACCTTGTTATTTTCT
>CBFIDV010000040.1:0-16779 GCA_965661455.1 Roseivirga sp.
GCATAATACTGTTCTTAGGTTTTGTATTACAGATTTTTCAATTAGTTAATACTTTCAATAAAGTCGTAGAGGCGAATGACGTTTCTCCAGAGATTTTGGCCAGTGGAATTAAATTTGGTTTAGGGGCTTTTTGGATTTTAATTATTGGTCTCAACCTACTCAATCTGATCACTATTCTACTCAATGTTAATAGGATTTCTAACAACAAAGAAGCTAGATATTTACCAGCTTTTAACTTTATAAAAAGTTAAGTTGTAAGTAAAGCCTTCTCACGAATCTTGGTGAGAAGGCCCTTGTAAACGTAAACATTTCAATCACTTTTTAATCTGAAGACTTTCATCGTCTTTATTGACCAACACTGGCTTTCCTAAACCCGTATTATTCAGCCTAGGCAATTGGGTATTTCCATCACCAACTACAACATAGACAAGGTTATCAGGATTCATGTATTCATCAATCAGCTTTCTGATCGTTTCTTTATCCATTCCTTTTAATTTCTCCTCATCCTTTACCACATAATCTTTTGGTAAATCATAAGTGGAAATGTTCTGAAGGATACCCAAAAGGCTTCCTAGCGTTTCATAAGACTGTGTATTACTTCTGAGAATCGACTTTTTAGTCACTTCCACATCTTCATCGCTAAAATCCGCACTGTAGTTATCTAAGATTTCCTTAAATAGGTCGACAGACTCGCGCGTCACATTACTTCGAACACTTGATGCAGCAGTGAATACGGATCCATTCATGATTCTAGAATAATTAGAGTAAGCACCATAAGTATATCCTTTCTCTAGTCTCAATTGCTTGAATAAGATTGATCCAGAACCTGCACCTAAACGATAATTAGACATATTCGCTACCGCAAAATCTTCATTAGAATCTTCCATGGCTACTCTCCCAATATTGATAACTGATTGCTTAGCATCAGGGTAATCCACAAAGAAAATTCTCGAATCGTCTACCTCAGACTTGATTTCATATTCAGGAAACTCTACATCCATTGCCTCCCATTCGTTAAAAATATCTAAAGACGACATCACTTCGTCTTCAGAAAGCGCCCCTACAAAGTGAAAAGAAGCTACGGATGGCGAGAAATTACGTTCATAATAATCCTTTAGATCATCAAGTTCAAGGCCTGAAACGCTGGCAGAAGTTCCTGAGGTAGGATTAGAGAAAATATGATCTTCTCCATAAAGCACTTTATTGAAAACCTTAGATGCAATAGCATTTGGATTAGCATTCTGTTGCTGAATTGCGTTCAAGGCAGAGCTCTTAATTCGATCAAACTCGCCTTCATCCCAGCGTGGCTCCATAATCACTTCCTTAACTAAGGCTAATACCTCATTATAGTTCTTAGCCAATGATTTACCCGAAATGGTGATGTATTCTCTAGAAGTTGAAATATTTACCCTAGCTCCTAATTGACCAATAGCTTCTTCCAGTTCTTGAGGAGTTTTATTGGCGGTCCCTTCCATCATCATATTATCTAAAAGTGCCGCAGTTCCTACTTTTGAAGGGTCATCTAAGAACATTCCTCCTTTAATTCTAATACTGAATTGAGCCATAGGCAACTCATCCTGATAGATATGGAAAACCTTCATTCCGTTGGCCAAGCTACCATCGTTAATTGCCGGAGGGCTGAAACTCAAATCTCCATCGAGTGCTGGATTTATGCTTCTATCAATTTTCGATGCTGTTTTAACAAACTCTACATCTCGCTCATACTGATCTAAATTGTTTTCCGCTCCTTGCACAATTGGCTCTTCAGTAACTTCTGCCTTAACAGAGCCTTCCAAAACCAAGTCATCTTGTCCGACAGGCACAAAACTAGTAGCGAGATAATTTTTACCCTTGATATACTTTTCATAAACGCGCATGATATCATCTCTAGATACTGCCATTGTGCGTTTTAAGTTCTCAGTAACATAGCCAGGATCTCCCGTAAACGTATTGAAATCAGCTAATTGATAGGCTTTGCCGAATACGCTTGAAACAGAACCATAAACACTGGTCTCTAATCCAATCTTGATTCTATTCAGATCATCTTCGCTTAAACCTTCCCCTTCAAACTTCTCAAAGGCCTCCATAAAAGCGGCTCTTACATCGTTTAGATCTACACCATCAAAAGCTCTTGCTCCCAAATTAAAAGTACCAGCAATCTCAGCTGAACTATTATAAGTATAAACGCTTGGTGCCAGTTTCTTCTCTTCAACAATTACTTTATAGAAAGGTGACTTTTTACCGTCCGTAAGCACTTGACCTAATAGGTCTAAGGCCCAATTATCAGGGTGATATTGTTCCACCGTTGGCCAGATCATTTGAAGGTCTGGTAGGTTGGCGAACTTATCTTCATGATAGAGCAAATTGGTTTCTTCAAGAACCGCTGGCATAGGCTCTATTGGATCTACTGCTGGCCCTGAATTAATTTCGGCAAAGTATTTATCAATTAGGGCTTTGGTTTTTTCAACATCCAAATCACCAGCAACTACAAGCGTAGCGTTTGCGGCTCCATAGTATTTAGAGTAGAATTCCTTCACATCATCTACCGTAGCTGCTTGCAAATCTGCAAGACTCCCGATTACATCCCAGCTATAAGGATGCCCATTAGGGTAAAGATTCTTCAATTGAACGTCTGTTTTATGACCGTAAGGCCTGTTATCTACCCCTTGCCTTTTCTCATTTTTTACAACCTCTTTTTCATTTTCTAGTCCCCAATCAGAAACTGTATTAATGAAATAGCCCATACGATCAGACTCCATCCAGAGCACTTTTTCTAGCGCATCACTCGGAACTGTCTCGAAGTAAACGGTACCGTCAGTCCATGTACCACCATTGAAATTTCCGCCCAATTCATTCACATACTTAATAAAGTTACCGGCTCCCACATTCTCTGAATTTTGAAAGAGCATATGCTCAAAAAAGTGAGCAAAACCTGTTTTGCCGGGTTGCTCTCTGTTAGAACCAACATGGTACAAAACAGAAACCGCAACAATTGGGTCTGACTTATCTTGGTGCAAAACCACCTCTAAGCCGTTGTCTAACACATACTTCTCATAGTCTAAAGAAAAATCGCTTGAACTTGATTCAGAACCCATTTGACATGAGCTCAATAAACAAATGCTCAACAACATGAGTACACTAAAAATCGAATTGGTATTCAGTCTCATCTTAAAAAAATTTTGTTTCATTAAAGCTAATAAAAAAAGCCACCCTTTAGAGGTGGCTTTCTTTATCGTTTCTTAAAGTATACTAGTGTACGTCTCCCATAAGCTTTCTCAATGGCTTATTAATCGCTAAGAGAAGTAATGCTGCGCCAACAGTGGTCAATACAATTGTCATATACTGACTTGGCATATTGGCTAATGCTTCAGCGTCTCCTCCACTAGCTTCACCTGCAATTAACCCTGCTAAGAGATTTCCTAATGATACGGACAGGAACCAGATCCCCATCATTTGGCCTTGATACTTCTTAGGAGCTAGTTTTGTTGTTAAGCTCAACCCTACAGGACTTAAACTTAACTCACCCCATGTATGGAATAGATATGTAAAGATTAACCAAGTAGGTAATGCTAAGTCACCAGCTGCTGCAATTTTTGCTGCGAAATACATTACGAAGAATCCAGCAGCTACGCCAAACAGACCAAAAACGAATTTAAGAGGTGAGCTTGGTTCTAGGTTTCTCTTCGCCAGCCAAATCCACATGGCACCAAAGAATGGGGCAAAGAGAATAATGAACATTGAATTTATCGATTGGAACATACCAGCAGGAATCTCCCATCCAAATACTGTTCTATCAGTAAAGCGTTCAGCGAAAAGGTTTAGCGTAGAACCAGCCTGTTCAAACCCAGACCAGAACACAGCAGAGAATATAAAGACAACTCCGATCGCTCCTACCTTCTTTCTGTCAGAATCATCAAGACCCCCAAAAAGCATCACGTAGGCTAAGTAAGAAAATGCAATTACGGCAATGATAACACCAGACCATTGAGCTATAAGTATTGCATTAATTGGGATAACTCCCATGAACATCCCAATAACAACAACTCCCAGCAAACCCACTATGATTGATGTCCATTTCTTTAGTCCTTCTCTTTCTTTAACCTCTTTATCATTTGTAGGCATAGATATATTACCAACATCAGATAAAGTATTAGAGGTCAATCTATACTGAATGAGTCCTAAAACCATTCCGAAACCGGCAATTCCGAAACCTAAATGCCAATTGAAATCGGCCAAAGCACTGGTTACTAAAGGGGCTACCAATGCCCCGATGTTAATTCCCATATAGAAAATTGAGAATCCTGCATCTCTTCTCGCATCTCCTGGCGCATAAAGCTGACCAACGATCGATGAAATATTTGGCTTTAATAAACCGGTTCCAATTACAATTAACAGTAATCCCAGAAAGAATGAATTAGTATCGAGTGCAGTAATAGCGTCAGAAGCACTATGTCCATTCACTAACTCCATAATACCAGGGATACCCATTGTAAAGTGTCCCAAGGCAATGATAATGCCGCCATACCATACTGACTTCTTTAGACCGAAGAGTCTATCGGCTAACCAACCACCAGGCAATGCCAATAGATATACACCCATAGTGTACAATCCATATATTGCTCCTGAGGTCTGGTCATCAAAGCCGAGTCCTCCTTCAGAAGCGGCAGTAGCCATAAATAAAATAAGGAGAGCCCGCATACCATAGTAGCTAAACCTCTCCCACATCTCAGTAAAAAATAAGGTCGCTAAACCCCTTGGGTGGCCCCAAATTGTTCTCTGGTCAGTCATAGTTTCGTTTAAGATTTTTTCAAACTTCTGAATCTAACAGGTCAGCGAACCATTTACAAGCTCATTTTCACAAAAGACTTGTATTGCAATCGATTTACGATTGCCATTGTCATTATTCATTATGACCTAAATCATGAATTTGACCTCGATTAATGCCTTTTTTTGACAACTGATAAGTATTATTGCAAACGTTGTCATCAACATAGAAAATAAACCAAAAAAGCCATGCTAGAAACTGGTAAGAAATCCCAAAAATCCAGCTTAGAAGATGCCGGAATTAAGAAAGTAAAAGAAGCACACTGGAACCTCAGCCAGTCTGAATTGATTGAAGAAGCCCTTAAAAACAGTGAAGGCCATTTAGCCGATACGGGTGCATTAACTGTAGACACGGGAAAGTTTACAGGTAGAGCACCAAAAGATCGCTTTATTGTAGAAGATGACCTGACTAAAGATCATGTTTGGTGGGGGAATATCAACAAACCTATTGCTCCAGAAAAATTCGATCAGATCTACAATAAAATGCTCGGTTACCTTGAAGAGAAAAAGGTTTACGTGAGAGACGCATATTGTGGTGCAGACAAAACGCACAGACTTAAAGTAAGGTTTATCAATACATACGCTTGGCATAACCTCTTTACTTATAACATGTTCATCGAAGCTGAGGAATACAAGTTAGAAAGCTTTGAGCCAAACTTCACTGTTATATGCTGCCCAGAGTTTGAAGCTGATCCTGAAACAGATGGAACACGTCAGGAGAATTTCGCAATCATCAACTTCACCAAAAGAATGATCATCATCGGTGGTACGCAGTATTCTGGTGAAATGAAAAAAGGAATCTTTGGCGTAATGAATTTCCTTTTACCTACAAGGGATGGTGTATTACCAATGCACTGTTCTGCCAACATGGGAAAAGAAAATAGCGACACTGCCATTTACTTTGGTCTTTCAGGTACTGGTAAAACAACCCTTTCTGCTGATCCAGACAGGCTACTTATTGGTGATGACGAGCATGGCTGGACTGACAAAAACGTATTCAACTTTGAGGGTGGATGCTACGCGAAAGCAATTGACCTGACCGAAGAGAAAGAACCTGACATTTTCAGAGCTATTAAGTATGGTGCTATTGTTGAAAATACTAGATTCTTCCCAGAAACTAGGTCTGTGAATTATGAAGATACTAGTGTTACAGAAAATACAAGAGTATCTTATCCGCTAGACCATATCGATAATATTGCCACACCTTCTATCGGGGGGCTTCCTAAAAATATTTTCTTCTTGACCTGTGATGCATTTGGAGTAATGCCTCCAATCTTGAGATTAAGTAAAGGACAAGCCATGTACCACTTCATCTCAGGATATACGTCCAAAGTTGCAGGAACTGAGGCTGGCATTACTGATCCCGTACCTGTATTCTCTGCATGCTTTGGTGGGCCTTTTATGCCGCTCCGCCCTACCGCCTACGCAGAAATGCTAGGTAAAAAGATGGATGAGCAAGATGTAAAAGTTTGGTTAGTAAACACAGGTTGGACTGGAGGTCCCTACGGTGTTGGATCAAGAATTAAATTGAAATACACTAGAGCCATGATTACTGCAGCACTTTCAGGTGTTTTGGATAACGTGGGCTATAGAAAACACTCAATTTTTGGAGCTGAAATTCCAATGACTTGTCCTGGAGTACCAAGTGAGATTTTGAGTGCTAGAGAAACTTGGAAAAACGATGCAGCTTTCTATGAGCAGTCTAATAAATTGGCACGTATGTTCAATGAGAACTTTAAGCAGTTTGAAGAATATGCGAATGAAGACATCATGAATGGTGGACCAAAGCCGAGAGAAGATTACGCTTAATTCTTATCACTTAGAAAAAGTAAAAGCCCTCCAATATGGAGGGCTTTTTTTGTGCATTTCAATGTGAATTGCACGCAACACTAACAATCTACACAGATTTGTCTTCGACTTGTCTTAGTATTTTTATCTGATTATGTGCAGTTTACAATTCTCTCTTTAGCTTCATCTGCTTTTCAGTAGCTGCAAATCGCTGAGTTCGATATTCTTCTAATATTCTGGTATATGCCTCCTTAACTCTTTTTACAACACCACAAGCGTGTTTTAAACGAGCATAGCCAGCAATAAGAAATGTTAGTAAAAAGGCGATTAAGGACCAGATTAAGGCGTGGTATACTCCTTTATCAATGGACATACCTAAAAAGCCTATAACATCTGCTTCCGTTTGAGATTCTACTAAAGAAGCTTGAGTGAAATTTAGCTTCTCATTTAATAAGGTTACCTGTTGATTTAACAATTCAACCTCTTTTTTCAGAGCAGAAAATTCAGAATCCTTCTTAGATAGGGTATCATCGAGCGATCTCTTGAAAGCGATTAAGTATTCAGTCTTAATCACCTTATATTTTTCATAAGATTCCGCATCGGCCATGATAGTCTCCAAGTTAGAAACCAATCCTTGTGAGCTTACTTGGGCCTGTAATGTTTGGGCAAAAAATACCCAGGCTAACAAATTAATAGTCAGTCGCATACGCTAGTAGTTAGGTGAATCTTATAGAAAGTTAAACAGACGATTTAAGGAATCATAGCACCCGCTTTACAAAGCATTTTTCTGTAGTCATTCTTCAAAATTGAGGAAGTGAAACACTCCACTTATCTCGCAATCAGTACTTCTGCAGTGAGCGTTACGGAAAATAGTTCGCTGATTATAAGATCTACAAGCAATTCAAACCTAATGTGTAAAGCCTATATGAATTCCATTCCCAAAGACTTATATTTCTTTTCTAACAGTGCAATTAAAAACCTTATGGCTTCATATACATTAAAAATCAACGGACAGCAAAAGACTGTTGAAGCTGATGCCGACACCCCCATGCTATGGGTTCTTCGGGATGAGCTAGACTTAAAAGGAACGAAATTCGGCTGCGGTATCGGGCAATGCGGTGCTTGTACCGTCCATTTAGATGGTAACGCAGTACGTTCTTGTCAACTACCCGTTTCGGCAATTGGCGAGAATGAGATCACTACCATTGAGGGACTGTCAGAAGATGGAGATCACCCCTTGCAGAAAGCATGGACCGAACATGATGTACCACAATGCGGGTATTGCCAAGCGGGTCAGATCATGAATGCTGCCGCTTTACTTAAGCGCAATCCAAATCCATCTGATCAAGAGATTGCAGATGCTACAAATGGTAATCTGTGTAGATGCGGTGCTTACAATAAAATAAGAGCTGCTGTAGCCACAGCTGCTAAATCATAAACTTTAAACCTGAATAAGATGACTTTAATTAAAACGAAAGTAGACAGAAGATCTTTCTTGAAGACCTCTGCACTGGCAGGTGGCGGTTTAGTGATTGGCTTTACCTGGGGTTGCGACCCTGTAGAAGCTGCAAAAGCACCACCTAAAGAGTGGTTCGATATAAACGCGTTCTTAACCATTGCAGATAATGGAACGGTTACCATTATGTCTCCTAATCCTGAAATAGGCCAGAATGTAAAAACTTCTATGCCAATGGTGGTTGCAGAAGAATTAGATGTAGCATGGAGCGATGTAGTTGTAAAGCAAGCGCCACTTAATGCGGACGCATTTTCAAGACAAGTTGCAGGTGGTTCACAATCCATTCGATCTAGCTGGAAAATATTAAGAACTGCTGGTGCAACGGCCAGACAATTAATGATTCAGACTGCCGCTAAAGAGTGGGAAGTTGATGCGAGTCAACTTACAACGAAAGAAGGATACGTTTACAACGGACGCAAGAAACTGTCTTATGGAGAATTAGCATCAAAAGCGGTTGTTACTGAGATTCCTGAAGAAGTAGCTTTAAAAGACCCTAAAGACTTCACCATTATTGGTAATAGTAAAACCAATGTGGACATGAGGGATATCATAACTGGTAAACCTTTATTTGGTGTTGATTATACGGCACCAGGAATGGTTTATGCAGCGACTATGAGACCACCCGCTTTCGGTACAAAACTGAAGTCATTCGATGATTCAGAAACCAGGAAAGTTAATGGTGTTACTGATGTTGTTCAATTTGGAGATAAGATTGCCATAATAGGAACAAATACTTGGGCTGTATTTAAAGGAAAGAAAGCCCTCAAAGCAGAATGGCAAAAAGACGGCAAGCTAGAAAACACCACAACTCACGATCGTGAGTTAAGAAGACTGTTAGACACCTCAAGCGCAAAGGCAACTAGACGAAATGACGGTAATATCAAGACAGCATTTGCTCAAGCAGAAGGTACTTTAGAAAGGACATACGAAGCCCCTTTCCTACCGCATAACACCTTAGAGCCAATGAATTTCTTTGGAAATGTAACTGACGAGAAAGTGGAGTTGGCAGGACCTATACAAACACCACAATGGACACAAGGAAGAGTTGCACAGCTGCTAGAAAGACCTGCAAGTGAGGTTTCTGTTGACATGACTCGTATGGGCGGTGGCTTTGGAAGAAGATTATATGGAGACTTTGCCCTAGAAGTTGCAGAGATTTCTGATAAGATTAGAAAGCCAGTTAAGCTGATGTTTACTCGAGAAGACGACATGACTGCTGGTACTTACAGGCCCGCCTCTAAATATAAATTCAGAGCAGCCTATAAGGATGGTAAAGTAACGGGATATCACCTTACTGGTGCCGGAATTCAAATGGGGAATTCTACAAAAGAGAACTGGTTCCCTGCAGGTGGCATAGAAAACTACAAAGTAGAATCTCATAACCTGCAAAGTAACATCACTACAGGTGCTTGGAGAGCCCCTGTGACTAACTTCTTAGCAGTAGCTGAGCAGAGTTTCTTTGATGAACTAGCCACTGAAATGGGTGCTGATGCTGTTCAGTTAAGGTTAGATATTCTAGAAAGAGCTAAGAATGATCCTGTGGCAGAAATCGACTATGATCCTGAAAAGATGATTGGTGTTATTAAACTAGCTGCCGAAAAAGGTAACTGGAGCAGCCCGGAATCAGGTGTAAGCAAAGGCTTTAGCTGTTACTATTCACATAACACCTATGTGGCCGAAGTAGCTGATGTACAAAATGTTGACGGTGAGCAACAGATCACTAAAATGACAGTAGCTGTGGATTGCGGTATTGTAATTAACCCAGATGCAGCTATAAATCAAGTGCAAGGCGGTGTTGTAGATGGTTTAGGACACGCTTTGTATGGAGATTTCTCCTTTGTTGATGGAACTCCGCAAGCAGCTAACTTCGATAAGTTCAGGCTGATCAGAACCAAGGAAGCTCCTAATGTGGATGTGCACTTTGTAAAAAGCTATAATGACCCAACTGGCTTGGGCGAGCCTTCTCTACCTCCAGCAGGAGGTGCCTTGGCAAATGCCTTAGCGAAAGCCAATGGAAGAAGAGTTTATAAGATTCCTTTCACTAAACAGGACATTAATATTGGCTAGGCTTTAATACTTGGTGCTTGGAAATTATGAAAGCACTCTCTCGAATTTTCGGGTGAGTGCTTTTTTTTGTGGTTAGCACTCAATTATTATCTGGAACTTAGGTGACCACCTCCTCTAGCCCCACCTATATGAAGAATGGAATTGGAGCGCTAAACTCATAGTTACCCCATATAATCACCTCGACTAATTCCAAATCATACATTGACACAATCCGAACATATTTAGTAGCTTCATGTGCCTTAAATAATGAATATGAAAGCGACTCTACTCTCCATTCTTACACTACTTATTATTGGAAGTTCTTGTCAAAAGAGAAATCTAGATTTTCCTGAAACAGACCTTACAGAAGCAGCCCTCATCCCCAAACCATTAGACATTAAAGCAACAGGTAGCGGTTTTGCACTAGATGCTTTTACTTCTGTTTCCGTTTTATCTGATGATGAGGCTTTCGAAGAAGTTGCCAGCTACCTTGTGGAGAAAATAGAACGTAAAACAGCTTTTCAAGTAGCCTCAGGCGAAAAAACCTATAACCACTTGGTCATTAGAGAAGGCTCAGGCTTTTCAAAACCTGAAGGATATAGGCTCCGTATCAATGAGGATTCTCTTGTCTTAACCTCTGGTACTGCTGCAGGAGCATTTCGAGGAATTCAGACCATCAGGCAACTCATTCCAGAAATGAGTAATGACACTTTAACCAGTAATCCGGTTTGGGTAATCCCCACAGGTATGATAACTGATAAGCCACAGTTTGAATTTAGAAGTACCATGCTTGATGTTGCTCGGCATTTCTTCTCAGTAGAAGATGTGAAGAAGTACCTCGATATTCTGGCCTATTATAAGATCAACGTATTCCATATGCACCTAACAGATGACCAAGGTTGGCGCATTGAGATTAAATCTTGGCCCTTGCTTACAAAAGTGGGAAGTACTACTGGCGTAGGTGGTGGACCAGGAGGTTTTTATACACAAAAAGACTTTAAGGAAGTTGTGGCTTATGCTGCGGAACGTCATATAATGGTGATTCCTGAAGTAGATATACCTGGGCATACCAACTCAGCTTCTCTGGCTTACCCTATCTTAAATGGCAATGGTAAGGAAATTGAAGTCGTAACGAGCATGGCCGTTGGATATAGCACATTCGATACACGTAAAGATACGGTTTACAGTTTTATAGATGATGTGATCCAGGAGATTAGCGCTATTTCTCCATCGCCTTATTTCCATATTGGTGGTGACGAAAGCCATGTAACCGAAAAAGACGACTATATATACTTTGTAGAACGAGTGGAGAAAATCGTTCAGAAGTATGGCAAAGAAATGATTGGCTGGGATGAAATTGCCACAGCAGATATTAGCTCAGGTGCTTTAACTCAATGGTGGAACAATAAGAAGAATGCTCAACTCGGCATTGACCAAGGCACACAATTAATTATTTCATTAGCGAAAAAAGCCTACCTAGATATGAAATACGATAAGGATTCTGAGTTTGGCCTAAGATGGGCTGGGTACATCCCAGTTGATACGGCCTATAATTGGAATCCCGAATCATTCTATGACTTAAAGTACATCAAAGGAATTGAAGTGCCACTTTGGGGAGAGACCATCAGAACCATTGAAGAATTAGAATACCTCGCCTTTCCACGCATCATCGGGTATGCCGAGCTTGGCTGGTCTACTCAAGAAAACAGAGTTTGGGAAGATTATCGCAAACGTCTAGCTAAACAAACAGCATTTCTCAAGCGGAATAATGTCAATTACTACAAGAGTCCGGTGATTGATTGGGAGGAATAAAAATAGTATTTCGTATTGTGAAGAGCGAATTACGACCTACTCTTGGGGGCGCAGCTTGATTGATATTATCACCCAGCCCTTGTTGGTTTAGCACCAACAATCCCTCTTAATTGAAATAATCACAGGAAGTTCTAAACCCCAAACTGTCTCAAATGATGATCTAGGTGTTTAGCAAAGAGGTTATTCCATTCTTGAACTGGCATTTTACCAAAAGATAAATTCTCTTTACCATCAAAATGGTCTGCACCGAGCTCCTGCGTCTTCTTGATATAAGCGATTAATTGACTTTTTTCTTCTTCAAAGTCTCGTTCATCGGCAATTACAAACTGAGGTGCGGTTCGAAGATTTTTCTTGTAAGGTACTTCGTTCACCACTCCTTTTTTAATGAAAGCTTTCAGCATAAACTTCATCAGTCCATTAGGTGCTTTATGCTTATCTGTGTACACCATCTCGTATGCTAAAGCACAATGAGCAAACATTTGTGCTACATTCATTTTACCCCATAGCGGTGTACTATCAGGGCTCAGCTTATCAATTCTAGAAATAGTTTCAGCGGTAGATTCTGGAAGGAAAATATTGATCATCTATAAGATTAATCAAAAAAATAGATGCTAGCAAAATTCTATAAGGGGCTATAAGTAATACGAAATATAGGTCGAAGATCATAATTGGTGATATCACGAACAATGTCTAGGACGACTAAGCAGGTTTTACTACCCAAACAATGCACCAGCAATAGTAGCTGTCATCATGGTGGCGAGGGTCGCAGCCATGAGTGCTCTAAATCCTAACTTGGATAAATCTCCTTGTCGCGAAGGTGCCATACCGCCAATGCCGCCAATCTGTATGGCTATTGAAGAGAAATTAGCAAAACCACAGAGCGCATAAGTAGAGATGATGATCGCTTTTGAGCCCAAGACGCCAGTTTCTTTCATTTCTGCTAAACTCAAATAAGCTACAAACTCATTGATTACTGTTTTCTGGCCGATCAAACTACCTACTTGAAGCGTTTCCTGCCAGTCTACCCCCATAGCAAAGGCAAAGACTCTAAATATTTGTCCCAGGATGTATTGAAGACTAAAACCATCGAAAACCCCATCAGTAGATTCAACGACAAAGGCATTCAATCCTGTCCACTCTCCTATGCCATCTACTAAAATCCAATTCACGGAATAGATAATGGCTATAAATGCCAAAAGCATTGCACCTATGTTGGCTGCTAATTTTATTCCATCACTTGCCCCACCAGCGAGTGCATCGATAACGTTTACACCAATTTGGTCTTTAGTGACCTTCAATTCTTTATTAACTTCTTCTTTTTCAGGTAAGAAGATCTTTGCCATAAGAATAGCTGCTGGTGCATTCATAATTGAAGCACTGAGTAAGTAAGTGGCAAACTGCGCCTGCTGCTCAGGATCGCCTCCGCCTAAAAAAGCTACATAAGCCCCAAGTACCGAACCTGCTATGGTAGCCATCCCCCCTGTCATTAAGCACAAGAGCTCTGACTTGGTCATTTTCTCGATAAAGGGCTTCACCAACAACGGTGCTTCTGTTTGACCCAGGAATACATTACCTGCTGCTGACATTGATTCAGCTCCGGACAAGCCCATGGTTTTAGCCATTATCCATGCGAAGACATAAACAATCTTCTGTAAAATGCCCAAGTAATAAAGTCCAGCAGTAACTGCTGAGAAGAAGATAACCGTAGGCAAAGCCTGAAATACAAATAAGAATCCTAGACTGTGATTTACATCGGTAGCGCCTTCGCTGTTTTTGGCAAGGTCACCATACAGGAATTCTGCACCGTTTAGGGCAAAGCCTAAGAATTGCACAAAGCCTTCACTTAAAGCTCTAAATGCCATTTGCACAAATGGAACGTATGCAATCAAAACGGCTATGACGATTTGGAAAAGGATGCCCACACCTACCAACCTCCAGCTAATTGCTTTTTTATTGCCGGAAAGTAAGTAGGCAATTCCTACTAATACAATTAAGCCAATTACCGCTCTTAGGATTTCCATTTTAGTTTGGACATAGAAAAGCCTTTGCGTTTAATGCAAAGGCTCTGCTTAACTCCGTTTATTTATTTCATCTCTTATTTTAGCTGCTCGCTCATAGTCTTCATCATTCAAAGCTTCATCGAGCAACTCATTTAATTTTTCCATTGAGAAGTCTTGCAACCTATCTCCTTTTGGTTCCTCTTCCAGCGTTACTTCCATTTCCTCTTCCAAAATTTCGTCATCATCGGTGAGAATGATTCCTGCTTCCGAAAGCACGGTTTCGTAAGTATAAAAAGGTGCTTCGAATCTAATTCCGATGGCAATCGCATCAGAGGGACGAGCATCTATTTCAACAGTCTTAATTCCATCAGTACAGACAATTTTAGCAAAGAACACGCCTTCCTTTAAGTCTGAAATAATGATCTCGGTAACCTCGTAATTAAATGAATGTGCAAATGACTTGAATAAGTCGTGTGTCATTGGACGATTAGGCGTGATCTTTTCAATCTCTAAAGCAATGGCCTGAGCCTCGAACATACCAATTATGATTGGCAATCTGCGTTCTCCTTCAACCTCACCTAATACAAGGGCAAAAGAGCCAGTCGTTTGAGACTGGCTCGATGAAAGCCCAAGGATTTCAATTTTTACTTTATTCAAAATGCTTAAATCTAAGCAAGTGCTTGCTTCAGTGCTTCGTTCAATTTCGGTAAGACTTCAAAAGCATCTCCTACTATACCGTAGTCGGCTGCTTTGAAAAATGGCGCCTCATCGTCTTTATTAATTACGACAATATACTTAGAAGAATTGACTCCTGCTAAGTGTTGAATTGCACCAGAAATACCTACAGCAATATATAAAGTTGGACTCACTTTTACGCCTGTTTGGCCTACGTGCTCATGGTGAGGTCTCCAGTCCATATCAGATACTGGTTTAGAACATCCTGTAGCCGCACCTAATGTTTTTGCTAGGTCTTCAATAATGCCCCAGTTCTCAGGTCCTTTCAAACCACGACCACCTGAAACAACCAAATCTGCTTCTGGCAATAAGACATCGCCTTCAGCCTTTTCAGTAGAAGTAATATTCGCTCCGAATAAACCATCGGCTAATTCTACAGCGAATGCTTCAACAGTAGCATCGCTACCATCTGCTTTCACTTCAATAGCATTTTTCTTAATGGCTAAGATTTTCTTGTCTGTGCTAATGCTTACGTTAGCGAATGCTTTACCTGTGTAAATGCTTCTTCTAACGACAAATCCATTAGACGTATCTGGTAAATCTGTTACATTCGACACAAGGCCTGCACCTAATTTTGCAGCAACTCTACCCACAACAGCATCAGCCAATGAAGACTTAGCCGTTACTACGATATCTGCTCCCCTTGCATTCGCAGCAGCAGCAAGTACTTCAGTATAAGGCTGAATTAAACCTGCGTTCAATCTATCATCAGAAACGTGTAATACTTTTGCAGCACCATTCGCCCCGGCAGTAGCCAACTCTGCAGCATCGGCAGAACCTAAAGCAACAGCAGTAGTCTCACCTAAAGCAGCTGCATAAGTAATCGCCTCTCTCGAAGATTTTTTAATCTTTCCTTCCTCTAGTTCAATAAATACTAAAACTGACATATCAACTCCTTTAGATTACTTTTGCATCGTTTTTCAATAGATCAACCAATTCTTGCACATTATCAGCATCGATCATTTTTACCGCACCTTTTTCAGCCGGTAATTCGTATGCCGCAATGTTAGTATGCGTTGCATCATTAGCGGGATCAACCACATTCAACGGCTTTGTTCTAGCTGACATAATCCCTCTCATGTTAGGGATCTTCCACTCTGCAATTGGCTCTTGACAACCCGCTACAAAAGGAAGTGCTACTTCTAGCTTCTCTTTTCCTCCTTCGATTTCACGAGTTAGTTTGGCATTCCCACCTTCAACTTCCAGCTGCATCACTGGTGAGAAAGATGGAAGTCCTAAAAGCTCTCCTACCATTCCGTGCACCATACCACCATTAAAGTCGATTGACTCACGACCCATTAGGATCAAGTCATATTCGCCTTGCTTGGCAACTTCGGCAATTTGATTAGCTACAAAGAATGAGTCTGATGGAAAAGCATTCACTCTAATGGCCTCATCGGCACCAATGGCTAATGCTTTTCTAATAGTTGGATCACTATCCGCTTCACCAACATTTAATACCGTTATTTTCCCTCCATTTTGCTCCTTTAATTCAACCGCTCTCGCTAAAGCATAATCGTCATACGGTCCAATGATGAACTGAACACCGGTTTTATCAAACTCGGTATTGTCATTGGTAAACGCAATGCGAGAAGTTGTATCTGGAACATGCGTGATACAAACTAAAATGTTCATGTTTACTTCTAGATTTAATTTTCCTTTTCAACCATTGTCTCTGGCAAGTGAAGAATACCTGTATAGAGACAAAAATATAGGCAGCAGATGCCTAAATTTGCCCGAAGATAGCACATAATGAAGGAAATAAAAACCAGTACAAACGAATGAATGACGCTAGAATTCAGATGCTTGAAAAGTACATTTCTGAAGAGCCAAATGATCCTTTTAACTACTACGCCTTAGCCTGCGAATATTTGTGATATGATGAAGCTAAGGCGTTAAAGCATTTGCAAGGAGTTGCAGCCAAATTCCCTAACTACCTCCCCACCTATTATCATTTGGCGCAAACACTCATTGAATTTGAAGAAGAGGAAGAAGCGTTGGCCGTTTTTGAAAAAGGAATTGCACTAGCCGAAAAACAAGAAAACAACAAAGCGTTAC
>CBFIDV010000041.1:0-16667 GCA_965661455.1 Roseivirga sp.
TTATCTTCAGTGAGAGACTTGAAGTACTCATACGTTATTTTCAACCCTTCTTGTCTAGAAACCTTAGGTTCCCAACCGAGTATGTCTTGCGCCTTTGTAATGTTAGGTTGTCTCTGCATAGGGTCATCTTTAGGCAAGTCTTTATACATGACTTTTTGCGTTGTACCGGTTAGTTTAATGATTTCTTCAGCAAACTGTGCTATGGTAATCTCATCTGGGTTGCCAATGTTCACTGGGTGAGGGTAATCAGACATCAGTAGCTTGAATATACCGTCCACCTGGTCATCAACATAGCAGAAAGATCTAGTTTGAGAACCATCTCCAAAGACGGTTAAATCTTCACTCCGTAAGGCCTGGCCAATAAATGCAGGGAGTACTCTGCCATCGTTCAATCTCATTCTTGGACCATAGGTATTAAAGATTCTTACGATTCTTGTTTCCAAGTTATGGTAGGTATGATAAGCCATAGTAACAGCCTCTTGGAATCGTTTTGCTTCATCATAAACACCTCTTGGTCCTACAGGGTTAACATTCCCATAGTACTCTTCTGTTTGTGGATGAACGAGTGGATCGCCATAAACCTCAGAGGTTGAAGCTATTAGCATTCTTGAGCCTTTGGCTCTTGCAAGGCCTAATAAGTTGTGGGTGCCAAGCGACCCAACCTTCAATGTTTGAATGGGTATTTTTAAGTAATCTATTGGACTTGCAGGTGAGGCAAAGTGTAAAATGTAATCTAGTTTTCCGGGTACATGTACGTAATTAGAAACGTCATGATGATAGAATTCAAAGTCCTTATGCGGCATTAGATGATCGACATTATCCATGCTTCCAGTAATCAAGTTGTCCATTCCCATCACATGGAAACCTTCCTTAATGAATCTATCGCATAAATGCGAACCTAAAAAACCTGCTGCTCCAGTAATCAGGACTCTCTTTTTCATAGCTATTATTTTAGACCAATTCCGTAATATTCATAGCCCTTTTCTCGAATCTCTACAGGGTCATATATGTTACGACCATCGAAGATGATTTTATTCTTTAGGAGTTTTTCTAACACCTTAAAGTTTGGAACTCTAAATTCAGGCCATTCTGTAACTAGTAGAATAGCATCGGTTTCAATAGCAGCTTCATACTCATCGTTACAATAAGTGATAGTATCACCTAAGTCTCTTTTCGCTTCCTCCATTGCAACTGGGTCAAATGCTTTTACTTTAGCCCCAAGTGCCATTAACTGATTTGCGATAACTATTGAAGGCGCCTCTCGCATATCATCTGTTTTTGGTTTGAAAGAAAGTCCCCACATAGCAAAGGTCATTCCTGACAAATCTTCGCCAAAACGCTTTTTAACTTTATTAACCATTACAGATTTTTGAGCATCATTAACATCCTCAACAGCGTTAAGAACTCTCATATTATAACCGTTTTCTTCGGCTGTTTTAATTAAAGCCTTAACGTCTTTAGGAAAACACGATCCCCCATACCCAACACCTGGGTAGATGAATTTTGTACCAATTCTGGAATCACTGCCAATTCCTTTTCTTACCATGTTTACATCTGCACCCATGATTTCACAAAGGTTTGCAACATCGTTCATGAAACTAATTTTAGTAGCAAGCATAGAGTTGGCTGCATACTTCGTCATTTCGGCAGAAGGGATATCCATAAAAATAGTAGGATGTCCGTTCAGTAGGAAAGGCTTATATAAGCGTTCCATTATTTTTTGAGATCGATCTGACTCTACTCCCACTACTATTCGATCTGGTTTTAAGAAGTCATTAATTGCCGCTCCTTCTTTCAAGAATTCAGGATTAGATGCTACATCAAAAGTAAGGTCTGAGCTTCGTTTTTCGATTTCATCCGCCACTGCATTTCTTACTTTTTCCGCAGTTCCAACAGGAACAGTACTCTTCGTAACAACAACCAGATAGTCATTCATGTGCTGACCTACTTCTCTAGCAACTGCGAGAACATATTTTAAGTCTGCACTGCCGTCTTCACCCGGAGGTGTTCCTACGGCAATAAAGACAGCTTCAGTGTCGGTGATTGAATCTTTTAATGAAGTACTGAAATGGAGACGGCCTCTCTCCATGTTTTTAAGAACCATTGATTCCAGACCTGGCTCATATATTGGCATGATACCTTTCTCAAGGTTTTCGATTTTTTTTGCATCGATATCAACACAGGTCACATCTATACCCACTTCTGAGAAGCAAGTACCCGTTACTAGTCCTACATATCCGGTGCCTACAATAGTTATTTTCATGGCGGTTATTTTATTTCTTACAAATTTCGGATGTTGTGTGAAACTACTAAGTAGTCTTCGATAAAAACATGATTTTTATCGTTTAATGACAAGAAATAGTGGTTAAAGTTTAGAAATACGTTTTTGCCAATTCCAAGCATCCAGCATGGCGTCAGATAGACTTAATTGTGTAGACCAATTAAGTAATTGGGTTGACTTATCTACATTGGCATAGACTTTCTCGACATCACCGGGTCTTCGTGGTCCAATTTTATAGTTAAGCTTCAGGCCTGTCATTTTTTCGAAGCTGGTAATTGCATCCAATACGGTGCTTCCAGTTCCAGTTCCAATATTCACAAAGTCATAATGGTTTGCTTCTTTGACTTTATCAAGGTATTCAAAGCTTTTGATGTGCGCATCGGCTAAATCCATTACATGGATGTAATCCCTAACACATGTTCCATCATGCGTGTCATAGTCTCCCCCAAATACAGTTAGCCCTTGGCGTATGCCCGCTGCAGTTTGTGTAATGAACGGGACCAAGTTATTAGGAACACCTAGTGGTAATTCACCAATCTCGCTTGTTGGATGCGCACCAATCGGGTTGAAATATCTTAAAGATATGGCCTTGAAGTCAATACCACTCTTAATTAAGTCTTCAATGATCTCTTCACCAACTTGTTTGGTATTGCCGTAAGGAGAGTTAGCTTCTTGTTTTGGAGAGGCTTCGGTTACTGGAAGCTCTTCGGGTTGGCCATATACCGTGCAACTACTAGAAAAGACTAGGTTAGAGATACCGTGCTTTTTCATAGCTTCCAAAAGGTTAACTAAACCTGAAATGTTAGTTGAATAGTAAAGCATGGGGTCCTCTACAGATTCACCAACAGCTTTTTTAGCTGCAAAGTGAATTACACCGTGTATATGCTGCTCTTTAAATATCTTTTCGAACATACTAGGGTCTAAAATGTCACCCTCATATAGTTTTGGCCTTTTACCGGATATGTTTTCAACCCCATCTAATACGCTGATGTCTGAATTTGAAAAATTGTCTAGAATAATTGGGTTGTAGCCATACTCAATCATTTTAACACTTACGTGTGAGCCTATGTATCCAGCCCCACCGGTAACTAGTATGTTCTTCATGATATCAAATTTACAGAATTAGGCCTATTAATTTTCAACTCCTGTTAACTTTGTCGAGCATTAATGGACCACTGGTATGTCTGATAAAATAAACGAACTATCTGAAGAAATAAGAGCTTATCAAGCAGCTAATGACGAGGAGCTAGAGCAGTTCAGATTAAAGTTTATCGGTAGAAAGAATGTGATTGCAGATCTATTTGCCGAAATGAGGAATGTTCCTAATGACCAAAAGAAGGCTTTTGGTCAGAATGTGAATGCACTCAAGAATGTTGCTCAAGAGAAATTTCAAGAGCTTATTGACGGATTGAAAACTTCTAGTTCAGATGAGAAAGCTGATTTTGACATGACGCTTCCTCCTGTAACAGATGAATTCGGATCTATTCATCCATTAACGGCAACAAGACAACGGTTCATACAGATTTTTGAAAGAATAGGCTTTAACGTTTCTGATGGACCTGAAATTGAAGATGACTGGCATAACTTTACCGCTCTTAACTTTCCTCCAAACCATCCGGCTAGAGAAATGCAGGATACCTTCTTTCTTGAGAAGAATCCTGACATAGCGTTGAGGACCCACACTTCTAGTGTTCAGATTAGAGTAATGGAGAACGAGAAACCACCTATTAGAACACTTTCTCCAGGAAGGGTATACAGAAATGAGGCTATTTCAGCTAGAGCACACTGTATCTTTCACCAAATGGAGGGACTGTATGTTGATGAAGGTGTTTCTTTTGCTGACTTAAAGCAAACGCTTTACCATTTCGTTAAAGAGATGTTTGGTCCGGATACTAAGATAAGATTTAGACCATCATATTTTCCTTTCACTGAGCCAAGTGCCGAGATTGACATCTCTTGTCAAATTTGTCATGGTGATGGATGTAATATTTGTAAAGGAACCGGTTGGGTAGAAATTGGTGGTTCAGGGATGGTTGATCCTAACGTTCTAGAAAACTGCGGTATTGACTCAAAAAAGTATTCTGGTTTTGCGTTTGGAATGGGAATCGAAAGAATCGCTATGCTTAAATATCAGATTAAAGATTTACGCTTATTCACCGAGAATGATATTCGATTCTTAAAGCAATTTAATTCTTTGTAATGCAGCTAAAGGATATTAAGAAAATCGTAGTTATTGGTGCCGGAACTATGGGGCAAGGTATTGCTCAGGTAAGCGCTATGGCAGGCTATGATGTTCTACTATATGACCTTAAGGAGGAGGCCCTTTCAAATGCCCTTTCAAAAATTGAGTCTAATCTTGATAAAGGTATTGCACGGGGTAAAGTCTCAGAAGCTCAAAAAGAAGAATCACAAAGGAGAATTTCAACTTCATTGGATCAATCTGAACTAATAGGGGATATAATTATTGAAGCAATTCTTGAGAGGCTAGATATTAAAAGAGCACTGTTCAAGAATCTAGAAAAGATCAATTCTAAAGAAGCGATCCTTGCTTCAAATACTTCTTCAATACCAATAACTAGAATAGCAGCAGAATTAGATAATCCGGAGAGATTTGTGGGGATGCACTTTTTCAACCCAGCTCATATTATGAAGTTGGTTGAAGTCATATCTGGCGTAGCAACTTCTAATCAAGTGGCAGAGACAATTTACGATCTTGCCTTAAAGCTAGGTAAGCAACCAGTTATGGCTGCCGATGCTCCTGGTTTTATTGTGAATAGAGTGGCACGACATTTCTATGTTGAGGGATTAAAAGTTCTAGAGGAAAATGTAGCACCATTAGAAAGCATAGATCGTTTGGTTGAATCATCTGGATTCAAAATGGGCCCTTTCCGATTAATGGATTTAATAGGAGTTGATTCAAACTTCTTGGTTACAAAGTCGATGTTTGAAACTTTCCACTACGATGGTAAGTTTAGACCTTCCAGAATTCAAGAGCAGAAGGTAGATGCTGGGCATACCGGACGTAAATCAGGAAAAGGATTTTATAAATACGACTAAAGAAGCTCTTCAATGAGCTTGTTGATAGTAATTCCTTCAGCCTCAGCTTTAAAGTTTCTTACAATTCTATGTCTTAGAATTGGCTTTGCAACTGCTTGAACATCCTCAATATCTGGAGAGTACTTTCCATTGATTAAGGCATTACACTTTGCAGCAATGACTAAACTTTGAGATGCTCTAGGGCCAGCGCCCCATTCAATGAATTCTCTGGTAATCTCAGGCGTATATTGACCGTTTAGCCTTGTCTTATGAACTAGTTCAACTGCGTATTGGATAACGTTATCTGCTACTGGAACCTTTCTGACTAAGTGCTGGTATTCGATCACCTCTTTCGCACCTAAAACATGATCTACCTTTTTGTCTTCATCAGTTGTTGTGTTTTTCACAATGTCTACCTCTGCCTCAAAAGTTGGATAGTCTAATGAGATGTTGAAAAGGAATCGATCGAGCTGTGCTTCTGGAAGTGGGTAAGTTCCTTCTTGTTCAATTGGATTCTGTGTTGCTAGGACGAAAAAGGGACGTTCAAGCTGAAAATGTTGACCTGCAACAGTAACCGAGTACTCTTGCATTGACTCTAGCAGTGCAGCTTGAGTTTTTGGAGGGGTTCTGTTTATCTCATCCGCTAAAATAATATTACCGAAAATCGGTCCCTTGATGAACTTGAAATTGCGATCTTTGTCTATGGTTTCAGCCCCAAGGATATCTGATGGCATTAAGTCTGGCGTAAACTGAATCCTCTTAAAACTAAGGTCAAGGGCAGAAGAAATAGTTGAAATAAGAAGTGTTTTTGCTAGGCCAGGTACACCCACCAAAAGACTATGCCCTTGGCAAAAGATAGAGGTGAGCAAAAGATCAACGACCTTCTCTTGACCGATAATTACTTTTGAAATTTCATTTTTCAGATTTTTAAAGTCTTCTGAAAACTTATCGGCAAGAGCCACATCAGATATTTGCTCACTCATAGGTTATTGATTCTTTATAATATCGCAACGGTTAAATTCCGGATCGACCTCAAGATAAACTTCCTTCATCTTCTCTGCCAAATACTCTGTTCTTCGTTGTCCTTTTTTTAGTTGAGTGGTAGCCGCCTTTAATTTTTCATAGTCATCGTTCAAGTTTGCCCTATGAGGAGGTATTCTTTTCTTGTAATAGATAAGCCTTATTACGTCCGTATCTGGGCCAACATTAACCCTTTGCGGCATTGAGATATCGCCCTCTTTCAATTTGTCTATCTCAAAGAATAGCTCTGGGTCAATGTTATCAGCGGGAATTCTCAAAGAACCGAATTGTCCTGAAAGAAATCCTCCATTAGATTTTGTTCGCTCATCGTCTGAATACTTCTGTGCAGCAGCCTCAAAACTGATGGTATCATTGAGAATGTCTTCTCTTAATTCCATCATAAACGCTTCAGCTTCTTTCAGGTCTTCTTCATTTGGCTTTGGCATTTTTATGATGTGGCGGCTATTGTACTCATTACCTCTTTTCTCAATAAGTTGAATAAGGTGAATTCCAAAACTAGATTCAACAGGCATTGAGATTTCACCAGGTTTTAAAGAAAGGGCGCCAGCCTCGTATGCAGGATCCATGGTTCCCCTTCCATGAAAGCCAAGGTTACCACCATCATTTGCAGAAGGTCCTTCTGAATTCAGTGTAGCCAAAATTTCAAAGCTTTGGCCGTTAAGCGCCTGTTCTCTTAGCTTTATTAAGTCTTCTCGTGCTTTGTCTTTCACATCATCGCTTACTTCCGGCTCTTTTACAATAATCCCAATCTCATATTCCATAGAATATAGAGGCAGACTGTCTTTAGGGATGTTATTGTAAAATTGCTTTACCTCACGCGGAGTAACCGTTACTTCCGAAAGAATTGATTCTTCTTGAGACTGAACGGTTAATTGTTCTTGGATGTCAGAGCGGATATCTGACATGATTTGATCTAATGATTTTCCATATGCTTTTTCAATGGCTTGCTCAGAACCAAATCTCTGAATGATTTGCTGTCTTCTACTTGAAATCTCATAATCTACTCTGGCCCCTTCAACAACGGTAGAGTCAATTTCTGCCATAACAGCCATTACTTTCGACTCTATAAAGCTACCTAGAATAACACAGCGTGCATCGCCTTCAAATTCTCTGGCATCAGGAGAAGAAAGAAAGCTGATGTAGGCAGATTCTAAATCACTCTTAAGAATAATTTTATCATCTACTTTTGCGATAATTTTGTCTACCACCTCGCCCTGTTCTTGCCCTTTTGCACTAAAGACAACTGTAAGTAACACGAGACTAGCGATAAATTGTATAGTCCTCATTTTCTTTAGCTCTTTCAAAAATTTCATTCTCTAACCCTTTTGCCAACGCTACTTTTCTGCTGTTGAGTATAATATTTCTGATATCATTTTCAACGAATGTGAGAGGCGATATCTCCTCGGAAAGTTTGTATTCATCAATTTTGAGGAGGTAAAGATATAGAGAATCTGCTTCCTCAGCATAATTAGTTCTTCTTAAGAATTGTACTTTGTTCGTTAAGGTTGAAAACGGTGATGCCCTGGTTATTTCTTCAAATTTTACCCAAGTAGTATCCAAAGAGTAGTTGTTAGCATATTGAAATGCGTAGTCTTTTAGTGACTCTTGGCTTTCAGGTCTTAAAGACTTCATCCACCTTCTTACATCACTCTTCTTAGGAGCTTCCTTATTGAGCTTTATGAACTTGCCTTTGAAGATATTTTGCCTCAGGCCGAAGTTCTCCTTATTCTCATTGTAGTATTCTTCAATCTCTTGATCTGAGACTGCGGTATCTAAATTTTGCTGTATGTAAAGACGCTGATATTCGAATGACAAAAGTGTATATCGGTAGTCAGATACCTTCTTTTCTATTTCGGACTGGTCAATATTTACGTTATTACTCGCTTCTTGAAGCAATAGCTCTTTTTTGATCCAATTCTTTACATAGTTATCGGCCAATTTAGAACTGTCTTCAAAAGTGGATGCCGTACCAATTAATTCTTCAATGTCGGATCTCAATAAAACACTTTCTCCCGCTTTAGCCACAATTTCATCAGTTTGCGCCTGCAGTTCTTCGTTGTTAGTAACGAGAAGATCGCAGCTGCACAATGCTGTCGTGATAAAGAATATGGTTAGTTGTTTTTTCAAAGAGTGACTAATTGCTTGAGTTTCTTTTCTTGTACCTTAATCTTTCTTTCTTCTCTTAATTCTTTTACCCAATCCTTGGTTAACTGATCTTGAAAATCTGCCAATACAATGCCTCTGCATTGATCGAGTGTTAAAAGCACTTCTTCTATCTCTTCAACAAACATGAGTGCTTTCTCATCTAATTGGATCCAAGAATTTGGCTTTATAGTTTCAGAATCGAAATTAGGTATTTCTCTACCTACACGAGTTGATTTTGCAATTTTTAACTCAGAACCAGCGAATTGTGAGACCAGTTGACTTCTGCTGAACGAGTTTTTGGGTTTTAAGGCTGGATGCATTGAAGAGATTATTCCGGGTTCGGTGCTTAATACCTCTCCTGACAACTTGGTGTCTGTATATTTTTTTCGGTTTGCTTCAAAGTATTTCTTAAGTCCAAGGCTATCTGTAGATGAAGGTCCCCACACTTTGAGTTGCATAATCTCAAAGAGTAAAAGTCCTTCTTCAAACTCCTGTAATAAATAACCATAATCAGGGTATTTCTTTGGTGCTATTGAGTCTTCAATAGCCAATATTCTTTCCTGTTCAAACTGGTAATAAGCTGATTTGAGCTTGTCTAAAGAAGTGTAGCCTTCATCACTTTTTAAAAATTCGCTCCACTTTACGGACATGCCTTCATACGAAAAAGCTATGGTTTTTTTGAGTTTGGAAGGATTTGCAAGAGCTAGTGAGAGCATTCCTTCTAAATCTTCTTGGACGAAGCTAGGTTGTGATTTTAGATTCTTTATTACCTCCTCTTCATTGAATTCATTTCTTCCACTTCTTTGAAGTTGGTAAGCGATTTCTTCTTTCTTGAATTTGTAGTCTAAGAGAGGCTCTACATCGTCTAGTCTTGCAATATGCCATCCGGTTGCTGTTTCAAATGGTCTTGAAATATCTCCTATGTTTTTAATTTTGTAGATCTCATCAAAGAAATCATCAGGTAATTGTCTAATGCCTGCCAATGGCAATTTGCCTCCGTTTACCGCAGTTCTTTTATCATCAGACTGACTTTGTGCAATGAGATCCCAAGAGCCACCCTTTTGAATTGAATCATAGAAAACTCTAGCCTTCTGCTCAGCTAAACTGTTTCCGTGCATATTTTTCGCAAAGTAGATGTGTGAAGCTTGTAGCTTTCCTCTCGTTGAGCGCTTATTTTTCAGGATCATAATATGATACCCAAAGCGTGTTCTGAAGACATCAGATACTTGGCCAACCTCTAAATCAAATGCGGCATCTTCAAAAGGGGCTACCATATGAAATGCAGTAAACCAACCTAAGTCTCCGCCTTTTCTAGCCGAGCCGTCTTGCGAATTTTTGCGCGCAAGTGTTGCAAATTCGTCTGTATTGGTTGCTAGGGAGCGAATACTGTCTAATTTTTTGTAAGCCTGAAGTGTGTCCTGGGGGACGGCCATTGGATCTACTTTTAGTAAAATATGGGCGGCATTGACCTCATATTGTAAGCGACTATAAATTGCTTCCAGCCTAGTTTCTTCGAGGGCAGGGTTTTCTAAGTAAGGCTTTTTTACCTGGCTTATATAACCCTCTAATTCTTGTTGGAATGTAGGTTGCGTATGGAGTCCTTGATCATAGGCTTCTTCAACTTTCATTTTAAAATCTATATACTGATCTAAGTAGGCTCTTATACTATCGTAGTTGATGGCCCGAGTAGTATCTCGGTTTTTCTGATAAGCGTAGAAAAGTTCGCCATTGGTTATGGGCTGCTCGTCTATGGTTGCGATAACTACATCTCTTTGTGCCTTTAAGCCTTGATAGCTTAAAAGAAAAAAGAGAATAATAATTCTCTTCATGATTTACTGATTAAAGGATACTTTTTTGAAAAGGCTCAGCTTGTTTTGGCTTTTAGCTCTTTCGAAATGAATATCATCCATAATTTTCTTTACAAGCATAATACCGATGCCTCCTTTGTGTTTGCTTTTTATCAAATCATCAATGGCTGGTTCTGGATAACTCACTAGATCAAAGGCATTTCCTTTATCGATGATTTCAAATCGAATGCCCTCCTTCTTAAAAGTAATATCAATACGCACTTTGGCAGAAGGGGCGCCCGGATGCCCATGAATAATGATGTTTGCGCATACTTCGTCTACAGCAAGAACCATCATACTGGTTTCTACTTCTGAAACGCCATGCTCATTCAATACATCCGTAACGAACTTTCGCATAAGCCTCAGCTTATTTTTGCTACTTGGTATGTCGAAACTATACGCCATTTAACTCTGCAATTGCTGCTTCTTTGTCTTCTTTAATTTTCAAAAGTTGATCTAAACCTAAAATGCTGAATACTTTAAGCACCTTTTCAGTTAGACCGAATAAAACGAAGTTGATTGAGTTTTGGTTTATCTCTTCAATGTAGGACATGAAAACGCCCAAGCCGGCTGAAGAAATATAGTTAAGATTGGTGCAGTCAATGAGGATTTGCTGGTTCCCATCATCAAAAGCTTCTCTTACTGCTTTGTCTAGATGAATTGAAGAACTCGCATCTACATCTCCTTCTACGGATAGCACCAAGTAATTGTTTTCTGTTTCTTTTTTTATTTCTACCATATGCTTAATTGAACTTGATCACTAACATGGTGTAGTCATCATTTAAGTCATTGTCTTTACAAAATTCGTATAGTTTGCTAATGAATACTTTTTGGATCATAACAGGATCATAGTGAGCATTCTGTTGTAATAGTGTTTGCATTCGGTCGTAACCAAATTCTTCATTTTCACTATTTGTTGCCTCAGATATTCCATCGGTATAAAGCACCAATATGTCATCTGATTTAAATTTCATTTTAGATACTTCTATGAAGTTCTCAAATGATTGATTTCTCAGTATACCAAGCCCTAAACCTTTATTTTCGAAATATTTGGCTTCTTTTTCTTTGTTACTATAATAGAGGGTTGGGCAATGGCCCGCCCTTGAAAACTCTAGTGTTTTCTTCTTAGTGTCAATTATAAAGTAGGTGAGTGTAATAAATGAGGTACGCTCTAAACAGTTGCTTAGAGCGTTATTAGCATCTATTAAGAATGACTTAGGGTCTAGGTCTTTTTGTACTAAAGATTGGAAAATTCCCTTCATTTGCGACATGTGAAAAGCTGCCGAAGTACCCTTACCAGAAACGTCTCCAATCACAACCGCGAAGCGATGTTCGTCTAGTTGGTAAGTGTCGTAATAATCGCCACCTACTTCGGCTGCGGCCTCAGTAAATGCGTGAATCTTAAATGTATCATTATGATGCAACTCTTTTGGCAAAAGCGCCCGCTGCACACTCTTGGCAATATTCAGCTCCTCTTTGTAACGCTCGTTTAAAAGGGCTTCTCCCATTAGACGAGAGTTTTCAACAGAAACACTCGCTTGACTTGCGAAAGTGTTAATGATGTTAATCATCTCTTTGTTAAAACTATTGCTCACTTCATTCAGCAAGTACATAAAACCTGAAACTTGATTCTGTATGAGCAACGGAACTACAAAAGCGGTTTTGAAATTAGAGCGCTTCAAACTCACCAAAACCCTATCTGTATCATGGTTAGCAGACAATGGGTTTTTGATGACCTGTCTATTTTTAGCACTCATTATGTGCTCCTTAATGCGATTTATATTCTCTCTACCAATATGTTTAGAGACTACCTTCAAATCTTGGTTCGGTAAATTAATCTCAATCCAACCGGCATCGGCATAAACCGCATTCATAGAAGAGTTAAGAAGAATGTCGAATATTTCGTCTTCGCTTTCTCCTTGTTGTATCGATTGACTAAGTCTTTGGAAGTTAATTGCCTCTTCCATTTTTCTTTCGAATACTGAGGAAGTAGGAAGGTTAAAGAGTATTACCAGCAAAGAGAATAGGCTGTAGAATAATAAGAAAACGAATAGTACAATGACGAATAATTCAACAATTGGATTGAAAACATCCGGTGAATTATCTGGTGCTATATAGAGATAGTTGAGGAAGTAGAATATGTAGATAGTGATTAATAAAATCAGTAATACACTCTTCCACTTCTGTTTAAAGTTGAGGTAGGCAACCCATTTTAGGTTAGCAGAGAGTATAATGGCCATGATGGCCATGGTGACGAAAACCACCTCAAATAAAAGGCTCTCTTGAAGTACTAATCCGGTGAGATTAAAAAAGATAGAGAGTAGTAAGGAAGCTTCAAAAACCTTCCAGGCAAGTATTAATCTTTTCGATTTTTGATAAAGAATGAGCTTTTTCCAAACTGTGAAGGTAGAGATCAGAAATACAGATATCAGTACTTTATTGATGTTGTAAAAAGCACTTGAGAGAAATGGGTTTTCAGCCAGTGTTGTGCCACCAATCTCATTGTTGAATAGTCTTATAATCAACGAAATTACCACACTTACCAAGCCTGTGGCGAATACCCGCCAAAGTAGATCTACAAAATTAGCGCTTTCAACTTTAGTAACTCTAAAGCGATAATAGATGAGGACGGCAATGTAAAATAGGTTTAAGAAGAGTGTAGGCAGGTAAGGGGCTAAACCCAGATCAACCTGACTTCTATCAGCTAAGATCCCCAGAAAGTCAATGAGCATTATAATGAGCCATAGCAAAACCGCTAAGGTTAAGCTTAGGCGCATATAAAACTTTCCAGTGAATTTAATTTTCATTGATTTTGCTCCTGAAGATACAAGTTAAAGCTTAGCACAAACCAATAAAACGAAAGCAAAGAATTTAAGATGCCTACGCAAGCTTTATCCCTAATTCTTTAAACTGCTCATCGTGAATTGGTGCGGGAGAATCAATCATCACATCTCTACCCGATGTATTTTTAGGGAAAGCGATGTAATCTCTAATGGTTTCAGAACCTCCAAACATGGCACAAAGCCTATCGAAACCAAAGGCAATTCCACCATGAGGCGGTGCGCCATATTGGAATGCGCTTAGCAAAAAGCCGAACTGAGCTTCCGCTTCCTCCTTAGTAAATCCTAAGTGCTTAAACATTAAACTTTGTGTTTCTTGGTCGTGGATTCTTATTGAGCCACCTCCAATTTCAACACCATTGATCACTAAATCATAAGCGTTGGCTCTTACTTCACCTGGGTTTGTATCTAGCTTTTCTAAGTCTTCTACCAAAGCCGAAGTAAATGGATGGTGCATAGCATGGAATCTCTCCGAATCTTCATCCCATTCTAAAAGAGGGAAATCAACTACCCAAAGCGGTTTGAATACGTTATTGTCTCTAAGCCCTAACTCAGAACCCATATGCAAACGAAGCTCGTTCATTTGATTTCTGACTTTGTCTTTTGGGCCAGAAAGTACTAAGATTAAATCACCAGCTTCAGCACCAACTTTTTCTGCCCACTCGGCTAAATTTTCTTGAGAGTAAAATTTATCAACAGAAGACTTAAAGGAACCATCCTCATTGCACTTGACATAAACTAAGCCCTTAGCCCCAATTTGAGGACGTTTTACAAAGTCTGTCAGACCATCTAATTGCTTTCTCGTGTAAGAGGCACAGCCTTTTGCGCAAATGCCTACTACTAGCTCTGCTTGGTCGAACACGTTAAAACCTTTGTTTTGGGCAACTTCATTTAGTTCTACAAACTCCATCCCAAAACGCGTATCCGGCTTATCTGAACCATATAGTCTCATGGCTTCAGCATAATCCATACGTGGAAAGTCTTCGAGATCTACTCCTCTAATGGTTTTGAAGAGATGTTTCGTTAAACCCTCGAAAGTATCTAATACATCATCTCTTTCTACAAAAGACATTTCGCAGTCTATTTGTGTAAATTCTGGCTGTCTGTCTGCTCTGAGATCCTCATCTCTAAAGCATTTTACAATTTGAAAGTATCTATCGAAGCCAGATACCATCAAAAGCTGCTTAAAGGTTTGAGGCGATTGAGGCAAGGCATAGAATTCACCTTGATTCATTCTACTCGGTACCACAAAATCTCTTGCTCCTTCTGGAGTAGATTTGATTAGCACAGGCGTTTCAACTTCAATAAATTCTTCATTGGCTAAGTAGTTTCTAATGGCAATTGCCAGCTTACTTCTTAGCTCAAGTTTGCTCCTCACTTCACTTCTTCTTAAGTCGAGGTAGCGGTATTTCATTCTTAAGTCTTCACCACCGTCCGTGTTATCTTCAATAACAAAAGGAGGTGTTTTGGAGGCATTTAATACTGTAAGTCGCTCTACTTTAATTTCGATCTCTCCAGTAGGAATTTTATCGTTCTTAGAGAATCGCTCTACAACTTCGCCTGTAGCCTGAACGACAAATTCTCTCCCGAGCGTTCTTGCCGTTTCAAGAATAGCAGCATCTGTAGCGCCTTCTTCAAAAGTGAGCTGCGTGAGTCCGTAGCGATCGCGAAGATCTACCCACATCAAACCACCTTTGTCTCGGGTACGTTGTACCCAACCCGATAGCGTTACTTTTTCACCAACCTGTTCAATTCTCAGTTCTCCACAAGAATGCGTTCTTAACATCTCTCTAAGTCTTTAAAAATGAGCCGCAAATTTAGCAATTGTTTTAGCTTTTCGGCTTAATATTGTCTTGAAATCGGTGATAGAAAATGGTCCTAAGCATTCATTCGGATGGGTTTTTTATGGGTGAAGCGCTAAAGCAAGCGCAACTTGCCTATGAGACGGGCGAAGTGCCTGTCGGGGCAGTTGTAGTGGCTGAAAATAGAATTATAGCTAGGGCACATAATCAGACAGAGCAGTTGAATGATGTTACTGCGCATGCTGAAATGCTTGCGATTACATCTGCAGCCAATGCTATTGGTGGTAAATACCTCAATGAATGTAAGCTCTATGTATCGCTAGAACCTTGCGTGATGTGTGCAGGGGCTTTGTATTGGTCTCAGCTCTCTGCATTACATATTGCTGCCGCTGATCCCAAAAGAGGATTTTTGCAACACGGCAAAAAACTGCTTCATCCGCGAACAGAAGTAAGCCAAGGTTTGTTGAAAGAAGAGAGTGAGGCTTTGATCAAACAATTCTTTGCTCGGTTAAGAGAATAAATAACCTTTGTAAAAACATAAATACGAAATATTATGGCTTTTGAATTACCTGCACTTCCATATGCCTTTGACGCATTGGAACCAAATATTGACGCAAAGACCATGGAAATTCACCATGGGAAACATCACGCTGGATATACTAGCAAACTAAATGCAGCTATTGCCGGTACAGAAATGGAAGGCAAAAGCATTGAAGATCTATTGGCTAACCATAGCGATACTGGCGCAGTAAGAAATAACGGTGGAGGTTTCTACAATCACAGTTTATTCTGGTCGGTAATGTCTCCAAATGGTGGAGGTGAGCCAACAGGAGAATTAGCTGATGCGATTAATGAGGAGTGTGGATCTTTTGAGGCTTTCAAAGATGCTTTTTCTTCAGCAGCAGCGACTAGATTCGGTTCTGGTTGGGCATGGCTTTGCGTGCACAAAGGCGGTAGAGTAGAGGTTTGTTCTTCTGCTAATCAAGACAACACCCTTATGCCAAATGTAGGCTGTGGCGGAACTCCAATCTTAGGATTAGACGTTTGGGAACACGCTTATTACTTGAACTATCAAAATAGAAGACCTGATTACATTAACGCGTTCTTTGACGTGATTAATTGGGAAGAAGTAAGCAGAAGATATGCTGAAGCGAAATAAGCTTTAGACTGAACTTATAAAAAAGTCATCTAGGAGACTAGATGGCTTTTTTATTGACTTTTAATTCTTCTTGAAGTGCTAAGACGCCTTTTTGATTAATTCTGCAATTTTCTCTGGGCTGGTGCTTTTCGATAAGCTTTCACCATGCTGACTGATGTCCAATCCTACTTCTTCAGCCACCTCGTTGACTCTCATTGGAATTATCATGTCCGTAACTCTAAAGAGTAAATAGGAGAGACCAAATGTAAAACCACCGACTAAGAAGATCGATGCGATATGTCTCAAGAATGTAGTAGGATCACCATAGATCAGGCCTACATCTTTGGCAAATACTCCGGTAAGGATCATACCCACTATACCACCCACGCCATGGCAAGGGAAAACGTCTAGCGTGTCATCAATGCCCGTTTTGTTTTTGTAGTACACAACAATATTCGATACGATTGCTCCAGCTACACCAATAAATACACTTTGGCCAATGGTTACAAATCCTGCGGCAGGGGTAATGGCTACTAG
>CBFIDV010000042.1:0-14120 GCA_965661455.1 Roseivirga sp.
TACTTAAGCAGTCTCTTTTTACATATTACGTTTCGTAAAGCCTAAAGCTCTTCTGCACCAGGCCCTTTTTTAAAAAGCTTTCTCACGGCTAATTCTAACTCCTCTGCCGCTTTACTAATGTGATGCTTAGTTTCTTCAATCTTGGGCTCGTTCTTGGTTTTGAAGTCCTTTAGCTTCTCTTCAAGTTTGTCGCGCTGCTTTTTTAATTCTTCAATCGTTTCATCAAAGTCTTCACGCGTTTCTTCGCTTGCATCTTTCGCTTTTTCAACCAATTCTTCAATTTGGTCTCTTATCTTCTTTAAGATCTTATCAGTTTCTAACATTACTCGCTTGGTCTAGGCCTTATGGTAGTTGTAACTTGTATCCAGCAGCCTACGGTAATCGCATCGCCTTCGTTTTTGTTTGCAGTAAATATATCCGAAACGGTTGGGAATTGAGCTTTTGCTTGTGCCATTCCTTGACTATCGCCAGCCTTTGAGAAGGCATCGTATGCTGCCATAAATACTGCTCTATCATCAATTTGACTTTGTTTCTTGGCACAGTCGTTGAAACTACCCATATAAAGATTACCGATAAACTTATAGGCTTCTTTATCGAAAAATGGGTTCAATTTTATCGCCTCCAAAGCTGTATTTCTTGCGGCTACTTTGTCTCCCTTGGCCAGGTTTAGTTTGGCGATGTCCATTTGTAATTCTCCTTTAGACTCAGCATCATTATTTAGCTCTATAGCCTGCTTGTACCACTTGGTTGCTTCATCGTAATCTTCTCTACCAAAAGCTCTTTGGGCGAGAACCTTAGCTAAACCTTCAGTAGGCTCACTATTTTGAATAATCATAGCAGCCTTTTCAAAGTAAGGGCTTGTACTACATTCCTGTCTTAACAATAAGCCGAAAATTTTCTTAGCCAATTTAGGATCGTCATTCTTATCTAAATCTGGTGCTAAGTTGATATTGATGAAATTACAATTCAATTTCTCTTCACCTATGGTTTGAATTAATAAGCTAGTTACCGCTTCTCTATATCGATCTAGTTTAGCTTCATCTTCTCCATCTTTTTGTTTGGCATCCATCAAGTCATTTATCTGAAAGTAGATGTCAATGATCTCTTCATCGCTCAACGAACTTTTGTAGGCACTTACACGCCTTACCATGTCCATGTAAGAGACAATGTTGTTATTGATTACAGACTCTGGCTTTTCATAAGCTTCTTGATAAGCCGCGAAGCCCTCGTCAATCTTATCCTTATCTGCTTTCCAATATTTGAAATAGCGATAGGCCTTATTGTTAACCTCTCTATCAGTTAGGCCGAATACTTCTTTCTTCTTGTTATAGCAAATGAACATAGAGTCTAAATAGACGTTTTTCTGATCAGCATCGCTAGTTGCGTTAGCCAATTCTTCATAGGCTTTGTATCCATTAATGTATTGACCATCATACAAATCAGGAACATTGGTCATTAACCAATTGATGGCATCAGCCGCACCTCGGTAGTTTTTTATCGACATTTCATCTACAGAGAGCGCGAATCTTTTCTTTGCCTCTGAAGCCATGGCCTCATCAGTAGGTAAATTTAAATCAGCTTGCGCAAGTGTGGTGTGCGCAAAAAGTATCAGTAGCACAATATTTAAGAACTTTTTCATCATGTTCAATTTAGATTCCCTTAACCTTTAGCAAAGTCTCGGCCAAATTTTTATCGACACGAAACTAGAGCTTGTTTAGAGATTAGAGATTAATTCAATTATTATCAAATTGTTGCTAATCTATACATCGAACAAACGTTTGAATTTGAATTTTTCTCCATCAAATAGGCCTAAGTCACTCAGCTTCAGTTGTGGAATCACAAGCAAGGCCATAAAAGATAAAGTCATGTAGGGAGAATTGAGCGTGCTTCCTAGTTGCTTTGAGAATTTATCAATCTTAGTGTAGGCTTTAGCGACCTCATAGCCATCTGCATCAGACATAATACCGGCTATGGGTAGGGGGAGAACCTCTTCAGTTTGTTGCCCAAAGGCAGAAACCCCGCCTTTAGACTTTATAATAAGGTTAATTGCTTTGGCAAGGCTTTCATCATCAACCCCAACGGCCAAAATGTTATGAGAATCGTGTCCTACAGAGGAAGCTATAGCGCCTTCTTTTAGGTTGAAGTTCTTGATAAAACCAATGCTAGGCTTAGCCTTTTGATACCGGTTTACGACTACAAATTTAAGGTGGTCTTTCGCTGTGTCAGAAACAACATTACCCTTTGAATCGAATTGTACGTCAGCAATAATCGTGTTAGTAATCAGCTGACCATCGAGTGCTTCAATGACATTCATGCGATCTCCTTCGGCTTTTACAGAAAGGTCTGAAGCGGAAATTGGAGAACAGTTAAAGTTGTTAATTGGCTTAACTGGTACGGATGAGATTAAACTCTTGCCTTGTTCTGCAACCAATTCACCATTGATGAAAGTCTGATCAATTAGGAAGTTCTTTATGTCCCGGGTTACGATAAAGTCTGCAAAATCGCCTTCTCTTAAAGAGCCTACTTCTAGTTTATAGTGTTCAATAGGCGCAATGCATGCAGCATGTAAAACGTCAAATAAGTTGTGTCCTTTCGCAAGCGCTCTACCAACCAATTGGTTTATATGACCCTCTTCTAAATTGTCTGGGTGTTTGTCATCAGAGCAAAACATCAGCATCTCAGGCCTTTCAGAAAAAAGCTCAACTAAGGCTTCAAAGTTCTTGGCAGCCGATCCTTCGCGAATGGCAATTTTCATGTCATGCTTTAGTTTATCTCTCGCTTCTTCAGCAGTAAAGCATTCATGGTCCGTACTTATTCCTGCCTTTATGTATTGCTCTGCCTGTTCGCCTCTCAAACCTGGTGCATGACCATCTATTGGTTTCTCCAGTTCTTGAGCAGTCTTAATTTTCTCATAAACCACCGCATCATCATACAGAACTCCAGGCCAGTTCATCATTTCTGCTAGATACTTGATTTCAGGTTTTTCTAGTAGGTAGCGAATTTCTGCTGAGGTAATCTCTGCTCCGGCAGTTTCAAAAGTTGTAGCGGGCACACAGGAGGGAGCACCAAAATTAAATTTAAAGTTGACCTGATTTCCGTTTTCAATCATGTATTCAACTCCTTCGACTCCTAAAACATTACCTATTTCATGAGGATCTGAAACAGTACTTACTGTACCATGAACAACCGCCATTCTCGCAAATTCAGAGGGTACAACCATTGAGCTTTCAATGTGTACATGAGAATCGATAAAGCCAGGCAGGATATAACGGTCTTCTACCTCTGTTGCTTTTGTAATTCGCTTTATTCTTTGATCTTCAACTTCAACAATGCCGTCATAAATGGTACGTTTTCGGATATCTATAATATGCCCTGATATTTTCATTCGTCCTTCACTTAGAATGGTAATTGATTAAGAATAGCAATAAAACGAAAGTGGTTTCATTAAACCATCTTCTAGCCATACATTTGCACTCAATATGAAGAAAATCAATATCGCTTTAGATGGACTGTCTGGTTGTGGTAAGAGTAGTACTGCCAAAGCCGTTGCGAAAGAATTAGCGTATAAGTTCATCGATACTGGAGCTATGTACAGAGCTGTAACCTTATATTTTCTTCAGAATAATGTAGATCTAGATGATCCTACCGCTGTTAGAGATGCACTTGATTCAATCAAAATAGACTTTGTTTATAATCCTGAATCAGGAAAAAATGAAACCATTTTGAATGAACAGAATGTTGAAGAGGAGGTAAAAAAAATGTATGTCTCTCAAATGGTCAGTCCTGTTGCCGCAATAAAAGCAGTGCGAGTAGCCATGGTAGCTCAGCAACAAGAAATGGGTAAGCATAGAGGAGTGGTAATGGATGGCAGAGACATTGGCTCTGTTGTTTTTCCAGATGCTGAATTAAAACTCTTTATGACTGCTTCAACGGAAGTAAGAGCAGAGCGGAGAAAGATGGAATTGGAAGCCAAAGGCGAAAAAGTAAATCTGGAAGAGATAATGGAGAATTTAGAATCGAGAGATTTGCAAGACTCTACCAGAGCTGAGAGTCCGCTAATTAAAGTGGAAGATGCTGTAGAGATAGATACCTCAGACTTACAGTTCGAAGATCAAGTTCAAAAAGTGTTAGATTTGGCAAGAGATCATATTGCCGCTGAATAGGAGAAGAGATGGAAGTAACGATAGATCAAAATTCAGGATACTGCTTTGGAGTAGAGTTTGCCATTCAAATGGCTGAAGACGAGATGGCAGAAGGAAAGCTATATTGTCTCGGAGATATCGTTCATAACCGTATGGAGGTAGAGCGGCTTAATGAAAAAGGCCTTAAGATCATCGATAGAGACGCGCTCAAAGATATTACAGATTCAAAAGTATTAATAAGAGCACACGGAGAGCCACCAGAGACCTATCAATTGGCACTCAAAAACAATATAGAATTAGTTGATGCTTCATGCCCTGTCGTTTTAAAACTACAGAACAGAGTAAAGGTAGCTTATGATAAAATGAAGTCAGCTGATGGGCAGATCGTTATTTACGGTAAGTATGGCCATGCCGAAGTGATTGGATTAACCGGTCAAACGAATAATGAGGCCATCATTGTGATGGAAGAAGCAGACTTAGACAAAATTGACTTTACACGCCCTGTTACCCTGTTTTCTCAGACCACAAAGAGTACAAAAGGGTTCTATCATATTCGTGAACTAATTGAGGCCAGAATTAAAGAGGCTAAAGGAACCCTTGAAGAGCTAGACTTTAATGCTAATGACAGCATTTGTCGTCAGGTCTCTAATAGAGAGCCTCAACTTCAAAAATTTGCTCAAGAGGTAGATGTTATTGTGTTTGTGAGTGGTAAGAAGAGCTCTAACGGTAAAGCCCTCTACAGCGTTTGTAAGGCACAAAACGAGAGAAGTTACTTCATTGAAAGCGAAGAAGAGCTCGACCTCAACTTGATTAAATCAACAGATCGAGTAGGTATTTGTGGAGCAACATCTACACCTATGTGGCTCATGGAAAAAGTGGCCAAGCATATAGAAAATTCTATAGAAGCTCCGGTGTCCATATAATAATTCAGTTAGCCTTTTCTTGTGAAAGTTTTTGGGCTAAATTGCGCCCTCGAAAAGGACTGAATCCTTTTTCGTCGGAATAGAGGATACTTCGTCTTGATCCAACTTTTATCAACCAGAGTGATTCGAATAAAAAGAGTATGTCTAAAACTGTAAAGCTTAAAAAAGGCTTTGACATAAATCTCGCTGGAAAGGCAGAAAAGAAAATCGCTGATACCCCCGCTTCGGAAACGTTTGCTATCAAGCCTACTGATTTTATAGGCATGACTAGACCTAAGCTATTAGTAGCTGAAGGTGACAACGTTAAAGCGGGTTCTCCTGTACTCTATGACAAGATGCAGGAAAACGCGATGATTTGTTCTTCTGTAAGTGGTGAGGTAGTTGAAGTTAAAAGGGGAGCGAAGAGAAAGATTCTTGAGGTTAGAATTCTAGCCGATAAAGAAATTGAATTCGAACAATTCCCAACATTTAGTTTGTCTGATATCAAAGGTTTATCCAGAGAAGATGCTCAGGCACAAATGCTAAAAGGTGGCGTATGGCCTAACATCATTCAAAGACCTTATGGTGTGGTGGCGAATGAGAATGATACACCTAAAGCAATCTTTATCTCAGCTTTTGATTCACATCCTTTGGCTGCTGATTTCGCCTTTATGTTAAAAGGGCAGGAAGAAGCATTCAAAATTGGAATTGAGATTCTAAAGAAATTCACTGAGGGTAAAATCCATTTGAATCATGACGCAAATGCTCAAGTCTCTTCAGTGTTTTCTAATGTTGGAGGTATAGAGCACAACAAATTCAGTGGTCCTCACCCAGCAGGAAACGTTGGAATTCAAATCCACCATGTAGACCCAATTGGAAAAGGCGATTTGGTTTGGACAGTAAACCCTTTTGGTGTTGCCCAAATTGGAAAGCTATTCATAGAAGGAAAGTACGATGCTTCTAAGCTTGTGGCAGTAGCCGGATCTGAAGTAAGTGCCCCTCAATATCATAAAGTATATACGGGAACAGGTATTGCCAAACTAGTAGATGACAATCTGAAGAACGATCATGTACGATATATCTCAGGCAACGTCCTAACAGGGGAAAAAATTGAGAAAGAAGGTTATCTAGGTTTCTATGATAATTTACTCTCTGTCATTCCTGAAGGTGATGAGCCTGAATTCTTAGGTTGGATGAAGCCTAAAAAAGACACTTTGAGTTTCCATAGAGCATGGGGGCTTTTCTCTTTCCTTAATGGAAAAGACAAAGAGTACACACTCAGTTCAAATACGAATGGAGAGCCAAGAGCCTTTGTGCAGACAGGTTCATTTGAGCAAGTAACGCCTATGGATTTATATCCTACTTACTTGATCAAGGCCATCATGTCAGAAGATTTTGACAATATGGAGGCGCTAGGCATCTACGAAGTAGTTGAAGAAGACTTGGCATTATGTGAGTTTATTGATGTCTCAAAACACGATGTTCAGTCAATCGTGAGAGACGGACTATTATTAATGCAAAACGGATAAGCGATGAAGTTTTTACACGACTTATTAGATAAGCAGCGACCACTTTTCGAAAAAGGTGGGAAGTTTGAGAAGCTATACCCACTGTGGGAAGCGAATGAGACATTCCTTTTTAAGCCAGGATCAACTGCGGCTAAAAAAGGTGTACAAGTACGCGATGCAGTAGACTTGAAGAGAATGATGATCACGGTTGTGATTGCCATGCTCCCTTGTTTAATCTTCGGTATTTTTAATGTTGGCTACCAGCATTATGTTGCCATAGGAGAAGCTACGAGCTTCTTCTCTATTGACAACTTATTGTTTGGTGCAAGATGGGTATTACCAATTGTATTGGTAGCATATGCAGCTGGTGGAGCCGTTGAGGTTACCATCGGTATCATACGTAAACATCCGATTAATGAGGGTTTCTTAGTAACCGGTATGCTTATTCCACTAATCGTTCCCCCTACAATTCCATTATGGCAAGTGGCTTTAGCTACTGTATTCGGTGTATTAGTAGGTAAGGAGATTTTCGGTGGTACTGGAATGAATATCTTGAACGTGGCTATGACAGCCAGAGCGTTCTTATACTTTGCATATCCGAGTGAAATTTCTGGAGAGGTTTGGACTCAATTGGCAGATATGACACCAATTGATGGTTTCTCTGGAGCAACTGCTTTAGCGATCGCGAATGATGTTTCAATTGCCGGATCAAATACGGTAATGAATGGACTAACGCAAGTCAATTCAGCTTTGGCCGCACCATTTGGTGGTGAGTTCTTTAGCTTTCAGAATATGATGATAGGAGGTATACCAGGTTCTATCGGAGAGACATCAACCCTGATGGCGCTTATTGGTGCAATTATTTTAATTGCAACTGGAGTTGGTAGCTGGAAAATTATTGTAAGTGTTTTTGCAGGTGCTTTCGCTATGGGTACAATCTTCAACCTAGCTGGCGCAAATGAATTTATGTTAATGCCTGCACATTATCATTTTGTACTTGGTGGACTAGCATTCGGTGCAGTCTTTATGGCGACAGATCCAGTATCTGCATCGCAAACAGAAGCGGGAAAATGGATTTACGGTTTGCTAATTGGAATGCTAACGGTAATCATTAGAGTGGTTAACCCAGCATACCCTGAAGGTATCATGTTAGCCGTTTTATTCATGAATGTTTTCGCACCACTTATCGATTTCTACGTAGTTCAAGCAAACAAGAAAAGGAGGTTAGCTCGTGCAACAGTCTAATAAATATATAATTGGTTTCTCTCTACTACTTACTGTAGTATTAGGAGGATTGCTTTCAGGTGTATCCCAGGTTTTAGGACCGGCACAAAAGAAGGCTCAGGATTTAGATACTAAGAAACAAATCTTAGGCGCTATTCCAGCTGAAAAAAGGGCCATTGCAGATATGGAGCCAGAGCAAATCTTGGCCCGCTATGCAGAAGTGATTAGTTCTGAAGTAACAGACTATCAAGGTAACTTAGTTGAGACCGATGCTAACGGAGCTCCGTTGCTTGCTGAAAATGTAAATATTGAAAAGAACTATAAGAAGGCTCCTGAAGAAAGAGTCTTCCCAGTATTCAAATATAAGTCTGCTTCAGATGAAGCTTTTATCGTGCCTACCTACGGTGCAGGACTATGGGATGCGATTTGGGCATTCGTAGCACTTACACCAGACCTGAAAGAGGTAAAAGGAGTAAGCTTCGATCACAAAGGAGAAACGCCTGGTCTAGGTGCTAGAATCACTTCTGATGAAGTGCAAGCACGTTACCAAGGAAAAGACCTTTATGACGATAATGGCAACTTTGTATCAGTCTACATGGTAAAGAGTGAAAAAACACCTGAATCTAAATTAGGTGATAACAAAGTAGATGGTATGGCGGGAGCAACACTAACTGCTAATGGAGTAAATGACATGTTATTGAATTACTTAGGTTACTACCAAAGTTATTTTGATAATCACGTTAGAACTGGCGTATTATCAATGAATCAATAATTCTAAAAGAAAGTATAGATGAGTACAGAAACTTTAGAAGCACCGGTTGTTAAGGAGAAAGAAGCCTTACTATCGAAGAGAAGAAAGAAGTTCGTTACAGATCCACTAAATGACGACAATCCTATTACTGTTCAAGTATTAGGTATTTGTTCTGCATTAGCGGTTACCACACAGATGAAGCCAACATTAGTAATGGCCTTATCCGTAATCTTTGTAATGATATTTTCAAACTTGTTCATTTCATTGCTTAGAAATGCAATACCAACAAGGGTTAGAATTATTGTACAATTAGCTATCGTAGCTACTTTGGTAACTTTAGTAAATGAAGTATTGAAGGCGTATGCATTCGATATGTATAAAGAACTATCCGTATTTATTGGTCTAATAATTACCAACTGTATTGTTATGGGGCGTCTGGAGGCTTTTGCTTTAGGTAACAAACCTTATGATTCGGTTTTAGATGGCTTCGGCTCTGGTTTAGGTTATTCTTGGATTATTCTTGCGGTTGCGTTCTTCAGAGAGATTTGGGGATCAGGTAAGGTATTTGGATATGACGTGATGGGTGCAATTGGTTTTGAAAACTTTGCAGCTAACGGTTTAATGGTGTCACCAGTTGGTGCGTTTATCGTACTTGGTTTCATTATCTGGGTACAGAGATCAAAAACAGGTTACGTAGAACAATAACATAGAAGACCATGGATTTATTAAACTTAGGAATCAAGTCGATCTTTATTGAGAACATGGTATTTGCCTACTTTTTGGGCATGTGTTCTTTCCTAGCGGTATCTAAAAAGGTATCTACGGCATTTGGTCTTGGACTAGCAGTAGTATTCGTTTTGGGTATTACCGTTCCAATGAACTGGTTATTAAATGAGTTTGTGTTGAAAGAAGGCGCGCTCTCATGGTTAGGGCCTGAAATGGCTTCAATTGATTTGACGTTCCTCCGCTTTATCATGTTTATCGCAATTATTGCGGCTATGGTACAGCTAGTGGAAATGACAATTGAAAAATTCTCTCCATCACTTTACGGCTCATTAGGTATTTTTTTGCCACTAATTGCTGTAAACTGTGCAATCTTGGGATCTTCATTATTTATGGCGCAAAGAGACTACACCATTGGTGAAGCTACAGTATTCGGTTTCGGATCAGGAATTGGGTTCTTCTTAGCTATTATTGCGCTTGCTGCGATTAGAGAGAAATTGAGATATTCGAATGTGCCAGATCCATTAAAGGGTTTAGGTATTACAATGTTTATTACTGGTCTTATGGGAATTGCCTTCATGAGTTTCATGGGTATTTCTATCTAAGGACAAGCAGAGATAAATAAAAAAGCCTGAGATGCATATCTCAGGCTTTTTTTACGTCTTGTATTTGTTGAGGGTTCTTATCTAACCGCAATGGTATGGATAGAAATACCAGAAATATCGTTACCTGTTTCGGCTTCAATTCTTAAACCAACCCAGCCTTCTCCAATACCTTGAAATATGAATGGCAAATAGTTGATGTTGTTCCATATATCAATTCCTGCTGAAAGCGTTGAACCGTTCAATTCCTGTGCAAAGAATAAGTTTTCGTTCGTTCTATATTCATCACTGATAAGTTCCAGAGAAACGCCTGCACTAACTAACGTAACAACGGGAATACTAATCTCTGCGCTGAATACCTCATGGTTATTTCCTGCAAAAGGAATGAAAAAGCCATTCTCAGTTTTTGCGGTTAGGATCTGTGTGTCAGTCCACTTGACAAGTTCGAAGATGATGTCGTCACTAGAACCACCGTTTAGATCAAATGCTGCTCTATAGAATGTACTATCTCCGTCTTGAGAAACTTGTTCAAAGCTTACCTCAGTAAGGTCTGTCAGGTAATTAACTCCCGGTTGACTTGTGTCACCAGTAATTAAGGGTTCTTCTTGGGCAGAGATGCCGGTGTCTCTATCTATTTGGTTGTCGCAAGCCATGATGGATATTAAAATGGCTAGACTCAGTACTTTCTTCATTATGCTCAGATTTAGATTGCGAATTTAGATGTTCAAGTCAAATAAAAAACGTGTGTCTATACGATTTGTTCTATGTTAAGGTCTTTTATAGTAGTACCTAATGCATTCTAAGACACAACGAGATAAAAAAGGGTTGGAACAAAAAGAGCAGCTAATCGCTGCTCTTTTTTTGTTATTTCTCTGGTGATACCATTTTATTGATGAGGGTGGGTTTACCATATCCCAGTTTCTCTAGGCGATCGAGCTGTGTTTTAGCATCGCCCACAACCAGATAGAACATCTTATCTGGATCGAGGTATTTATTGGCAAGCTCTTGAATGCGCTCAACTGTCATGTTATTTACAATTTGCTCTCTATCTTTTATATAATCACTTTCCCAGCCATAACGACTCATGTTTTGTAGCATATTGAGTTTAGAACCTGCGGTTTCAAAGGCTCTAGCGTTACTTTTAATCAAGAAGCTCTTCGTAGTTTCTAAGTCCTTCTGCGTATAGCCATCTGCATAGTCTGAGAGGATATCTTTTACAAGTTGGCTCGATTCGTATGTGACATTGCTTCTTACACCACTACTAATGGTGAAAGGACCAGCATCATTACTGCCACTGAAACCAGAACGAATACCATAAGTGTATCCTTTTCCTTCTCTTAACTGCTGTGTGAGTTGAGAAGCGAATCCGCCACCACCAAGAATATAATTCATGACAGTAGCAGGGTAGTAGTCTTCATCATTAATGGCAAGGGCTGGATAGCCAATTCTCAAAACAGATTGCTTCGCATTCGGAACATCATAGAAGAACACCTGCGACTTATCAGGAGAAGCTGGCGTTTGGTATTCTGGAATTGTTACATTTTTAGCTTCCCAATTTGATGCTAATCCGCTAAGAGATTCCATAACACTTGCTTGTTCCATATCACCTACCACATGCATAGTTGCTACGGAAGGGGAGATGTAGTCTTCGTAAAATGCTTTTAAATCGTCAATGGTTATGCTAGATACTGATGCTTCAGAACCTAAGATGTTCTTAGATTTAATGTTGTCTTCCCCATAAATAAGAATGTTATAGGCATTCTGTGCTATGGCATTTGGACTTGCCTCCTGTTGACGAATACTACTGATTGTACTCTGCTTTCTTAATTCAAATTCTGCTTCATCCCATCTCGGCTCTAGCAATACCTCTTCTACTAGCTTCATGGTGGCATCGTAGTTCTTTTTGAGCGTATTGCCCGAAACTACTATGGCCTCTTGTCCTGCGGATACTGAGATACGGGCACCAAGCTGCTGAATAGCTTCTTCTAACTGTGCAGGTGTTTTTGTTTTGGTTCCCTGCGTCATCATGCGAGCTGTTAGATTGGCAACTCCTACTTTGTCCGGATTGTCTAAAAGCAGGCCTCCCTTTATCACAATGTTAAATTGCACCAAAGGCACCTCATCGTTTTCTATACCATAAACAGCCATGCCATTATCAGTTTCGGCTGTCCATACTTCTGGAATAGCCACTTGTGGGGCTGAACCATAAGGTGGTTCAACAGATCTATTGAAGGTAGAAGGTGTCTTCTCATATGTGGCTTGGATACTTGGGTCGAATGACTCTTCTGCACCTTGAACAATTTTCTCCTCGACTACTGCTGCTTTTTCTGAACCGCTTAGGGCTTGAGCAACCCTGCCTTTAGGGACAAAGCTGGTTGCGATAAAGTTCTTATCCTTAACGTAGGTCTCATAAACCCTCATAACGTCTTCTGCTGTTACGTTTAGAATGTTCTGAACGTCTTGAGACACAAAGCCAGGGTCTTTGGCGAAGATGTTGTATTGGGCTAATTGAAAGCCCTTTCCTAAAACAGAGCTAAGTCCATTGTAGAATGAAGTTTCTTGACCAGCTTTAATTCTGTCTAGGTCTTTCTGTGGAATACCTTCTGCTTCAAATTTTGCAAAGGCTTCATTAATTGCGGCTGCAACATCATCTAAGTTTTTATCTGCAAATGCGCGAACAGATACTCTATATTCTCCTGCTAATTCTGAAGATGAGTTGAACATTCTCACACCCGATGATAGTTTTTTATCTTCTACTAGAACTTTGTAGAAAGGGGCATTTTTACCCCTAGAGAGATATTGCGAAAGTACATCTAGTGCATAGCCATTAGGATGATATTGCTCGACAGATGGCCATACCATAGTCAATTCTGGTAGCCTAGCGAAGTTGTCTTCATGGTAGAATTTCATGGTTTCTACAACCACACCTGGCCTTTTTGGAAGATCATTTACTTCTTCTCCTCTTGGTATTTCATCGAAGTATTTTTTAACCCATGCTGTGGCCTGAGCTACATCGAAATCTCCTGCAATAACAAGTGTTGAATTATTTGGGACATACCATCTTCTAAAGAATTCCTTTACATCGTCTACAGTTGCGGCTTGCAAATCGTCTAATGAGCCAATTACTTGCCAATTGTATGGGTGGTCTTCTGGATAGAGCGCTTTGCCAATTACGTATGAAGTGTGACCATAAGGGTTGTTGTCTACACTCTGGCGTTTTTCGTTCTTAACTACCTGCTTTTCTTTGGCCAGCACAGGCTCTGTTACGGTGTTGATAAACCACCCTAGTTTATCCGCTTCTGCCCAGATCATTTTCTCAAGAGCATCATTCGGTACGGTTTGGAAGTAATTAGTTCTATCTCTACTGGTAGAACCGTTGGCACCTGAACCACCTATACGAGCACTCATTTTGTCTAGACCACCTTTGCCAAGGTTTTCAGATTCTAAGAAAAGGAGGTGTTCAAAAAGGTGGGCAAATCCTGTTCTGCCTGTTTTTTCTCTAGCAGAGCCCACATGTGCGGTAAGAGCAACTGCCACAACGGGGTCAGATCTATCCACATGAAAAATGACCTCAAGGCCATTGTCTAGTGTTACTTTTTCAAAGTCTACTTTTAATTCTGCTTGCTCTTCTTGAGACGAGGTACAAGCAAAAACCAAGGCGGTTAACACGCCAAGGCATAGGAGGTTGAGCCTTTTCATATCGTTCATTTAGTAATCAACGATAATAGCCATTAATGACCTCTAAACAAATGAAGACTTTATGATTAGTCGAATATGCCGGTTGGAAAACCGTCTATGCTCTCAGTATTCTTCTTTTCCCAGTATTCTTTCATACCAATGGACTCTTCCTTCTTCTCTGCCCATTCGCCAAGTATTTGACGATCTTCCCTGTAGTCCATTAAGGGTACCGCGAAACCACATGAGGTTTGTAATGAATCAACATCTCCAACATAGATGTTTCTGGCACCTCTTGTTTCTTCAAAGAGACCTATGTATTCATTCCACTTGTCGTCTTGTTGGTGTATCGTTTCAGCTGATCCATACAACCTTAAAATCTTGGGTTTACCTTCGAATGCGCAGAACATGATGGTAATTCGGTTGACTAATTTAAGATGGGCGGCCGTCTCGTTTCCACTACCTGTAAGATTTAACCAAGCTACTTTGTTGGGCCCCAAAATCTTGAAGGTATCCATTCCCTTAGGTGATACATTCACTCGTCCAGTTTCGGCAGCAGTTCCTGTGAAGTATATCTTTTGTTCGAGCATCCA
>CBFIDV010000043.1:0-12062 GCA_965661455.1 Roseivirga sp.
TACTAAAGAATTGCCAAATACTGACCACTGCAATGGTGATGTTGGCCATCATGAGACCCACAATTAGCATCACTACACTATCTCTTATTTTAAAGGAGATTAAAAGAATGATAAGTAAAACGGCTGCTGCTCCTAAGGATGATGCAATCACGATCAACCAGCTACCACCTAATCCCATTTCTTTAATGGCAAAAGCAGTGGTTGCCGAACCGGTTACGAGCATTACTGCCGCTACACCTAAACTGGCACCAGCTGTAATTCCTAGCACAGATGGTCCCGCCAAAGGATTTCGAAACAGTGTTTGCATCTGAAGTCCTGCAACGGACAAGGCACCACCTACTAGTATAGCCGTTAGAGCTCTTGGTAGTCTTATTTTATGAATAATGGCATACCATGCCTCATTCTCATGGCTACTTGCAAAAAGCATTTGGAGTGCCTCTTTTATGGGAATACTAACAGATCCCAAAACTAAATCAGCAGTGAAAAGCAAGATGAGCAAGCCAATCAAAATGACAATCATCTTGGCTCTAGACTGTGGTACTATTTGTTTTGGAGACAGCACCTATTTCAGTTGATTGTAGTAATACAGCTCATGCTCCGGAAAATGCGATGGGTGGAAGATCTTGCCTATATCCTTGAGTACAATGTCTGGATTCATTACCGCTGACTCATAAAAGTCATTCCCTCCTCCTTCTGTAAAACGGCCATAGATATTGAAAACCTTATTGTTTTTAACTGCTTTGAAGTCTAAATAGCGTGAATCTGCATCTTCTAGCTCTTGCAAAGTTTTGGCAACACTAGGAACTAACCAGAAATCGGCCTTAAGGCCTTCTTCATAGACAGTTTCAAAACTCAGCCTCACACTTCCCGTGCTTTCATCTCTAGCCCAAGGGTATGTCACTCCGGCTAATTCCAGTAAATAGTAAGCGAAACTTCTACCTCCGGCAACGTACCAAACGTCTCCTTGAGCAAGTCCTGTAATCACATTTGGAGCATTACTTTCTACTTGTCCTAGTTTCTTAGCTACTTTTTCATAACGTAATTCTAATTGTGCAAAAGCTTGGTTTACCACCTCTTCTTTATTCAAAAGGGCTGCAAGCAATTTTACCCATTCAGCACGACCAAGTAATGTTTTCTCCTGCCAATCGGCATTCAAAAGAACAGGAATTCCTAAATTCTCTAGATTCTGATAGGCCTCATTAGGTGAATTCGGATAGCCAACTCCGAGTACAACATCAAGATTTGTGGCTACCGCCACCTCTAAATTCATTTCACCCGCTGGTGACAGTTCAACAATCTCGCCATTGTCAACACCATTCTTTATCTCTTGTGTACTTACATACTTCTTTGCCTCTATCGCTTTTAATGAAGACTGTGCATCTAAAAAAGAGAACATGCTCAAATGAGTGGTGGACATGGAAGCGACTCGTTCTACTGGTATTTCTATACGATTAGATGGCTCGAATTCCTTAGGTACCTGAGCTCCATTTAAATAAAGAGCATACTTAATGGTATCTACAAAATCGTTGTAGTGTCTGAAGAGCAAAACCTCCTTCCACTGGTCGTGATAAACAATATCAAAACCAATGGCATGATCTATTTCTGTGCTTACAAATGGAATTGCCGACTCTGAGACAGAGTCTTGCGTCTGCTTTTGGCTATTGGAACAGCCAGCAAACAATAAGAAGGTAATGAACCAGAGGAGTTTGATCCCTCTCAGGCTCACGAGTTTTTCGTTCAGTCTTTTCATACTATAAGCTTTTCCTCAGAAAGCGGTTTAGTGATCTAAATCAAAGGCAGGTCTTCTGACTTTCCCGACTTTTTGCACCTTCCCGCCACATTTTCATGACAGTGGTATCTTACAAAAAGCTTCGAAAAATGGGATTACAGCAGCTGGGACTGTTCAGGAATTACACCTGATTCCCTTTTAATTCATATCAATTTCTTGACATGAAACCTTCGAGGTGATGCAAAGGTAGCTAAAGTTTTAGATATTGCGACCTATGAGAAAAGTCTTGCCTTCTGTAGCTACTGTTATGTTAGCCATGATTTGTTTGATGTGTGCCACACCGCAAGAGTCAATGGCTCAAAAGCAGGTGGAAAAATATGATAATGGGAATAAAAAGTACCAAGGAAAATTAGAAGATGGGGTTAAAATCGGAACCCATAAATATTGGCACGAGAACGGGGAATTGAAACTCCAGGAGAAATATAGCAGAACGGGAATTCTAGTCGCAGTAAAAGAGTGGGACGAAAATGGAGAACTCTTACGCGATGAAAAACCGGAAGAGGTTCTAGAAAAACTGAGAGTTGAACAGTTCAATAATATTAGATGGTGGACAACCGATGGTGGGGTAGGTATTCATAAAACTAAAGGAGAAAATGCCATTGATTTAGCTCCTACAGCAAGGGAATACACAGTGCATTATGTGATCTATTTAGAAAATGGTAAAGAGGTGGAAAGCTCGATCAGAAAAAACGCTCCCCTGCCGATAAACTTAGATGCTGGCGGAATGATTGATGGTTTCTTATATGGACTTAAGCAGTTCAAAGAAGGAGAACGAGGATTCATGAAGATCCCAAGTCGTTTAGGATATGGTGCGCAAGCCTCTTCAAATATTCCAGCACATTCTACACTTATCTTTCAGGTAATAGTTCTTAAAGCTGAGTAATGCTTGTCGGTGATAACACCAACAATGGCCGAATCCTTCAAGTAATTCTTAAAGTCAGTAGTTAGATAGCGATTCTGCTTTCAGAGTATAAATCGTAGACAGCAATAACGGTTTCTTGTGCAATATCTTCTCCAAAAACCGCCAATCCATTGAGCGCATCTCTACTTTCAACATATTCTGCTTTATAAGTAGACTCGAATTCATCCCAAATAATGAGCAAGTACTCGTAATTAATTGGGTTCGCTCTACCCTCTTCTAACCAAGATTCAAATTGACTTTCTTCTAACGATTTTGGATAATCCCTGCCTTCGAACATAATACAATCAAAAAAATCCTACCAGTATTGTTCGTCTTTCAAATAATTAGGGAAAATTTGTAGATGTCTTTTTTTGACCTTCTTCATTAAGACCTTTCTAAACTCTTCCATATTATCTTTTTGTGTTGCAGAGATAAAGACAGCTGGCTTTTCTCCCTTGCTCAAGTAGGTCTTTTTTAGCTCTTCCAATGTTGGTGGAGGTGTCTCCATTTCATCTAGAAGATCATCATCCAATGGCTTAATCTGATCGATCTTATTAAAGACAATAATGGTCGGTTTATTTGTAGCGCCTAAGTCGGCTAAGGTTTCTTCAACCGTAGTCATCTGATCGTGAAAATAAGGATGTGAAACGTCAACTACATGAAGCAATATATCCGCCTCAACTACCTCTGCTAAGGTTGATTTAAACGATTCGATCAAATGAGTAGGAAGCTTTCTAATGAAACCAACCGTATCTGAAAGCAAGAAAGGGATTCGATTAAGCACCACTTTTCTAACGGTAGCATCCACCGTGGCAAAGAGTTTGTCTTCTGCTAAAACATCAGCTTTGGTCAGCAAGCGCATTAATGTAGACTTACCCACATTGGTATAACCCACTAGGGCAACCCGTACCACATTCTGACGAGATTTTCGCTGCACGGCATTCTGCTTTTCTATCTTTTCAAGCTTACCCTTTAAGACTGTAATCTGATTCCGAATCATTCTACGATCCGTCTCAATTTCTTTCTCCCCAGCACCACCACGGGTAGCGGTCCCCCCTCTTTGTCGCTCTAAGTGAGTCCACATACGGGTTAGCCTTGGCAAGAGATAAGTAGATCTCGCTAACTCTACTTGAGTTTTAGCCTGAGCAGTTTGTGCTCTCAACAAGAAAATATCGAGAATTAATAAACTGCGATCGTAGATTTTTACGCTCAGCTCTTTCTCTAAATTTCGAAGTTGAGAAGGGGTCAAATCATCATCAAAAATGATCACATTCACCTCTTCGGCCTTAATGTAAGTTTGAATCTCTTCTAGCTTACCCTTACCAACAAAAGAGCGGATATCGGGCTTATCCATCTTCTGAGTGAAAGACTTCACCACATTCAGTCCTTTTGTACTAGCCAAAAATGCTAACTCATCTAAGTATTCTAAAACACGGTCTTCTTTTTGCTCTCGATTAATCAAAGCAACTAAAACCGTTTTGTCTTCTTCTAAATGTCGTGTTTCGTATCCGCCCATATGCTAGTCGCAAAGCTACAACTTATCGATCGTTCATTGAAACTGACCGAAATCATTTGTCAATAGTCGAAAGCAGACTAATTTCATCTCATTCTGAAATACCTTTGTTTACGTAAATGCAACGAACATGAAAATTATTCAAACCGGCTTTCAAGGATTATTTGAATTAGAACCTAAAGTCTTTGGAGATTCAAGGGGTTATTTCTTCGAATCTTATAAAAGAGACCTATTTGTTGAATTAGGTATCAAAGAAGAATTTGTACAATCAAACGAGTCCTTTTCGGTAAAAGGAACACTAAGAGGTCTTCACTATCAAAAAGACCCACATGCACAGGCAAAAATTGTGAGGGTTGTAAAAGGTAAAGTTCTTGATGTTGCAGTGGATATCAGACATGAATCACCAAATTTTGGTAAATTTCATACGGTGGTATTAGATGCAGATCGTCACAATCTATTTTTAGTACCTAGAGGATTTGCCCATGGATTTTTGGCTTTAGAAGACAGTATATTTACTTACAACTGTTCTAATTACTACAATAAAGATGCTGAAGCTGGAATTATGTGGAACGATCCTGAGATTGGTATTTATTGGAATATTGAAAACCCACTTGTTTCAGACAAAGACCAAGAATTACTTACATTTGCCGAGTACAAAGCTGATCCGGCATTTTGAGTTTATTCTCGTTTCTCAAGAAAAATAAGGCACCCGAAAAACCAGTAGCTGAACTAACTACTGATATTCATTCTCATTTCATCCCTGCAATTGATGATGGTTCTCAATCTATGGAGGAAACCCTTCATCTTTTGGAACAAATGCAAGCATTGGGATACAAGAAGGTAATTACCACTCCGCATACGATGGCCAATTCGTATGACAACACGCCAGGGATAATTTTAGGAGGCTTAGAGAAAGTAAAAAAAGCCATTAAGAAAGAAGGCCTAGCCGTAGAAATTGAGGCTGCTACCGAATACTATCTTGATGATACTTTTATGGCTCGGTTAGAACAAAAGGAGGAGCTACTGACTTTCGGTGACAGCTATGTGTTAGTAGAAACGGGTTTCATAAACGAGCCTCCAGAATTGAAGGAAGCCTCCTTCTTACTTACCATGCAAGGCTACAAAATGGTTTTGGCACATCCAGAACGCTACCTATATCTTATTCAGAATGAACAACTGCTTGAAGAAATTCTAGACCGAAATATTATCCTTCAACTAAACATTGTGTCCTTAACAGGTTGTTATTCTAAGCCGGTTCAAAAGTTTGCGGAAAGATTAGTAGATATGGGTGTAGTACAAATGGCAGGCAGCGATTGTCACAACATGGGCCATATTGATTTAATGCATGAGGTCCGGAACTCAAAATACTGGAAAAAGCTTCTTCAACTGGACTTACTAAACAATTCACTTTAAAGGAATGAAGATATTTATTACAGGTGCCACTGGCTTAGTTGGCAGTTTTGTTTGTAAAGAGCTTTTAGCAAAAGGCCATGACATTAGAGCTATTAAGCGCAACTCTAGCAAAATGGACCTGCTCACCGAAATTCAAGATAAAATAGAGTGGGTTGTAGGAGACATGACAGATCCTGCCTTCTTGGAAGAGTCTTTGGAAGGCATTGAAGCAGTAATTCATGGAGCAGCGATTATCTCATTCGACAAACGCTGGGAGCAGAAGATGTACGAAGTGAATGTCTTAGGAACTGCAGACCTTGTGAATGCTTGTCTTAAAAAGGGTGTTAAGAAATTCATGCATGTGAGCTCGGTTGCAGCTATTGGCCGCAAACAAGGACAAAAGTACCTTTCTGAAACCGATAGATGGGAAGGAACGGAGTTTGATTCTATCTATGCTAAATCTAAATATCAGCAAGAACTTGAGGTATGGAGAGGAGCACAAGAGGGGCTAGAAGTGAAAATTGTCAACCCTTCCATTATACTCGGCCCAGGCTTATGGGGCTCTGGGGGAAGTACATCAGTCTTTAAGTACGCATATGATGAAAAGGGATTTCATACTGCCGGTACTGTAAACTATGTGGATGTACGAGATGTAGCTGAGGTCATTGTAAAACTTGTAGAATCCGAAATCCACAGTGAGCGTTTTATCCTAAATGCAGGAACACTTTCTTACAAAGAGTTCTTTGGTAGAATTGCCCAATCATTCGGCAAAAAAGGACCTTCTAAACAAGTAAAACCTTGGATGCTAAAAATTGCTGTGGCACTAGAGCATTTAAGGTCTCGTATTACGGGTAATGAAGCCATGATCACAAAGGACACCGCCATCCTTTCTCGAGCAGAATTTCATTTTGTGAACGAAAAAGTAGTGCAAACACTAGATTACAAGTTCAGATCGCTCGATGAAAGTGTAGACTGGACGGTTGCTAAACTTAAAAACATGCACAACTTATAATTGCTATCACTCTATAAATCAATCATATATATTCGCGGAAACATAAGCGAATGGAAAATAAAACATCTTTTAAGTCAGAAGGCTAGAATCAAAAAGGTGTTTTCGCTAATTTGAGTAAACCAATCAATGTAAATGCAGGAAGATTATCCGAGTAGAGAAGAGGAACGCGGGCTGGTACAGAAATTTGAAGATCAACTCAAAAGTAAGAGTTTCCACTTCTTTGATGTAACTGAATATGAAACCATCATTCAGTATTACATAGAACAACTTCAGTTTGGCAAAGGTCTTAAAGCGTCTAAGCAAGCCTTAGAACAATTTCCCTTCAGTGCCGAGATCGGTATTCTAGCAGCTCAATGCTATATAGGCAAGGAGCAATATCAAGAAGCGCTTAAAGTAATAGAACGTGCGGAAAGCCTCAACCCTTCAGACATTGACCTCCAAACTGTAAAGGGTAACATTCTTTCCATTTCTGGTGATTTCAAAGCAGCTGTAGAGGTGCTCTTAGGAACTATGGATATGGCTGAAGATAAATCTGAGGTCTATTATAACGTAGGGCTCACCTATCAAACACATAGTAAATACAATGAGGCCATTGATTACTATAAACAAGCCATCGAAATTAACATCAATCATGAAAGTGCTCTTTATGAATTGGCTTATTGCCTTGATGTGACAGATAAGCTGGAAGACAGCGTAGCCTACTACCAAGAATTTATAGACCGCGATCCATATTCTGCCTATGCCTGGTATAACCTAGGTATTGTTTTTAACAAACTCATGCGTTTTGAAGAAGCCGTAAAAGCTTATGATTATGCATTAGTCATTGACGATACCTTCTCAAGCGCTTGGTTCAATTTGGGGAACTCTTATATGAACCTTGAGCGTTTTCAGGATGCGCTAGAAGCTTATAAAAACACCCTTTCAAATGAAGGACCATCAGCTGAAGTATATGTTTGCATTGGCGCAGCATATGAGAAGCTAGAGGCTTATGAATATGGCATCAAATATTACCGAAAGGCCTCAAAGATAGATCAGTTCTATGAAGATGCTTGGTATGGCATTGGTTGTTGCCTCGCCTTACAAGACAAGTACTACGAGGCCATTCATTTTCTGAATAAAGCATTAAAGCTAGACCCTGAAAATGCCAATTACTGGATGGCTGTAGCCGATGCTGAATTTAATATTGACAACACGGTTTCTGCCATAGAAGCCTATCAAGAAGCGGCATTATTAGAGCCGCAGAATATAGAGATCTGGCTAGATTGGTCTTTTATTTACCACGAATCTGGCGAAAAAGATAAAGCCATTGAGCTCATCGAAAGGGGCTTAGAAGAGTCTCCTGACAATTCCGACCTACTTTATAGGATGGTCGTTTACCAAATACAAGCAGGACAATACAAAGAAGCCTTTACTTATCTAGAAAATGCGTTAATTTTGAATTTTGAAAATCACGAAGTGCTCTTTGAATTTTTTCCAAAACTAGAAACGCAAAAGGCACTGTTCAAGATTATAGATCAGTATAGACAAAAAGACTAAATGCATTACTTTTTGAAGGATGTGCCCGAAAGGACACAAAAACCCAGAAGCAAAGGCTTTACAATGGCCATGGATAAAGGCCTAAGCGTTAGAGAAGCTGAAGACTTTCTCAGCGTTTGTGGAGACTATGTAGATATTATTAAGCTCGGTTGGGCTACCTCATATGTTACGCCCAATCTTAACGATAAGCTAGACGTTTACAGGGCCGCTGGAATACCATTCTATTTTGGTGGAACGCTCTTCGAGGCCTTCATCATCAGAGATCAGTTTGACGATTACAGAAAGCTTCTCGATAAGTATCAACTGCCTTTTGCCGAAGTATCTGATGGCTCAATTGAGCTAGATCACGACAAAAAGTGTGAATACATTACTACACTTAAAGAGCAGGTAACTGTTCTTTCTGAAGTAGGGTCTAAAGACGAAGAAAAAATTATCCCTCCTTACAAGTGGATTGAGTTAATGCAAAAAGAACTCGATGCAGGTGCGTGGAAAGTTATTGGCGAAGCTCGTGAGAGTGGCAACGTTGGTCTTTTCCGGTCTTCGGGGGAAGTAAGATCAGGTTTGGTGCAAGAAATTCTAACCAAAATTCCTTTTGAGAATATTATCTGGGAAGCCCCTCAAAAGGCGCAGCAAGTGTACTTCATCAAACTGATGGGAGCTAATGTAAACCTTGGAAATATCGCCCCTAACGATGTTATTCCTTTGGAGACAATCAGGTTAGGATTAAGAGGAGATACCTTCAACCATTTTTTGAATCAGTAGGGTCACCCACTTAGTTACATCTAACTTTTTAGGCTAAAAGAAAATTCGGATGAAAAAGATAACAGGCTACTTGTTGCTCTATTTAAAAGGCATTGCAATGGGTAGTGCTGATGTTGTTCCAGGAGTTTCTGGCGGAACGATAGCATTTATCACTGGTATATACGAGACACTGCTAGACAGTATTAAGAGTGTTGATAAAGAGGCTTTCGGATACCTAAAGTCGTTCGATATCAAAGGACTCTGGAAGCATGTCAATGGTAGTTTTTTATTGACTTTGATGCTGGGTATAGCTACAAGCGTGTTGAGTTTGGCTAAAATCATAACTGAACTTTTAGCCTCTCACCCAATACAGGTTTGGTCTTTCTTTTTTGGGTTAATTGTTATTTCTGCACTTATCATTCTTAGAGAGATCAAGCAATGGCATTTTGGAATCATCATTGCCATTTTGGTGGGTATAGCCGTTGCCTATTTTATTACCTCTTCAACACCTGCCGAAACACCTGAGGCTTCTTGGTTTCTATTTATTGCAGGAGCATTCGCTATTTGCGCTATGATTCTCCCAGGAATCTCAGGAGCGTTTATTCTCTTACTTTTTGGCAAGTATGAATATGTCTTAACTGCCATTAAGGAGATGAATATCATGGACATACTGTTCTTTGGATTAGGCTGTATTTTTGGCTTACTCAGCTTTGCCCGTTTAGTAAGTTGGTTGTTTAAAAAGTATCACAACATTACGGTGGGTGTCCTTTCTGGTTTTATGATTGGATCCTTGAACAAAGTCTGGCCTTGGAAAGAAACGGTTGAAACTTATATAGACAGACACAACGAGGTAAAGCCACTGGCTCAAGTGAATATTTTGCCAAATGATTACCTAACCAAAACAGGGGAAGAGCCTTTCTTCTTAGAAGCCATTGGTTTTGCTGCTGCAGGTTTCCTTATTGTATTGCTTATCGACAGGGTCGCTTACTGGTTAAAGAAAGATTAAGATGAGAAAGTTCGGTTTGATCGGTTACCCATTGAGCCATTCCTTCTCTAAAAAATACTTTACAGAGAAGTTCGAAAAGGAGGGTATTCAAAACGCTCAATATGAGCTCTACCCTCTTTCTACCATTGAAGAATTCCCTCAACTCTTAAAAGACAACCCCGAGCTAGTTGGCTTGAATGTTACCATTCCTTATAAGGAACAGATTATCCCATTTTTGGATGAAATAGATGAGAAAGCAAAAGCCATTGGAGCGGTGAATACCATCAAAATCATAGATGGAAAGCTCAAGGGATTTAATACGGACTATCACGGTTTTAATGACTCATTGATCAAATTCTTCGGAAGTAGGCCATTACCTGAAAAAGCGATCATATTGGGAACAGGTGGTGCATCAAAAGCCGTAATTACCGCCTTAGAAGTTCTCAATATCGAATGTCAAATCGTCTCAAGAAGCCCATTGAAAGGACAAATCAACTATAGTGACTTAGTTCAAAATTCGACATTAAGCACTCATCATTTAGTCATAAATACTACCCCACTCGGTACATTTCCAGAAACTGAAAAATTACCTGACATAACATACGAGCAACTCACTCCCGATCATTCACTATATGATCTAGTTTATAATCCTTTAATCACCGCTTTTATGCAAAAAGGTATTGATGCCAATTGTTGGGTGAAAAATGGATTAGAAATGCTTCACGGTCAAGCTGAGAAAGCTTGGGAGATTTGGAATAATTAATTTCCAAGACCATTAAACTCAATTCACACAATTGATGTTAGTTTTGAGATATGGATTTCAAACTCACCTCAGAATTCGAACCAACAGGAGACCAACCCAAAGCTATAAAGGGACTTGTCTCAGGCGTAGAAGCAGGTGAACCAGCACAGGTACTTTTGGGTGCTACAGGATCTGGAAAGACATTTTCTATTGCCAATGTGATTCAGCAAACCCAACGACCAACGCTCATTCTGAGTCATAATAAAACCTTGGCGGCTCAGCTCTATGGAGAATTCAAACAGTTCTTTCCCGAGAATGCAGTTGAGTACTTTATTTCTTACTACGACTATTACCAGCCAGAGGCATTTATCCCAAACAGTAACCTCTACATTGAGAAAGACCTTTCCATCAACGATGAAATTGAAAAGCTAAGATTAAGCGCCTCCTCCTCTTTGCTTACAGGAAGAAGAGATGTTATCGTCATCGCTTCTGTTTCATGTATTTACGGTATTGGGAATCCTGAAGAATTTGGCAAAAACGTAGTTCGCCTCCAGGTTGGAGATGTGGTCTCTAGAAACCAGCTGCTATTTGCTTTGGTAGATATTCTTTATAGCCGAACAGAGGCTGAATTCAAACGAGGAACATTCAGGGTAAAAGGAGATACGGTTGATATCTTTATTGCGTACGGAGATTTCGCATATCGCATTTATTTCTGGGGAGATGAAATTGAAACAATTCAGATGATTGATCCGCAGACGGGCAAGAAAATCTCTGATGAAAAACTTATCACCATCTTCCCGGCTAACCTTTTCGTTACAGGAAAAGACATTCTAAATACCGCCATTAAAGAAATTCAAGATGAACTGGTTGAACGCCTAGATCAGTTTGAAGGAGAAAGAAGATTTTTGGAAGCCAAGAGATTAAAAGAGCGAACCGAATTCGATCTGGAAATGATGAGAGAATTGGGCTATTGCTCGGGTGTTGAAAATTACTCGCGCTATTTCGATAGAAGACAAAGAGGCCAGCGACCTTTCTGCCTTTTAGATTACTTCCCAGAAGACTATCTATTAGTGGTAGATGAAAGTCATGTAACCCTACCACAGGTAAGAGCCATGTGGGGTGGAGACCGATCACGAAAAGAGAATCTCGTGGAATATGGCTTTAGACTTCCTTCCGCTTTGGATAATCGTCCGTTAAAGTTTGACGAGTTCGAAGGACTCACAAATCAAATTATCTACGTAAGCGCAACACCTGCCGACTATGAATTAACCCAAACGCAAGGTGAAGTCGTAGAACAAATTATTCGCCCTACGGGCTTATTAGATCCTGAAATTGAGGTTAGGCCTTCTGTCAATCAAATTGACGATTTACTAGAGGAGATTGACATCAGGATTAAGAAAGAAGAGAGAGTTCTGGTGACCACCCTTACCAAGCGAATGGCGGAAGAGTTA
>CBFIDV010000044.1:0-11903 GCA_965661455.1 Roseivirga sp.
ACAGAACTCAGAATCCTCTCTTGAGAGTTTCGGATAGAATTGTGGATTCATTTTATTCCGTTTATCGATTAAGAAAAGATAAGTCTAAAGATCCCGAGCTATTCAACCCGAGTCGCAAGATTTCGAATCAAGAATTAGCTGATTTAAAGAAACTATTACCAAGAGATGGTGGTGTACTTGTGTCTTCATGCAATGATTCCATTGACATGATTCACAATCTTGTTTTCGGTATCAACTTCCAGCAAATAGTCCACTTTGATTATTCCTTTGAAAGACTAAAAAGTTTGAAAACTGAGCTAAAAAAAGATGCGATGCTTGTTTTAGGTGACGTTTCAAAACTCCCTTTTACAGATGCTTCTATCAGCGGACTGTTTAGTTTCGATGATTTGACACTTTATGAGAAATTAGAGCAAAAAGAGATCTACGATGAGCTTAAACGATCTTTGAGTCCAGAAGGTGCCTCTGTTGTTTTATTCGAAAAAACAAAAAGCTGCATGCCGAAGCAAATATCAAATCTGATAAAATGCTGAGTAAAGCAAGAGGCTTCTTAAAGCCTTGGAAGAAAGAGAAAGTTACTGAAATCCACTTTCATGGAGTTGAAGTAAAAGGCGACAATACAGACTATAATGAGTCTTTTGTGTCTAAAACATCTTTCGGTAGTCAAATGATGTAAAAACATACACCCGAATCAAACCTTTATTTCGTACTTACTGTTACAAGACAAATTTGAATAAAATGAAAGCGAAAGTATTATTGCTATCCGGATTGGTGATTTTGTTGATAACGAGCTTATTTGCGCTTCAATCTTCTGAGGCTGTTGCTCAAGAGCAAGACAGTAAGAAGAAAGAAGGAGAGTACCAGATTCAGTTAACAGAAGAGGAATGGAAGAAAAGACTCACTCCCGATCAATATTATGTATTAAGAGAACAAGGCACTGAACGTGCATTCTCCGGTAAACTGAATAAATTTTACGAAAAAGGAACATATTATTCGGCTGCTACATTGCAGCCTGTATTCAGTTCTGAAACTAAATATAACTCTTACTCAGGTTGGCCAAGTTTTTGGAAACCTATTAATGAGGACGCGATTAAGTTAGTAAAAGATACTGCCTTCGGAATGGTGAGATGGGAAGTTGTGGACAGTAAAAGTGGCTCTCATCTAGGTCACGTGTTTGAGGATGGTCCAGAACCAACAGGTTTGCGTTATTGCCTTAACTCTGCGGCTTTAATTTTTGTGCCAGAAGGCGAAGAGCCTCCTAAGTTCAAAAAACCAAGCAACTAGTTTAGCACTCAAAAATATTTACTTAACATTGGCCTGTTTTACAGGCCTTTTTTTATTTGATATGAACGAACCAAAACCACTCAACAGCGTAGCAGAATTCCACAGAACATTTCAGCATCCGGTATTAGAATCACCACAGATTCCTGCTGAAGAGCGTTGCAAACTCAGAGTTTCGCTTCTCCAAGAAGAGTTAGATGAATTGAAAGAGGCCATTGCCGATAATGACCTGGTTGAGGTGGCAGATGCATTGGCTGATATTCAGTATGTGCTTTCAGGCGCTATTTTAGAATTTGGATTAGGTGAAAAGTTTAAGTCTTTGTTCGATGAGGTGCAGCGCTCTAACATGAGCAAGACTTGCAAGTCTATGGAAGAAGCAGAGGCAACGCAGAAATTCTACATGGACAAGGACGGAACGGAAAGCTTTGTAGAAGAGCATGGAGGTCACTTTTTAGTTTTCAGAAAAGGCGATAACAAGACCCTGAAATCTGTTAATTACTCACCTGCAGACCTGAAGAGTATTCTAGCTGCCGATAAATAAAAACCTTTTTACGTACAGGTCGTTCTGATGCTTCATAAGACTAGATTATGCAAGGATTATTAACATTAACCGTTTCTTTATTTCTCTCATTATCATCTTGTTTGAGTGGTGAACCTACTGAACAGGTAAATTTAGCTGAACTTCAGGAGGGCACTTCTGTGGCTACTTTCGCTGGAGGCTGTTTCTGGTGTACGGAAGCTGTATTTGAGCGTGTAGAAGGCGTTGAAAACGTAGTTTCAGGCTATTCTGGAGGTAAGGAAGATAACCCAACTTATAGACAAGTAAGTTACGGAATGACAACGCATGCTGAGGCTATTCAAATTTACTTCGACCCCAAAGTGGTTACGTTTGATGAGCTCTTAGAAATCTTCTTTACAATTGCCCATGATCCAACACAAGTAGATCGTCAAGGGCCAGATGTTGGTAGACAGTATAGATCTGCTATTTATTATCATGACGCGAAACAAAAAGCAGCCATAGATAAAAAATTAGCTAAGTATAAAGCTGATGCGAAATTCTCTCGACCAATTGCAACAGAGATTGAAGCTTATGATAAGTTTTGGATGGCAGAAGATTATCACCAAGACTATTACGAGTTAAACCCTGGTAATCCATACATTATCAACGTAGCGGTTCCAAAAGTGAAAAAGCTAAAGTCTTATTACCCAGAGAAGGTTAAAGATCAGTACAAAAACGGACGTTAAATTTTTTCAAGGGCCACCAATGTCTTGGCTCCTCGATTTTTGAATCCGGGTGTGCCAAAGGGCATCTGTTCTTCGATAGCAAACTTAAGCTCGTCTTTTAGTTCAGGAATCTTTTTGACGATGTTCAAAGCTAGTACCATAGAGAATACCTTAATGGCAACCTTTTCGGTTTTACTGCTAAGCGTCTTGTAAGCCAGGTCGAACGCTTCTCCCCATAATTCCTCGTTAAGTTGAGTTTCTGAGAGGTACCTGATCGTGTTCCGTTTTACAGCATCATGTAACTCTGGTAATTTCAAATGCTCAATTAGGGCCGAATCAAAAGGCTTTAATAGCGTTGGTTGAGTTCTTCCTAAATCGCCAATTACCCATGCGGCTCGTTGTTTTAATAATGGGTCTACTCCCAAGAAGATATCCATCAGCTCATTTAACCGTTCAGGGTTATCTGCCACATAAAAAACAATCTCTTCCGTATTACTTTTGGAATGGTCAAAGAGCAACTGTTTTTTAATTTCCATATCTTTAATCTACTTTTTTAGCACCTTTAATATCGGTCAAAACCCTCAATAATGGATATACTACTTATTGTAATTGGTGTCGTTTGTACAATAGTTGGCATTTTAGGTTGTTTTTTGCCTATCATTCCAGGACCGCCAATCAGTTTTATTGCACTTTTACTTTTAGATTTTACAGAGAAGAATCCCTTTGATTCTGATACGCTTTGGATCTGGGGCGTAGTTACCGTAGCTGTTACAGCACTAGATTATATTGTACCCATTTACGGAACTAAGAAATTTGGCGGCACTAAGAGAGGCGTATGGGGAAGTACCATAGGTTTGATTGTCGGGTTATTTTTCTTTCCGCCATTAGGAATAATTATAGGACCATTTGTTGGGGCATTTTTAGGAGAGATGAGTACGGGTAAAGCTGATAATAAGATGGCACTACGTTCCGCATTCGGCTCATTTATAGGTTTTGTAGCTGGCACCTTATTAAAGCTAATCGCTTCTGGGTGGATGGCTTGGTTGTTCTTCTCAAATATTTTTTAGAGATATTTTTCAAATCAAAAGCAGCCTTTTGGAGTTCTTGAAAGTAAAGTCTAGTACAAACGAACAACATGTACAAAAGGCAATTCTTTCAATTTCGCTCTCAGCTATTTTTTTAGCAATGGCGTGCACTTCAGAAGTTCAGCCAACTTCTGACGAATGTAACGATACGCTGATCATCACTTTTTCGAATCAGACCAATTCAAACTGCGGTCAAGCCGATGGAGGTTTTACGGTAAACGTTACAGGTGGTAACGGTGATTACACTTTCCAATTAGGCACGAATACAGCTCAAGCTAACCCTGAGTTCTCAAACTTAGCGGCAAGTAGCTATTCCATATCCGTTGTTTCTTCCGATGGCTGCGAAGGCACAGCTACGGTACAAGTATTAAATACGGATGGGGTGAATGCATCTCTGACTAGCACGGCTAGCGATTGTGATAATCCTAGCGGGACCATTACAGTTACGGCAACCGATGGTCAAGGGCCTTATGAATACCAATTGAATGACAATGGATTTCAATCTTCTCCGAGTTTTAATTCTCTATCACCCGGAACCTATGATGTAAGTGTAAGAGATGCTAATGGCTGTGAGGTAGACTTGGAAGCTAGTATTGCTTCTGACGTGACATTCACTCGAATAAAAAATATAGTTACATTAAACTGTGCAACCTCTGGCTGCCATGATGGTACCATTTCACCAAACTTCACATCAGATGCTACCATTGTAGGAAGAGCAGACAGAATTCGATCAAGAACTTCAGCCGGCACCATGCCACCAGCTAGCAGAGAAAGTCTCTCAAGTCAAGAGGTGGCCGACATTGTATGTTGGGTTAACGATGGGGCACAAGGAAACTAAGAACTTATGAAACGTACATACTTTTTAATTACAGGATTAGTAGTCGCTATAATAATAGCCTACGTAGTCTGGGCTAACTTTTTAAAGACAGCCCCAAGTACCTCCAAGAGAGATACTGAAACACAAATTGCTGCAACAGATCTGTATCAAGCATTTGAAACAGATGAGCAAAAAGCGAATGAGCTTTATTTAAACAAGATCATAGAAGTAACTGGTGAAGTAGTGAGTGTTGACGAATCTGAGGATTTAAAACCAGCTATAAGTTTAAGAACTGAAGGTTTTGGAGTAGTCAAATGCACTTTTGAAACTGCCGAGGATTTCGAAACAAGTGAGATAACACTCGGTTCTCAAATTACCATTAAGGGCGAATGTATTGGGTACTTACTCGATGTAATGCTTCGTAGCTCAATCATTATTAACAACTAACAAATTTAAGATGAAGACCATATATACATTTTTAGCACTATTTCTTCTAGTGGGATTGAATGCCCAGGATCGATATTTAACACGATCAGGAGATATTAAATTCTTTTCTAATGCCCCATTGGAAGATATTGAAGCCAATACCAATAAGGCATTAAGTATTGTAGACCTCTCTAAAGGTCAGATAGCTGTAGATATTCTTGTAAAGTCCTTCGAGTTTGAGAAGCAATTGATGCAAGAGCATTTTAATGAGAATTACATGGAGTCTGATAAATATCCTAAGGCGCAGTTTTCTGGGACTTTTGAGGCAGCAGAATCGCTCAAACAGATGAGAGAGGGAGTTTATGAGGTTGAAGTCTCTGGTGACCTTACAATACACGGAGTGAGTAAGCCCATTAAAACCATGGCCACGCTTAAAGTGAATATGGGTAAGCTTTCTGGTGAAGTGGTGTTTAAAGCAAACGTCAAGGAATTCGATATTAAAATACCAAAGGTAGTTGTAAAGAATATTGCCGAAGAAGTAGAGATCACAGGAGCTTTCAATTACGAACCATACAAATAAGAAACATGCAAAAATCAACCTTAATTATCTGCTTACTTTTTATTGGATTCACTTCCCTAAATGCTCAGGACAACCTTCTGGATATTTTGGGAGACGAACAGGAAGAGGTAGATCAAACCGTAACGTCTATTTTTAAAGGTCAGCGACTGATTAATGGACATACGGTAGTGACGAGAAAAGCTTCGGAATTGGAGTTTCTAATTGCGCACCGTTTCGGACGTATAAATAGCGGAATAGATGAGTTCTTTGGTTTGGATCAGGCCAATGTGCGTTTCTCATTGGAGTATGGCATCACGGACAAAATTACTGCTGGTGTAGGTAGAAATTCCTTCGAGAAGGTCTATGATGGGTTTGTTAAGTTTAATCTAGTTGAGCAAAAATTAAAAGGAACCCCTGTTAGCATTACTGGATTAAGCAGCATGGCCATTAGAACAGCGGATAACTTCAATTTTGACGAAGATGATTTTAATTCTAAAGTCTCTTATACCCATCAATTGTTAATCGCTAGAAAGGTAAGTGATAAGCTCTCTTTACAACTGGCGCCAACGTGGGTGCATAGAAACAAAGTTTTAGATACACAGCAGAATGAGGTTTTAGCGCTGGGAGTAGGAGGGCGCGTTAGGTTGAACCAACGTATCTCACTGAATACAGAATACTATTATAGACTAACGGATGAACAGGCGCCTTTTAAAGACTCTTTTGGCGTTGGAATGGAAATAGAAACAGGTGGCCACGTGTTTCACCTACAGTTTACTAATTCTCGTTCTATGGTAGAAAGAGGATTTATCACCGAAACCAACGGAGACTTCTTGGGCGGTGATATTCATTTCGGATTCAATATTTCTAGAGTTTTTTAAGACTCTGTTTATATAAATCGTGCAGGCCCGTGGACAATGTCCTCGGGCTTTTTTATTTGTTTTATTTCACCAAATTATAATGCTATTTTTGAACTTTAATCCTTAGGGCTCCTTGTAGCTCAGTATTCGAGCTTTTTTAGAATACTATGTTTATTAAAGGAATACGTTATTGAGCTTAATAGACTTAAAATTCGGTTTGAATATTCAGATCATTGAGGCATGAAAATTTTAGGCGTTATACCTTCTAGATATGATTCATCTCGTTTTCCCGGTAAGCCCTTGGCTGATATCGCAGGAAAATCAATGATTCAGAGAGTTTTTGAGCAGTGCCAAAAGTCTAAGTCTTTGAGCGATTTAGTGGTTGCCACAGATGATGACCGCATATTTGATCATGTAAGGAACTTTGGAGGGAATGCTGTAATGACCAGCACGAAACATACGTCAGGGACAGATCGTTGTCATGAGGCTTTACATAAATTGGGAAGCGCTAATTTTAACTATGTGATTAACATTCAAGGAGATGAGCCTTTCATTCAGCCAATCCAAATAGATAAGGTAGCGGCTTTGCTCAAAGGAGATGTAAGCCTGGCTTCATTGGCTGTACCTACTAAATCTTTGAGTGCTATCTTAGACAAAGACAAAACTCATGTAGTTTTTAAAAAGGATATGAACGCTCTCTATTTCAGTAGAGAGCCTATTCCACATATAAAAAACACCAGTCACGAAGATTGGACAAGTAAAAGTTTGCACTACATTCATTTAGGCATTTACGGCTATAGTAAGGATGTATTGAAGGAGGTTGTAAACTTACCAAAGTCTTCACTGGAAGTAGCAGAGTCTTTAGAGCAGTTGCGATGGATGGAGAATGGTTATAAGATAAAATTAGGGCTTACCAATGAGGTGTCTTACGGAATTGATAGGCCAGAGGACATAGAGAAAGTATTAAAAATGCATTCAGGAAAAAGCGTGTAAGTGCTTATTAATTAGTTCATAATAGAGTTTCACAAAATTATATGAGAGAAGAAGGGCTAAAAAAACTGATTCAGAAGGAGATTGATGCGATTCAAAACATTCCCATTGATGGGGTGATTTATAATGCGATTGATCTTATTTACCAGCAGGTGCATAATCTTACAGGTAAAGTTGTGGTGAGTGGAATTGGAAAAGCAGGACAGGTAGGGGTTAATATTGCGTCTACCTTATCTTCTACAGGTACACCTGCAGTCTTTCTTCATCCTAGTGAGGCGCAGCACGGAGACTTAGGTTTGGTTCAGGCGAATGATATTTTAATTCTTATTTCTAACTCAGGAAAGACGAGAGAAATTATTGAACTAGAGCATTTGTCCAAAAGGATTTATCCTGAATTAAAGATTATTGGGATTACTGGTAGCGAAGTAGGAGAGCTAGCACAGTTTAGTGATGTTGTGCTCTATACAGGAAAAACAGAAGAGATTTGCCCATTTGGTTTAGCACCCACAACTTCTACTACCGTAATGACAGTTATAGGTGATTTATTGGTAGTGCTGCTAATGGAAAAGATAGGCTTTACGAAAGAAGGGTACGCAAAACGTCACCACGGTGGCTATATTGGAAGCAAAGCGAGAACATGAATAAGTTTATACTAATTGCAGGGCCTTGCGCCATTGAAGACGATAAAACCCCTTTTTTAATTGCTAGGCAAGTAAAAGCCATATGTGACGAATTAGGGATTAGATACATATTTAAAGGCTCTTATAGAAAAGCAAATAGATCTAGACTTGACAGTTTTACGGGGATAGGAGATGTAGAAGCATTAGGCATCTTAAAGTCCATAGGAGAAGAGTTGGGCGTTGAAACCATTACAGATATACATGAGAGCCATGAGGCTGCCTTAGCGGCTGAATATGTTTCTCATTTGCAAATACCTGCCTTCTTATGTCGGCAGACTGATTTGTTATTAGCAGCTGGAAAAACGGGCAAGGGAGTGAATGTAAAGAAAGGTCAATTCCTATCACCTGAAGCCATGACTTTCCCAATTGAAAAGATTCAATCTACAGGGAATGACAATGTTTGGGTTTGTGAGAGAGGCGTTTCTTTTGGTTATTCAGACCTAATTGTAGACGCTACTTCCATACATAGACTCAGTAAGCTGAATGTTCCCGTAATTATGGATTGTACGCATAGTGTTCAGAAACCAAATAAAACCGAAGGTGTAACAGGAGGAGACCCTAGTCTGATTGAAACCATTGCTTTGTCTGCAACGGCAACAGGGGCTGATGGTTTCTTTATAGAGACGCACCCTAACCCAAGTCAAGCAAAGAGTGACCCACACACCATGCTCGAACTGGATAAATTAAGACCAATTTTAGAGAAGGCGCTTAAAATTAGAAAGGCATTACATGAAGGCTAGTCATATAAAAATATTGATCTGCGATGTTGATGGCGTTATGACAGATGGCGGCATGTACATTGCCAGCGATGGCTCAGAGATGAAGCGCTTCAATTCTAAAGACGGCATGGCCGTTGCCATGTGCAGAGATGCCGGAGTAGATTTTGGGATCATCAGCGCTGGACATGATCCAGGTCTAGTTATGGCGCGAGCCAAGCAGCTCAAGTTGAAACATGTGTCTGTAAGCAAAAGGCCAAAAATTGATGTCCTAAATGAATGGTTAGCAGCTATGAAATTAGATGCCAGTGAAGTGGCCTATATTGGAGACGACCTCACTGATATAGAAGTTATGAAAACGGTGGGTATGTCTTCTTGCCCAGCAAATGCTGCTAAACAAGTAAAGGCAATAGCTCAAATTGTCTTAACCAAAGATGGGGGAGCCGGCTGCGTTCGCGAGTTGGTGGAAGAGCATATATTGGGAATTTAGCTGCATCACAACGGTTTGGCTATTCATAACTCGCACTAGACATAACCTTGCAAGCACATACCAAATATGAAATTCCGCAGGAATTTCTAATGTAGACGTAAACAAGAAATTCTTTAGAGTCCTTGTTAACAGTTCGCGGTTCCTTAAGTATTTAAATTTTAGGAATTAAAATGTATGATAAATACACGTGGAATACGATTAATAATAGGAGTGACATTATTTCAAGAATTAGCCTAATAGTTTGTTCTTCATCATTATTTGGTATTAGATGGGTCGACAGTGAACAGCAACATTGGCTATGAGTCATAAACATGACCAATAATTCTATCTAGTGTTAGTTTTATGGCTTATAGCTATATAATTATAGGACTAGCAGTCAGTTTCAGTTTTAAATAATACTCAGAGGACCTTTATAGATCTTGTTTATATTAAAAATCTTTTAGTAAAAATGAAATATAGATGATGAAAGACTAAAGCTTTATTCTAATAGTTTCATAAGTACTAAAGAGGGCATTTATGGGGTATTAATTCAGGAATTAAAATGCTTTGAGGTCATTGAGGTCAAATTATAATTCGTCAATACATACTTTTTTTGCTGAATTTACGCCTAAGTTAAAACATTCTTTTCCAGCTGTTTCCATAAAGAGATCTAGTAAACCTCTTGCTGCTATATGCCCAATTTGTGCAGCTGTTTCTCTATCAAAATATCCGATAAGCTCATGTTTGAGAGCTCATTTTCTCTGGTCAGGTAGTTTATCCTACTTGAGTAATAAACCCATGAACTTTAATTTTCAATTCAGTAAGATTCCGAAACAAGTTGGTTTCAAGGTACAGTTATTGGCATTGCATTCTGAAATACCACTCTCTTATGGCTTTTTTGAAGCTTCTGGGCAGCAAAGTAAGAGTACCTGGCTCTTGCAAACAAATCCTTGCTACCCCATTGAAGTAGAGATAGCTATCGGAGCGGAATGAAATGTTATCTTTTGCACATCGAAATATGCTCAATACTCTTACCAACCTGTTCTATACGCTCGTTTTACATATTGATTGGCTGGCTCAAAATTGGTCACTTTCATATTTTGTGCATCCCAGAGTAATTTCTTTCTGCCATAGTATTTCGTGCCACCCCAGAAACCTTGGTTTTCGGCATTTGGGTCAACTACAAAATACGCCTTAAGTGCTAAGTTTCCGATAAGGATACTTTCCGTAAAGGGTCCAGCATAATCGAATGAAGAGCTGGTACTCCCTTTGCCAAAGCCGGCAAGGCAGGCATTCACCCATTGCACATAATGTCCTTCAGGAACTCTATCGATCGTCTCTTTCACATTGACTTGTTCATTCAATGACAAAGGCAATAGCCTCGGGTTGCCTCCATAACAATCAGCTAGTAGCTTACCTTTAGTGCCAATAAATAGCACGCCACCATCCCAATTACCAAAGGCCTCATCAGGGCCTAGTTCTTCTGGTCGCTCAGGCATCAAACCACCATCCATCCATGAGACTTTGATATTTCCTTTACCGTCAGTTCTTGGATAGTTCAGGTGGATTTTACTCGCTGTCGGGAAACTCTTAGGAAAACTAGTAGTCTCAAATTTTCTAGAATAGGCATCAGTCGCGCTACACTCTACCTGATCTGGATAGAGTATTGGGAGTATTCTGTATACAGGGTCCATAATGTGGCAAGCCATATCGCCTAAAGCTCCTGTACCAAAATCTGACCAACCTCTCCAGTCAAACGGCAGATAGGCATCGTTGTAATCTCGTTTTTCAGCTGTCCCGAGCCATAAATCCCAATCCAAGCCTTCAGGGGTGGGGTGCTTTTCTGTTGGCGTTTTTAATGCCATAGGCCAAATGGCTCTGTTGGTCCAGCATTTCACAGTGTGTACTTCACCAATTAATCCCGCTTCATAATATTCTTGCATTTTGCGAACGCCATTACCAGACGCTCCTTGATTTCCCATTTGAGTAACCACTTTGTGCTTTTGAGCTGCTTCAGTCAGTTGTCTTGCTTCTGCAATATCATGAGTAAGTGGTTTCTGAACATAAACGTGTTTACCTTTTTCCATTGCAGCCATGGCTTGAATAGCATGCATATGATCAGGTGTAGAAATGGTCACCGCATCTAAACCAGATTCTTTTTCGAGCATCTGTCGATAATCCTTATAATAGGTAGCCTCGCCAAAAGTATCTCTTGCTCTTTTAGCACTTCGGTCATCCACATCGCAGAGTGCGACTACTTTTGCATTCGGGCTTTTAGAAGATTCCGTAAGGTCTGAATAGCCTTTGCCTCCCACGCCAATACCTCCAATATAGAGTGTGTCAGAAGGTGCGGTATATCCTTTACCGATTACGTGTCTCGGAACGATAGTAAAGGCGGCTCCTGCAAAGCCGAGGGTTTTAATAAACTGTCTTCTAGAATGTTGATCTTTTATGGCCATAGGTTATTTGTTGAAGTGAAAATAAGATAGGAGATTTTTTGGAGAGAAGCTAGAGGGTTTATGCTGGATGCGGAAGGCTAGATGCTGGATGCTGGGTGCTGGGTGCTGGAAGTGGGATGCTGGGTGCTGGAAGAATAGAGTTTGAATAAGCAGTAATCTGGCAGCGATCTTAACTAGTCTTCTAAGCCTAACTTTTTGCGGTTGAGCTCATATTGATTATGAATAAGCAGAATAAGTAAACCGAATAGCACAGCGGTAATAATAAGAGCCGTATTGATAAGTCCAGTCACTGAAAATGATAGTCTTATAAGTATTGTTGAGATGATAAATCCTGAGTTTCTTA
>CBFIDV010000045.1:0-10643 GCA_965661455.1 Roseivirga sp.
CTAATACTAAAGAACCTCATTGCTCATACTTCAAAAACCAAAAAAGGTCACTACTACTTGGAGCAGTGACCTTTTTTACGGTTAAAAACTCTTTTTACGGCCTACTCACCAAGCCGCCTAAGAACAGCGCATTAAAAAAAAGCCTATTGGTGCCATACCACATGCTACGGAAGTTTGGATTGTCCGCAAACATAATCACCGAACCTCTGCCAATACCATTTACCAATAAGGAAGCCGTTCCACCTAGTGAAGCCAAGTTGGTTTTGTTGATATAACCAGCCAATAAAGGATTCTCCTTGTACTTCACCACCGTGCTAAACGGATTGCTGCTTGGTGCCATAAAAATGGAATGGTTACGGTACACTGGCAGCTCTCTTTGCGTGTAGCCAAATGCCAGTGGATGCGTAATGTCAATATCCGTCATATACATAGAACCGCCAATGGCATCAGATCCTCTAAAGTCACGAGCCGTTACATAGTCCATACGTTCTGGGACTTCGCGTTGGTCACGGTCGGCAAACTTCTCGTTTACAAACTTGCTGCGAATGGCCCAGCTGGTGGCATTTCTTAGGGTAATAACGGTGCCCCCATCTCTTACCCATTGCTTAATTTTATTAATGGTGCCTTCGCCCAAGCCACTGTAATTTCCCGAAGCCAATACCAAAACATTGTATTTGCTCCAGTCTATTCTACCCGCACTGCCACTCATTACTTTGGTAATCGGCATGCCAATTTTACTATCTAATAAGTACCAGATCTCACCCGCTTCGTAACTGCTAGCCGAACCACCAATCAGCATCACTGCCTTTGGCATTTCTACTGTTCTAAAGCTACCGCTACCTAGGTCAACTCCTGTTGCACTAAAGCCAGTCTCTACAGAATAGGCCTGCATCTGAGTCATCTCCATAGCCTCCTCCACATAGGCGTGAACCAAATCGGCATTTACTTCTTGGCGCGCTACTGGAATCATTAAGGTGCCATAGCCAAATTCCTTCACCCCTTCATTCGTCTCAATGCTAAATGGTTTGAAAGCCGTATTCACGTACAGCCCCTTCTCTAATAGATTGTATAATGCCTTTGGCGCATAATACTCGTCCCACTCAATCAGGTAGCCATAATCCGTTTTGGGTACGCTGGCATAGGCCGAAGTCTTGAAACCATCAGATAAATCCAGTCCTTCTAAATCGCTTTTGCCCTTGTATTCAGCATGCGGAATGCCATAAGACAATACGGCCGCCCAAGACGAAGCATCATAGAAAATACTATCGTAGAAGCTGGTTGGCTTTTCAAACATTGAACGTACCATTCGGTACTGAGACTGCGCATTCGGCACATAGAATGCAGCCCCTTTTTTGAAGGTCTTGCCATCCAATGAAATATCATCATTCAGGGCATAAGTCTTAATTCTATGTCTTTTCAATAGGTCTAAAAACTCATCGTTTCTTCCTTGATCTTTTTCATCTCCAAACACCCAACCTGTTACTTCATTGGCCTTGCCCTCATCTACTGCAGACTGGAAAAATTCTCTCTGGTGGTTCACCAAAGTCTCTCTCTCGTTTACGGCAGCACGGACGGTAGCAATACTAGAAGTAAGGTGGTTTTTAATGGTAAAAGCGAATGCCACTTTGCCCATTCTAGAATCTTGCAAATGACCTCTAGAGCTTGCCTGCTCGAAAACCAAACCTAGCCCTCCGTGAATATCTGGGTAAGTAGATCCATAACCCGGATATGAATTATCGTACTGCTCTTTGGTGAAGTACAGCGAACCAATCTCGTCCAATCCTTCTTTGAAATAACCTGCAAAGAGATTATTCAGGTTATCATAATTGCTTCTCGGCACCACAGGGTTTTCAGAACCAAAAGGCTTGGTGGGCTCAAAGAAGTAGGTTGAATTAGTCCCCATCTCATGGAAATCCGTCAACACATGAGGATACCACTGATGGTAAAACTCAATTCTGTTTTTACTTTCTACATGCGCCAATGGCAACCAGTCTCTGTTCAGGTCGTGCCAGTAGTGGTTGGTTCTTCCTCTTGGCCACATCTCGTTATGCTCAGCGTCAAGGGGATCAGAAACCATTGGGTCGCCCTTGAAAGAATTGGCCCAAGTACTATGTCGGTCTCTACCGTCAGGGTTAAAGTTCGGGTCAACCATGATCACCGCGTCTTCCAAAGACTTTCTAATCTCAGCCGACTCTCCTGCTACATAATAATAAGCCGTTAACAAGGCAGCTTCAGAACCTGAAGGTTCGTTACCATGCACATTATAACCGAGTAGCACAATCGACTTCTGATCTCCGGAAATCTCATCAGATATTGGCGGAGTGATGGCCTTTACGTGATCCTCTCTAATCTTTTCCAAGTTCACCTGATTGGCAGCTGATGTGATGGTTAAAACCACTTGTTTTCTATGCTCATAAGTTTCCCCAATCACTTGAATAGTGGCCCGCTCCGATACTTCTGCAAGCTTATTCATATAGGCCACTATGGCATCGTGTCGCGTATGCAAGCTTCCAATCGGATAGCCTAAGAATTCTTCTGGTGTTGGGATATTGCGGTTAAATCGTTCTCCATCTTTAAAGAAATAATCGCTTTGGGCTGTTGCCGAAACGGTAATCAATAAGATGAAGAAGGTGGTTAAGAGACTCTTGAATTTCATGGTTAATGGTTTCAGTTGATTGGAAAACAGAAATCAGGATAGCTGATTACTCCTTTCTATTTCACATCCAGCGTTGCTGGCATATTTTTCACGCTTAAGTTAAATAAATCAGGACGATGATAATGCCCAATTGGGTCGAAATCGAGTTTTGCTTGTGTCACCCGATCTAAATTGATTTCAGCGGTAAGAATACCTTCTTTATCCCACAAGGGTTCCGCCAAAACTTCCCCGAGCGGATCAATAATCGTTGAACCTCCTCGGCTCATCACTTCTGTCTGGTCATTCAGCTCGCCCGTTGCTAAAATATCCTCAGGGTACATGTCCTTTGTTACAAACTGATTGCAAGCCAAAACATAGCATCTCCCCTCTAGGGCAATATGCTTCATGGTGGCTTGCCAGTTATCGCGAGCATCGGCTGTAGGTGCTAAGTAAATCTGCACGCCTTTTTCATACATTGCCATGCGGGCCATCGGCATATAATTCTCCCAGCAGATCAGACCGCCTACTTTACCTAATTCTGTATTGAAAGTACTTAGCGTAGAGCCGTCATCTTCTCCCCAAATGACCCGCTCTTGTGCAGTTGGTTTGATTTTACGGTGCTTTCCAATCATCTCTCCTTTTGGCGAGAAATAGAAAATACTGCAATACAGCGTTCCTGAAACGGTGTCTTTCTCATTCACCCCTATGGCAAGGAATGTCTTTGCAGACCTAGCCATTTGCCCCAGTCTCTGGTAAGCCGTATCTCCTTCGGCTACAGAGGCATCCCAGTAGCGTTGCCAGAGTGCTCTTCCATCTTCGGTTCTGCTCCCTACCACCGTTCCAAAGCTTAATCCCCTCGGATAAGCAGATACAAATGCTTCGGGAAAAAGGATCAATTCGCTATCGGCACATTGGCCCACCAGTGATTCAACCTTGTCAAGGGTCTTTTCCAAATCGAAGAGAATAGGAGCCGCTTGAATAACAGAAGCCTTGAAAGATTTTTGCATGACTTAAAGATGCTAAAATTCAAATTAGAATCCGGCATGCTCCCACGCTCTACTGGTTTTAGCGTCTCGCTAAGACCTTTCGTTCTCGCCTTTGGTGTTCCTCAACAAAGGATTTACTTAGACCGTATCCATAAACTCTTGGTCAAGAAGACCAAGAGGTGGGGCAACTCAAAAACCATTCACTCTAACCAACTGATAATCAATCTAATTCACTACTCTAAAAAATATATTTTAATTTTCTTGTCATATTTTGTTCTGCCTTGTCACTAACATAAGTAGACAGTGAAAATCTCCTAACTTAGAAAAGGTGCAACATACTTTTGAAAACGTATTGGAAATCAACAAAGAGAAGATCTATAGGATTTGTAAGATCTATGCTGTTGACCCTATTGAACCTCAAGATCATTTTCAGGAGGTGGTTTTCGAGATATGGAAATCTTTAGATCGTTTCAATGGCAAGGCAGATATAAATACTTGAGTATATAGAATTGCACTAAATGTGGGGCAGCGATCTAAACTCAGACTGCAGAAGCAAAATAACAAGGTAATCCGTCTCGAGTCTATTCTCTTTACTCCCGTGATTAAGGATGACCACGATCAGGAAGAACGCTATCATGCTTTGAGAGAATGTATCGCTACGCTTAATCAAAGTGATCAGTCACTAATGGTACTGTATCTTGAAGATTTGCCTTACAAGGAGATTTCCGATATCACTGGCTTAACTGAAAACCACATTGCGGTTAAGATGAAGAGAATCAGGCAATTATTATTTAAATGTATTACGCCAAAATTATCATAACATGGTAGAACAAGAGCTAAAAGAGATATGGAGGAATTCCTCCCAAATGGAAAACATTAAGTTTGATTTATCTAGACTTCTAATGGAATTCCATAAAAAGGCAGCAAATCTTGATAAGGTAATCCGCAAACGAGATATGAGGGAAATTGGCGCATCCGTTTTTGGCATAATCCTCTTTGGATACTTTGCTTACGAACTGCCTTTTTGGGTTAGTAAGGTAGGTTGCAGTTTATCGATAGGCTGGTTTGTATATATCGTTTATAAATTCCGAAATAATAGAAAAACCAAGTTACAGGTAGACCTAACACTACCATTTAAAGTACAGCTTGAAAGACAGCAAAAGAACATCAAACAGGAAGCTCATTTCTTAAACAGTGTCTTTTACTGGTATGTGCTCCCTCCTTTTATCGCCAACCTAATAATCATTTTTGGTGCAGGAGACCCGAGCCTCTATGATTGGAACCCAAGACTAGACTTACTTCCTATCACTTTAGAGTCCAAAATCACCATGATCTGTTTCCTTGCTCTATTCAGTGGCTTTGTGGTATGGTTGAATAAAAGAGCAGTCAAGAAAACCCTTAATCCAATCATCGATGAGATAAATCGAATACAAGAACAATTAGATAACGAAGAATAAGTCAAAAACTCAATATTGAAGCAATGAAAAAAGTATTTACTCTAGCCATGGTACTCCTAGCACATATTACGCTAGCACAAAAAACAGAGACCGAGGCACTTAAAAAAATATCAAATCAGTTCATGATGAACTATAATGCAGATGACTACGATGCCATTTTCGACATGTTTAACCCGCAAATGAAAACTGCAGTACCAAAAGATGCGCTCAGTAACTTCCTGAGTGGTTTAAAAGCACAAGCAGGCAGCCTTGAAAGCCTAGTGTTTTCCAGATATACTAACGGTGTAGCGCTATACAAATCAACCTATGAAAAGAGTGTATTGGGTTTCAACCTTTCCATTGATAATGAATCAAAGATTAACGGTATGCAGGTGATTCCATTTACCGAGGTTAATTCACCAAAATTAGTGCGTAACAAAACTCCAATGATCCTCCCTTTTAAAGAAGAATGGAGCGTATTCTGGGGAGGCGACACGGAAGAGGACAACTATCATGTGACTGTAGAATCACAAAAAGGAGCTTTCGACCTAGTGATAAGGGATGAAAAAGGTCAGTCATTTAAAACCGATGGTCGCAATAACGAAGATTATTATGTCTTCGGTAAGGATATCATCTCTCCCGCAGATGGAGAAGTGGTATTAGTGGTTGATGGGGTCAAGGATAATATTCCGGGTCAAATGAACCCGGTTTATGTACCTGGCAACACGGTTATTATCAAAACAGCAAATGAAGAATACCTATTCTTTGCACACTTTAAGCAACATACGATTGTGGTAGAACAAGGCCAGCAAATAAAACAAGGTGAATTGCTCGGGCTTTGCGGCAACTCGGGTAATTCTTCAGAACCACATTTGCATTTTCATATTCAAAATGTGGAGAATATGGTAAATGCCACAGGAGCGAAAAGTTTCTTCGCAGAAATTATAGTCGATGGAGAAGTGAAGAAAGATTATTCCCCAGTACGAGGAGAAAGGATTAAGAACAGGTAATCCCCATAAAAACATCATTCAGAGCGCAACGTTGTGAAGCGAAGAATCTCCCTATTATTTTGAGGAGATTCTTCAGTTTTAACCCTTGCCTAAAGGCCAGGTTTATTCTCTCTGAATGAAGGTGCTTTTTTGGTGTTCATCGCCAAAAATTATCGATTGTGATTTTACCCCTCCCGATAGCGATCGGGACTTAAAGGGTGAAATGATAACCTTTTGTCTATTCAAACCAAGTTCTATGAGGCCATAGAATAAAGTTCCTAATGGCACTTACAAGTCCCCCTTTCATTGCTCCGCTGAAGCTACGCGAAAGCGATGAGAGGATTTAGGGGTGTTTTGATCCACTATTGGCGTTCTTTACTAAAAGAACTTTATGCTTTCGCTGAAGCTTCGCAAAAGCGATTTGGGGATTTAGGGGTGTTTTACACCAAAGAATTATGCAATAGCTTCTTTTTTGACTTTTCTATTCGCCCAATAAATAACCATTCCCCCGGTTAGGAACATCAGCACGCCATAAACTGCAGGCACTATGGCTAATTCTGAATTACCGAGCAGAACAACTGCTACGGATATGCCCAGCGTGCCATTCTGAATACCCGATTCAATAGAAATAGAAATAGCCGACTTTAGATCAATTTTGGCCAATCTTGCCAACTGATAACCAACAATCATGGTCGACAGATTTAGGATAAGAGACAGCAAACCAGCCTCTTGTAAGTAAGACACAATATTGTCTTTCTCCTTCACAATAATTCCCAGAATCACCACCGCCAGAACTACTCCAGAAGCGATGCGAACAGGTTTCTCCATCGTCTTTGCAAAGGCTGTTTTATAGTGCCTAATGAACATTCCAATCAGAATAGGTATGATAATGATGAACATCACCTGCATAATAGTCTCCACTACATCGAGCTTAATAATCTCGCTTTTACCCATGAATTGCTCTAAGGAGAAATTGACAATAAATGGAATTGTGAGGATGGTAATAAAGCTACTGAAAGCCGTGAGTGTCACCGATAATGCCGTATTACCTCTAGCGGTATGGGCAATTAAATTAGAAGTTGGTCCACCGGGGCAGGCCGCTAAAATCATAATTCCTACCGCCACTTCTCCCCTTACATTGAATAAACTCGCGATGGCAAAGCCAATAAGGGGCAGCAAGATCAATTGACTGAGCAAGCCTATGAGTACTGCTTTGGGATAAATGAGTACGCGTTTAAAATCTTCAGCGACTAGAGACAGCCCCATGCCTAGCATAATGATGAATAGGCAGACTCCGAGAATATAGGTTGAGAGTTGGTCCATAAGGTTGAATTCTGATTGAAGATATTGAATTCTTAGGAAACTGATCATTTACCCTTTTGGTGATATTCACCTATGGCATATTAAAAGCGCTTAGTTAGAAAGGCTGGGGATATGGCCGAACTATCATTAGGATTTACCCCAAACCTAGAAGTGCTTCGATAAAGCTTCTAATGGTACGAATAAGTCCCCTTTAGGAGATTTAGGGGTCTTTTAAATAGCCATAGGGACAAGATGAAAAAGAAAAAAGAACTCATAACTTTGTGAGACGAATGGAAGAGAAGAAATCAATTCGAATCAACAAATACCTCAGCGAGGTAGGCTATTGTTCTCGCAGAGCCGCTGACAAACTACTGGAAGAAGGCCGCATCACCATTAACGACAAAGTGCCTGAGCTAGGCACTAAAGTGCAAGAAGGAGATATTGTGAAAGTAGATGGCCAATCGGTCACTCAAACAGAAGAGAAGCACGTCTATATCGCGCTAAACAAACCTCGAGGTATCGTATGCACCACTGACACCAAGGTGGAGAAAGACAATATCATTGAATATGTCAATCACCCTAAACGCATCTTCCCGGTTGGGCGTTTAGACAAACCGAGTGAAGGACTCATTCTTCTCACGAGTGATGGTGATATTGTCAATAAGATTCTTCGTGCCAGAAACAACCACGAAAAAGAATACATCGTCACGGTGAACAAACCCATTAACGATCGATTCATTTTCAGGATGAGTAATGGAGTACCAATTCTTGACACCGTTACTAGAAAATGTAAAGTAGAGAAACTCGGGAGCAATAAATTCAAAATCACCCTTACGCAAGGCCTAAATCGCCAAATTAGACGCATGTGCGAATACCTGGGTTACGAAGTAGTGCAGCTCAAGCGTTTCCGTATTATGAACATCACACTGGACATCCCTTTTGGAGAATGGAGAGATCTAACATCCAATGAGTTGAGAAAGCTCAATGCCATGTTGGAGGATTCTGCCAAAACGGTTGACTAAATAATCTAGCAAGACTGATGTACGTCAGTTTTATCTATAATAAGTTCTATTAGCTTCGGTTTATGAAAAGTAAGGCGTTCAAGCTGATTTCGGTTTGCATCATCTGCATTGGCACAATCACTGGCCTCGTCTTGCTTATTGAACAACTCTAAATTCAACCTTATGAAAAAGAATATGGGAAATGCCGATCGTGTCATCAGAACGATTGTTGCCATTGTTATTGCTGCGCTCTAATTTACAGGTACAGTTACAGGCACACTAGGAATTGTACTGCTGGTTTTAGGCGGTGTCTTTCTACTTACCAGCTTTGTTAGCTTTTGCCCACTCTATGCTCCTTTCGGATTAAGCACTTGCAAGACGAAATCATAAGCTGAGCATCGTCAGTATAAAATCTAATTAATACATTCAGCCTCCCCCTACTTTAGCATTAGCTTGGTTTAGGGAGGCTGAAATTGCTATATTCCTACAAACTAACCCAACATGATATTTTTTAAACGACTCACTTGGCTGGTCGGAGCTGGTGGTGGATTCCTTATTATACCCGCTTTGGTTGTCCTATCTAAACTCCCCATGAAAATGGCAGTCGGGACTTCTTTGTTAATTATTGCGGTAAAATCACTCACTGGATTTATGGGAGATATTTCTAATATGGAAATCGACTGGGTGTTTCTATCGATCTTTTCATCCATATCGGTGATCGGCATTTTTATAGGTAGCTATCTTTCTAAATTTATCTCTGGCACTAAACTAAAACCCGCTTTTGGATGGTTTGTGTTGGTCATGGGTTTCTATATCATAACTAAAGAAGTATTGCTCTAGACGATTTAATAGTCACTTTATGAAAGCCCTTTGCCTTAATATGGTCGGTGCTCATCATGTATATATCCAAATCATATAAAGCGGTTACTTCAACGATGGTGAAAAGACTTGAGACCTAAATCCCTCCTGATTAATTCAAAACAAAAACGCTGCAGTTCCTACTACATCCTACCCAGTAATTCTCTCTATCAATATTGGATTACTTAATGATACTGGATAAACACCCACAAAAAGTAAAAGCAGTTATCACGAAGAGTATTTAGAGTTCTTTTCTCATTATTCATTCGAGATTGAACTTGAAAACACAACTAAAAACCGATATCCAATACTCAATAACAGAGGATAGAATATTCTCTATAAAAAGAGCCTATTATCGCAACAAAAGTGACCTAAATCTAGTATGCCTCTAGGAACAGACCTAAATCTATAATGTCAATTCAAAACATTCCTTTCTCAGAAATCAATCCTCTTAAAAAAGCCTGGAGATACTTGATTGGAGTATTTACAATACTTCTGTTGACCACTTCTTGCTCTAATGATTCTGAAACTCAGCCTGTAGAGGTTGAAGGTGAGAAAATCAGCATCTACTTTGTGAATGACATGCATGGGCAACTTGAAAACTTTGCCAAAATCAAACATATCGTAGACCAAGAAAAGACTGAGAATAGAACTTTGTTAGTTAGTGCTGGAGACTTATTCTCTGGCAGTCCTTATGTAGACCAATATGTAGAGCCAGGAGCCCCGATTATTGACATTATGAACCAAACAGGCTTCGATATTTCTGTTTTGGGCAACCATGAGTTCGATTATGGTTTAGAGGAATTACAAGAACGTATTGATGAATCGCAATTTGATTGGGTATGTGCAAACGTAGACGCATCAGGAACTGCCCTGGCACAGCCTGATCCATACAAGACATTAGAGGTGGATGGAATTCGAATCACCTTCCTAGGCTTAGTAGAGACGTATGGAAGAGAAGGCGTTGTGGCACCTGCTGCACACCCTTGGCGCATGAGAGGCTTAACCTTTCAAGATCATTCTGACATTATTAATCAATATGAAAACCTGAAAGAAGAGGAAAATGCCGATGCACTTATAGCCTTAACACATTTAGGTACGATTAGAGATATCATTTTAGCGAACACTACTTCTTTTCTGGATGGCATCATTGGTGGCCACACCAACGATATCAACGTCAATTACTTCAATAATATTCCAGTTGTAATGGCAGGAGCCAATCTTGCTTACTTGGGTAAACTAGACCTTATGATTGACAATAAGGAAGTAGTTGCGTCTAATGTATCCATGCTAAGTCTAGATGCCTACACGGAAAAAGATGAAGCGCTTGAAGAGGCCATTAATGTTTATTTGGATAACCCAACCTTTGATGTTGTGGTGGGATCAAGCGAAACTCCAATGGATGCCATAGGCGAAGTTGGCTGCTTCTTCACAAC
>CBFIDV010000046.1:0-10587 GCA_965661455.1 Roseivirga sp.
ATAGCTTCGTATACGGTGTCTTCAGGCCTAATCGTTAAAGGATCTTTGATCATGATGTCTTTAACCCTTACGTTAGGTTTTACGGTTTTGGCAGATCTAAAGTGCCTCAAGATTTTTCGTGAACTCACCAGACCCACAAGCTGGCCTTTTTGATTCTCCACCGGTGTGTACCGAATGTTTTGCCAATCCATCATGTCGGCAACTAATTCTAAAATATCGTCTGTTCTAATGGTGAAAATGTCGGTGTTCATGAACTCTTCAACTAAAATGATTGAAGGATTTAATTCCCTAACATGGTTTAAGTCCGCAAGAGGCCAATCGTGAACAGGCACATGTCTTCTTTGGTTTTTCTCTACACGTTTCTCAATTACATTTAATAGTCGATCAATGTCATGGGTGTCTACTTGGCTCGCTTGTAAACCTGATTTGGCCATAGGCAGCAATTCATTTAGGATCAGCTCACTCACGTTGTATTTCTCACCATCGACCCAACGCATTTTGGAGTTAAGCCCATTAACAGCAGCCGTATGAAAGTTTGACTTAACCTCTTGAAATTCCATCAGCTCGGCAGGGTTAGGATATTGCAATTCATATCCATTCATTAAGCCAAGCCAAAATGCAGAGTTGGCAATTTCGTCTATAACCGTTGGTCCAGAGGGTAAAACACGATTTTCTATTCTTAAGTGAGGTTTACCATTTGGGCTTATCCCGTAGCATGGTCTATTCCAGCGGTAAACGGTAGAGTTATGTATATTTAGTGCAGTCAATTTTGGCGTAGTTCCCTTGTCGAATAAAGATTCTGAATCTTCCTGTTCAGTATTCATTAGCATAACCCAGAAACGAGAAATATCTTCTTTATACAATTCGCAAACAGATTCTTTCAACCATCCCTTCCCGAACATTACACGTGGACTTTTATCTCGTAAATGCTCGTGCGTTACGCGTGTATCTATAGATTGCTGAAACAAGCCTATTCTGGATTCGTGCCAGAGTCTTTTGCCAAAGAGTAGTGGACTATTGGCAGCAGCCGCAATTACAGGTCCAGCCATAAGCTGAGCAACATTGTATTTCTTCACAAAATCTTCAGGACTTACTTGAAGGTGAACCTGAAAACTGGTGTTACAGGCCTCTAGCATTACTGAGTCAAATGAGATATCTAATTCTTCATCTCCTCTGAGGTGAAGCTCAAAATCTCTACCCCTCATTTTATAAATGGCCTCAGCTAAGGAGTGATATCTATCAAGTGGAGTGATGTTCTCTAAGCTCAAGTCATGTTTTCTTAGCGTAGGTAAAATACCAGTTAAGAAGTATTCAATGTCTAAGTCATTGCAAACTGAATTGAGCTGCGAGATGAGTGACCTCAACTCATTTTCCATATCGGTAAAACAGGATCCTTTGAAAGCCTGAGGAGAAAGGTTCGCTTCCACATTGAACTTTGCGAGTTCAGTTGTGAAGCTATCGTTATTGAGTCTTTCAAGAACTTCTAAGGCTTCAGTGGCTGGTTTATAATGTTTGTCTATCAAACAGAATTCCTGCTCTGCTCCAATATGAAGTTGTTCACTGTCGAACCAGTCTTCCTCAATCATTCGCTCGAGTAGATGCACATCTCTGAGCAAGTTGCTGGTGAACTGGTTTAGTTCACTTCTGGTCTTTACTACTTTTACATTTAGGCTTCCCATAAGAATAATGCATAAAAAAATCGCTACCTGTTTGCTAGGTAGCGATTATTTCAATTTTGTCTTATGATTTAGGTCATTTAACCTAAAAGCCTCTTATCGGCTATAGTTTGGTGCTTCTCTTGTTACGAACACATCATGCGGATGCGATTCTTTCGAACCAGCATTCGTGATTTTGACAAACTTAGCTTCTTTTAATTCTTCAATAGTTCTAGCACCGCAATAGCCCATACCGGCCTGCAAGCCACCTGTAATCTGATAGATTACTTCTTCAACTAAGCCTTTGTAAGGAACACGGCCTACAATCCCTTCAGGAACAAGTTTCTTAATGTCGTCTTCAACATCTTGGAAGTATCTATCTTTAGAACCATCTTCCATCGCTTCTACAGAACCCATGCCTCTGTAAGACTTGAACTTTCTTCCTTCATATAGAATTACTTCGCCAGGCGCTTCTTCGGTACCAGCAAGCAAAGAACCAATCATGATGGTGTTTGCACCAGCTGCAATTGCTTTAACAATATCACCAGAGTAACGAATACCGCCATCGGCAATAATTGGCACACCAGCTTTTCTAGCCACTTTAGCTGCTTCATAAACAGCAGAAAGTTGAGGCATACCTACTCCAGCAATAATTCTGGTGGTACAGATACTACCCGGACCAACACCAACTTTTATCGCATCAGCTCCTGCATCTATCAAAGCCTGAGCAGCTTCAGCAGTAGCGATGTTTCCTACAATTACGTCAAGGTCGCTGTATTTGGCCTTAATTCTTTTAGCAGTATCAATTACACCCTTAGAGTGCCCGTGTGCTGTGTCAATACTTACTACGTCCACACCTGCTTTTTTAAGGGCATCTATTCGCTCTTCTATATCTGGAGTTACACCAACTGCGGCACCAACTCTAAGTCTACCAAACTCGTCTTTACAGGCATTTGGTCTATCTCTGTTTTTGAGAATATCTTTATAAGTTATGAGACCGGTAAGTTTTCCATTGTCATCAACAATAGGAAGCTTCTCAATTTTATATTCCTTCAATACGCCCTCAGCATCATCTAGGCTAATACCCATTTTACCCGTGATCACATTTTCTTTCGTCATGATTTCCTCCACAGGAGTTGCCATGTCTTTGATAAAACGCATGTCTCGGTTTGTGATAATACCAATAAGGTTGTTCTCCTTATCCACCACTGGAATTCCACCGATCTTATTCTCACGCATGATCATCTCGGCTTCACGTGCCGTGCTTTCAATATAAAGCGTGATTGGATCTAAGATCATTCCACTTTGAGAACGCTTTACTTTTCTTACCTGTAAAGCTTGTTGCTCAATGGACATGTTTTTGTGAATGAAGCCAAGGCCACCGTCAAGTGCCATGGCAATAGCCAATTTGTACTCTGTAACAGTGTCCATGGCAGCTGAGACTAGTGGAATATTCAATTGAATATTCTTTGTCAACCATGTTTTAGTTACGGTATCTCTTGGAAGTACTTCTGAATAACCTGGGAGAAGAAGCACGTCATCGTATGTCAATGCTTCAAAAAGAAATTTGTTTGTATCGAGTGGCATAGCAAATAAAGACTAGGTTTTATTTGCGGGACAAAAGTACAGAGATCAGGTCAATGAAAAAAATGTCCTTGCCTTTTTATTGTCCCTAGACCTTTGACTTTAAATACTCCACTAATCTGATGAAGTCATTTTCAGCATTGTATAAATGTGGAGAAACTCGAATGGAGTTGCCCCTTACAGATACATAAATATGATTTTTGGCAAAACTGGCTTTCACTTCTTCTAGGTTCATGTTGTCAGGAAGTCTGAGTCCGTAAAGGTGCTTTCCCCTGTAAGATTCATCTTCTACTTGAATACCTAATTCTGCCAATTCTTTTAGATAAGGAGCTGTGAGCTGCCCTAAATAGTCCTGAATACCAGAAGGTGTCCATTCATTTACTTGCTGTATGGCCCTTGTGAGCATGGGGGTTAGAATAAAATTGGCGCTTTCACCTACTTCATATCTAATAGATCCGTCTTGATATTCATCTTGATAATTTACCAAGCCCCCAAAGTTTTCACTATTTAGACGATTCATCCAGTTGTTTTCAATTGGACTTCCGTTTGCAAAATATTCGCCAAAGTAGGCTACACCTGAGGCATAAGGACCCATGAGCCATTTATAGCCTGCCGCCACTATAGCATCTGGTCTAAATTTTTGTACATCGAAAGGCAGTGCGCCAATAGATTGTGTTCCGTCAATTACCAAAATGGCACCAACTTCATCGGCCCTTTTTCTAATGGCTGCTAAATCGAAGAGGGTACCATCTGCCCAATGGACATGGCCTGTTGACACCATTTTAGTATTAGCGTCTATGGTTTCAAGAATTAACTCATTCCAGCGTTTACCTCTGTCTTTGGCTTCTTTAGGAGGGGCAACTAGTTTTAGTTCAATGCCTTTTTCTCTTTTTAACTCTTTCCAAGCATAGACATTACTTGGGAACTGCTCATCTGCAATAACAATATTGTCTCCTTTTCCGGCTTTTAAGTTCTTAGCTACATTGGCCATGGCATATGAAACTGAAGGAACTACCGCACAACTTCTCTCAGAACTGGCGTTTATGAGTTTCGCAAACTCTCCTCTAAGGGCAGAAGTATTATTAAAAAAGTCTTGAGGACTTACGCTTGTCGGGTCGTCTTTGCCATAGATTGACTTCACGCCAACTGCTGCAACTGACTTAAGCATGGGAGACATGTAAGAACAGTTTAAATAACTGATGTCTTCTGGTAGGTTGAAAAGGTCTTTTTGGTTGGTTAACATTACTTCAATATTTTTTCGAATGCCTGTTCGAATGAAATTTCTGGTTTCTCTAAAATCCGACCTATCTCTTCTCCATCTCTTAGAAATATGATTGTCGGTGTTTTTCTAACATCAAATCCTTTTTCTCGCTCGAGTTGACTCTTCTTATTCACATCTACACCGTAGAGCTCCAGCTGGTCGGCAATGCCCATCTCTTCCACCACCCTTAAAAGTCTAGGGATTTCCCTGTTGCTATCGTGACACCAGGTGCCCATAAAAGCTAAAATTTTGAGGTCTTTGAGCGATTTCTTCTTAATGTTTTTGAGTGCGTCTGTATCAACTATATAAGTTTTGTAATTGCTGTTGAACCAAACTTTGTAAGGCATCTTTCTTAGGCCTTCTTTGCTAATGGGGCCATTGAGAATTTTGTCTACATATTCTGAAATACTTTCAGTTTCGTTGTTGTAGGTCTTCTCTTGCCCTTGAGTTACCAAGGGAAATACGACCATTAGAATGGTAAGAATAATGAGAGCTTTGTACATGTCCATAATTGACTTTCTATAGCAACGAAATATACCAATTAATCATATCTTTGGCGCATGCAGCTAAGCGAGATCTGGCAAGAAATTGTCGGTTACACTTCACAAATTAATTTTTGGGAACTCACCGGCCTCATCACTGGTCTTTTAGCAGTTGCTTTCCTCATTAAACAAAGTATTTGGACCTGGCCTTCGGGTATTGTCTACGTGCTAGTGTCTTTTGTTGTGTTTTGGGAGGCACGTCTATATGGAGATTTTTTACTCCACGTTTTTTTCTTAGTATTGAATATATATGGTTGGGCCTACTGGATCAAAGGCAACAATTCTCCTGATAATAGTGTTTCTATAACCCAAATGCCTCTAAAGCAGGCAATTATAACCATAGGCACAACCATGGCAGGTATCTTCGTTTTTGCGAGAATTCTTATTGGTATCCCCAATTTATTTGAAGGAGTTGACCCTCCTGCACTTCCTTATTGGGATAGTACAACGTCTATTTTAAGTGTCACGGGTATGTGGCTGACAGCTAGAAAGAAAATCGATAACTGGTATTACTGGTTTGCGGTAGATATTCTGGCTACAGGCATTTACTTCTACAAGGAGCTTTATTTCTATGCAGTACTCTACCTTATATACATTGGTATGGCTGTTGCAGGTTATTTGGCTTGGAAAAAATCAATGACACTTAAGCCAAATAACGCATGATATCAGTAGCCGTAGTGGGGCCAGAAAGTACTGGCAAAACAACACTTACTCAGTCTTTGAGTGAGCATTTTAAAGCAGTTTGGGTCAAAGAATATGCACGCAATTTTCTTGAGAATTTAGGCAGGCCTTATGAGCAAGCGGACTTATTGAGCATTGCAGTAGGCCAATTAAAATCTTTGAATGATGAAGCTAGAAACGCCAATGGTTTACTTCTTCAAGATACCGATTTAATGGTTATTAAGATTTGGAGTCAGTATAAGTATGGCAACGTTAACCCTTGGATAGACATGCAATTGGGTATGAATTTGCCCGACTATTATATTCTTACTTACTATGACATTCCATATGAGGCAGATCCTCTACGAGAACATCCTGAAAAGCGAGCTGAGCTTTTTGATATTTATGAATCAGAGCTAAAAAAGCTACCTGTGCCTTATGTGGTGGTACAAGGTTCTCCTGAAAAGAGACTGAACGATGCCATTCATTCAATAAATACTATCCTTTAATTATTTGCTAATTTAAGTGGGTCAACATACATTTGCGCCCAATATAAGGGGTGCCTTTTTCCATTTATAGGAATGAAAAACGGGCTGAGATTATACCCATTGAACCTGATGCAGGTAATGCTGTCGCAGGGAGGTATGGTAAAACTAAGAGTTGGGATCTGCCCCTTAGTTCTCGATTGTTGAACCATTAATAATTATTAAAATGAGAAAATTTGTGTTGTCAGCATTGACTGTTATGTTGACGATTGCTATGGCCTTTGGCCAAAGCCAAGTAACGGGCAAAGTGGTAGATTCAAATACCAAATCGCCTATGTATGGTGTGAATTTGCGCCTTTTAGGTACTGATGTGGGTACTACCACCGCTGTTGACGGTTCTTTTAGTATTACGCTACCAGCAGGGAACTCAAGGTTAAGAATATCTTATATAGGATATCTCACCAAAGAGGTTGCTTTATCGGGTGATCAAAATTCAAATCTGTTGATAGAATTGAATGCATCGGTAAAAGAACTCAACGAGGTAATTGTAACAGGAACTCGTGCCGATGAAAATACGCCAACAACCTTTACTAATGTTACCAGTGAAGAGATTGAAAAGCAGAACTTAGGCCAAGACCTTCCATTTCTATTAAACTGGACACCTTCTGCGGTGGTGACTTCTGATGCTGGAGCAGGCGTTGGTTATACAGGGATTAGGATCAGAGGATCTGATGCCACAAGGATTAATGTAACCATTAACGGGGTTCCCGTGAATGATTCGGAATCTCAAGGAGTATTCTGGGTAAATATGCCGGATTTTGCTTCTTCAGTAGGTTCTATTCAAGTGCAAAGAGGTGTAGGTACTTCAACCAACGGAGCTGGTGCCTTCGGTGCCTCCATTAATATGCTTACGAATGGGGTGAGCACTGAACCTAAGGCTATGATTAACACGAGCGTGGGTTCTTTCAATACACAGAAATATAATGCTATTTATTCTACAGGGTTATTGAATGGTAAGTGGGCTTTTGAAGGAAGATTGTCCAATATCTCATCCGATGGATTTATCGATAGAGCCTCTGCGGATCTTAACTCTTATTATGTATCTGGGGGCTATTTTGGAGATAAAACAAGTTTACAATTGATTCATTTTGGTGGTAAAGAAGTGACCTATCAAAGCTGGTGGGGTACGCCACAGGCAAGGTTAGAAAATGATGCTGCTGGCATTGAGGCGGTTATTGCTAACAACGGCTACACACTAGAACAAGCAGAGAACCTTAGAAACTCGGGTAGATCGTTCAATTACTATTTATATGATAATCAGGTAGACGATTATGGTCAAGACCATTATCAGATGCATTTCAGTCAGGAGTTAAGTACTAGGTTAAACTTAAATTCGGCTCTTCATTATACCAAGGGCGGAGGCTTCTTTGAGGAGTTTAGAGATGACGATGATTTTTCTGACTACGGCTTTAATGATGTGACTGTAGGAGCTACGGCTATTAGTTCTACTGACTTGATTAGAAGACGATGGTTAGATAATGACTTCTATGGCATCACCTACAATTTAGACTATGACGGTGGTGATTTCCAAGCGGTATTAGGTGGTGCATACAATGAGTATGATGGTAGACATTTTGGAGAAATCATTTGGGCAGAGTTTACAGGAGACTTAGATATTAGAGATAGATGGTATGAAAGTAGGTCAGACAAATCTGATTTCAATACCTATTTCAAGGCTAACTATCAGGCGAATGAAAAGCTAAACCTTTTTGCGGATGCTCAGATTAGAGCCGTGTCTTATGTAGGTAATGGGATGGATAATGACCTGAGGGTGATTGACTTTGATGAGAATTGGACCTTCTTTAACCCTAAGGTAGGAGCTACCTATTCGCTCAATAATACCACAAGTGTATATGGGTCTTTTGCTGTAGGCAATAAGGAACCGAACAGATCGGATATTATTGATGCTGCACCAAATACAAGCCCTGTTCATGAAACATTAAGTAATCTGGAAATTGGTTTTAAGAAGCAGACTTCTGATCTGATGTTTGAAGCGAATTACTACTTAATGGATTACCAAAACCAACTGGTACTCACTGGCGAAGTAAACGATGTAGGAGCTGGCATTAGAACGAATGTACCTGATAGTTACAGAATGGGACTAGAGTTGGCGGCAGGTCAGCAATTAAATAGCTGGTTTAGATGGCAAGCGAACTTGGCTTTGAGCCGAAACAGGATCGGACAGTTCGAGGAATTGATCTTTGACTATGGAGCTGGATTTGACGAGTTTAATGAGGTGAGGACTACGTTTGAAGATACTGATATCAGTTTTTCTCCAAGTGTGGTAGCAGGCGGACAGTTTACTTTTATCCCTTCAGAGAATTTTGAGATTTCGTGGTTGTCTAAATACGTTGGAGATCAATTCTTAGACAATACATCAAATGAGAACAGAAAGATTGAGGCCTTTTTTGTAAATGATTTAAGGTTGAATTACGCATTCACTACTCAATTTATTCCTAAAGTGAATATCGACCTGCTGGTGAACAACATACTGAATGTTGAATATGAATCTAATGGTTACACTTTTGGCTACTTCGGGGGTGCTGATTTTGAGGTAAGAGAAAATTACTTCTATCCTCAGGCAGGAACCAACTTCCTGCTTTCAGTAGGCTTAAGCTTTTAACGGGCGTTTCACATACCAATACAAATTTAAAGAGGGGCTTTCGGGCCTCTTTTTGTTAGGAGCTGATTAATTGTATTTTATCATATAATTATTAATGCAATCGTTTACTGAACTATTGAAATGCTTGCTCTTCAGATTGAATGAATATTAGCATATTGTTGAGACATATCGTATGGTTAATTTTCGAAGTAATTTTTAGCAGATGAAGCAGACTGCACTAGGCATTGATATTGGTGGCACATTTACCAAGTTTGGATTAACGGACATTGATGGGAATGTTCTGATGGAAGGATCCATTCCAACATACACCCATAAAGAGATCCGATCTTTTTTAGATGCCTTGAGTGCAGCTATACAGATGAATTTGGACCAAGTACGCGAACCTCATGAAATTATTGGTATTGGGGTGGGTGCGCCAAATGGTAATTACTATAACGGTACCATAGAACATGCCCCTAATCTTCACTGGAAGGGTATTGTGCCATTTTTAGATATGTTTTCTGAATACTATGATTTACCCATGATCTTGACAAATGATGCGAATGCAGCGGCCATTGGAGAGAAGGTTTTTGGTGGTGCTAAAGACATGGACGATTTCATTGTGGTGACTTTAGGAACAGGTCTCGGTTCTGGGTTGGTAACAAGAGGAAAACTGATCTATGGGCATGATGGCTTAGCAGGAGAATTAGGCCACACGAATGCATTCCCTGACGGGCGTGAATGTAATTGCGGTAAGCGAGGGTGTTTAGAGACCTATGCTTCTGCTAACGGTATTAAACGAACTGTTTTCAAATTGTTAGCTACAAACAATGTTGATACGTCACTAAGGTCTTATACCTATGATTCGTTAACTGCCAAGAAAATAACAGAGATGGCTTTAGAAGGTGATCCGATTGCTTTGGAGGCCTATGAATACACCTCTGATATTCTCGGTTTAAAATTGGCCGATGCGGCAGCAGTAACCAGTCCAGAAGCTATTTTCTTGTTTGGCGGCTTAGCCAAGGCAGGAGATATTATCGTAGAAGCGACTAAAAAAGCCTTTAATGAATACCTATATCCTGGTTACAAGGGCAAGATTGAAATAAAGCTTTCTGAATTGATGGACAAAAACGCAGCCGTTTTAGGAGCCAGCGCTTTGGTGTGGTCAGAATTTGGAGAAACCGATACCATTCACATTCCGCAGCAAGCGAGAGCGGTTTGACCTAGGTCTTAAATAGAGGTTTTCTAATTTCTTTATTAGTCCTCTAGCCCTTCAATGAAGAGGTATTTAGAATCCCTTAAAGGAACAACTGGATGAGTATGCCATGTTTCGCATGAATTGAAATCATTTATTAAGTCTTCATCCTAAATTCGCAGCATGTCTTCCCACCACATAGTTAGAGACGAGCAAGAGCCTGCGCTTTTGATTGATGACCCTACGGCTTTAGATATAGAATCAGTTGATCAATTATTAGAATGGAGTCCCACCGTTTTGGTTACTCAAAATGCGTTGGAAGAAGTGCTGCATTGGGGAATTAAGATAGATATTGTCGTGATGAACTTACCTGATATCGAATCTTGGAAAGAGCGACTCAAACCACAATCGCCAGTATCTGTTTTGGGTTTTGAAAATGCCGATCTCTTGGCATCAGGGATTGTATACTTGTTAGACGAAAAGTATCCTGCGGTGAATATCATGGCAGATATTTATCAGTCTAATGTCTTAGACATTGTAAAG
>CBFIDV010000047.1:0-10309 GCA_965661455.1 Roseivirga sp.
TATAAATAAAAGATGAAAAGTTATAACCTGACAAATGGTAATTGTAACTTATAATTCTATTCTCAATATTCTGATATTGAACAGACAGCCATTGACTATTTGAAAGAGCAGACTTTAGACCCAAAGAAATTCGAGGTAATTAAAGTTGAGTCGAGCCCTTATAGGGTTACTGATAGTCTAGCGAATAATGCATACCTATACTCGAAGGAACTTTTGAGAGAGTATCAGATGAAGATGGAATTGGAAAAGTTCAGACAGAATTTAGAAACTTATAATGTTACACGGCTTTATCCATACGCTAAGTATGAAGATAGGGTTGAATCGCTGTTAAAATCTAATAAAGACTATAAGGAATATAAAAAAATAGACTACATCCCCTCGTACTGGGGTTACGAAACGCATGATGAATATATGCTAGGGCAGATTAACATTTTTGAATACCTTAATGTTGGAAGTTACTCTCCTTCTCTAGAACAAATAGATAGTATCGTAAATATTGAGATTCCTAAAATTCTTGCAGACTCTTTAAATACTAAAGTATTGCACTATGAAGTTCTAGTTCGTTATTATGGAATGAATAGATTAGGGACTAGAGGAATAAGTGATGCAGCCTTGATTGTCTACCCAGAGGAAGATGGTACAATGAAAATCGAGTTAGTTGATGCTACTTCCTTCTAAACCGTTTACAAGGCAATTTACAGAATGTCGGCAATATGTCGGCAAACATAAAAATAAAAAACCCGTAACTCATTGTCTTACAATGCAATTACAGGTTTTTCTTGCAGAGGAGGAGGGATTCGAACCCCCGGTACCTCGCGGTACAATGGTTTTCAAGACCACCGCATTCGACCACTCTGCCACTCCTCTAGATGTGATCTTCCCGTTTCGGACTGCAAAGATAACTGTAATTTCTTTTTGGCAAACACTTGTGCCTAAATTAATCGCTTTTCAATTTGTCGTACTTGACTTTATCCAATGCAGCGTTCATTTCAAAGCCAACAAGTAGAATTAAGGACAAGATAAATAGCCATAGCATCAATACGATAAGCACGCCTATGGATCCATAAAGCTTGTTGTAGGTGCCAAAGTTATTCACATAGTAAGAAAACCCGAACGAAGCAATTAGGCTCGCAAGCGTTGAGAAAACAGATCCTATGCTTAGAAAGTGCCAGCGTTTATGAACTGCAGGAGCAAGCGAATAGATACTAGAAATGGCTACTTGAAAAATAGCATATAGAATTACAAGTCTTAGGATAAAGATGAGGTCTATAGAGATATTGTCTTGTAGCAATTCACGTATGCTATTATTCTCAAGTAGTTGCTGCCCCACAACCAACAAGGCTACTGAAATAAGCACAGACATGGCTAGAATGAAAGTTAAAATGGTGGCTATAAATCTCATCTTAAAGAAGCCGCGTGTTTCAACAGTCTTGTAAGATGAATTAAAGGCGTTCATTAAAGATGTCATCCCATTTGTGGCTAGTATCAGTGTGAATACAAATCCAAATGAGAGTAAGCCCCCTCTTTGTTTGTTGATTATATCGTGAATGGTAGCGTCAGCTGCTGAATAGAGATTTTCAGGTAAAATATTCTCTAAAAATCCGATGATCTCATCATTCGTGACTTCAGGATAGAAATTTTGAATGTAAGGTGTAAGAGTAAAAATAAAGATGATCGCAGGAAAGATGGCTAGGGTAAAGCTAAATGCCACTCCATTAGCGCTAATGATAAGTTTGTCATCCTGCATCTTTTGAAGAAAGATGAGTATAGCATCATAAAGGCCAACCTTCTCTTTACCCAATTTCACTTTTTGGATAATCTCTATCAGTTGGAGATAGTACTTGTTTTTGAATATGATGTCAAGAAACTTCTTTCTCATTCAAAAAAAGGTCTAAGCACACTAAGTACTGCTTCAGGGGCTCTTGTTGGTCTATTCTTTTTCATGTCAATAAAGACTAAAGTAGTCTTGCCCGAGTTAATCAACTTATCTTTCTCATTGGTGATTTTATAATCAAAAATCATTCTGGCTGACGGTAAGGATGGAATGGTCACCTCTATTGATAGTAATTCATCGTAAGTAGCCGGAGAATGATATTCAGAATTTAAATCTCTCACTGGCATCATTACGCCCGCTTCTTCCAAAGACTTGTAGGAGAAACCCAATTGTCGTAGAGTCTCAACTCTGGCAATTTCGTAGTAGGTAGCGTAATTGCCGTAATAAACGTATCCCATTTGATCCGTTTCGGCATATCTAACTCTAATTTGTGTAGAAGCTTTGTACATCTAACGATAAATTCCCCTGCTATTCAAAGACTTCTGGAATAGTCTTGCGTTTTTATTATGCTCACTCAATGTTTTAGCAAACCTATGATACCCAGAGAAGTCTTCCTTGGCACACATATAAATATAGTTATGCTCTTCATAATTAAGTACTGCATCTATAGAAGTTATTGTGGGTAGATTAATTGGGCCTGGGGGTAATCCTCGGTAGCGATAAGTGTTGTAAGGGTTGTCTATTTTGGTGTCTTTGGTGAGAATGCGTTGAATGCTGAAGTCTCCTAGTGCGAATTTTACTGTTGGATCGGCCTGAAGAAGCATGTCTTTCTCAAGTCGGTTTAAATATAATCCTGCAATCGTAGGGCTCTCATCGTTCTTTGAGCTCTCCGCTTGAACGATTGATGCAAGGGTTGATACTTCTTGAATGCTTAAGCCTAAAATCTCTGCTTTTTGCCTCCTTTCAGAATTCCAAAAAGCAATGTATTCATCTTTCATCCTATTTAGAAGTTCCTCAATAGAGATTGTCCAGTAGACCTCATAGGTATTAGGAATGAACATGGCCATAATGGTTTGGGTATTAAAGCCAAGGTCTTTCGTGATCTCTTCATCATTCAGGGCAGACAGAAACTCTTGTTCATCTATGCCAATGGTTCTGGAAATTTTTTCAGCTAATTCCTCTTTAAATCGAACGTTGTTGAAGGTGATCTCCGTTGGAACTTGATCTCCTGCCCGAAGTTTTCTGATGGCTTCAATATTAGAAGACTTTGAGCTAAGGCGGTAAAGGCCTGGCTTTACATTGTCTTGATATTTCAGGGTTTTGGCCACAAAACTGAATGAGAGAGCATCCTGTATGGTTCTATTGTCATACAGGTAGTTTCTCAAAGAATCGAAATTATCGTCTTTATCAATTAAAATGGTTCTATCATTTGCCTCAGTCAAAATATTTAAACCATAGAACACCTGGTAGAAGTAAAATGTGAATGAAGTGAGCACCACAGAGAAGATGACCATTCCGAGTATAAACCGCTTTCTTTTCTTCATAAGGGCACAAAAATAGTCAATTTGTTCTAACTTTGATCGTTATTATGGCAGCGCAATACATTAAATTGTACGAAACAAATCCTGAGCGAAACAAGCTCGAAGATATCGTTAAGATATTAGAATCTGGAGGCGTAATAATATATCCCACTGACACGGTTTATGGAATTGGCTGTGACTTCTCCAATGCTAAAGCCGTACAGCGAGTCTGTCGGATTAAGAACTCTAAACCAGAGTCGCTTTCTTTTATATGTTATGACATCAGTCAAGTTTCTGAATATATCAGGGGGATGAGTAAGCCAGTTTTTAAAGTGATTAAGAAGGCACTTCCCGGACCTTTCACATTCATCTTAAATGCAAATAGTAGTGTTCCTAAAGTCTTGAATGCAAAAAAGAAGACGGTGGGTATACGTGTGCCGAATAATAATATCCCAAGAGGATTAGTGAGGCTACTTGGAAGACCGATTATTACAACCTCAATAAAGGATGAAGATGAGGTAATTGAATACTCCACTGATCCTGAACTGATCTTTGAGAAGTATGAACATCTCGTAGATGTGGTTATAGACGGAGGTTATGGCGGTAATGTGGCTTCAACTGTTGTGGACTGCTCCAAAGATGAATTTGCGCTGATCAGAGAAGGATTAGGAGACCTTGATGAATTTCTATGAGCAAGGTTTTAATTGATTTACAATACCTTCCTTCTGTTGCCTACATTGCTTTACTCCAAAATGTTGATGAGGTAATAATTGAATCACATGAGCATTTTATAAAGCAATCTTTCAGAAATAGAGCACTGATTCACGATGCTAATAAAGTGCTTCCTTTATCAATTCCTGTAAAGCACTCAGGTCTTAAAATCCCCATTCGGGAGGTAGAAATAGATTACTCTCAAAAGTGGATGAACCTGCATTGGAGAGCAATACAATCTAGCTACGGTAAGGCACCATTCTTTGACTATTATGTCGACTATTTTAAAGCAGAGATTTATTCCGAAGAGCCTTTGCTCTTTATTTTGAATAAGAACTTGCTGACATTATGTCTTAAGCTTTTAGGTTCAGATTTATCTCTAAAATTCACAGAGGCGTATAATAAGGTAGCATCTGATGGAATTATGGACTATAGGTCTCGTATTACGCCAAAGGCTAATTTGAACGACCTGTCATGGTTTCATGCCAAACCGTATTATCAGCTCTTTGGCAAAGACTTTGTTCCTAATTTGAGCATCTTAGATCTTCTGTTCTGTACCGGACCTGACGCTTCATATATTTCTAAAGAATCATTTCAGATATAAAGAACAATTAGATTTAAGTAAACGTTTTGTGGAAAATCAAACACGGAACTTACTATATTCAAACGTGGTTCAACTGTCGTTGATTAAATCCTATAGAAAGGCAATAAATGGAAGCGAAATTTTCGAATAGAGTAAAAGAGGTAATCTCCTTAAGTCGTGAAGAGGCATTGCGCCTTGGCCACGATTATATAGGAACAGAGCACCTTTTACTTGGCATGATTAGAGAGGGAGAAGGGGTAGCGGTTAGTATCTTAAAGAAATTAGGCACATCTCTCGAGGAATTGAGAGAAGCAATAGAACGCGCTACTAAAGGAACTGCCAACCATAATGTTAAGAATTTAGCCAATATTCCTCTGACAAGACAGTCTGAGAAGGTGTTGAAAATAACATACTTGGAGGCCAAGATCTTCAAGAGTCAGTTAATTGGAACAGAACATTTGTTGCTCTCAATCTTAAGAGATGAAGACAATATTGCCACGCAGATTTTAGAGAAGTTTGACGTGAATTATGAAGTCGTAAAAGAGATGTTAGAATATCAATCAGATAACCCAATAGCTTCTTCAGATACTGACGATCCTGATGAGGAATCAGGTAAATTATTTGGAGGTGGAGGTTCTGGCGGAAGTGGATCTTCGGATCGTCCTTCTGGGAAAAGTTCCGAAAAGTCGAGAACCCCAGTACTGGATAATTTTGGTAGAGACTTAACCAAGTATGCTGAAGATGGAAAGCTAGACCCGATAGTTGGTAGAGATAAGGAAATAGAAAGAGTCGGCCAGATTCTTTCAAGAAGAAAGAAGAACAACCCTATTCTTATAGGTGAGCCTGGTGTGGGTAAAAGTGCCATTGCAGAAGGTTTAGCATTAAGAATTGTTCAGAAAAAGGTATCAAGAGTTCTCTTTAATAAGAGGGTAGTTACTTTGGACTTAGCCTCACTCGTAGCCGGAACTAAGTATAGAGGTCAGTTTGAAGAGAGGATGAAAGCCGTAATGAACGAGCTTGAGAAATCTCCTGAAGTGATTCTCTTTATTGATGAGTTACATACAATTGTTGGTGCTGGTGGAGCTTCTGGTTCTTTAGATGCATCCAACATGTTTAAACCCGCTTTAGCAAGAGGTGAAATTCAATGTATTGGTGCTACTACTCTTGATGAGTACAGACAGTATATTGAGAAAGATGGTGCTTTGGCTAGAAGGTTCCAGCAGGTAATGGTAGATCCAACTACGCCTGAAGAGACCATTGAGATTCTCAATAATATTAAGGAGAAATACGAAGAGCATCACAACGTAAATTATACTGCAGATGCGGTAAAAGCCTGTGTTGATCTTTCTGATAGATACATTTCTGATAGATTCCTTCCAGATAAGGCTATTGATGTTTTAGATGAAGCTGGAGCAAGAGTACACATCAATAACATTCATGTTCCTGATGAGATTGTAAAGCTTGAGGACTCAATTGAGGACATTAAGAAAGAAAAGAACAGAGTAGTTAAAAGTCAGAAGTACGAAGAAGCTGCCCAGTTACGTGATAAAGAGAAGAAACTCATTGACCAGTTGGACAAAGCAAAAACCAAATGGGAAGAAGAGAGTAAGTCTAAGCGTTATAAGGTAGATGAAGAGAATGTAGCTGAGGTAATTGCCATGATGACTGGTATTCCAACGAAACGTGTCGCACAGAAAGAGCAGCAGAAGTTGGTTGGAATGGGTGATCAACTGAAAGGTAGAGTAATTGGTCAAGATGAGGCTATTCAGAAGCTCACGAAAGCTATTCAAAGAACTAGAGTTGGTCTAAAAGATCCTTCTAAGCCAATAGGAACATTTGTATTCCTAGGTCCTACGGGAGTTGGTAAAACTGAGTTGGCTAAGGTCCTTTCAACTTACTTATTCGATAAAGAAGATTCTTTAGTAAGAATAGATATGAGTGAGTATATGGAGAAATTCTCTGTGTCGAGACTCGTGGGAGCGCCTCCTGGCTATGTAGGATACGAAGAGGGTGGTCAGCTTACGGAAAAAGTGAGAAGAAAGCCATATTCAGTTGTTTTGCTAGATGAGATTGAAAAAGCCCACCCAGACGTTTTCAATATCTTACTTCAAGTATTGGACGATGGTATTCTTACAGATGGATTAGGCAGAAGAGTTGATTTCAGAAATACCATCATTATCATGACCTCAAACATTGGTGTGAGAGACTTGAAGGATTTTGGTACTGGTATTGGTTTCAGCACTCAGGCTAAGCGTGAAAACGAAGAAGCCGTAATGCGCGATACTATTCAGAAGGCATTGAAGAAAACGTTCAGCCCAGAATTCTTGAATAGACTAGACGATGTAATCATCTTCAACTCATTGAGTAGGGAGCATATTCACGAGATTATTGATATCTCATTAGGAAAACTCTTGGCTAGAATTGAAGCCATGGGATACAAGATTTCCTTAACAGATAAGGCTAAAGATTTCTTATCTGAAAAAGGATATGATCCTCAATACGGTGCAAGACCTTTAAATAGAGCGATTCAGAAGTACTTGGAAGACCAAGTAGCTGAAGAGATCTTGAAAGGAGATATAAATGAGGGAGATACACTTTCGGCAGACCATGATGGAAAGTCTAGTGAGTTGACCATTAAGATTAAGAAGAAAAGAGCTCCTCGGAAAAAGAAAGAAGAAGACTCAAACGAATAAATTAAAAAGCCACTTATGAAGTGGCTTTTTTTAGGATGTCATGGCTCAGTTGCCAGAAGAAATTCGACCCTATTTCAATTAATTCATCAGGGAAATCATAGTCTGGGTCGTGGAGGTCGGGGCAGTGTTTGCCAGCCTCTATTCCAAACATGGCACTATCAATTCTTTCTAAAAATAAGCCGAAGTCCTCTGACCATTGGTTGGCTACACGCATTTGTTTATAGGGAAGGCCACAATTCTCACAGGACAATTGAATTGCTGCAACTTCAGAAGCACTGTTGGTGGTAGCGCTAAAGCTGTCATGTATGGCTACGGATAAAGCCAACTTATCTGACGATGCTAATTTTCCGATTCTTCAATGATGAGTTTCTCTAAGAGTTCTAGGTCGTGATTTTTCTCTGCTCTTATCGTTACTCTAATCTCTCCTTGGCCCGGGCTAATTCCAAAAGTCGGTTCACCAATCTGGATGTGCGTAATAGTCGCCAATGTGTCAGAAGTAAAGTCAAAGCCATCTAAAGAATGATTTAAGAAATGTGTGAGTTGTACTATTGCTTGTGTGGGATTTAATCCGGTTTTGGGTTGGCTTGCATGTGCTGTTTTACCCTCAAACAGTATCTGGATATCTCTGGATGCCATGCAAAAGGTCTGTTCTTTAGATAATATATGGCCTAATTCTACTTTAGGAATATTGTGAAGAGCAAAAGCATGATCAAATGATAGTTCCTTAAACCTAGAGTCTTCCAGAATTGCTTTTGCTCCTTGGCCATTTAATTCTGCAGGCTGAAAGAGTAATGAGACGGAGCCAGATTCTAAGCCTATTCGATTAAGCAGAAGAGCTCAGCCAAAGAGTATAGTCATATGTCCGTCATGTCCACATTTATGTGATATGCCACTGTTTTGAGAGGCATAGGGGATATCGTTCTTTTCTGATATTGGTAAAGCATCGAGTTCTGCTCTAAAGAGTAGATTGGGGCCAGTTTTCTTTCCTTTCCAGTTAGCGAGCACACCGTAGCCACCGAGTTGCTGAATTAATTGATGAGGTTGCTGCTGATTGATGAACTTGACTATTGCTGAAGCTGTATTTACTTCTTGGCCAGAAAGCTCTGGGTGTTGATGGAGAAAGTGCCTTAAATCCTTTAAAGTGCTAATATCCTTTTCCTTCAGCATAAAATAATTTAGGTATAAATTAAAAAAGGAGCCCCGTGTGAACTCCTTTTTCTTCAACCAAAATATATAGTATATGAACTATAATGTCTTATTGTCTTACAAATGGATTTGAGAATTTAACATCGGTCAAAAAACTCTGATCCGTTAAGGTATTCATAAAAGCTACTAGGGCATTCATCTCATTATTGTTGAGATTCATTCGCCTCACAGCTCCTCCTCACTCTCTTAACCTATTATCCAGATTTGGGCTATCTTGGATTCCATTGTTGTAAAACTGTATTACTTGTAGGAGTGATTGAAACCTTCCGTCATGCATGTACGGTGATGTAACACTAATGTTACGTAAAAAGTTTACTTTAAATTCACCATTGTCATTATTATTACCCGTTACCCCACCTAAGCCTAGGTCAGTTAGCGTGGCATCTAATCCGTTGTTCCTTGCCTGATCTCCGCTAAAAGCAGCCGTTTCGTGGCAATTTGAACATTGTGTGCGCCCACTAAAGAATAAATCTTTACCTAAATTCTCTAGTTCACTAAAGTTAGGAAAATCATCTTCTTCATCACCATTAACTGCTACTAATCCTTCATCAAATTTAGATTCGTAAGATACCATAGACGAACGAATTATGGTAATGATCTAGATATGCGTTCCGTTGTCACATTTGTATCTCCGAATGCGTCTGAGAATAAAGGTTGATAATAGTCGAGTGATTGAATTTTGCTCACTAATTCATTCAAGGTAAGTCCCATTTCTACTTCATCTTGAATTGGCATAAGTACTTGGTCTTCTAAAGAGTTTGCACGTTCATCCCAAAAGAACCTGCCATTGTCATAGTATCGGGCATTTGCCAATCCCATAGAATTTCTACCTGTCTCTCCACCTTCAAATCCTTCACTTAATCTCTCTGGGTCTGAAAAACCGTTTGCCTGAATGTGACATGAAGCACAGGACTTAGTATCATTTGCTGACAGACTCACATCATAGAACAAAACTCTGCTTAGTGTAGCTCCAGCATTGGTGACAGGGTTATTGCCTGGCGTATTGTCTATTTACGCCACTTGACCTGTTGTGAAATGATTGGGTAGGTCTGGATTAGCATAGTTATAAAACTCTCTAGGTAGGTTTACAATGTCAGAAAAGATCTGATCTGCAGTTGTGTCTACATCCTCATTGTCTGAATTTGAGCAGCTGTATATGAACAAACTCATTCCAATTAATAAAATCGCTTTTTTCATTTCTTCTTTTTTTAAGTGGCGTAAACCACTTTAGATTACCTTCCCGGATTTTGAGGCCGTACGCCTCCCGGTCTTCCGTTTTTAGGTGGTGTTCCACCCGGTTCAGGACCTCTTCTTTCCCCTTGCCTCAAAACATCTTTAATCAGTAGATCAAATTTTTCAGCTTGATCTTCATTAAAGAGCTTTCGCATTTCAGCAAAGTGATTGAATGTAGCCCATTCGATTTGAGATTCATTGTCTCCAATCTTCTTGGTTAGCGATTTAATTTCAGCTTCAGCAACTTCTTTACTCCATAATTCATGTAATGCTTCACGTGCCTCTATGGAAGACTGTCTTAGCCTTGTCATTTCCTTAAAGTGTGATTGCCGAAGTTGCTCAAGCTTGGTTTGTTGTTCAGGAGAGAGGTTAAGCTGTTGTTCTAAGAATATCATACCCTGTTTTCTAGGGCTAGATCTTCTTTGAGAACCAGAGTTAAACCAAATGAACGTTAATAGCGCAATGTTTAGAACGGCTAGTCCAACAACTGAGTAGCCAATTAGTCTATTCCTTCCTATTCCACTCATCTTAATAATTGTTTAGGTATTCATAGTCATCCGATGCGGAAAAGTATTCCTGCTTAAACGTG
>CBFIDV010000048.1:0-9964 GCA_965661455.1 Roseivirga sp.
TGCAAATAAAAAGGGTTAGAAAATTTTATCTTTCTAACCCCTTGAGCATCAAGCTCCTCCTCTTGGACTCGAACCAAGGACCCTCTGATTAACAGTCAGATGCTCTAACCAACTGAGCTAAGGAGGAATTTCTTCCAAGGATTCGCTCTTCTTGCGAACCGAAGTGCAATATTAGCGGACTGTTGAAAATAAACCAAAACCTTTCTTAAGATTTTATCTAAAAGTTTAACGGGATCAGGTTGAAGTAGACCCCAATGTATATAAGGGCAAATGCGGTCAGAAATATTAGACCTACAATGGCCAGATTTTTTAACCAAGGTTTTGGTTTAAACTCATCCTCAATCTGATCTGACATGATTACTCTATAATTGATATAAGCAATCACAGGAGCGATAACAAATGACAGGGTGGTAGCTAGGTCAACAAGATCTTTAAGGTTTGCTGAAAGCCGTAAAATGAAGAAGAACGAAATAACTGCTACAACCACCATCATTATGGTGTAGAGGGTTTTGATTCCTGTTGTCTTGAAGAAAAGTAGTCTAACGGTTTCCCCCATTGCTCGGCCGAAGCCATCCACAACCGTGATGGTGGTGCTAAACATGGCACTGAATGCTGCTATGGCAATCACAGGATATGCCCATGAGCCTAGAGCATTCGTGTATAGCCGAACTACTTGATCTGAAAAGACGGTGCTGTTGCTTGATAATTCTTCTCCTGAGCCATACATCACATATGCCCCAAGGGTAAGGAAGCATATGGCAAGAACTGCAGTAATGATGTATCCAAAGTTGAAATCAAACAGTACTTCTTTCAATTTGGCCCGATAGCCTGTTTGATTCATTCTTTCTATTGCCCATAGGCTATTCCAAGTGGATAGATCTACGGCCGTAGGCATCCATCCCATTAAAGCAATTAGGAATATGATGTTGTTTCTTTCCATCAATTCGGCTGGCACAAAACCTTCAACAGGTTCGGCTTGTCCTTTTCCGAGAACACCAAAGAATGCGGTGAGTGTTGAAATAAGTAGAACGGCTCCAACAATTTTAAGTAGGCTATCTAGAATACTGTATTTACCCAAGACTAATATCAGTGTACATAAAACAAGAATAATCCCCGATAGGTAGGCCGCATTGAAGTCCCATCCCATGAGGTTATTCAGCATGCCTGCGGTCACAAAGGTAACAGCTGCTGTAACGGTGAACATTGAGGCCAAACTGAGAATGAAGTAGATCCACAATACCCAGTCACCTTCGGCTTTGTATCCTTCTAGCAAGTTTTTCCTAGTTGCAGCAGCATACCTACTCCCGAATTCAAAGAAAGGGTACTTTAATAGGTTAGCCAGAATAATGAAGATGACCAATTGAAAACCGAAGTCGGCACCAGCTCTGGTAGACTGAACTAAATGTGATACACCAATACATGTGCTGGCAAAAAGAATTCCTGGACCTAGGGCTTTTAATAGGTGCTTTCTATTCATGGTCCACTAAAATAGAGAATTGAATCTCAGCATCATATTCAATTTTGACACACGAAATAAGACATTATGACATTAAAAACTCACCATGTATTTAAAAATCAGCCATAATGGCTGAAATATTTAACTGGTACAGTTTTGAATAAAGGGACAGTATAAATTTTAAAAATCTAAAAAATTAAAGATATGAGCATTGTAAAAAGAAATTCAGATTGGTTTGTTCCTTCCACAATAGATGGATTTTTCGACCGTTTTTTAAATGATTCATTAGATAACAATTCTAACACTTTTGCTCCTAGAGTAGACGTGGCTGAAACTGAAAAAGGTTTTGAAATAGGCTTGGCTGTTCCAGGCTTTAATAAAAAGGACTTCAACATTGAATTGAAGAATGGATTGTTAACAATTAGGGGAGAGAGAAAATTTGAAGAGAAGAAGGAAGAGAAAAACTTTCATTCCATCCAGACACAATACGGAACATTCAGAAAGTCTTTTCAATTGCCAGATAATGTAATTGAGAAAAGTATTGAAGCATCTTATGAATATGGAATTCTCAATGTCTTCATCCCAAAAGATGTGACTAAGAAATTAGAGTCGAAAATTACAGTGAAGTAGGTTAGTGTTGTTGAGGTTGATCATGGGCCGCCATCTCGATTTTTTCGGGAGGCGGCTCTTTCTTTTTTGTTAATTCGGGTTAAAAGGTCGAGCAATTTGAATATTTTAGAACACACTGCTCTTGACACCCGTTACTTAACCACGGCAAACGAAGTATTTTATGGTATCTAAAAAGCAATTTATACTAGGATTGGTTCTCGCCTCTGTTCTTGGGGGTGTAATCGTGTTGATGGGCTTGAGCTTTATCCAGGGAGAAGACTCATCTAGATCTGCTGGCTATATGAGTGGTACTTCTGCTGAGCCTTCCTTTTCGGATGTTAATACAACACCAAAAGATTACGTAGTACCTGAAGGAATAAATTTCATTACTGCTTCTAGAGAGATTGTTCCTGCCGTAGTGCATATTACAAATACCAGCTCAGTATCTGGTCGCTCAAGATCTTGGTCTAGATTATTCGGTAGAGGACGAAGAATTCAGCAATCAACTGGTTCGGGGGTTCTCATTTCACCTGATGGTTATATCACCACCAATTACCATGTGGTAGAGGATGCTGATGAATTAGAAGTAAGACTAGATGACAATAGAAGAATAAGCGCTGATTTAATTGGCGTGGATAAGGATACAGATTTAGCCCTGATAAAAATCGATGTAGATGGCTTAGACTATGTTGGGTTTGGAGATTCAGATCAAGTAGAAATCGGTGAGTGGGTTTTAGCCGTTGGTAATCCATTCGATTTAAATAATACGGTAACCGCAGGAATTGTAAGCGCTAAGGCGAGAAACATAAACTTAACTAGAGCAAGACAAAACAGATATGGTATCGAATCATTTATTCAAACCGATGCGGTGGTAAATAGAGGTAATAGTGGTGGTGCCCTTGTTAACCTTGATGGTGAACTTATAGGTATTAACACGGCCATTGCAACTAACACAGGTTCCTTTAACGGATATTCATTTGCCGTACCGTCAATCTTAGTAAAAAAGGTAATGGACGATCTGTTGGAATTTGGGGAGGTTCAGAGAGGGCTGTTAGGAATTGAAATTAGAGATGCTGATGGCCGATTTACTAAGGAGCTTTCGGGAGTATTTGTTAGTGGTGTAAATCCTGGCGGAGCAGCTGAAGAGGCTGGGCTGAGAGCAGAGGATGTAATAGTTGGCATAGACAAAAAAGTGGTTAGAACCACAAGTCAGTTACAAGAACTTGTAGCGAGAAAAAGACCGGGTGACGAAATAAATGTTACCTACATGAGAGCTGGTGAAGAGAATAGTACTGAGCTCGTATTGATGAAGAAACAAGCCTTAGCCTCTTTAACTCCAGAAGAAGTACAATTAACCTATTCTATAGAAGGAGCTATTTTTTCAGAGGTACAGTCGAGTGATGCCCTGAAGCTAAGAATTGATGGAGGAGTTCAAATTATTGAACTGGGAGATGGTGCGTGGAAGGATGCAGGTTTAGAAGAAGGCTTTGTAATCACTAAAGTAGGAGATAGAGATATTGATGGTTTGGAAGAATTTCAGGCCTTACTTGATAGTAAAGAGCGCGACTTTTATGTATTGGGTAAATCTAAGGAAGGCAAGAAAGACTACTTTAAAATAGACTGGTAAAATATCTCTCAGAAGAAATTGAGCCTCTCATCTCGAGTAATCGAGGGAGAGGCTTTTTGTTTTTATAATGTTGGGAATTTCACTTTTCAACTTTTGCACTCCTCTCTAAATTACCGTAACTATGAAACCGTAAACTACTTTAGGAAATGGGAATACAGCAAGATTTTGGAATTACAGAAGCACTAAAAAGAATCGGTGTTTCTTCACATAATGCAGGCACATCAATAGGGTCTATCAGCCATGATTCTGATGAGAAAATTGAGTCATATTCACCTGTAGATAATGAATATATAGGCTCAGTTTCTGTGACAACAGCCGAGCAGTATGAATCTACGATAGCAATAGCACAAAGCGCTTTTTTAGAGTGGAGAGATATGCCGGCTCCACATAGAGGAGAAATTGTCCGTGAGTTTGGCAACAAATTAAGAGATCATAAAGAAGACCTTGGTAAACTGGTTTCTTATGAAATGGGTAAGTCTTATCAGGAAGGATTAGGGGAAGTTCAAGAGATGATTGATATCTGTGACTTTGCCGTTGGTCTTTCCAGGCAACTTCATGGCTTAACGATTAAGTCTGAACGCCCGGGTCATCATATGCAGGAGCAATGGCACCCACAGGGTATTGTAGGAATAATTTCAGCATTTAATTTTCCGGTTGCCGTTTGGGCATGGAACACAGCTTTAGCATGGGTTTGTGGTAATGTATGTGTTTGGAAACCTTCAGAAAAAACTCCTCTATGTGGTATTGCATGCCAGCATATAATAAACGAGGTGCTTCAAGAAAATAATCTTCCTGAGGGTATTTCTTGTGTTATCAATGGTAATTATCAAGTTGGCGAAATGATGACCACCGATAAACGTGTGCCATTGGTGTCAGCTACAGGCTCAATCCGAATGGGTAAAATAGTAGGTAGAACAGTGGCTGAAAGATTGGGTAAATCAATCTTAGAGTTGGGAGGAAACAATGCCATTATTATTACACCAAATGCTGATCTAAAAATGACTGTTATCGGATCTGTTTTCGGTGCAGTAGGAACTGCTGGTCAACGATGTACTTCGACCAGAAGATTAATTATTCACGACTCAATTTATGATAAAGTAAAAGACGCATTAGTTGATGCTTATGGTCAATTGAGAATTGGTAATCCTTTAGATGAGAATAACCATGTAGGCCCAGTAATCGATAAGGATTCAGTAGGAAACTACACGGCTGCAATTGAAAAGGCTAAAGCTGAAGGTGGTCGCGTGATTGTTGAGGGTGGTGTTTTAGAAGGTGCTGGATATGAAAGTGGATGTTATGTAAAACCGTGTATGATAGAGGCCGAAAACCATTATGAAATTGTGCAAGATGAGACTTTTGCACCAATTCTCTATCTGATCAAATACTCAGGGGATGTTAAGAATGCTATTGATATTCAAAATGGAGTAGTACAAGGCCTATCGTCAGCAATTATGACTAATAATGTACAAGAAGCACATAGCTTCCTATCTGCGGTTGGTTCAGATTGTGGCATTGCTAATGTGAACATTGGTACATCAGGAGCAGAAATTGGCGGAGCATTTGGCGGTGAGAAAGAGACTGGCGGAGGAAGAGAGTCAGGTTCAGATGCTTGGAAGGCCTATATGAGAAGACAAACCAATACTTTGAATTACACTACTGATTTGCCGTTGGCACAGGGTATTAAGTTTGATTTATAAGTAACGGACTTTAGAATTACAAGAAAAGGGCCCTTATGGCGCCTTTTTTCGTGTAATAGGGTTCAAGAATTCTCTGAGTTTACACTTTAGGCAATTTGAGTCAAGCCACACAGTCTTAATTAAATTAGCTATCCATTTTTTCTAACTATGAACTTTTTTTGTCTCCTACTCCTTTGTATAGCGTAGATCAAAGACTTTTTTGAGGGTACTTATTTTTTACAAAACCGTAAACATGTTCCTTCGTTGACTATCTTTCAATAGGATATGAGAAATAAGCTCCCTCTATTTTTAGTAAAGCTCTTTTATTATGAGTATTGGCCATTTTGGTTGTTCTTTTTGCCTTTAGTACCCTATTGGCTCTTTCTATCTATACGTTCCAAGTCTCTCACATTTTTCACTGCTGTAAATCCTGTCATACCACATAGTGGTGTTTTTGGGGAAAGCAAGGGAGATATTTTAGATCTGATCAATCCTGATTATTTGCCACAAGCCATCTATTTACCAGAAGGCGTAAGCTTGGAAGATGCCTTAGTGAAAATCCAGAGTAGAAATTTCGTATTTCCAATAATTGCTAAGCCCGATGTAGGAGAGCGGGGCGTTTCGGTTGAAAAAATAGATGATATTGAGCAGCTAGGAGAATATCTCAACGGATTGAATGAGAAGGTTATTCTTCAAGAATTTGTTGACTTACCAATCGAACTCGGAGTATTGTATTTTAGGAAACCGCTATCAGGTACAAGTGGCATTAGCTCTATTGTTATTAAAGAATTCTTGACTGTTGAGGGAAACGGATATTCAACCATCAGGGATCTAGTAAATCAAAATGAGCGTTTTAGGCTTCAGCTTCCTCTTTTAGAAAAGAAACTGGGAGAAGGGATGAACCAAGTTTTGAATACTGGGGAAAGATTAAACTTACAGCCTATTGGCAATCATTGCCTAGGGACTAAATTTTTAAGTGGTCAGCATTTAATTAATGAGAAGCTAATTAGAGTCTTTGATGATATTGCTGAAGAGATACCAGGCTTTTACTTTGGGCGATTTGACTTGAAGGTTTCTAACCTGCAAGACCTATATTCTGGTTTGGGAATAAAAATCTTAGAATTGAATGGAGTTACTTCTGAACCTGGCCACATCTACGACCCTAAGTTCAACCTCTTCAAGGCTTATAGAGATACCGCATTCGGTTTGAAACTGATCAGCAAGATAAGTATTGAAAATCAGCGGATTGGTTTTCAAGTGACTTCCTTTAGAGATATGCTCAGCTTAATTGTGAATCATTTTTCTCATCAGAGATCTCAGGTTCAAAATAGGAAAGAGGCTGCATAATGCTTGTTGCTGTTCTATATGCCTTGCTATTGGCAACAATGATTAGTTTCGCTGGCTCAGTACAATTAGGTCCGGTTAATTTCGGTACAATCCATACTGCCCTTCAAAAGAACAAGAGAGCGGCTAGGCTTTTTGGTTTAGGAGGAAGTCTTCCTGAATTATTGTATTGTGGACTTGCTTTTGGAGGCTCTAATCTTCTGGCTCAATTCGAAGGGTTGAATGATACGCTCAGATATTTGACCTCTGCAGTCTTGTTAGTTTTTGGAATTTACCTACTGTTTCAAAAGCCATCTTCAAGTAAAAGCAAAATCAATATAAAAGAGGGAAGAGAAGTGTATAGAGGAGCCTTGTTTGGATTTTTGAATCCGCAGTTATTTCCTTTTTGGCTTTTCATAATCACCTATCTTAGAAGTAATCAAATACTCAAAGCGGACGTTTGGCCAGAGCAATTGGCTTTTATATTTGGGGCCGCACTAGGAGCATTTCTGCTTCAGCTTATAGTGGCGGAAGTGGCCTCTCGAAAAAGAGAATTCATTTACCTAAGATTGGCAAAAAACTATAATAAGGTGCTTGGCTGCCTCATACTAGTTGTGGCTTTTGCTCAATTCGTCTTGGCTTTCTCATAGTCATTAGTGGTAAATTGCCCATCTGGGAAGGCTGAGGCTTTCCTTTTATTCCTGTGAGATACAACCTCGCTACTAAAGCGAGAGTCTTTCTACACTATTAAAGGTCAAAACATGAAAAACTCATTCAAAGCTCAATTCTCAATCCTATTATTTCTCCTTTCATTTAGTCTGTTCGCTCAGGAAGGTGAGACCCGATCTGTAGATCGTTTTACAGAATTGAAAGTATCAGAAGGAATTAAGCTGATTGCGAAAAAGGGCAATGAGAATTCTATTACCCTTGATGTTTATCGGATAGATGCTGAAGATGTAGTCACAGAAGTAAGAGGTGGTAGGTTGTCTGTAAGAATAGCCAAGGGTTTTAGGTCAAGCAGAAGCCGTAGAATTGAAGCGGTACTTACATATACTGAAGATCTAGAATCAATAAATGTATCTACTTCGGCTCAAGTTAGTATAGATGATATGTTGGAGTTAGACAAGCTGGATGTTGTAGCGAGTACTTCGGGAACCATCGATCTAAAGGTGGCGGCAAAGGAGATAAAACTCGGTGTTTCTACTTCGGGGCGTATTGACATAGAAGGGGAAGCGGAGGAATTAGAGGTGTCTGCTTCAACGGGGTCAGTAATTTATGCCTACAATCTAGAAGTTAACGAGGCTTACTCTCGTGCCAATACTGGAGCTGATGTCAGAATCAACGCAACGGAAAGGTTAAAGGCAAGTGCAGGCACTGGTGGTACCATCAGTTATAGAGGGAATCCCAAGACCGATGTAAGGACAAATACAGGCGGATCAGTTAGAAGATCTAATTAACTTGGGGATAAATAATATTAAACCGGACACTATGAAAAAGGTATTACTGTTGGCGATTTTTACAACTGCGATCTTTCATGATTCTTACGCACAAACGGATGTGGACCAGATTAAAGAGGTTGTTTTAAACATGTTCGATGGGATGAGAGCAGGAGACAGTGCAATGGTTCATTCTTCCTTTGGAGAGAGTGTTACTTTTCAAAGAGTCCAAGAGTTACCAAGTGGAGATGTTCGTATTGCGAATAGTGATTTTAATGACTTCTTAAAGGCTATTGGTACACCCCATAAAGAAGTGTGGGACGAGCAGATTGAGTTTGGCAAGATTCAGATTGATGGGAAAATGGCCAGCGTTTGGACACCGTTTAAATTTTACCGAGGAGAGCAGTTCTCACATTGTGGAGTCAATGCATTTAAGCTGTATAAAGGAAATGACGGATGGAAGATATTCCATTTAGTAGATACAAACCGCAAGGATAATTGCGGATGGTAATAAAAAAAGCCCCAATTAATGGGGCTTTTTTTATTTACCTCTACGGTAATGATTCCTGATGATATCGCTCACTGAAACGCGCTGGTGATTGAAGTCATGAGAACCATTTGAATGTGGATGATCATGAGCACTACTCTTTACTTTTCTCAAGTTAGAGATATGAACAACATCCGTTTTCAACTCTTCCATTAGTTTACTTTAAAAGGTTTTTATAATCTCCATTAATTCCTCCGAACCGAAGTTCAGGTTCTAAATTATACAATCGTTTGCATCTTACCATGTATCGCACAATAAAAATCAAAAATATCTCTTCAAGAATACCTGATAAAAGTCAGGTAGTGAACTAATATTTTTCCAAGAAACTAGTATAGATCGGTTCGATTTCAGCGAGACTATCTGTCATAAAAGAAGATGATCTAGCGCATTCATATTTTCATGAATTTAAATATTCTAATATCTGATTTTAGAATTAGAAGGGTGGTTGTTAGCATTTTCTTACATCATTAGTATATCCTAATACTTTAAGGTATTTCATGTAAAATATTGATAATCAAACAAGTCTATTACATATCTTCCAATGTGTTTAATCGATAAAACTATAAATATGAAAAAGCTATTCGCTCTAATTATACTAGTACTATTTGCAGTTGCCTGTTCAGATGTCAATGAGGACGTGATTCCAGATCCAGTAACTCCAGAGGTTCAAGTTGATAACAGCCAAGGTGCAAAGTCAGATAATGGTTCAAACGGTGAAAAAAAACCTTCTCAACCAGCCTATATTAAGAGCCTTTACCTCTTCTCCAGTGTCAATATATAATTACCTGAGATCCCTGCCCTTACTCCGCCATTTGTATAGTTAAATGTAAGTACCAAACGACCTGACTGTTGCGTTTGGATATTTAGTGTCTTTCCTTCCGATAAAACCAAGCTATTCTTGCTTTCAGAGCCCCAGTCCCATGTGCCACTGGCACTGAAAAGATCACCTGCATTCTCTGTATTGTAAGTTTTTTCCTGTCCATTGGTATCACTATCAATACTGATCTTAAAACCAACAAAGTTCAAAGAACGATCAACCCCGTCAACATTAATCCCTCCTCCTGCTGCTGGCAAAACCCAGTCTCCATTTAATGCTAATGCCTCTTCGTCTACAGGTATAGGATCGGAGCCTCCACAGGATGATAAAATCAATAACCCTATCAATACAATTACATACTGCTTTACCACTCGTTTTATCATTTGTTGATCATTACTTTCTTGACTTGTCTTCCTTTGTCTGTCTCAATTATTAGTAAATAAGTGCCAGACGGATAGGTGGTGACATTTACC
>CBFIDV010000049.1:0-8938 GCA_965661455.1 Roseivirga sp.
GGACTCGAACCAGTGACCTTCGGGTTATGAGCCCGACGAGCTACCAACTGCTCCACCCCGCGATATATCCTTGAGCTTGTCTCAAGTGGGCTACAAATGTATGTGACAAATCCATTGTAAACAAGTACCTTTGCGACTTATTTTTAACAAATGGATAACATTCCACACAAGGCAGGATTTGTAAGCATTATAGGAAAACCAAACGTTGGTAAGTCTACTTTAATGAATGCATTGGTGGGTGAACGCTTGTCCATTATTACCTCTAAGGCTCAGACGACCCGCCATAGAATTATGGGAATCTTGAGTGGGGATAACTTCCAAGTGATCTATTCTGACACCCCTGGAATTCTTAAGCCAGAATATAAGCTTCACGAATCCATGATGAACTTTGTGAATAGTTCATTTGAGGATGCCGATGTTCTGCTGTTTGTGACAGATCTTTATGAGAAGTTCGAAGAGGAAAGGCAGTTAAATTTCCTTAAGGATATTCAGGTGCCAGTTATTCTCGTGATGAATAAAATTGACTTGTCGAAAGGAAGTCAGGCAGATGATAAAATTGAGTATTGGAAACAGTTCTTTGAATTTGATGCGATCATGAAAGTCTCGGCAATCGAGCATTTACATACCGAGGAACTTTTTCAGAAAATTATTGACTTACTTCCGGAGCATCACGAATATTTTCCAAAAGACAGCCTCACTGATAAACCTGAACGGTTTTTTGTGGATGAGATCATTCGTGAGAAGATTTTCACAAACTATAAAAAGGAGATTCCTTATAGTTGCCAAGTGGTTACGGATAGCTTTAAGGAAGATGACAATATCATCAGGATTAGAGCTGAGATTTTCGTTGAGAGAAAAAGCCAGAAGGGGATTATTATTGGACACAAAGGTGAAGCCATTAAGAAGGTTGGAATTGAGGCTAGAAAGGACCTAGAGACCTTTTTTGGTAAGCAAGTTCATTTGGAAACCTTTGTTAAAGTGGAGCAAGACTGGAGGAAGAAAGACTTAAAATTAAAGCGGTTCGGATTTTCGAATTAAGAATTATTAGAGCTCAAATAAGAGCTTGAAAGAATAACACACACAATGAAGCGATATAATATCATACAGGAGAAGTCCTATGCATTTGCTTTAGGTATTCTTCAATTAATACGGCAATTGAGATCTAACAATACTGAACGGGTGTTGATAAACCAGTTAGTAAAATCAGGAACTTCAATTGGAGCTAATATAGAAGAGGCTATTGGTGCACAGTCAGAGAAAGACTTTTTGCATAAGATTAGTATATCATACAAAGAGGCTCGAGAAACAAAATACTGGTTGTCTTTACTGCGAGATGTGGGGGAACTAACCCCAGAAGTGGCAAAGAATCAACTTGAAAAGTGTGAGGAATTATTGAGAATTTTGGGTTCAATCAAGAAGAAGCTGAATACTCAACACTCTTAATTTTTAATTATTGAAATGGCAAATATTGTAGCGATAGTAGGAAGACCTAACGTTGGTAAATCGACATTCTTTAACCGATTGGTTGAGAAACGTCAGGCTATTATGGATAACGAGAGTGGTGTAACGAGAGATCGCCATTATGGGTATGCCGAATGGGTTGGTAAGCACTTTACTGTTATTGATACTGGTGGTTATGTAACGGGATCGGACGATGTCTTTGAAGGCGCGATTAGAACTCAGGTGGAAGAAGCCATGAATGAGGCTTCCGTAATTCTTTTTATGGCCGATTGCCATGATGGACTAACAGGGCTAGATAAAGACTTTGCTAAAGTAGTACGGGGATTGAAGAAGCCGATTTTGGTTGTCGCGAATAAAGCCGATACCCAAGAATGGTCTTATCAGTCTCACGAATTTTATGGCCTAGGAATAGGAGAGGTTTTCCCAATTGCTGCATCTAGTGGAAGTGGGACTGGCGAACTGCTAGACGAAGTAGTGAAGCATTTCGAAGAGGAAGGTCAAGAGAATCCTGAAGATGGCATTCCGAGAATTTCAATTTTAGGTAGGCCCAATGCTGGGAAATCGAGCTTCGTGAATGCCTTACTCGGTAAGGAGAGAACTATAGTCACAGATGTGGCTGGAACCACTCGAGATACTATCAACACGCGCTATACCTTATATGGCAAAGATTTTATTCTAACCGATACGGCCGGAGTTCGAAAGAAATCAAGGGTACATGAGGACATAGAGTTTTATTCTGTAATGCGTGCCTTGCAGGCTTTACAAGATTCAGATGTTTGTGTAATAGTTGTAGATGCGACCAGAGGCTTAGAAAGTCAGGATATGAACTTAATAAGCTTAGCTCTGAAGTATAAGAAGGGCATTATGCTTATGATGAATAAGTGGGATCTGATTGAGAAGGATTCTAATACCATGAATAAGTTTAAAACGGAACTGACGGAGAAGCTGGGCCATTTGAACTGGATACCTCAGATATATACTTCAGTAACTGAAAAGCAAAGAATATTCCAGGCTATTGAAATGGCTGTTCAAGTATTCGACAATCGTGTCAGAAAGATTTCAACTTCTAATTTAAACGATGCCCTATTGCCAGAGATTGAGCGTTATCCGCCACCAGCGTTAAAGGGTAAGCATGTTAAGATAAAGTACATAACGCAATTACCTACCCACTCACCAACTATAGCTTTTTTCTGTAACCTACCTCAATATATTAAGGCACCATACGAACGCTATTTAGAGAACAAGATCAGGGAGAATTTTGAGTTTGACGGTGTACCGGTTAAGTTGGTATTTAGGAAGAAGTAAAAAGTGAATATTAGAGCAGTTCTGGAAGGGAGATTACCCGATGCCGCTTTAGAACACTGCATTGGTTTACAATCAGAGAATCCTTTTCTTTTCAGGTTGGCTAAAGATAGAAAGTCTAAGCTGGGTGATTTTCGATTCGATCCTAGAGATCAGTCGTTGAAGGTTACGGTTAATTCAAACCTTAATCCGTATCAGTTTTTAATCACTTATGTGCATGAAGTCGCACATCGTTATGCTTTCAATCCGAAGAGACGACTTAAGCCTCATGGTATAGAATGGAAGATGCAGTTTCAAAAATTGATGTTGCCCCTTTTGAATACAGATGTGTTTCCAGATGACGTGTTAAGGGTTTTGGCTAAGCATATGAAGAACCCAAAGGCCAGGACTGCGGCCGACCCAAAATTAGTAGAAGTACTTGGGAGATACTCAGAAAAAGAAAGTCAAGGACTTACCTTAAAGCAGTTAGATGAAGGCACTATTTTCAACTTTAGGGGGAAGGAATATCTCAAGCTTAAAGAGAAAAGGACAAGGGCTCTTTGTGAGGAGGTTGTCACTGGCAGACGATATTTGATTCCAATGGTGATAACTGTAGGATGACCACCCATTTAAATCTGTCTTAAAAGTGGGATACTTATATTTTGAAGGAATCCAATTCCGATATCTCATCGATAAACGAATAAGGAGATTCCGAGTCAAGTTGAGAAAGACGTTCCTTTTACTTTTGAGACAGTTAGATTAAGTCAATTCTTCGGCTTATAATTTGGTTGATCCGTTCAAAGAAGATAGTTGGTTTTAAGGTTCTCCAGTTGAGAATATCCAATTCCCCACCAAAGTTCAAGTAGCTATCTACATTATAGTTACTCATCTCTTCTACTACGAAATCGAGAAAATTTACCCCTGTGATCCAGCCATCTTCCATGTCTTCGAACCACTCTTTGTAATAACTGTCATCCGAACCATGGAAGTTGAGAATGTTCTCGCCAATTAGGATGTATTTATCGATACCAAGCTCATTGAAGTGGTCTACAATGTTGCGTTTAAAGTGCATGATATCATTGTTGATTGCATCATTCCATTCGCCTATAAATTCAATAATGATATAACCTCTTTCATAGTCGGCAAATAAGATCTTTACGTAGAGGGTTTCAGAACCCATAAAGTCCCAGTGAGGGTCTATGTAATAGCCATAAATATTTTCCGAATAGGGGTCAAAATTGTACTCCTTTCCATTAAAGGGGGAGTTAGGATCTTCGGCAGTATTATAGTATTTGAGCCAACTATAGTAAGGTTCAATCTGATGCATCAGTTATCTTCTTCCGTGGGAATATTTAGGAATATGTGAGATTCGCTTAAGGTGTGTTTTTCACGAAGTCTATGACTTTTCTTACCGAGCCGTGTTCTTTCAATAGTTTCTCTGCTTCTCCATATTCAACTTGAAGCATCTCCATAATCATCTTGGTGCCTCTATCAACCAGCTTCTTATTGGAGAGCTGCATGTCTACCATCCTATTCCCTTCTACTCGGCCTAATTGTATCATTACCGAGGTTGAAATCATATTGAGTACGAGCTTTTGGGCTGTACCTGCCTTCATTCGAGTACTACCTGTTACGAATTCAGGGCCAACAACTGGTTCAATAGGATATTCGGCTTCCCAAGCCAATTTACTATCTGGGTTACAGGTAATACAACCAGTTAAGATGCCTGCTTCTTTGGCTTTTTTAACTCCACCAATTACATAGGGTGTGCCACCGGAAGCTGCAATTCCTATCACGGTGTCTTTATGGTTTATCATATACTCCTGCAGATCTTTCCATGCCTGATGCTCATCGTCTTCTGCAAATTCAACGGCCATTCTTATGGCGCTATCTCCTCCCGCAATAATTCCTACTACCAAGCCATGCTCCACGCCATAGGTAGGCGGGCATTCAGATGCATCAACAACGCCCAGTCTTCCGCTGGTGCCAGCACCTATGTAGAAAAGGCGACCACCTTTTTGCATTCTAGGTACAATCTCTTTCACCAAAGCCTCAATTTGAGGAATGACTTTTTCGACAGATTGGGCAACTGTTTGGTCTTCTCTATTGATGTTTTGAAGTAATTCACCAACAGACATTTGCTCGAGGTGCTTGTGATTAGATTCTGATTCTGTAATGTTCATTATTGGTGGAATAAGGTAAGTCCTGCAATTGGGTGTTCCGAAATGTGTTTCACGTATAAGCCGTGATCTGTTGCAACTTTCCTCAAGATTGAACTGAAGTGAAAGGCAACTGAACCCGTAAAATGTATTGGCAGTTCATCGTGTCCATCATATTTCTTGATGTTCTTTATAATGAATGTTTCAAAACCTGTTAGGACCAATTGATACATGTATGGATCGGTAATATTCGCCCCAATAAATTTGGCAAAGCTGGCTAAGAATCGGCCAGGCATGGGCTCTTGATACATCTTTGTTAAGAAGCCATCTTTTGTGAGTTCGAATGTAGACTTGAAAAGCTCTCGCAAGTGTTTGGGCATGTCCTTACGGTAGTAGTCGGTAACCAGGACTTTGCCCAAGTAGGTTCCTCCGCCTTCATCGGCAACAGCCCAACCAAGAGAAGGAACGTTGGCCGAGATTTTATTCCCATCATAAAGACAAGAATTAGTACCAGTACCTATGATGCAAGCAATGCCGGCTTCTTCTCCGCAGAGAGATCTGGCGGCCGCTAAAAGATCATGATTCACATCAATGGTGGCGGTAGAATAGAATTGCTGAAGGATATCGGCAATCTTTTTACGATTAGTACCCGAAGAGCAACCAGTGCCGTAATAATAGATTTCATCTACCTTATGGGGAAGCTGAGCGTACAGGTCTTGAATTACCTTCTGCATTTCATCTTCTGTTTGATAGTAGGGATTAATGCCTGCTGTGCGCGCTTGGCTTATCTGACCCGTTTCGTCAATTATTCTCCAATCTGTTTTGGTAAATCCGCTGTCGGCAATTAAAATTTTGGGCATATGCAAACTTAGGCATTTGGCGGAAGTAAAAAAGAAAGGAGCTTTCGTCTAAAGCTCCTTTTCACTCAACCAACATAAGTATATGCACACTTAATTTCTTGAAGCCATTATGGCTTGTTCTGTATTTTTTTATTCTTTCCAATCGGTATACCTTTTCTCCCAGTTGTCCGATGGGTAAGAAATCATTCACTTTGTCAGTTGTGAATGCCATTCGCATTTCATTCTTGCTATTAAACTGACCTAGTAGATAATAGAGTTGGCCTCTTTCATCTTTGAATTTTATTAGCACTTGGTCTCTTTGCTGATTCATGCTTTGGTAATCAACACGCTGGCCTAATAACTTGATAGAGGGTATGCCTCGCTCAAGCGTAACATCAAAAACAATATCGTTTCTGTTACGGCTGAAACCCGTGTCTACCCATACACCGTCTAGTTTTGCCAAGCCATTTGCGTAGTACTGAACTACGTTTTGAGTCGAAGCGCAGTTCCCTAGTAGTAAGGTGAGAGGGAGCAGCATTAAATAAATCTTGGCTTTCATGTCGTTGTATCTGATTCAAAGGTGCATGGTTCTTTAGGTTTGGAATGTTAGGATTCGTTGAATGACGATATTCTTCGATGAATGAATCCTTTTCTTCGATAAGCCGTTATAAGGTTTATAAAATAAACTACTTTATATTTGAGCATGGAAGAAAAAGAATTGTCACCTCAAGAAAGCTTGAACTTGATCAATGATATGATTGGGAAGGCGAGAAGAAGGTTTACTGATAATAGCTTCTACTTTTTACTTTGGGGATGGTTGGTGATTTTGGCCAGCGTATTACATTATTGGTTCGCGGTTGCGAAAGTGATTGAAGAACCCTCTATGGCCTGGTTCTTAATGTTTGTTGGAGCAGCAGTCTCAATGATTCACGGTAAGAGACAGGAGAAACGATCATCCGTTTCTCATTATACAGACAAGCTTTACATGTGGATGTGGTTGAGTATTGGGGTGGCTATGCTCATCGTGATTATTAATGGGCAGTACATGAATTTTCAAATCATTCCATTAATGTTAATGTTGGCAGGCATAGGAACATTTGTGTCTGGAGCCATGATGCGCTTTAAAGTGCTGCAATTTGGTGCTATTTGTCTTTGGGCAATGTCTATATTCGCTTTTCAATTGAATGAAGTGAACCAGTTACCGGCAATGGCTGCTGGAATTGCATTAGGCTATTTATTGCCAGGTTATATCATGAAGGCTAATTACAAGAAGCAAGTTGGGGTTTAAAGCATTAGATCCATTGTTGCACTCTCAACTGAGGTTGAGTGTTATGTCCCTGCTGATTAGCGTAGAGCGAGCTAACTTTGTGTATATCAAAGAGCAGACTGGTGCAACTGCAGGTAATTTGAGCGTTCAGATAGACAAACTATCTACGGCAGGATACATTGCCGTGACCAAAGGTTTTGAAGGAAAGAAACCGAAAACTACCTGTAAAATTACGCCTGAGGGTGTAGATGCATTTGAGGCGTATGTGTCTAATCTTCAGTCATATTTAAAGCCTTAAATTTTTTTGTTTATATAGTTTATAAAATAAACCAGTTTATAATAAATAACATTATCATGAATCAAATCATATTCAAAACAACAGTAACGAAGTGGGCTGTCATAGCGATGGTGCTTCTTCAAGGAATAATGAATGGCCATAGCGCCATGGGACAAGACGGTCGTCTTGGTAAGGAGCAAATGGAGAAGCTTTCGCATTGGGTAGGTGAGTGGGAAGGCAGCGGTTGGCAAATGGAACCTTCGGGAAAAAGGGTCGAATTCATGTGAAAGAATCTGTTCAGTCAAAACTAAATGACTTTGTACTTATTGTGGAGGGCAAAGGCAAGTCTCAAAGCAATAATGAATTGGGTCATGATGCTATGGGGATGATTTACTACAACCTTGACAATAATCGATATGAATTTCATTCAGCTACTGTGCAAGGCATGGTCACCTTAGCCGAAGCCAAGATTGACGAAAAAGGGAACTTCATATGGGGATTTGAGGTACCTCAAGGAAAGATTCAATTTACCATTACGCTCACAGAAGATACATGGGTAGAAAAGGGTGCCTTTAGCCCAGATGGAAGCACTTGGTACCCAACCATGGAGATGAACTTGAAAAAGATTAAGTGATGGAGTATCTAAAGGAGATTAATTTGATACACAGTGGTATAGGTTTTTTCCATACCCTAGTGGCTACTTTGGCTATGGTCTTTGGCACTATCGTTTTAGTAAACCCAAAGGGAACGAAAAAGCACAGGCAGCTAGGCTATGGCTATGTGGCGAGCATGGCGCTGATGCTCATTTCATCATTCGGGATGTACAACTTTGGTGGGCTCTCTTTATTTCATGGATTTTCTGTTGTCTCCACAGCCACATTGATTGCGGGCATTTACCCAACTATTAAACGGTCTAAAGGATGGTATGCCAAACACTATTACTTCATGAGTTGGTCTGTTCTCGGCCTGTATGGTGCTTTTTGGTCAGAAATTGGCACAAGGCTGCTAGAGATGCAGTATTTCTGGTGGGCTGTAATGGCAGCTACTTTTGCTACTGTTCTAGTAGGATCGATAGTGATAAAAAGGAATGCGAAGAAATTCGGTTTGGATTAGCCATTCCTTTGCTTTTGTAACTGAGTAAAGAAAGCCTTTTCACATTGTTGAAACGGCTCTTTATCTTTCAGGCTGAATAAACTGAAATGAAAAAGACTTTACTCCTTTTATTGGCGGCACTTGCCTTTGCTTGTTCGCCAACTGAAAAAGAAATGACCGATGATGAGCTCATGGCAAAAGCCCAAGAGCTTGCTCAAAAATATATTATCGTAGATGGCCATGTGGACCTACCTTATCGCATGGAGCAAGGTGGCTTTATGGTACAGCGCAAAGTGCTCAATGTTTCTGCAGCCGCATCCGATGGAAATTTTGATTATCCAAGAGCTAAGGAAGGCGGCTTAGATGCCCCTTTTATGTCTATCTATATTCCTGCGCAGTACCAATATGTGGATGGATACGCCAAGAAATTTGCTGACTCGCTCATTAGCATGACCAAACAGTTGGCAGACACTTATCCCGATGAATTTGGTATGGCCTACAGTCCTTCCGATGTGGAGGAAAATTTTAAAGCGGGTCGTATTTCATTGCCTATGGGAATGGA
>CBFIDV010000050.1:0-6339 GCA_965661455.1 Roseivirga sp.
CTCGTGAAGTAATGAACGCAGGTTTAGTAATGCACGATGTGCAACCAGCAGTTCAATACATGAGTGATTTGAGTAATGTGAGCGCTTACACGAACTTTAGAGGAGAAAGCCGCCAACCAGGTTCTCATCTTTACTTTAATGCAAAGTCGGCAGGTACTGCTACAATTAAAGTATATAAAGGCGTAAGAGAAATCTACCATATGGATATGGAAGCAGAGGCAGGACTAAATCACGGTGTTTGGAACTTTGTTGAAATCACCGGTGAGCGTAGTGAGCGTCAATTACAAAGTATGGAGAATAGATACAAAAGATTTGGTATGTCTGGAGCAGACCTTGAAGCTGCGATGAAGAGTGCTAAGTACTTAACAGGACGAGTTGGCCCTGGTACTTACAGAATCGTTGTTGAAATGAACGGCATGTCTTCAGAATCTGAAGCAGTTGTAATGAAAGATTACTGGTCTAAATAAGTACAAAACGTAGTTGTATATATTAAAAAAGCCGCTCGATGAGCGGCTTTTTTATTGAGTCAACCTCTCTATTTTAAAATCATGTTGGCTACTTTACTCCAGCCCAGCGGTCCTACCCCAATCACACCACTCACACTCGTGTTTTCGAGTGGAGCCCATTCTCCAGATGGCCTTTGCACCAAGTAAGGCTGATCCACAACCTGAAGCATGGCTTCATCATTCTTGCTATCGCCAATTCCGTATGATTTAACTTTTTTATATTCTTTAGCATAAAGCGAAAGAAGAATTTCTACTGCCTTGCCTTTATCCGTTGTAGAGCCAATTACTGTTTCATACTTAGAGCCTGGAATACTAACAAACCCTTCTTGCTCTAATTCTTGATAACACGTTTCAGACATGTTTCCATTCAGTATGGTCTCTGAGAAATCCCTTCTCATGGCCCTTCTAGAAGACTTCAGATCTAAGCCAGTGATGGTTGAAACCTCTTCTGGTGCAAGGTCGCTATAGACAGAAAATTTTAGATTGTATTTACTACGTTTATCAGCCAATGCTTGTCTAATGGCATCTACGGACTTACCCAAAGGAATCACTTCGTACTCATCTGTTAGATAAGAATTGTATGAATGTGAGGTCTTAAAATATCCTTTTGGAATAAAAATGGCAGATCCATTCTCCACAATAAAAGGATCGTTAATCTTTAAGCTATCTCTGTAGAACTCTTGCTCCTTGCGCGTCTTTGAACTACAAAAGATAATTGGAATCCCAGATGCTTTTAACTTTTGAATCGCATCCATAGATTGAATAAAAGAGTACGTTTTAAGATCTAAAAGCGTACCGTCTAAATCTGTAAAAATTACCTTTTTCATTTTACCTCCAACTTCTCGTGTTCATCTGGCAAATGCTCCTTTGAGAACACCTTATCTCTTATAAAACCATTGTTTCCATTTAAGTGAGTGAACTCTTTCACATCAGCTTTTAGATACTCCGCATAAGGTTCTTTTGACAATGCTTTTTTGAATTTCACCATGTCCACCTTAGTCAATGCAGGATAGTACCTGATCGTTTCAGGCATTGGTGCTCCTTCCTCTAGAATCTCTCGAGCATACAGGTCGTCTAAAATTTCCTTCTTCAAATAATCAGGGCACATTGGTGAACGATAGATTACCTCCATAGCTTCTTGGCTCATTGAAAGCACGTGCTCCTCTCCTTTTACTTCGTGTAAATGAGGGTTTCTACTTTCTATTTGGAAGAACTCAATGCCTTGCTTCATTATTTCTTTAGAAGGCGAGTCAATTATTCCTCCATATCGTTCCAGTACATTTATGTAATGGTATGGCTCAATAGAATAACCAGAGCTGTAATCTATATTCAATGCTAAATCCATACTCATAGCATGCTTACCCGCATTTCCTGTTTTTATGAGTTCCGTTCCGTAACCCGTATAACTACTCAATAGAGAATTTAGAATCTTATTGGTATGCTCGGAAGCACGACCCCGCTTGGCAAAGAAGAGGCTAGACTCCACCACTTTGGGTTTACTATGCCAAGCTATTCTAACCATGGAAAAATTTGATTTAGCGCTATATAATGCCGCACTATATTCTTGAACATATTCATAAACAGCACCAGGAAAGTAGTTGTCTGAATCGATAAAGCCGATATACTTTTTACCACATAAGTATGCGAGAATTGTACTGAGAATCATGCCTTCCGCCTTACCACTCTTCACTAAACCTTTGTCATCGAGCAAGCACTCATAACCAGAATCTTTACAGGCTTTTGCAATTGCTTTGTCTTTTTGGTGAACTATGAACAAGTCCTTCTTCATAAACTTATTCATATGCTCCAAAGCGTCTTTCTCTATTTGAAAACGATCGACCGGTTCTCTTTGACTGTTTGATACCAGAATAACCGTACAATGATGAGGGATCCCGGAGAGCACTCCTTCGAGCAGCTTGATTCGCTCGTCTTTAATAGGTACCACAATAGCCATCTCCTCTTGAATTTCTTGAAGGGACTCATATGCAATTCGAGTAATCACTCGCCTATCCTGAGGCTTCGATTCTAATTCTGAATATTTAAGTCCAGCATCTAATTCCCAGACTTTTTGGACATCATGGATTTTAATGGGCCCAAATCGCTCTACTTCTCGTGGTATTTCAATTCTCATTCTATAAAAATAAACCTCTTAGGCTCTTTTTATTACCATTTTATATATTTTGAACGCAATCGGTTTCTCAAACAAGCATATTTTTAACCTATATTTTATTAAACCACGTAAAACAGAATTGCACTACACTTCTTAAAGAAAAAGCCAGAATACATTCGATTAGCAATCTTTAACTCTAGTTCTGCACCGATAACGAAAGAATTTATTTATTTCGTGACTGGTAATGAACGGATATGAATAGAGCGACAATTGGTTTTCTTGTTTTAGCAATTTTAATGCTCTCTGGGTGTAGGAAAGATGACGTACCGCAAGAGGCCTATTACTTTACTTTTAAGGTGAACATTAGTAATAAAATTACTGAGCCAACTATTGTAAATGGTTATCACGGCACTCTCATTGATAAGAAAGGTAAGGTTAAACTCAAAAAAGATTCAATTGAAGCCAACATCACTCCTGTAGCTGATAATAGAATTTATTTATTTGAGGTAGATAAAAAAGCCGCCATAGAAGAAGCGGCAAAAACCGGCAAAAACGGGGTAACGGTATATGACCTCAAAAAGCTTAAGAAAGCTGACGTTAATGCAAAATTCATTATTAAACCCAACAAGTCTGGATTCTTCCAGTTCGACACTGGCGACAAACCATACATACCCCTCATAGAGGTAAAGGGTAAAGTTGCTTATTACCCTGGAGGTTTAACTTCTTTACCTGCACTTACAGGAGAGCTAATCAATCTAGATTTAGCAGTAGATTATTAAGCCCAGCTTACAAACAACTCACCTTTGATAATGCTTATCTTGAAACGAACGAGATTTGCAAAAAACCTTGAACCCACATCATAAACCTGCCTTAGATTGGTTTGAAGCCAATCATTGGGATGCGTATGCATTTCAAGAAGAGACATGGGCCGCTATTCTACAAGGAAAGAGTGGACTACTAAATGCACCTACGGGTAGTGGTAAAACATATGCGGTATGGCTTGGCTGCGTACTGAAAGCACTTCAAAGCAAAAAGAAGCACACGGGACTTCAGGTTTTATGGGTTACTCCTCTTAGAGCTCTGGCCAAGGACATTACACGTGCCATGCGAAAGGCTTGTATAGAAATGGGACTTGATTGGGAGGTAGCCATGAGAACTGGCGATACCAGCCAGAAAGAAAGAGCAGCTCAGAAGAAAAAGATGCCACAGGTTTTGGTTACCACACCTGAAAGCATCCATGTTTTACTAGCTCAGAAGGATTCGCCAAAGACCTTTAAAAACCTACAAATGGTGGTTGTGGACGAATGGCATGAACTAGTTGGAGGAAAACGAGGAGTTCAATTAGAATTAGCCCTGGCCTATTTCAGGCATCTAAACGAAGTACCCATCCAAACATGGGCCATCTCAGCTACGATTGGGAACTTAGAAGAAGCTACTCAAGTGCTTCTAGGTGACCTTTATCAAGAGGCCGCAATTGTTAGAGCCAATGTAGACAAGCAAGTGGCTATTGAATCTATTCTACCTAAATCTGTGAAAGAGTTGCCATGGTCGGGCCACTTAGGTACAAATATGGTAAGAAGGGTCCTTCCCATTTTAGATAAAAACACATCCACCCTACTATTTACAAATGTGCGCTCTCAGACCGAGATTTGGTATCAGAAGCTCATGGAAGAGTCTTTGGATTTGGCTGGTTTGGTGGCTATGCATCATGGAAGTCTTGATATGGAGGTGCGTACTTGGGTTGAAGAAGCGCTGCATGCCGGAAAGTTAAAGTGCGTGGTTTGTACATCGAGCTTAGACTTGGGCGTAGACTTTAGACCTGTGGATATGGTAATACAGGTTGGTGGACCCAAAGGAATAGCTCGGTTTTTTCAAAGGGCCGGGAGAAGTGGGCATCGACCGGGCGAAACCAGCAGAATCTACTTCCTGCCAACCCATTCTTTGGAACTCATAGAAGCTGCGGTTCTCAAAGAAACCATTGCAAAGAAAGAATTTGAATCAAGACATCCACTCACCCATTGTTATGATGTATTGATTCAATACCTGATAACAATAGCTGTTGGCCCTGGCTTCTATCCAGCAGAAACACTCCAATACGTGCGCTCAAGCAATGCTTACAAAGACCTAACCGATAAGGAATGGGATTGGTGCCTAGAATTCATCACAACCGGAGGCAATTCACTCAGCGCTTATGATGAATACGCCAAAGTTGAAATAGAAGCTGACGGCAAGTACAAAGTCAATAACCGCAGAACAGCCATGCGACACAGGCTCTCAATGGGCACTATTGTTTCCGATCCGGTAGTGAAAGTTAAATACGCAAAGGGCAGCTTTATTGGTACAGTTGAAGAAACCTTTATTGCTCAGCTAAAAGAAGGTGACACTTTTTGGTTTGCTGGCAGAAACCTTGAATTAATAAGAGTCAAAGACATGACGGCTCAGGTTAAGAATTCAAAGAAGAAAACCGGCCCTATTCCCCGCTGGGGTGGTGGCAAAGCCTCTTTTACCTCTTTACTCTCAAATAAGATGAGATTGAAGATCGAAGAAGCAGCGAATAATGAATACCTAGGCCCTGAAATGCAATGCATCAAACCGTTGCTGGAGAAACACCGATCTCTTTCTCATTTACCACAAGCCCATGAGCTTTTGGTAGAACAGATTAAATCTGACGAAGGCACACATATGTACTTTTACCCAATGGAAGGCAAGTATGTGCATGACGTGCTAGCCGCTCTCACTGCTTACCGTATTTCTTTGAGCCAACCGATAACATTCTCCATGGCTTCTAATGATTATGGCTTTGAATTATTAACCGATCAAGATGTAGAAGTGGAAGACTTCTTAGAAATGGACATCTTCAGCATGGATGGACTATTAGACGACATCACCGCTAGTATTAACAATACGGAAATCGCAAAAAGGAACTTTAGAGTGATTGCATCCATAGCGGGGCTTATCTTCCAAGGCTACCCGGGAAAAAACATGACCTTCAAACACCTAAAAGCATCATCGAGCATGATTTATAAAGTATTTGAAGATTATGATCCCGACAATCTACTCTTAAAACAAGCGAATAATGAGGTGCTATCTTTGAACTTTGAGCAAGAACGACTGACGAAGGCCTTGAAAAGAATTAATGAGCAAAAGCTGGTCGTTAAAAAACTCACGCAACCTACACCTTTCTGCTTTCCAATTATGGTCGATAGACTCAGGGAGAAGTTTACAACAGAATTGCTGTCTGAAAGAATAGCCAAAATGCAACTAGCATTTGACGATTAATCTCCTTTGTCCGTTCTACGTATCCAAAAACCACAATTTGTTTTAACAAATTGGCAGTAAAAGCGGTAATACCTTTAACAATGCAAAAACGCTTCAACTTCTTTAAATTTTGTTCCTTGGTTTTAGGCTTCGCTTTAGTCTTTTCATGCTCCAATGATGATCCAAATCCTGATTTACCTCTAACAGGAGAAGCGGTAATAATTGAATTAAATAGCGTAATCAACCCAAGTGTATCTGGTAGTGCAACTTTCGAACAGAGGGAAGATAACTCGACCTTAATCACTTTAAGATTATCAGGAACAAACACAGGTGTCATACTCCCTTCGAGTATTCATTTCAATTCAATAGCAGAAGGTGGTGATTTAGCAATAAGCTTAACTGATATAGATGGAACCACGGGTAAAAGCACAACCATTGTCACCAAATTGAATAATGGATCGCCTG
>CBFIDV010000051.1:0-1998 GCA_965661455.1 Roseivirga sp.
TGGTTATACTGAGAATAAGTACTGATAAGCCTCTTGATGTTCCAAGTAGTGTCTCCTCCACGGCCAAAAAAATCTGCCCTCATATTATTGTCAAGCCCAAAGACTTTCCAACCTGCCTCAGCAAAAAAACCAACAACCTCACTTCCAATGAGACCACCAGAACCAGTAACAATAATAGATTTGACCATTTTTAAGTTTTCCACAAAGTTAAATCCGTTAGATCAAACGAGGAAATGAATAAGAACATATATAAAACACCTCTGTACTCAACAAAATGAATTGTTTCTGAGATTAAGATAAAAGATTCTTTAATTTTGATTTTATAATAAAAACAAGGTCTTGAGAAAGCTCTCTTTCATTATAATTTCGGTATATATCATTTCAGTCCATGGTTGTAGACAGAATGACCTAGAGCCAGAACAAGATGTATATTTCAATGACTTTGAATCAGAGGATTATACTGGAATTGAGGGAGTATTCATTTCAATTTTTGAAGGCAACCGAGTTATTGGTTTTTTCAATAAACGCGGATTTAATTTAAATCTATCTGAATTACCTCAGCACAACTTCATCCGACTAAAGTTTGACTTAAACATTCATGATTCTTGGGAGGGTGATGCGAATAGAGAAGGTGAATCTTTGAATGATAAAGATGCTTGGATAGTTGAAATAGACCCTGTCAAGAATTTAAAGAGTGGAAGCGTGATTTACTATGAGACTTCCTTCTCTAACAGTTTCTGTACACCCGGTTTTTGTTATACCCAATCATATCCTGACCAAACACCCTCTTTCAACGATGCTCAAAAAGGAGCTTCCAAAATTTCCTTTGGAAGGTGCTCATGGCCAGACACCCCCACTGGAACATCTACCTATGAAATGGACTTGATCTTCCCTCATAAAGACACTAATGCCTTTCTAAGTTTCTATGATAGGCTAAACGGCTCTTTATGCGATGAGAGTTGGTCTTTAGACAACTTGAAAATCTCTGTTTTTAAATAAAATGCAATGATCAAAAAGTTAATTCTCGGTCTCGCCATAATATTTGTAGTATCACCAACCTTGGGACAAACGGTGACCCTCGGTTCTGCTTCAATTCAAGATTATCTTAGGAGAGAACAACTTAAAGGCAAATTTGACAGTAGCTTTTCTTTCAACTATAGGCCAATAACCTTTTCGAAAAACGGCCTCGACACTGCGCAATTACCTGAATATTTAAAAAGCATTTTTCCAACAATCAAAAGCGGAAAATCCGGCCGGATTACAGTTTTACCGTTGGATTTGAGGATCGCATATGACCATGACCACCCCGATAGCCGCAACGATGGAGCTATGATTAGATCAACCGGACTGCAGACGTATTTGAGTGCCGGCATATATGCAGAATTTGGACCCTTGTCTTTACAGCTAAAGCCTGAATTTGTAGCTGCCGAGAATAATTCTTATCAAGGCTTTCCTAGAAAAGGTAGGCATTGGGAAAGCACATGGCAAACACGATATCGTTTTTGGAATACAATTGACGAACCTGAAAGATATGGTTCTGAAAATTACTATAAGCTCCTTCCAGGCCAATCTAGTATCAGGCTAAATAAATGGGGAATCTCACTTGGACTTTCAACAGAAAATATCTGGTGGGGACCTTCAAGAAGAAACAGTCTCATGATGAGTCATAATGCGCAAGGCTTTGCTCACTTAACATTAAACACTCAAAAGCCCATAAAAACCGCTATTGGAACCCTAGAAGGCCAAATTATTACAGGGCGTCTTGAAGCTTCAGGATACAACCCACCTGCTAGTGATCAAGTCTTTCGAGGTTTTGTGGCTTTTGTACCAAAACCAGATGATTGGAGGTACATGCAAGCTTTATCGATCTCTTACTCGCCAAAATGGATCAAAGGCTTGTCTTTGGGATTCACTAGATGGGTTCAAATGTATTCTGAAACAGCCAAAAAAACGAATGACTATCTCCCAGCATTCTCAAACCTATTTAGGAAAAATGAC
>CBFIDV010000052.1:0-1061 GCA_965661455.1 Roseivirga sp.
TTAGGGAGGCTGAAATTGCTATATTCCTACAAACTAACCCAACATGATATTTTTTAAACGACTCACTTGGCTGGTCGCTTTGCTAGCCTTATCCACTATTGCCATTTCCCAAGAAGTTGGCTGCTTCTTCACGACTGCACTAAAAGAAAGACTTAATGTAGACATAGCCATTCAAAACATTGGTGGTTTAAGGAGCCCAATCGATCAAGGCGAGATTACGGCATTAGAGATTTACCAGGTAGATCCATTCAATAATCAATCCGTAGTCTACAACTTAACCATAGCAGAATTCAAGCGATTCTTAAGAGAAAGTGATGGAGAAATTGCCTTCTCTGGAATAGACCTAACCTTCTCAGGAGCAGATTATGAATTCAGAGACCAAATGGGAAATCTGTTAGGAGACGATGTAACCATTAGTATTGGAATGAATGACTTCATACCTGCGTTGTATGAAGATTACTTTTCCTTTGACGAGACAGATATCAAGGATTTTACGACAGCAGAGGCGCTCATAGAGTATTTAACGCAAACCCAAAGCACTGTAAACTTTGAAGGCTGTGAAAGGCAATTAACTTTCTAAGGGTCCTGAGCAGGTAATTGAATAGCCTTTTTCATTTAATATTCTTTGATTGCAGACATGGCGAAAATCTACGAATCTATAACTGAGGAGCTCCATGATTGGATGCTTGAACAAAAGATATACTTCACAGGAACTGCTGCCGAAACTGGGCGAGTGAATGTATCGCCTAAGGGGATGGGTACCTTCAAGATTTTGGGGCCCAACAAAGTAGCATGGTTAAATCTTACAGGCAGTGGAAATGAGACGGCCGCCCATCTTAAGTTAGTCAACCGAATTACCATCATGTTCTGCGCATTCGAAGGTAAACCCAAGATTTTAAGATTGTATGGATCAGCTGAAACGATACACCAACAAGATGATAAGTGGAATGAATACATCGGTCTCTTTAAAGAAACGAGAGGTGCCAGAAACATCTATGTTGTGGATGTTGATTCATTGCAAACCTCTTGCGGATTCGCAGTACCCTTAATGGACTACAAGG